>JBEKTH010000035.1:0-36910 GCA_049516255.1 Verrucomicrobiota bacterium
AAAGACAACCGGCGCAAATCACCAAAAGTTTGAAGCGAAACATCACGCTCATACTGAGGCCGCGAGCCTGGGCCGCCGGTCCGCCAAAGTCAAGCGCCCGCCGGGATGACTTATTGATGACTTATTCCCAGGTTCAATCCGGCTGGTTCAGATCAAACTCCAGCCGGGTGCGCGAGCCGGTCTGGTCGTTGCGGATTTCCATTTCCTGAAGTTCCCATTGACCGTTCACCTTTTTGAACGATTTCGGATAAAATTCCTTCAGCAATTCCCCCTTCGCATCATAGGCCTCGGCCTGGACGATGCCGAGCGTCTCATTGTCAATCCACGAAACCACGCGCGAATAGCCGTTCGGGGAAGGATTTGGGTTTGTGCTTTCCAGGACCCGGCACGAACGGCCCCGCCGCATCTCGTGTTTTAAAATCTTCTGCTCCGGCCAGTGGAGAAATTCCAAGCGCAAGTCGTCCAGGGAAAAATCTGACCCCGCAAAAGTATTGCCAGTTTTGCCATAGTCATGCTGATACGTGTCGAAAGGTTCAATACGGTCGTTTATGGTACCGACGAAATAAATGGGATTACCTTCCGGACGACCACTCGGTTTACCATCCGGACCATCATTCAGTTGCCGGAACAACTGATTGGCCGGGTGGATGACGGTAAGAGTTTCAGTGAAATTCGTAAAAAAGGCTTTGTAAACCGCAGACCAATTCGTAGCAGTGATGATGGCGGTGCATTCTATCGGGATCTCCGAAGTTTTCCCGTTTGCCTCGCGAATTTTCAAGACACCTGTATTTGTGAAGTTTTCCGTGGGCTGCTGTTCCAGAATTTGCTGCGCGAGTTTCCGGCCTTGGATTTCTACCCCGGCCCAATCGTTTGTCATTTTCGCCGTTGCGCCAGTCGCAGTCAGCAAAATCGAGACGAATGTACCAATGGCGGAAATCCTCATCTTCTTATCCATGCTCAATTGAGTTTGATAAGATAAGAAGGAGGACGAAGGCAAGAACGAAGAATTTACCTTGGTTCCAGCGCCAGCCGCAAAACATCCGAAATGTGCCGGACGAAATGGACTTTGAGTCTTGAGCGCGCCTCGGTCGGCACATCCAGCCAGTCCGACTTGTTTTGCTCGGGCAGGATGATTTCCTTCATTCCGAATCGCACTGCGGCCAGCACCTTTTCCTTGATGCCGCCGACGCGCAGGACCCGGCCGCGCAGGCTGATTTCGCCGCTCATGGCGAGGCGGGAATGGACCAGCCGCTTGGTGAGCAGTGATGCCAGCGCCGCCACGAGGGGCACACCCGCACTCGGTCCGTCCTTGGGCGTCGCGCCGGCCGGTACGTGAATGTGGATGTCGAATTTGTTGTAATTGTTCAAGTCTAGGTCGAGCAATTTGGCCTGGCTGCGCAAATAACTGACCGCCGTTTGCGCGCTTTCCTTCATCACTTCACCCAGGGAACCGGTCAGCAGCAGATTGCCCCGGCCGCGCATCCGCGTCGCTTCAATGAACAAAATGTCGCCGCCGACCGGCGTCCAGGCCAGGCCGGTGGCGATGCCGTATTCGGTGATCTTCTCCGCCGTTTCAGAAACGAAGGGCGCGTGGCCCAGGTAATTCTTCAAACCGTTGGCGTCGAGTTTTAGCGTCACGGCCGCGCCGTTGCGGGAAATAATCTTGCGCGCGGCCTTGCGTGAGAGCGCGGCAATCTCGCGTTCCAACTGCCGCACCCCGGCCTCGCGGGTGTATTCGCGGATGAGTTTGCGCAGCGCCGAGTCGGTGAATTTGATGTCCTGCCGGGTGAGGCCATGTTCTTCAACCTGGCGGGGGACCAGATACCGTTTGGCGATTTCCAGTTTTTCCGATTCGGTGTAGCTGGGCAATTCAATGACTTCCAGCCGGTCGCGCAACGCGGCATGAATCGGCTCCAGCCAGTTGGCGGTGGCGACGAACAGCACGCGCGAGAGGTCAAATTGCAGATCCAGGTAATGGTCGGTGAACGTATGGTTCTGCGCCGGGTCCAGGACTTCCAGCAGGGCCGCCGCCGGGTCACCGCGGAAATCCGCGCCGACCTTGTCCAGTTCGTCGAGCAAAATCACCGGGTTGCGGCTTTCGATGCGGCGCAGCGTCTGGATGATTCTTCCGGGCATCGCGCCGACGTACGTCCGCCGGTGGCCGCGGATCTCAGCTTCGTCCCGCATGCCGCCGAGCGCGATGCGCGCGAACTTGCGGCCCAGCGCATCAGCCACACTTTTGCCAAGCGAAGTTTTGCCGACCCCCGGCGGGCCGACGAGACAAAGAATCGGCCCTTTGATTTGTTTCCGGCGTTTGATGACCGCGAGAAATTCCAGCAGGCGCTCCTTGATTTTCGTCAAACCATAATGCTGTTCGTCGAGTATGCGTTCAGCCTCCTTCAAATCAATCTTGTCCTCGGTCTCCTTTTCCCATGGCAGGTTGAGGATCCAATCGAGGTAATTGCGCGCGACCGCATATTCGGCGGCGGCGGGCGGCGTCAGTTGCAGACGCTCCAATTCCAGCAAGGCGCCCTTGCGGGCCTCGTCGGGCATCGGCGTTGAGTCGATTTTTTCCCGCAACGACCGGGTTTCGCCGCTGCCGGGTTCGCCTTCGCCCAGTTCGCGCTGGATGGCACGCATCTGTTCACGCAGGAAAAAGTCGCGTTGCGTTTTGGCAATGGACGATGCGACGTCGTTCTGGATTTTGGAGCTGAGCGTGAGCACCTCATGCTCGCGATTGAGCATGGGCAGTAATTTTTGCAGGCGCTCGCGGACGGAGATGGTCTCCAGCAGTTTTTGACGATCTTCCAGGCTGAGGTTCAAATTCCCGGCGATGAGGTCGGCGAAATGGCCGGGGTGTTCGGTGTTTAGCGCGGCGATTTTGACCTGGTCGGAGAGCGCCGGTGACATCTTGGCGATTTCCTCGAATTGCTTGTGCGCATTGCGCAGGATGGCCTGCAGTTCCACGGAGTCTTCCGTCTCGTCGCGGAGCAGTTCATAGCGCGCGGACAAATACGGCGAGGAGGGCGGATATTCCGTGATGCGAATGCGCCACAATCCCTCGACCAGCACGCGCGCGGTGCCGTCGGGAAATTTCACCATCTTCACCAGGCGCGAAACGCAGCCGACTTCGTGCAAATCCTCCGGCTTGGGCTCGACGACCTCGGGCTGGCGTTGCAACACCACGCCCAGCAGCCGGTCACCCGCCACCACGTCGTCAATCAGCTTCAGGCTCGGCCCGGTCTCGACGAGCAGCGGGACGAGGGTGCCGGGAAAGATGACAATGTCCGACAGGCCCAGGATCGGCAACGTGTCCGGCAGCGAACGCGAAGAGATTCGGGGGGGCGGTCCGGAACTTTCGGTGCCCAAAATGCTGACAAACTCTGTCTCCGGCGATGTCATCGTCGTTCCTTTCAATTAACAGTTAAAAGGCCGGCGCGCCGGAAAAGATTCGCGTGCGGCTTAGTTTCCTTCGGCGATCGGCACCTTGGTCATTTTGGAATGCGGTTGCGCCAGGGGCACGTCAATCCGCAGAAAACCGTTCACATAAATGGCCTTGGCCTGGCTGAGATCGTAACCCGGTGGCAATTCGAGCACACTCTCGAACGGCCCGTAACTGATCTCCATCACCAAAAAATTGCACTTGCTGGCCCGACAACCGTCCGGACGGGTGCCGGCAATGCGGAGTCGATTGCCCTCCACCGTGATCTCCAGACTATCACTTTTCATGCCAGCCAATTCCACCTTGATGACCAGATTGTTGTCCGTGGCATAAACGTCCGTGTTGGGGACCCAATGGCCGTTGGCGGTTTCGCCGCGCCCACCCACCGTTGCGCCGCGTGAAATGAAATGAACCGTGGAACTAACCTTCGTTAAAGCCATAATCAAAACATTATCTCAAAACGTTGAATTAGCAAGTGCCCGGCAAAAAACGCCGGGCAGAATCACCCGCCAACATACCCCCAAAGGCCGTTCGCGCAACGGGGATTTTTTTGGTATTTTTTGACCAAAAACCGTGTGGTGTCTTTGCCGTGGCGGCGGCTCGGCAGGGCGCCGCATTCTTCAAAAAACAAATGAATCACCGGCACAAATCGGGTGGTTCTTCCCGACTTTAGCATAGTCAGCTGCGCCTCCAAAAAAAACAGTGGAGGGCCACCGCACTCCACGACGCTTCGCGCGAACGGGAACCTTGGACAAACGCGGCAGCGTCTTGGACCGCGCCAGCCCTTCCGCCTCCGTGGCGCGACGGCGGCTGGCGCTTCGCCAATCGGCGATCCGGCCTTCATCGGCGCTGTTGGTTTTGTTTCTTCATTCTGCTTGCCTCCTTCTTCATTCGTTCCCTTCCGCCTTGCACACCGGGTTTGCGTCTGCGAGAATTCAGCGGCGGGCGCGAGTAAACGATGCAACAAGATTACCCCAAACATTATTGCGGTGTGTTCGGCATTTTCGGTCACCCGAATGCTGCCGAATTGACCTACTACGGTCTTTATGCGCTCCAGCATCGCGGCCAGGAAAGCGCCGGCATCGTCACCTGCCACGAGGGAAAGTTTTTCAAACATCACGGTATGGGGCTCGTGTCGCAGGTGTTTAATCCCAGATTGCTGCACGATCTGGTCGGCAACATGGCCGTCGGCCATACGCGCTATTCGACCACGGGCACTTCCAATCTCCGTAACGCGCAGCCGCTCACGGTGGACTGCGCCCGCGGCCAGATCGCCGTCGCCCACAACGGCAATCTGACCAACGCGGCGAAGTTGCGCGACGAATTGGAAAGCCACGGGCTGGTGTTTCAAACGACCGTGGACAGCGAAATCATCATCATGATGCTCGCCCAGCCAATACTGGGTGGTGTCGAAAACACGCTGGTGCAAACGCTCCGCCGCATCGAAGGCGCGTATTCGCTGGTTATCATGACCGAAAAGGAACTGATTGGGGCGCGCGATCCGTTCGGGTTCCGTCCGCTGGCGCTCGGCCGCGTGAACGGTGCATGGGCGCTATCGAGCGAATCGGTGGCGTTTGATCAGATTCAGGCGGAATTCGTCCGCGACGTGGAACCGGGTGAAATCGTGATCATCAACGAAAAAGGGGTGATCAGCCTGCAGGCGTTTCCCGAACATCGGCGCCGGGCGTTTTGCATTTTTGAATACGTTTATTTTGCGCGGCCGGACAGCAACATCGGCGGGCGCAGCGTTTACAACGTGCGCAAGGAAATGGGCCGCCAGCTCGCGCGCGAACATCCCGTCCAGGCTGATCTGGTGATTCCCGTGCCGGACAGCGGCGTGTGCGCCGGGCTCGGCTATTCCGAGGAATCCGGCATCCCGTTCGAGATGGCGTTCATCCGCAATCACTACGTTGGCCGCAGTTTCCTGCAACCGACGCAGCTCATCCGCGATTTCGACGTGCGCGTGAAATTGAATCTCATTGCCTCGCTGGTGAAAGACAAGCGGGTTGTCATTGTGGACGATTCCATCGTGCGCGGCACGACCTGCAAGACGCGCGTGAAAACGCTCAAGGAAGCCGGCGCGAAGGAGGTGCACGTGCTGGTGAGCTGCCCGCCGCACATGAACCCGTGCGTTTATGGCATCGATTTTCCGGACCGGAGCAAGCTGATGGCAGCCAATCACAGCCTGGACGAAATCCGCCGCTACCTCAATGCCGATTCGCTCCATTACCTTTCCCAGGCGGGCATGGTCAAGGCGACCGGGCTGCCCAAAGAATCCTTTTGTATGGCCTGTTACGACGGCCACTATCCCGTGCCGTATGATCCGGTGCTGGACAAGCACATCATCGAACGCCGCCGCCGCCAGGCGCAAACACTAGGTGAAGCCGTGGAGAAGGAGAACGAGCAAATCAAATTGCTGCAAATTTAATCCGGACAGCCAAAGCCGGTTTTACCCCGGGTCGCCCTCCCCGCCGTTGCGGACTTTCAAAAGTTCTATTTTCTTGTAATCAGGCGACAAATGTGAGATTTTGATCTGCTAAACCACTCCTATTGAAGTATTCAAGCTTTATGCATCAGTCACTTCAGGGGATCCCTTCTGGCGTTTGGCTCTTGAAAATCCAAATTCTCGTCGTTTTTTCAATTTGCGTTCCGTCCTTGATGCAGGCCCAGGGCACGTATCCCAAAATCGAGGCGTCTTTCACGATGAACACCCCGATCGCGGACCCGTTCGATGACAGCAATGACGTGCGCGTGCTGCTGGTTCAGCCGGATGCGAGCACGGTTTCGCTGCCCGCATTTTTTGACGGCGGCACCACCTGGCGCGTGCGCCATACTCCCACCATGGCCGGACTTTATAGCATCAGCAACATCACGCTGAACGGTTCGCCGCTTTCTTTCAGCAGTTTGTCGCCGGTTTCCTGGATGGTGACCGGCTTTCCGACCAGCCCGGGTTTCGTGCGCGTGGACCCCGCCAACCCGCGCCGCTTCATCACCAGCAATGGCCGGCGGTTTTTCCCGGTTGGCCAGGATGTCGCCTGGGGTTACACCAACACCTCCGGCGGAGATTACCGGGTGACGACGATCTTCCCCAAAATGGGCGCGGCCCACGAAAACTGGTCGCGGGTATGGATGACCCACTTTTACGATTGGCAGGGTTTGGGGTTGAACCTGGACTGGCCCAAGGTCAACAACACCTTTGGCCAGCTCAGCCTGCCCAACGCGCGCAACTGGGACGCCATTGTCGCCGACGCCGACCAGGCCGGCATCCATTTTCAAATGGTGCTGCAGCATCACGGTCAATATTCGAGCACCAACGGCAGCAACGTGAACCCGAACTGGGAACAGAATCCCTACAACGTCGCCAATGGCGGATTTCTTTCCTATGCCACAAACTTTTTCACGGACCCCACGGCCATTGGATTGACAAAGCGCAAACTGCGTTACATCGTCGCGCGCTGGGGCTATTCGCCCGCCATCATGGCGTATGAAATTTTCAATGAAGTGCAGTTCACGGATGCCGCCGCCGCGAACCAGTGGAGCAATATCGAGGCGTGGCACAATCAAATGGCGGCCTTCCTCCGTTCCCTGGATACGTATCATCATTTGATCACCACCAGTTCCGCCCTGAATGAGCCGATTTGGGACCAGACCGACTATTATCAGCACCATGATTATCCGTCCGACCTGATTACAGGCATCCAAGGCGCGCCGGACATCACTGCCTCACAACCGGTCGCGCCGGATTTCAGCGGCGAATGCGGCATCGACTTTACGCCGCACGTCGGCGTCAGCCCGCCAGTCTGGGCTGGATTGATGGCGGCGCAATCCGGCGGCGCGCAGCCGTGGTATTGGGACACCATCGATCCGGACAATGATTATTTTCTGATCCAGGCCGCGGCTGATTTTGTCACCGTTTCCGGGCTGGCGGATGAGAATGCCCTTGCCCAATCCAGCCCGCAGGTCACCGGCGGCCCGACCGGTCCGCTGGTCTTTTCGCCCGGCGGCGGCTGGGCGACGGCCACGCAGAGCACCTTCACGGTCGGGAATGCCGCGCCGGCGGGCATTGGTTCCGCCCCCAGCTATCTGCAGGGCCAATATCATAGCAACATGACACCGTATGGTTATACGTTCCTGGTCAATTATCCCCAGAGCGGAACGTTTTCCGTCCAGGTGCTTCAGATTGCCCAATCCGGCGCGGGGCTGGAAATTTTTCTCGACGGCAGTCTGCAAACCAACATTGCCTTCCCTTCCGCCGCCAGTGACACGTCCACCAATTTCACGGCGTCCCTCCCGGTTTCCAGTGGCGCGCACAGCCTGACCATCACCAACCCCGGTCTGGACTGGATTCTGCTCGGCAATATCACGCTTAATCCCTACGCGCCCGCGCTCGGAGCTTATGCGATTGGCACCAATGATTGGCAGGCGCTTTGGTTGTGGAACCGCACCAATGTCTTCGCCGCCTCGCCGGGGCCGAGCGTCACGGGCAGCGTGGTCGTCGCGGGCTTGAATGCGGGCACTTACTCCGGAACCTGGTGGGACACGTTCGGGGCCGGCGCCGTCAGCAATTTCACTTTTACCGTCACCAGCAGCAACGTGCCGGTGACCCTGGCCACGCCACCGGTTTTGCGTTCCCTCGCGCTTTATGTCGGTCTCCCGGCAAAGGCTGGGGTGGTTGCCCCTAATCTGAGCCAGGCGGCGGCCTCCAATTCGCCGCCGTTCAACGTGCCATTGGTGCTCACGAACGGCGGTGGCCTGCCCCTGTCCTATTCGCTCTCCGCCACCAGCGCGGTCCCGGCCTGGCTGACCTTTTCCTCCACCAACGGATATGTTTCAAAAACGAGCGCCTTGACAGTCTATCTGGCCTTCAACCCGGCCGGCCTGACCCCCGGCACTTACAACTTCACGCTCTTCGTCAACACCGGCGATCCGCTCCTCCCGCTCACCACGCTGCCCGTTTCCTTCACGATTTACCCGGGCGCGCCGGCGCCGCCGCAGTTGCAGGTTCTGTCCGGCTCCGCCAGTCAGCTGGTGTTCCAACTCCAGGGCGCCACCAATGTTTCGTACGTGCTCCAGTCTTCTGCGAATTTGATGAACTGGATCCCGGTCTCAACCAACACGCTTCCGGGCGGCACCTTGAACTTCACCAACCCCATCCTCCCGGGTGCTACCATACAATTCTGGCGCGCCCTCTGGCAGCCTTGATTTGAATGTAAAATGTTTGTTTGGCCCGCTCCCGGCATGGCCTCGATGTCAAATTTCCGCCAACACGACCTGAACCCGGTCAGGGATAATTTTTTGTTCACAATTCCATCCGGCTTGGCCAAAGTGTTGTCGGCTTGGGCGCATCCACCCGGTGCTGGCCGGGGACAAGGACGTTCAACTTTGGAAAAATTTATGCAAAAAATAATCGGCGTGGTTTGTCTGGTCATCGGCCTTTGGCTGTTGTGGCAGGGACACGACGTGGCCGGTTCGATTGGCTCGCAATTCACCAAGGCTTTTACCGGCGCGCCGATGGGCAGGGCAACCCACTATTATCTGGCCGGCACGGTGCTGGGATTGTTTGGGGGGTTCCTGATTTTTTGGAAGCGGAAATAAAATCTAATTTCCCGTCACTTCCGGCGGCCCTTTGCCGCCGTTGACCAGAAACAAGACGGCCATTCGCACTGCCAGACCGTTGGTCACCTGCTCCAGAATCAGGGACCGGCCGGAATCCGCGATGTCGCTGTCGATCTCCACGCCGCGGTTGATCGGTCCGGGATGCATGACGAGCGCGTCGGGTTTCGCCTTCGCAAGGCGCGCCTTGTTGAGACCGAACAACTGGATGTATTCGTTGATGCTGGGAAACATCGTTTTGCGCTGGCGCTCGTGCTGGATGCGCAGCAGGTTGATGATGTCCGCGTCCCGGATCGCCTCGTCCACGTCGTGGGTCACGCGACAGCCCATTTGCTCAAAGGTTTTCGGCACCAGCGTGGCCGGACCGCACAAGGTCACGGTGGCCCCGAGTTTCCGCAGTGCCCAGATGTTCGAGCGCGCCACGCGGCTGTAAAGAATGTCGCCCAGGATGGTGATGTTCAGCCCGGCGATTTTTCCCTTGTGCTCGCGGATGGTGAACACGTCCAGCAACGCCTGCGTGGGATGTTCATGCGCGCCGTCGCCGGCGTTGATGACGCTCGCATTGAGCACACGCGCCAGAAAATGGGGCGCACCGGAGGCGCTGTGGCGGATGACGATGAAATCGGCGTTGAGCGCCTCAAGATTGCGCGCAGTGTCCTTGAGCGTCTCACCCTTTTTAAAGGACGACGCCTCGGCGGAAAAATTGATGACGTCGGCGGACAGGCGTTGTTCCGCCAGCTCGAAACTGATGCGCGTGCGTGTGGACGGCTCCACGAACAAATTGACCACGGTCTTGCCGCGCAGCGCCGGGACCTTTTTGATGGCGCGCTCGCCGACGGCCTTGAACGCCCGCGCCGTGTCGAGCACCATGACGATTTCGTCCGGCGTGAGCGACTCGATGTCGAGCAGATGTTTGCGGGTCCAGGTCATTTGGGCCTTTCCAGCACGACTTCGTCCACGCCGTCATTTTCCACCAGCCGCACGCGGACTTTTTCGCCTTCGGCGGTGGGCACGTTTTTACCGACAAAATCCGCCTTGATCGGCAGTTCGCGATGGCCGCGGTCAATGACCACCGCCAGTTGAATTTTTTTGGGCCGGCCGAAATCGTTCAGCGCGTCCATGGCCGCGCGGGTGGTGCGGCCGCTGAACAGGACGTCGTCCACCAGCACAACCGTTTTGCCGGTCACATCAAACGGAATGACGGTGGGATGAACCGTCGGTGCGGCCCGCCGGTCCAGGTCGTCGCGGTGCATGGACACGTCGAGAATGCCGACCGGGACGGTCTGCTGCCAGAGTTCGGAGAGGATTTTGCCCAGCCGCTTGGCCAGATGGTCGCCGCCCACCGGAATACCCGTCAGGACCACCTCCGCGCCGTTTTCATTGCGCTCGGCAATTTCGTGCGCAATGCGGGTGAGCGCACGCTGGATGGCGGCGGCATCGAGAATGACGGTGGTTTCAGGCATTTGACAAAAACCTCCTCCTCGTCGTGCGCGTCCTCGCAATCGAAGATTCAAAAGTTGGGTTCGAGGACGGGAATGAGCGTGGTAAGAATTGAACAAACAAAAATCGCGAACCTCTCCGCCGGGCGGAGCCGATTCGCGTCGCGCAGTATGCGTTCATATTCTTCCTTGGCGACCTCGCGGGGCCGCCTTAAAGGAACATTCAGTCTTCGGTCAGTGGCTCGTGGTTTGGCGTGCCCGGCGCCAGTTCGCCCGGTGCTTGATGATCCAATCCGTCAATGCCCGTTCGAATCCGATGTCGTGCCCGGCCTTTTCCGACTCAATCCACTTATGCCTGAGAATTTCCTCGCGCTCGGCCTGAAATTCCCGATAAAGCGAGGAATTCTTCAGCAAATCGTCCGCTGGAGATGCAGCTTTCATAGCGATCGACATAGAAAATGTGACGCAAAATTAGGGTTTTTCAACCTGATTGCAATAAAAATCTCGCCCCGGCATCGCAACCAGCGCATGGCGAACAGGTTGTGCAACCCTGCTCACTCCAGTTGCTTGCGCAAAGATGCGGCGATTTGAACAAATACCCGGGCTGCCGGGCCATCCGGCGCCGAGACCACCACCGGCACGCCCTGGTCACCACCTTCACGAATTTCCGTAAAAATCGGCACTTCACCGAGGAACGCAACCTGTTGCCGGACTGCCTCGGCCTGGCCGCCGCCATGACCGAAAATCTCCACCCGGTCGCCGTTCGGGGCGGTGAAATAGCTCATGTTCTCGACAATGCCGAGGATCGGCACATTTACCTTGTGGAACATCGCAATGCCTTTGCGGACAACGCCCAGCGACGCCTCCTGTGGCGTGGTGACGATGACCCCGCCATCGAGCGGCACGGTCTGGCAGAGCGACAATTGCGCATCGCCCGTTCCTGGCGGAAGATCTACCAGCAGGAAATCCAGTTCGCCCCATTCCACCGCCAGCAAAAACTGCTGGATGGTCTTGGTAATCATCGGCCCCCGCCAGATCACCGGCTGTTCATCCGTGAGCAACAAACCGATGCTCATCACCTTGACCCCATGACCCAGCGGCGGCACCAGCCGTTCCTGCGCACTGATGGTCGGACGTTCATGGACACCCATCATCAGGGGAATGCTCGGCCCGTAAATGTCGCAGTCCAGCAATCCGACGTTTGACCCAAGCTGTTTGAGCGCACACGCGAGGTTCGCGGACACGGTGGATTTGCCGACGCCGCCCTTGCCGCTGGCAATCGCGACGACGCGTCTCACACCGGGCACGCGATTTTGATTCGCAAAGGGATTGGCCGGCGTGGTGGAACCGGCGGCGGGTTGCCGGACTTCAACCTGAACCCGCTTCACGCCCGGCAGCGCCTTCAACGCGCGTTCAGATTCCTCCTTGATCTGCTGCGCGGCCGCGGGATTGGCGGAAGTCAGTTGCAACAAAACGCTCACCGCGCCCTCGGCGGCGGAAACCTCCTTCACCAGCCCGAAGGAAACGATGTCCCGCGAAAAACCGGGATATTTGACGGCCTTCAGCGCGCTTTGGATGTCTGCTGGCGTGAGCATGTCCCCTCAGGTTGCCAGTTTCGCGCCCGAAAACAAGCGCGCTCCGGACTTGCGCGGTGGCAAATGGCATGGGAGATTGGCGGTCTAATTTTTGGCATTGGGCAACTGAATTATGACGCAAACAACACCAGGGTCGTCGACAAAGGACGCCGAACCGTTTTTGGAAAAATTCCGGCACTTTGAGTCGGGACCGCAATCGCCCGCATGGCTTTTGCCGCTCCGCAAGGCTGGTATGGCGCGCTTTGCCGAACTCGGTTTCCCCACCATTCACGACGAAGACTGGCGTTTCACGAATGTGGCGCCGCTGGCGAAATTGCCATTCAAGCCCATGGCGGAACCGGCGGACACTGCCGCCGCCAGAGCCACGCTGGAGAAATCCATCTTTGCGGATCTGCCCGGTCCACGGCTGGTTTTCGTGAACGGGCGTTTCCAGGCCGCGCTTTCGACCGTGGGCCAGCTGCCGGACGGAGTAAAAGTCGCCAGCCTGGCTGTCGCACTCGCAACCGATTCCGCGTTCCTCGAGCAGCAGTTCGGCCGGTTCGCGTTGACCGACGGCAATTCCTTCGCTGCCTTGAACCAGGCATTTTTTCTCGACGGCGGCTTCGTCCATATTCCGGCGGGCAAGATGGTCGAAGAGCCGATTCAACTGGTTTTTATCTCCACGGCCAAACACAGCGGCGACACGATCCAGCCGCGCAACCTTATTATCGCCGGGCCCGGCAGCCGGGCGACCATTGTTGAAAGCTATCTTTCGGCCGACCATGCCGCGTATTTCACCAATGCCGTCACGGAAATTGTCGCTGGTGACAACGCGACGCTGGAGCACGTGAAATTCCAGGATGAAGCGCTGGAAGCGTTTCATCTGGCGACCATCGCCGGGGACCTCGGCCGCACCAGCAACGTGAGCGTGCATTCGTTCGCGCTGGGCGCCCGGCTGTCACGCAACAACATCCGCGCCAAACTCGCCGGGGAAGGCCTAGAGTGCATTTTGAACGGCCTTTACCTGACGCGCGGTGAGCAGCTGGCTGATCACCACATGATTGTCGAGCACGCCCAGCCGCATTGTGCCAGCCACGAATATTTCAACGGCATCCTCGACGACAAGTCCAAAGGCGTTTTCCATGGACGGATTTACGTGCATCCGGTCGCGCAAAAGACCGACGCGAAACAAACGAACAAGAATCTGTTGCTCTCCGACGACGCGACCGCCGATACCAAGCCGCAACTGGAAATTTACGCCGACGATGTGAAATGCACGCACGGCGCGACGATTGGCCAGTTGAACGACGAATCCATTTTTTACCTGCGTTCGCGCGGCCTCGGCAAGGACACCGCGCGGCGGATGCTGATTCACGCCTTTGCCGGCGAAATCATCGCGCGCGTGAAGCACGACGCCGTGCGCGAGCAACTGGACAAGGTGGTCTGGGACCGGCTGGAGGCCAATCCGCATTTGCTGGGAAAATAATTTGGGAGGGACGCCGTGTCGGCGTCCCCATTTTTGGGACGGCAACATGCCGTCCCTCCCACAAAAATATGTTCGACGAACTGAACGACCTTTATCAGCAGGTCATTCTGGATCACTGCCGGAAGCCGCGGAATTTCCACGAGCTGCCCGCCGCGACCCGATCGGCCCAGGGCCACAACCCGCTCTGCGGTGACCAGTTGAAGCTGTTTCTGGCGCTGGACGGCGACACCATCGCGGACATCAGTTTCATCGGCTCCGGCTGTTGCATTTCCAAGGCGTCGGCGTCGCTGCTCACGGAATTCGCCAAAGGCAAAACGAAGGCGGACGTGGAAAAAATGTTCGGCCGGGTGCATGAAATGGTCATGACCGGCAATGTCCAGGGCGACGTGGGCAAGCTGGCCGTGTTCGCGGGGGTCCACAAATATCCGGCCCGGGTGAAATGTGCGATTCTTTCGTGGCACGCGGTCATGGCAGCGCTGAAAGGCGATGCCCGGCCGGTGACGACGGAAAACGAACAGACCTAATTGATTTCAACCGCGTTTGCGGCGATGATGGTTCAAGTAAATTAAACTTAAGTATGCTATGAATTCTGAACCGAAAACTTTGATCCGCGACGTCGAGGCCGCCGTCGTGCCCGTCGGCACCAAGGTCACGTTGCAAAAGGGCGAGCAGGCGTACGTCACCCAATCGCTCGGCGGCAGTTACACCGTCATCGTCAACGGCAACATGTTCCGCATCGCGGACAAGGACGCCGATGCGCTCGGTCTGGAAGTGCAGGCCCAGCCGGCCGCCGCGCCGGCCGGCGGCCCGGTCACCCAGGAGCAACTTGAAAAACAGGTCTGGGAGGCGCTCAAGACATGTTATGACCCGGAGATCCCCGTCAACATCGTCGACCTCGGTCTGATTTACGATTGTCACCTTGCGCCGGCCGGCGAAAACAGTTTCAAGGCCGACGTCAAGATGACGCTGACCGCTCCCGGCTGCGGCATGGGCCCGACGCTTGCGCAGGACGTGCAAAACAAACTGCTGAACCTCGAACCGATTGACGAGGCGAACGTCGAACTCGTCTGGGACCCGCCGTGGAACCAGGGCATGATGACCGAGGCGGCCAAGCTGCAACTGGGCTTGATGTAGCCACAGATTGTCACAGATGAAACACAGATTTTTCTTTTATCTGTGTCAATCTGTGTGCATCTGTGGCTAAATTTTTTTGATGATGGATTCAAAGAAAATTGACTGGACGGCGCTGCGAAAGGATTTTCCTATCCTCGACCAGCAGGTCCACGGCAAGCCGCTGATTTACTTCGACAACGCCGCGACGTCGCAGAAACCGCGCGTGGTGATTGACGCGCTGGTGCATTATTACGAACACGACAATGCGAATGTCCATCGCGGCATCCACGAACTGAGCAACCGCGCCACAGCCGGTTACGAAGCGGGCCGGGCGCGCGCGGCCAAATTCATCAATGCCCGGACCGCCGAGGAAATCGTGTTCACACGGGGCACCACCGAGGGCATCAACCTGGTTGCCAGTTCCTGGGGTGTGAAAAATCTCAAATCCGGCGACGTGATCCTGCTTACCGAGATGGAGCATCATAGCAACCTCGTGCCATGGCAATTGCTCGCCCAGCGCACCGGCGCAAAGCTCGCTTATGTGCCGATTACCGGCGATGAAGGCACTCTCGATTTGTCCAAGCTTGATTCGCTGCTGACGAAGCAGGTGAAAATATTCGCGATGGTCCATATTTCGAACTCGCTGGGGACGGTGAATCCGGTCGCCGACCTTTGCGCCCGCGCGCGGAAGCTCGGCATCACCACGCTGGTGGACGGCGCGCAAAGCGCCGGGCACATGCCCGTGGACGTGCAGGCCATGGGTTGCGATTTCTTCGTGTTCTCCGGCCACAAGATTTGCGGACCGACCGGCATCGGCGTGTTGTGGGGACGGCAGGAACTGCTCGATGCCATGCCGCCGTACCAGGGCGGCGGTGAAATGATTTTATCGGTCGAATACCAGAAGACCGAATTCAAAAAGGCGCCACACCGGTTCGAGGCCGGCACACCGGACATCTCCGGCCCGATTGGCCTGCACGCCGCGATGGATTACCTCGACAATATCGGCCGTGACAACATCTGGAGACACGACCAGGAGCTGGCGGCTTACGCCTATGAAAAACTGGCTGCGCTGAAAAACATCCGCCTATTCGGCCCAAAAACCGGCCGGGCCGGGCTGGTGAGTTTTTTGCTGAATGATGTTCACGCGCACGACGTGGTGACATTGGCGGACCAGGCGGGTGTGGCCTTGCGTGGCGGCCATCACTGTACGCAACCGCTCATGCACCGGCTCGGCGTCGAGTCCACCGCCCGCGCGAGTTTTTATTTTTACAACACCAAAGCCGAAGTGGACCGGTTTGTGGAAGTGGTAAAAGAAATCCAGAAATTTTTCGGGCAATGACGGGAACTGAGAAAATTGATCCGAATTCTGCAATGCGCGAGTTGCTGGAAAATTTTCCCGGCGCGCAGCGGGCGTTGTTCCGGCGGTATCACATCGGCGGGTGCAGCAGTTGCGGGTTTCAACCCGACGAAACGTTGGCGCAGATTTGCGCGCGCAACGGCAATCTGGACGTGGCCGAGGTGTTGGCGCATATCCAGTCCAGCCACGAGCAGGACGCGAAAATTTTGATTTCGCCGAAGGAACTGGCCGAACTTTTGCAACACGACAAATCGGTTAAACTGGTGGACGTTCGCTCGCGCGAGGAATTTGAAGCGGTGCATATCGAAGGTTCGGTTTTACTTTCGCAGCCGGTAATGCAGGAGCTTATGGCCAGTGGCTCGAATACAAACCCAATTGTGGTCATTGATCACGCGGGCAAGAACGGCCTGGACGCGGCGGCGTATTTCATGGGGCACGGTTTGCAGAACGTCCGTTGTCTGCGCGGCGGCATTGATGCCTGGGCGCAGGAAGTGGACCCGAAGCTGCGGCGGTACAAATTGGGATAAAACGGGAGGGACGGCGTGTCGCCGTCCCTGATTGATTTGGGACGCCGACACGGCGTCCCTCCAAAATCAAACATTGAATTTGAACAGCATCACGTCGCCGTCCTGCACGACGTATTCCTTGCCTTCCATTCGGTAAAGTCCTTTTTCGCGGGCGACGGCAATGGAACCGCATTTCACCAAATCGTCGTAGGCGACGGTCTCGGCCTTGATGAACCCGCGCTCGAATTCGGAGTGGATAACACCGGCGGCCTTCGGCGCGGTATCGCCCACGTGAATGGTCCAGGCGCGGACTTCCTTTTCGCCGGCGGTCAGGAAGGTGCGCAAGCCGAGCAGATGATACGTGGCGCGGATGAGCGCGCCGACGCCGGATTCCTCCACGCCGAGCTCCTTGAGAAATTGTTTCGCCTCGTCTGGCGACAGATCGATCAAATCGCTCTCAATTTGCGCGCTGATGACGACGGCTTCGCAGGCCAGGTGCGTTTTTACGTAGTTGCGTACCTTTTGGACAAACGCATTTTGGTCGGCGGTGGCGAGGTCGGATTCCTTCACGTTACAGGCAAAGATGGTGGGTTTGTCCGTGAGCAGGAAAAACGACCGGGCGACGACCTTTTCCTCGGGCGTGAGTTGAACGGTCAACACGAGTTTGCCGGCGTCCAGCACGGGCTCGAATTTGGCCAGCACGGCGTCCTCGGCCATGGCCGCCTTTTCGCCACGCTTCACGTCCTTGGCCAGTTTGTCCCGGCGCTTTTTCACGTTGTCCAGGTCGGCAATGGCCAGTTCAGTGTTGACGATTTCGATGTCGCGCACGGGATCAATCGAGCCGGTGACGTGATGGATGTCCGCATCCTCGAAGCAGCGCACGACCTGGACGACGGCGTCCACCTCGCGGATGTGGCTGAGGAACTTGTTGCCGAGACCTTCACCCGCGCTGGCGCCCTTGACGAGGCCGGCGATGTCCACGAATTCGATGGCCGCCGGGATGATCACGGTGGTTTTGGCGATTTGGGCGAGCGGTGCGAGCCTTGCGTCGGGCACGGTGACGACGCCGACGTTCGGGTCAATGGTGCAAAACGGATAATTCGCCGCCTCAGCCTTGCGGGTGCGCGTGACGGCGTTGAACAGGGTGGACTTGCCGACGTTGGGCAGTCCGACGATTCCGGCTTTAAGCATAAATTAACCGCAGAGACGCGGAAGTGCAGAGGATTACCATGAAACGGCAGGCGCCGAAAGATTTTGTCATTAAATTTCGGAATTATCCCCTTGACATAGGGGGTGGTTTAGGCGTATATTTGGGGCATGAAAAGAACGCCGAGCAAAGAAGAAGCCAAGGCCAGCATCACCTTGAAGGAATTTCTTGGACAGTTCCCCGATGATGAGTCGTGCCTTAAACACCTTTTCGACGTGCGCTTTGGTCAGGGTTACAAATGCCCGAAGTGCCAGCGCAAAGCCAAATGGTATCGGATTCAGGCTGAACGCGCTTTTTGCTGTGGCATCTGCGGCCATCACCTTCACCCGACTGTTGGAACACTCTTTGAGGATAGCCGAACCTCGTTGCAATCTTGGTTCCTTGCCATTTATCTGTTCACCACTTCTCGCCACGGTGTTCCGGCAAAGGAATTGGAACGGCAGCTTGGCGTGACCTATAAAACGGCGTGGCGCATGGGTCATCAAATCCGAAATCACATGGCGAAAGTTGATGATGAATTGCCACTCTACGGACAAGTTGAAATTGATGAGACCTACATCGGTGGAGAACGCCCCGGAGTCCGTGGACGTGGCGCAGCGAACAAGACTATCCTGTTCGGCATGTTGCAACGTGACGGTCAAGTGATGACGAAGGTTGTCCCGAACTGCAAACGCAAGACGCTTCAACCCCTCATTGAGGAAAATGTTTTGGACGGTTCCACGGTTCACACGGATGAACTTACTTCCTACAAGGGATTGAAAAAAGCTGGCTACAATCACAAGACGGTCAACCACGGCGTCCATGAATACGTTTTGGATGGAACACACGTCAACGGGTTGGAAAATTTCTGGAAACATCTCAAGGGAAGCATCAAGAGCACCCACATTCACGTTTCCAAAAAGCATCTTCATAAATATGCAAAGGAATTTGAGTATCGTTTCAACTCCCGCGAGAACCCTTCCGCGATGTTCCCCGCTTTGGTTTCGCAGTTCCCAAAGCCATAGACTTTAGGACGCGGTGAAGGCGTTTCTTATTGGCAGGGGGGTATTTACCCCCATGTTCCTTGATAAAATCTGCCATCTTGTTTTGCTCTCTGGCTTCTTTGAGATTCATTTAATCCTCTCAATGGTTGAAGTATTAGCCTTCCCCGTCCAATTAAATTTCAATTGCGCCTTCGCAGTCGGCACACCCTTGCCAGAAACGCTGACATATAAAATATATTCACCTATTTGGTTGAAGGCGTATTGTCCGTTTATGTCATTTGGCGGGGTATATGGCTGTTTGGTAGAAATTAGAACAATGTCACGATCAGCCGGCAATGGGGTTTTTGTGTAATCAAATAAAATTCCTAATTCTTCTTTGGTGTAGTGATGTATAATAACAACCAAAATATCCAACCAGTGATAAATCTCTGGTTTCATTAGGATGGAAAGTTCGGAACGGTTTTCAGGTTTTGCAAAAGGCAATTCTGTGGCATCGCCTTGAAAAACTACAATTCCGTCCTTTTCAATTTTTTCTAAATTCCCAGAGCATTTTTCAATTCCATTCACACAATTCGTTAAAACACGCATCCTGAAATAGCGAGCCTTGTTGGCATCTTTAGGGGTGGCGCATAAATCAATGTCTTTACTGCACTCCAGTTTGAATTTGGGATAATTCTGGTATGCAAGTCTGACCACACAAAGCCATAATGCAGCAAAAGCGAGAAACACAAACATTCGTCTTTCATGCTCATAAAAAAAAGCACCGAGAGTAAATAGGACTGACAATCCTCCACTCATAAGCCCAGCCCATTCTCCGCAAACTGCGTAAAGGATTGCTGCGGCGTTGAAGATTTTTGTCCTTGAAGACATGAGGGGCAATCATCCGAAATGACACCTTTGGCGTCAATTTCTAATTTCCCTATGCCGAGGGGATAAATCCGTTAAATTTTGTGCCGGGCCAGTTGCCACACGATGTGTCCACCGTCAAAAAGTCCCACCGCAATCAGGCAAATGCCGGAAATGCGCTGCATGCGCACGAGAGTGCCTTCGCTGAACCGGCCGTGTCCGCGCGACACGCCGTAGCTTAACGCGCAAAACCAAAGGTTGGTGCCCAGCGCCACGCCGACGATGCAGGCGGTCTTGGCGGCAAGGGCATCCGCGACCCAGTTGTGTGACATGAGGTTGGCCGCGAGCACAATCCAAAACAACAGCACACCGAGGTTGCCCAGCACGCGGACAAAACCGGTCATGAAGGCCGAATGGGGATTGAATTTTTCGCCGACGCGGGCCTCGATTTTCCCGGCGGCGGCGCCCAGTTGCGTGGGCGCGGCCACGGTTTTAGCCGTGAGAAATTTCAAGCCCAGAAACAGGAGGAAGGTAAAGCTGAACACCTCCATCGAAGCCTTGACCATGCGGTCGCCGAAGAACGACGAAAAGCCGGTGAACGCGATGGTACAGTAAATCAATTCCATCACCGACGCGCCGAGTCCCACGAGCATCCCCTGGGTGAAACCGCGGCGGGCGCCTTCATTGATGATGGTGACATTGACCGGTCCAATGGGCATGGAGAGCAACAACCCGCTGATCAAGCCCGTGACGGCGGCGAGAAAAATAGTTGATAGATCCGGCATCGTTCAGTGGGCCTCCGGTTCGTCCTCGTCTTCCTCTTCAATTTCCCGGCGCCACGCGCGGGAGAGGCTTGGCCGCACGAAACCATAGACGAGATACAGGGTGAAAAACGCCGGCAACACATAATAAAGGACCCGTTCCCGCAGCACCAGCAGGCAGCCCAGGAACAACGCCGCACCGATGGCCTTGGTGAAGGTGCTTTTCGAACGCAGCCCCAAGGATTTGAAGCTGGGATACCGCACGGTGCTGACCATCATGGCCGACAGGAACACCAGTACCACCGCCAACAGATAGTTCCATTTTCCGAGGTTTTTTTCGTTTTCGTTGAAATGAATGATGAGCAGGGTGAGTGACGCTACGAGGCCCGCTGCCGAGGGAATGGGGAAGCCGAGAAAATCCTTGCCCCCACCGCCGGCGTGGAGGGACAGCACATTAAAACGCGCCAGCCGAAAAGCACCGCAGAGCAGATAAATCGATGCAATAAACCAGCTGATTTGCCGATATTCGCCAAACACATCCGCCAGCACGACGCGTTGCACCAAAAACGCGGGGGCGACGCCGAAGGACACCAGATCGGCCAGTGAATCAAACTCCCGCCCGAAGGGGCTCTCCACGCCGCCCATCCGTGCCACGCGCCCGTCGAACAGATCGAAAATGCACGCGAGCAAAATGAACGCCAGCGCCAGTTTGATGGGCATCCAGTTGACATCGCCGGCATCGTCGGGCATGAGGTTCGCGTCAACAATTTTGGTCAGCGCCACGAAGCCGCAAAACAGGTTGCCCGCCGTCAGCAGATTCGGCAGGAAATAAATTTTCAACTGGCTGTCGTCATGATGATCCGCCGGCGGAGTTGGAGAAGAGGGCGCGTTCATAAACGGAATTCAATCAAAGGCGGCAATCACGGTTTGGCCGCCGACGACCCGGTCGCCGAGCTTCACCTTGATTTTGGCGCGCGGCGGCAGGTAAACCTCCACGCGCGAACCGAATTGAATCAGGCTGATGCGTTCGCCGCGCTGGACGATGTCGTTTTCCTTGAGCCACGGCACGATGCGGCGCGCGATGAGACCGGCGACGAGGCGCACGCCGATTTTTTCGCCGCGCGGCTCGGCAACGTCCAGGCCGATGAGCAGATTTTCGTTGAACTGCGCCGATTCAGTCTTCAGCGCGCTGAGAAACTGTCCGGGCGTGTATTTGCACAAGGCGACGCGGGCGGTCACCGGCGCGCACTGCACGTGCACGTCAATCACGGAAAGAAAAATGGAAATGCGCTGGCATTCGCCGCCGAGGTGGTCCGGCTCGGTCGTCGTATCGATCACATCCACCTTGCCATGCCCGGGGGAGATGACGAGGTTGGGACCGGCGGGCACGAGCGGATCGGGATCGCGGAAGAAATAGAACGTAAACACCGTAAACAGCCCCCACAAAGCGACCAGTGCCCACGTCAGATAGCGCAGGATGAAGATGGCGGCCCACTTGGCCAGAAAGGCAATGGCCAGCAACACGATGACCGCTGCGCCTCCCAAAGTGATCAGTCGCAGTGCGGCGAGCGAGGCTTTGCCAGAGTGTTTCACGCCATCAGGATAAAAATTTTGCGCCCCGCTTGCAATTCGGCATTTTGACAGCAACTTAAGCTCACGTTGCAAAATCCGGCACGAAGCCGGAGGCGCAGCGGGAGAGAAGGTAAAAATTCAAAACGATTATGTCACTGAACACACCTGATTTGACGAAATTCCCCCCGCGCAGCCCGCGCGTGCGGCTGGGCGGTTACGTGATTCTGCCGCGCTGCCTGGACAAAGGCCGCGCGACCGTCGCCGGCAAAAACGGCGAATATCATTATGCGTGCCCGCTGGACCAGCGATTCCTGGAATTTGTCGGCATCGATCCCGACCAATTGAAAAAGGAACTCAACCAGAGCGACAGCGAAGTCCTGGCATGGATTGAAAAGAACGCGAAACACAAACGCTCGCCAGTGGAAATCGCCGCGTGGTCGGCAGTTGCGGAACAGCGCACTCCCACGGACGTGGAGTCCCGGGAATTTTTCAACAGCCTTCACAAACAGGTCGCGCCCCAACGCGAGGACATCGCCACGTGGTTTGAGCTGCTGGATGTGGATGATTACGTGAGCTTTGGCGGGAAACCGTAACCGGATTTACGATATGGGATGTGCGATTTGCGTTGTTGCCGGTCAGGATCGGCAGCGCGTCAATCGTCAATCGTCAATTGAAAATTCAAACCTGCGTTTGATGTGCCGGCGTGGGCGCCGGCGCTTCCGGCAGTGACGCGGAAGATTCGCCGGCCACGGGCGCCTTCCACGGCTCGATTTTTTCGATGCGGTGCCGGTGGATGGCGCCATGAAATTCAAATTCAACCTCGTCGCCGACCTTGCGGTTCAACAACGATTGCGCCACGGGGGAAAGATAGCTGATGACACCCCGCTCAGGGTCGGAATCCCAGGCGCCCAGGATGGTGAAGGATTCGGACTGATTGGCCCCCAGGTCGACGGCCTGGACGATGGTGCCGATGCCGACGGCGTCGATCTTGGCGTTGGAAAAATCCGTGCCGCGGGCGCGCGAAAGCTGCGTTTCCAGTTCCTCCTTGCGGCGCATGAGGATTTTCTGCATCTCCTTGGCCGCCTTGTATTCGTGGTTTTCGCTGAGGTCGCCATAACTGCGGGCGATGGCGATTTCCTTTGAATTGGCGGGAATCTTCTTTTGCACGAGTTCCTGATATTCACCGCGGCGGCGTTCGAGACTCTCCCAGGAAACCAGGAGCGCGCTGTCCTGCCGGGTCTGTTCACCGCTGACGAGCGATTGCACCGCCGGGTGCGCCTTGACCAGCCGCGCCAGCAGCGAACGTTTGTCCATGTCATCGAACACGGGCGAAAATTGCAGTGCCCGCGTCAGGTCCTTGACGACCTCGATGTCGGCCGACGCCGTCAGTTCGGCAATTAATTCGTGGTCGTCGAGGATGAACTCGCGCAGGCGGTTGGAGCGTTTTTCGTTGAACTGGTCGCGTTCCATCGCCGTCAGCATGGCGCGAAATACTTCCGGCCCCAGAATGTCGGCGTAGGCGTCGCTGCGGTCGCGGGCGAGCCAGAGGAGCAGTTCGGTGCTGGCCGTATGCTGGTTGATGAGGCGGGCGAGCGTTTCCTTGAGCAGGTCCATCTTGCCCTCCTGGATCAGCAGGGCGGCGAACTCGCGGCACAGCTTGGCGGAGACAATGTTGAGCGAGCCGCGCAAAATTTCGTGCCAGCGCTCGGGGTTCGCCGTCTTGTACGATTCCAGCGCCCGATGGTGTTTGGCCGCGGGAATCAACTCCAGCACCGGACCGAATTTGACGTTGTCCTGCGTCCAGATTTGCGTGTCGGTGATTTCATCGGTGGCGGGAGGCAGTCCGGCGACGGCGTGCAGCTCATCGCGTGCAAAAATCGCTTCCAGCGCGACCGCCGGTTGGGTGCGTTGATGGGAGGCAATGTCCGCATTCAGCGCCGGGATGATTTCGCCGGCCGCCGCCTGCTTGTCCGCCAGGTCCGCCGCGCTTTTGAGGAATTCCCCGACCACCACCACGCGCGCCCTCAGCCCCTTGGCCGCGCGAAAGTCTGCCAGCAACCGGTTTTGCAGCGTGGTTTCTTGTTCCTGGAAAACGACCGGTTCGGTCTTTTTCAGCGGCACGACAAAATGCCCGTCCTTCTTCATTTCACGCCGGGCGGTTTCCCACCATTTCCGCCAGTCGTCACGAATGACATCGGGCACGAGCGCCTGCTGGATTTGGTCCGCCGTCGCCCGGCCGCCGTAGCTGTTCAGCACCAGTTTGATCAAATCCAGATGCCGGGCGGCCATCTGGCGCAGGCCTTCCAGGTCCATGGCCTTGCGCGCCAGGATATGGTCCTTGGAAATCGGCTTCAGTGATTCCGCCGCAAACGCCAGGTCCATCGTGTGTCCCGGTTTGCCCGGAAAATCGATCGTGAACCGCGCGAAAACCGTGTCCACGGTCTTGATCCGCCCGAAGCCCCAACTGCGGTGCATGCAAAAGCCGCCGGTGGCCAGAAGCGTCAGCGGTTCGACATGGCGGCCTTCGATTTTGCCGGCGGCGGCTAATTTTTCAAATTCCTCTCTCATAAAAGCATCGTTTTTGTCGGGTCATGAAAGCACAATGACTTCATTAAATGACGTGAGCGGCCAAAATCCAAGACAAATTGCGGCGGAAATTTTGTTGCAACGGCGCCCGGGCGGCGACTTTACGGAGAGCCTGTTGGAGCGCGCGTTGGCCCAAGCCGGGCTTTCCACCGTTGATCGCGCCCTGTGTCAGGAGCTCGTCTATGGCGTCGTTCGCTGGCAGGTTGCGCTCGACTGGCTCATCGGCCGGAAAACCGATGGCCGCGAACCAAAAACCGGTCTCCAAAACCTGTTGCGACTCGGCCTCTACCAGATTTTCTGGCTCGACCGGATTCCCGACCACGCTGCCGTGCATCAAACCGTCGAACTCGCCCGGCAAAATGGATTTGACTCACAAACCGGCTTCGTGAATGCCGTTTTGCGCGGCTATTTGCGCGAACACGACGCCACGAAGCAACTGCTGGCCGGATTGAAAACGACGCAGCCCGCGCTGGGCTGGTCGCATCCCGAATGGCTGGTCGCGCGCTGGCAGAAACGCTGGGGCGCGGAAAAAACGGCACAGCTTTTGGAATGGAACAACACGCCGCCGAAAACCTTTGCGCGCGTCAATACGCTGAAATTTGGTATGGCGGGCAGTCCTTTGCCCGCCGAATCCGCGAATGCAGAAGGCGGCGCGCAAGGAGTGACGCGCCCTACCTTGGAAAACACCGATGATCTGCTTGCTCGCTGGCGAAACGAAGGCGTCGAATACGATCCTGTCCGGCGCGAGCTACTTGAGGAAAATCTGGTCTTCGAGTTGAAATCGCATCCGTCCCTGACCTCGCTCGACAGTTTCAGGCAGGGCTGGTTTTACATCCAGGATCCCAGCACGTTGTTCGCGCCGCTCATGCTCGGGGTGCAACCCGGCGAAACGATTCTGGATTTTTGTGCCGCACCGGGCGGCAAGACGACCTTTCTTGCCCAATTGATGAACAACCAGGGCCGCATCGTGGCACAGGACATTTCCGGGGAGCGACTGAAATTGATTCAAGAAAACTGCCAGCGACTTGGCGTCACCTGCGTTGAACCCATTTTATCTTCAGCCTTCAGCCTTCAGCCTTCAGCCTTTGATCGGATTCTGGTGGATGCTCCGTGCTCGAACACCGGCGTCATGCGCCGGCGCGTGGATTCGCGCTGGCGAATCCAGCCGGAGGAAATTTTACGATTGCAACAAACGCAACTCGCTTTGCTCGAACAGGCTGCGGCCAGATTAAAATCCGGCGGTGTCCTGGTTTACAGCACGTGCAGCCTGGAACCGGAGGAAAATCAGGAGGTCGTAAACCGCCTTTTGTACAAGCACACCGGGTTCGAACTCGAATCCGAGCGCGAACTTTTGCCATTCGTGGACAAAATGGATGGTGCCTTTATTGCACGATTGAAGCGCCTGCCGTAAGTTCTCGCCACTTTATGGAACTCGATCTCGAAAAGGAGTTTGCCGACCGTGCCTATCCGCTGTTGGTCAGTCTGGTGACGCCGCGCCCCATCGCGCTGGTCACGACCATCAGCCCGGAGGGCAGGGTCAACGCCGCGCCGTTCAGTTTCTTCAATGTGCTTGGTGCGAGCCCGCCGATTTGCGCGTTTGCGCCCGGCGACCGCGACGACGGCACGCCCAAGGACACCGCCTTGAACGTCCGTGCAACACATGAGTTCGTCGTCAATCTCGTGGATGAAACCATCGCCGAAGCAATGAATCAATGCGCCGCGTCGCTGCCTTATGGGGAAAATGAACTGACCCGCGCCGGATTGACTGCCGTGCCGTCGTCGGTGGTGAAACCGCCGCGCATTGCGGAGTCACCGGCAAGCCTGGAATGCCTGGAATGGGGCACGCTGCAAATCGGCAAAAATCGCGTGGTGATTGGCCTGATCAAGCACCTCCATCTGCGCGATGAATTGTTCGACGCGGAGAAAAAACGGATTCACACGGACAAACTGTTTCTCATCGGCCGCATGGCCTCGCCGCACTGGTATTGCCGGACGCGCGACCGGTTTGAAATGATCCGGCCGGCGTAGGGCAGGCGTCGCGCCTGTCTCATTCTTAAAATCCAAATTTGAATCAAAAATCAGAGACAGGCGCGACGCCTGTCCTACATCCCCATGATCTGGTAGCCGCAATCCACGTAAAGCACCTGGCCGGTGATGGCCGCGGCGCCGTCGCTGGCCAGGAACGCACCGGTTGCACCAAGTTCGTCGGGCAGCACGTTTCGTTTCAGCGGCGCGCGGACTTCGTAGTGCTTGAGAATTTCACCGAACCCGGCGATGCCGCGGGCGGCCAGCGTGTTGACCGGGCCGGCGCTGATGCAGTTGACGCGGATTTTTTTCGGACCGAGATCATAGGCCAGATAGCGCGTGCTGGCTTCCAGCGCGGCCTTGGCCACGCCCATGACGTTGTAGTGCGGCACGACCTTCTCGGCGCCGTAATAGCTCATGCCGATGATGCTGCCACCATCGGTCATCAGCGGCGCGGCGGCGCGGGCCAGCGCCACGAGCGAATAGGCGCTCACGTCGTGGGCCACGCGAAAGGCCTCACGGCTGGTGTTGACGAACTCGCCTTCCAGCGCGGCCTTGGGTGCGAACGCGACCGAATGCAGGAGTAGATGCAGTCTGCCAAATTTCTCACCGACCAGTTTGAAAACACTGGCGATCTCCTCGTCCCGGGTCACGTCGCACGGCAGGATGAGCGTGTCCGCGCCGAACGCGCCGGCAAGCTCGGCGACGTTCTCCTTGACGCGGTCGCCCTGGTAGGTGAAGGCGAGTTTCGCGCCTTCCCGGGCCCACGCTTGGGCGATGGCCCAGGCGATGGAACGCTGGTTGGCGACCCCAAAAACCAGTCCGATTTTTCCGTCAAGCAATGGCATAGATTCGTTAGAGCATCGGAGCGTAGGAGAAACGCCCCGCCGGTTCAACCCTTAAACACATCCCCGGTCAATGCTTGAAATAGAGCTCCTCGGCGTTCCAAGTGACGCGGTAATAGGATAGCGGTGTCGGGCGCACATTGCCGACGTCCGAGCGGATGGCGGCGTAATACATGGGAGTGACGGTGAAAATCATCGGCTGCTGTTCGGCGAGAATTTCCTGGACTTCGCTGAAATCTTTTTCGCGTTCGGTCAAGTCCAGTGTTTGCATCTGTGCATCCGTCAACTGATCCATTCGCGCTTCCCAGGGTGTCACAGGCGTTTTCTGCCGGCAAAACCAATAGTGATCGTAACCGCTGGATTTGAGGATGTTCATGCTGCCGTAGGGATCGGTGCCGGTGTCAGAATAGTTTCCCAAAAGGACGCAGTCATAATCGTATGTGTCGTCAATTTTGGTAATGAGGGTGTTGAATTCGACCGGTTGAAAGATGGCGTTGACGCCGATCTTCCGCAGGTCCGAGGTAATGAGGACGGCCATTTTCTTTCGTTCGTTATTCTCAACGTTGGTGTTGAAAACGAATTCAATTTTATTTCCATCCGCATCGGTCAGAAAATCGTCGCCGTTGCGTTTTTCAATTCCGATCTCCTTCAACAGCTCGACCGCCATGGCCGGGTCATAGGGATAGGTTTTGGTGTTGGGGGCATACCAATTTTGATAGCCCTGCGTCAGAAATCCGTACTGAGGGATTGCGCGCCCGGATTCGACTGATTTGATAATATCATCCCGATCAATCGCATACGAAATGGCCTGGCGGAATTTTATGTTGCGAAACCATTTCAGCCTGACCGGATCAACATAAGGTTTTCCGGTTTGGGAATTGATGTTCGTGTTTTGATTGAACCAGAAAAAGGTCGTCTCCAAACCGACGCCGGGTTCAAGCAAATCGAATTTGCCGTTTGCGGACGCGGCTTTGAATTGGTCATAATCGTACGGATAGATGTAGTCGTCTGCGTCACTTTCGCCGCTCAAAAAGCGGAGAGACTGCGCGTTGTAATCCGGCACGACTGAAAAGATGATTTCGTCAAAATAGGGCAGCCGGGTCCCGTTGGTGTCCACTTCAAGAAAATACGGGTTGCGTTCGAGCACCGCATATTCGGCCTGTTTGTATTGTTTCAAACAATAGGGTCCCTCGCAAACGATGTCTTTGGGATTCCAGTTGACGCCGTAGGCGGATGGGAAGCCGGCGTTGGCATAGTGTTGCAGAGTATGTTTCGGATAAATCGGAACATCATAACCGAATGCCTGCAAAAACGGCGCATAGACTTCAGGGGTTGTGACCTGGATTGTCAAATCGTCCACTTTGGTCACGGTAAACTTCTTCCCTTCAATAATAAATTGGTCTCGCACGGGATTGGGGATATCGGGATTGAAAATGATGTCGTTCCACGTAAAAACGACGTCATCGGCGGTGAGCGGTGTGCCATCGCTCCAGCGCAGATTTTTTCGCAGCTTGAATGTCCAGGTTTTACCGTTGGGAGAATTCGTCCAGGATTCCGCCAAACCCGGCTTCACGGTTTGCGTCGGCACGTCGAAGTTCAGCAATCCCCAAAACATGAGCCGTCCGATGTACCTGGATGATGACTCATCAGAGATGAGGAAATTGAATGTCTTTGGCTCCCGAAGTTCGCAAATAACAAATCGTCCACCGCGAACTCCCGGCGGGCAGTTCGCCACCGCCGGCGGATCCGGCAATGGGCAATTTACCGCGGAATTGTCAGGCGCAGCGGTTTCTGTCCTCTTGCCGCAACCTGAAAGACCTATTACTGCCATCATAATTCCGGCGAGTTGAATGAGTAGGGTTTTCATCTGTGCGGAACAGGAGCAAATCATTTCTTATAATAAAGCTCCTCAACATTCCATGTTGCGCGGTAACCGCCCAGTGCCGTTGGGAGCGTATTGGCAATGTCCGGTCGGATCGCCGCGTAATAGATGGGCGTGGCAACAAAAATGAGAGGCTGTTGTTCAGCCATAATTTTCTGGACCTCATCGAAATCTTTTTTGCGCTCATTGTAGTCCAGCGTCTTAAGTTGCGCGTCCATCAACGTATCAATCCGCGCTTCCCATTCCGTTGAAGGGGTCTTCTGGCGCGGAAACCAGTCGTGGGTGAAGCCGCTGGATTTGAGGACATTCATGCTGCCGGAAGGGTCAACGACGCTGCCAGACCCCAATGCCGTAAAGGCGCATTCGTAATCACATGTGTTATAAAGTTTGTCAATGAGCGTGTTGAATTCGATCGGCTGGTAAATGACGTTGATTCCCAATTTTTCCAAATCATCCTTAATAAGAATTGTCGCTTTTTCCGCCGCACTGCTACCGGTATTGACGTTCAGGACAAATTCAATTTTATTTCCATTGGAATCGGTCAAAAAATTATCAGCATTCCGTTTCTCGATTCCCATTTCTTTCAATAGCTCAATCGCCTTGGCCGGATCATAGGGATAGGTTTTGATATTCGGATTGAACCACTTTTTATCACCCGGTGTGTCAAATCCATACGCAGGAACGCCGCGGCCGGAATATGCGGCTTTAATTATGGCACCGCGGTTTATCGCGTAGGAAATGGCCTGGCGGAATCTTGTATCACGAAACCATTTTAGCTTCTTCGGGTCCACCAGCGGCTGGCCCGTTTTCGCATTCATGTTGGTGTTTTCATTGAAGCACAAGAATATCATTTCCAAACCGATGCCGGGATCAAGCAATCTGATTTTGCCTTCATCTTGTGCTTCTTTGAACCTGTCATAATCCATTGGCCTGATAATATCATCCACGTCCGCCTCACCGCTCAAAAGGCGGAGTGCGACTGTGTCAAAGCTGGGCACAACCGTGAAAATAATGTTATCCAAATAAGGCAGACGGGTACCGTTCGTATCCACTTCGAGAAAATAGGGATTGCGTTCGAGGATGGTGTATTGAGCTGCTTTGTATCCTTTCAATCGAAACGGCCCACTGCCAACAATATCTTCCGGTTTCGAATTGACATTATAGGCGGAGGCAAAAGTCCCGTTGGTAACGGATTGTTCCAGAATATGTTTTGGGACAATGGGAACGCCTGCGCCGAAGGTTTTCAAAAATGGCGCGTAAACCACCGGGGTCTCCACCTGAATCGTTAAATCATCCACTTTTGTGATCTTAAATTCTTTGCCATCGATGATGAAGGGATCGCGCGTTACATTATCAATTTTGGGATTGTAAATGACATCGTTCCAGGTAAAAACGACGTCGTCCGCAGTTAGCGGCGCACCGTCGCTCCAGCGCAGATTTTTTCGCAGTCTAAATGTCCAGGTTTTTCCATCAGGTGAGTTCGTCCAGAATTCCGCCAGCCCTGGTTTCACCGTTTGCGTTGGTTCATCCAAGTTTAACAAATTCCAAAACATAAACCGGCAAATGTCTATGGAGGACTCTTCATTGGCGGTGATATAATTAAACGTTTTTGGGTCGCCCATTTCGCTGATGATTAGGCGTCCACCCGGGATCCCGGGAGTACAATTGACCACTACTGGCGGGTCGGGCAGCGGATAACTGGCGGCGGACTTTTCTGATGGTGTCGGTTCCGGTTTTTTGCCGCAACCGCAAATGCTGAAAATCATTGCGGCGGCAAGAGCGGCGACAGTTGCAAATTTCGTCATGGGCATAAATTAGCCGCAGATGGCTATAGATGGAACACAGATTTTTTGTATCGCGCGAAGATGGCGAGGGCGAAAATTTCCTTCGCGTTCTTTGCACGAACAGAAATTCTTCTTTCGTGTTCAATTTGTGTTTCATCCATGGCTGAAATTCATTCTCGCCCGCGAGGGCACTTTTTGTCACGCTTTTCAAGGCGATTGCGATGTGGTCCTACATTCTAAAACGGCTGCTGCATATGATTCCACTCCTGCTGGGCGTGTCGCTGCTGACCTTCCTGCTCATGGCGTTGTCGCCGGGCAATTATTTCACCGCGCTTTTGCAAAATCCGCAGATCTCGCCGGATACGGTTGCCAGACTCAAGGCACAGTTCCATCTCGATCGCCCGTGGTACGTGCAATACGTTTTTTGGATCAAAAATGTCCTGAGCGGGAATTTCGGCTACTCGATGGCCTATAAAATTTCCGCCACGTCGCTCATCATGGCGCGATTGTGGAACACCTTTCTGCTTTCCTTTACCGCGCTTATCATTGCGTGGGGCATCGCCATCCCTCTCGGCGTTTGGGCCGCCGTCAGAAAAGATTCCTGGGTGGACCATGCGTGCTCGCTTTTCGCATTCGTTGGCCTGTCCGTTCCCGATGTTTTGCTTTCGTTGCTGGCGCTGTGGTTTGCGGCGGCGACCGGCTGGTTTCCTGTCGGCGGCTCGGAAAGCCCGCTCAATGATTTCTTATCGCCCGCGCAACAGTTTTGGGATCATGTACATCATCTTGTGCTGCCCGCGATTGTTTTAGCGGCGTCCGATCTGGCCGGCATCATGCGCCGGATGCGTTCATGCCTGCTCGACACGCTGCGCGCCGAATATGTCACCGCCGCCCGCGCGCGCGGCCTTGGCGAAGGCTGGGTCATTTACAAACACGCGCTTCGCAACGCCATTAATCCGCTGCTGACGATTTTCGGCTATTCGCTCGCCTCACTTTTGAGCGGGGCGTTTATCGTGGAAAATATCATGGCGTGGCCGGGTTTGGGACGGCTGACGGTTGAAGCGTTTTTCGCGAAGGATTCCTATTTGGTGGTGGATAGCGTCGTCATGGCCACCGCGCTGCTGGTCGCGGGAAATTTCGTCGCGGATTTATTGCTGGCGTGGAGCGACCCGAGAATTCGTCTCAAATAAAATGGAAACGGCCATCACCATCGTCGAAACACCGCCGGCACTTTCCCCGTGGCGACTGTTTTGGCATCGGCTCAGGCGGCGGAAAATCGCCTTGACCGGCGGCGTCACCTTGATTTTTCTTTATGCCGTCGCCATTTTTGCCGGTTTCATCGCGCCTTATCGTTATGACCAGATAAGCGATAATGCCTTTTTCCATCCACCCGTTTGGCCGGGGCTGCAAGGGTTTCGCCTGGTGGTTCCGCGTTCCGAACAAATGCCCGGAGATTTTGTTTACCGGCAGGTTTCAAACGACACAAGGCCGCTCCACTTTTTCGTTCGTGGCGGAAAATACAAATTATTGGGGTTCATTCCTTGTTCCATCCATTTGTTCGGGACGGACGACGATAATTATCCCGTCTATCTTTTCGGGGCCGACCAGTTCGGGCGCGACATTTTTTCGCGTCTGCTTTATGGCTCGCAAGTCTCGCTTTCGATTGGCGTGGTGGGCATTTTGCTGTCGTTCAGTTTGGGTATGATTGTCGGCGGCATTGCGGGTTATTTTGCGGGAGCGGCGGACACGGTCATCATGCGGTTCTGCGAACTCATCATGTCCATTCCCGCATTGTATTTGATTATTTCGCTACGCAACGTGTTTCCACCGGGCATGAGTTCATCGCAGGTTTATGCAATGATTATTGTCATCTTGAGTTTCATCGGCTGGGCCAGCATGGCGCGGGTCATTCGCGGCATGGCCCTTTCGCTGCGGGAACAACCCTTTATCCTCGCGGCGCGCTCTCTCGGGCAATCGCATTTGAAAATTATTTACCGCCACATTTTGCCGAACACGTTTTCGTATGTCATTGTCGCCGCGACCTTGAGCGTGCCGTATTATATTTTGGGCGAAGTGGTGTTGAGCTTTCTGGGCGTGGGTATCCAGGAACCACAGGCGAGCTGGGGCCTCATGCTTAACGCCGCGCAAAACACCGAATACATGCAGCGTTTTCCATGGCTGCTCGCACCGGGCGCGGCGATTTTTATCACCGTTCTCGCTTTCAACTTCCTCGGCGATGGATTAAGAGACGCCGCGGACGCGAAGTCGTTATGAGGACAGAATTAACAGGATCTTTCAGGATGAATTTGGTCTTTTCCAGATTTGTTTTCAATCTTGTTCATCCTTTCAATCCTGTCCAAAGAAAATGAATTTGCTGGAAATCAAGAATCTGAAAATGGACTTCGGCAAAAATGCCGAGGCGCTTCGGGCGGTTGACGGCGTGTCGCTCACCATCGGCGCGGGAGAAACCGTTTGTCTCGTTGGTGAAAGTGGTTGCGGCAAGACCGTTACCGCCTTGTCGATCGCCCGGCTCGTGCCGACACCGCCCGCGAATTACGTCGGCGGAGAAATTTTGCTGAACGGCCGGGACGTTTTGAAAATGTCAAACGGTGAACTGCGTGGTATCCGCGGCGGCGTGGTCAGCTATGTCTTTCAGGAGCCGGGAGCGTCGCTGAACCCGGTCTTCCGCATCGGCAACCAGATCCGGGAATCGCTCAAGCTGCACAAACCGGAAAAGGCGACGAATGAGGAGGTCGTCCGGCTGTTGAAGCTCGTCGGTATTCCGGCGCCGGAATCGCGCATCAAAAATTATCCGTTCGAGATGTCCGGCGGCATGCAGCAGCGCGTGATGATTGCCATGGCCCTGGCGAGCGAACCGAAACTGCTCGTGGCTGACGAACCGACCACCGCGCTCGATGTCACGATCCAGGCGCAGATTCTCGATTTGTTGAGCGAGCTCAAGCAGCGGCTGGGCATGGCGATTCTGCTCATCACCCATAATCTCGGCATCGTCGGCGACATGGCCGACCGCGTGGCCGTGATGTACGCCGGGCAGATTGTTGAGCTGTCGCCCGCGAAGGAATTGCTGCGCCGGCCGTTGCATCCGTACACGAAGGCGCTGATGGCGAGCGTGCCGAAACTTCACGGCACCGCCGAGCGACTCTCGGCCATACCCGGCAACGTCCCGCGCATCGGCAATTTCCCGCCCGGCTGCCGGTTCGCGCCGCGCTGCCCGATCGCCAAACCGGAATGTTCCGACAAATTACCCGAACTGGTCGAGGTCGAGGCCGGACGCTGGGTTCGATGTCCTTTTTGGAAAAATGAACGGGAAAACATAACCGCAGAGGCGCAGAGGCGCGGAGATAAATAGAAATGCAAAATTACCACGCCATGTTTCATCGAGGACCGCCAGTTTTAACTGGTGGCTTGCCCAAGGATTTAATTGAAGGCCTCTGCGTCTCTGCATCTCTGCGGTGGAACAAGTCATGAGCCTGCTCGAAGTCAAAAATCTGAAGGTGCATTTTCCCGTGAAACACGGGATGTTCAGCCGCACCCGTGAATTCGTGAAGGCGGTGGACGATGTGAGTTTTGCCGTCGAACCGGGCGAGACACTCGGCCTGGTCGGCGAAAGCGGCTGCGGCAAGACCACGCTCGGCCGCGCCATCGTCCGGCTGGTCGAACCGACGGCTGGCAGCGTGTTGCTCAACGGCGAGGATGTCACCCGGATGAGCGGGTCGGTGTTGCGCGCGCGGCGGCGCAAGTTTCAAATCATTTTTCAGGACCCTTACGGCTCGCTCAATCCGCGCATGACGGTCGAGCAAATTGTCGGCGAGGCCCTGGACATCCACAAACTGACCGACAGCAAGCCGGCACGACAAAAGCGCATCATCGAATTATTGAAGGCGGTCGGCCTGGATGCGATCTATGCGCAGCGCTATCCGCATGAATTCAGCGGTGGTCAACGGCAGCGCATCGGCATTGCGCGCGCGCTGGCGGTGGAACCGGAGCTGATCATCTGTGACGAACCGGTGAGCGCGCTGGACGTTTCCGTGCAAGCGCAAATCATCAATCTGCTTCGTGATTTACAGCAGGCGCGCGGCATCGCGTATCTCTTCATCGCGCACGATCTTGCGGTGGTGGAACACATCAGCCGCCGCGTGATGGTGATGTATCTGGGAAAAATCGTCGAAACCGCGGACGCCAAAAGCATCATCCGCGAACCGCAGCATCCCTATACGCAGGCGTTGATCTCGGCCATCCCGGAAGTGGACCCGGAATCAAAACGGCAGCGCATCATTTTGCCGGGCGATGTGCCGTCCCCCATTCACCCGCCGGGCGGCTGTCCGTTTCATCCGCGTTGTCCGATTGCCGAGGAACACTGCCGGACGGAGGTCCCGGCCTTTCGCGAAGTTGCCAGGAATCACTTTGCGGCCTGCCACCTGGCGGGGAGAAAAATTGAATTGGCACGTAACCCGGCCCGGCGGGAAGCCGTCTGATCCAGCGGTCAGGGGTTCGGCGGCGCGGCCGGCGGCCGGCCGCCCAGTTGGAAATCGCACTGGCCTTTGTACGAACCGGCCCGCAACAAAAGACGGTAAGTGACATTGGTTTCAAGCGGCTCCGGACGTGCGCCGGGAACGGCGGGTTTCATGCCCGCAAGGTTCGCCCCATATCTGAAAAATTCCACCGGGGCGGACCTGGAAGTGGAAATCAGATGCCAGACCGGAGCGACGGCTTGATTGGTCTGCCACGCGGCGAGCGGGACGATCTTTATTTCCGAGAGTTGGTAGCGCTGCCCTCCGAAACCAAACAGGATGGTTGGAAAGCTCGAGCGGGAAGGGGTTCGTGATGGCAGGGAGCGATCGGTGTAGGAAATCTGGATGATTTTTGGTTTGAACCAGCCGGTGAAATGATAAACATAGACACAAGCCAGCAACAGCGCGGTAACAATCAGAGCCCATTTACGCTTTGTCATAATTAAAATTTGAATAAGTCGTGCACAGTGCCGTCCAAGTATTCACTATAAGGACGTGTGGACAGGTTGAATGGTTATGAAAATAACAGGCGGAAAACAATTGGCCAGTCTGGAAAAGCCGGGGCGTGGGTTTTACGCGTTCACGTTGATTGAATTGCTGGTCGTGATCGCCATCATCGCAATTCTGGCGGCCATGTTGTTGCCCGCCTTAAGCAGCGCCAAGGAGGCCGGCCGCCGCATCGCGTGCCTGAACAATATCCGGCAACTTGGCCTCGCCTCCCAAATGTACGTCAATGACAATCAGGGCACCTATCCGCCGCGCAGCGATACCAACCGCTGGCCGAATCAGTTTTATGACAACTACGGCAGGAACTTGAAGGTGCTGCTGTGTCCCACGGACATCGCCACCTTCTCCAGCCCGGCGACGACCGGCGGCGGCGCTTCCTCAAACAATGTCGCCGACGCCGCCCCGCGCAGTTACATCATCAATGGTTGGAACGATTTTTTTTACGACACTTTGAGTGCCGGTGATTTTGCGAGTTACATGGGCGGCACCTATCCGGGCGGCTTGAAGGAAGGCGTCATTGCTCACCCGTCCGAGACGGTGCTGCTGGGGGAAAAACGCCATGAAGCCGGCGATTTCTACATGGATTTGAGGGAGAACGGCGGTAACGATTTCACCGGTATTCTCGAGCAGGGTCGCCACGATAACAATGGCCATACCAGCAGTCAAAACATGGACGTCGGCAGCACCGGCGGGTCCAATTACGCCATGGCGGACGGCAGCGCGCGGTTTATCAAATTTCCCCAGGCGGTGGATCCTTTGAGCCTGTGGGCCATCAGCGATGCCGATCGTCTGCTTTACGCCATCGTCTATTAGGATTCAAGCTGGAGCGGGCGATGGGAATCGAACCCACGTT
>JBEKTH010000036.1:0-36905 GCA_049516255.1 Verrucomicrobiota bacterium
TTCATGCAGTGTCCATTGCATTAACGTTGTGCGAGTCAGGAATTGGTTTCTGCGCTCTCCCCCCAAGCCGGAAACCATGTTGGGCGGCGGCGGGAGTGTCAAGCGGCAACTTTTGCCGGCCTTTCGGGCAGGATGAATCATATCCTGTAATCCTGTCCAGTGGTTTTGGGCCAGACGTCCGGCGTCACTCGCTTGGGCGCAGAGCAACGACAAGGGGGTGGCGGTTTCCTCAATCGTTTTTGAATCGATTGCCAATGCGGGCTGCGGCATGCTACGGGGTCTGAAACCGCCCGAAACAGTCAAACTCGCGTCCGCCGACCAGCGGTATGCCACCGGGGAGCTGGTCCGGCGACTGTTGGCGCTGGCGTGGCGGTTCCGGGCGGATTGTTTGTGGTCGTTGGTGTTGAGTCTGGTGTTGCTGTTGCTGGGCATCGCGGGGCTCAAGTTATTGGGCGTGGTGATCGACGTGATCCGGTTTGCGCTGGACCCGTCCCTGCCGCCGCCGGTGTATCCATTCGACTGGCAGCCGCCGGCAGCCTGGCCGGCCCTGCGGATTGTCACGGCGCTGTCGCTCGCGATTGTGGTCCAGGCGGTGTTGCGCGCCGCGTTCACCTACGCCTACAACATGGTGACGGCGCGGTTGACCCAGGGGGAAATCGTGCCGGAACTGCGCGCCCAACTTTACGCCAAACTGCAGCGCCTGAGCTTCCGCTTCTTTGATGTGCACGGCTCCAATTCCATTTTCAACCGGGTGACGGGTGACGTGCAGAACACGCGGCTGTTCGTGGACGGCGTGTTGTTGCAGGGGGCCACCATGATTCTGACGCTGGCGGCCTACGCGGTTTTCATGTGGCGCATCCAGCCGGCGTTGACGCTGGCGTGCCTTGGCGTGTCGCTGCCGTTGTGGTGGCTGGCGCAGTTTTATTCGGCGCGATTGCGCCCGGGCTATCTGCTCAATCGCGAACTGACGGACAAAATGGTCCTGTTGTTCAGCGAGACGGTGCGCGGCATGCAGACGGTGAAGGGCTTCGCCGCCGAACCGCACCAGGTCCGGCGGTTTGAGGAGGCGAACGACGAGGTATCGTCACAACAGCGCAAGATTTTCTGGGATTTGTCCGTGTTCACGCCGGGCACGCAGATGTTGTCGCAGTTGAGCCTGGTGATTTTGTTTGCCTACGGCGGGTGGCTGTACGTGCAGGGCAAAATCCCGCTCGGCAGCGGGCTGGTGGTGTTTGCCGGGTTGCTCCAGCAATTCACGGGACAGGTGGCGACGATCTCCACCATCGCGAATTCGGTGCAGCAAAGCCTGGCGGCGGCGCGGCGCGTGTTTGAAGTGCTGGACACGCCGCTGGACGTCCAAAACCAACCCGGCGCCCTACCGCCGGGGCGGCTTACGGGCCGGATGATTTTTGAAAACGTGACGTTCGGTTATCACGCCGACAAGCCGGTGCTGACCGGCGTGTCGTTCGAGGCGAAGCCGGGACAGGTCATCGGCATTTTTGGCCTGACGGGCGCGGGCAAGAGCACGTTGCTGGGGTTGGTTCCGCGGTTTTATGATCCGCAACGGGGTCGAATCCTCGCGGACGGAAGGGACGTGCGGGAGTTGGAACTGGACGCTTTCCGGCGGCAGATCGGGATTGTGTATCAGGAGACCTTTTTGTTTTCGAATACGGTGTCGGCGAACATTGCGTTCGGGCATCCGCACGCAACGATGGAGCAGATTGAGCGGGCGGCGCGCATCGCATCGGCGCATGAATTCATCACGGCGCTGCCACAGGGTTACGAGACGGTGCTGGGGGAATCGGGCGTGGATTTGTCGGGCGGCCAGCGCCAGCGGCTGGCCCTGGCGCGGGCGTTGTTGCTGCAACCGCCCATCCTAATCCTGGATGACCCGACGGCGTCGGTGGATGCGCGGACGGAGAATGAGATTGTGTCGGCCTTGCGCGAGGCGATGGCGGGGCGGACGACGTTTGTCGTGTCGAGCCGGCTAAGTTTGTTGCGCCGCGCGGATTTGATTCTGGTGCTGGAGAACGGGCGGTTGACACAGACCGGCACGCACGCGGAACTCGTGCATCGGCCCGGGCCGTATCACGAAACGGCGCTGTTGCAAATCATGGACCTGGATGAAGGACGGGGTGCAATTCCAGTGGGAACATCGAACACTGAACATTCAACATCGAACATCGAAATGGTTGACGGACGGGAATGAGCACACCAACAAACATAAAATCGCAGGCAGCCAGGGTCGCGCCGGACAGCCTTTCGGCGCGGGAAGCGCTGACGTTTTACAATCCGATGGAGGAGCGCGAGGCGGACAAGGCGCCGTTGCAACTGGCGCTCATCCGCCGGATTTTTCGCTATACCGGGCCCTATGCCGTCAGGCGGAACTGGCTGTTCCTGTTGACGTTCATCCGCGGTCTGCAGTTGCCGGCGCTGGCCTGGCTGATTGGCCGCACCATCACCGGCCCGATTGCGGGCCGGGATTTGCGGGGGATTTTCTGGTATGCGGCGGGTTATTTCGCCCTGGCCCTGGTCACGGTGGTGAACTTTCATTTCCGCCAGCGGTTCGCGCTCGAGCTGGGCGAGGCGGTGGTGCACGACATGCGGTCGGATTTGTTCCGCAAGCTGATGACGATGCCGATGTCGTTCTTCAACCTGACCAAGTTCGGGCGCATCATCAGCCGGCTGACGTCGGACATCGACAGTGTCCGCGCCGGGGTGCAGGACGTGGCGTTTGTGCTGGTGGTGCAATGCCTGCAGATGGCGGGGTCGGCGGCGCTCATGGCGTGGTACAACTGGAAACTGTTCTGCCTGATGGCCGTGCTGGCGCCGGTCATCTGGGTGGTGAACGAGAATTACCGGAAGGAGATGAGCCGCCGCCTGCGCAAGGTGCAGGAATCCTGGAGCCGCGTTTCCTCCACGCTGGCCGAGTCCGTGAGCGGCATCCGGGTGACGCAGGCGTTTGTGCGGCAGGACGTCAACGCCGGCTTTTTCCGCAAATTGATCAACGTGCATGGCGAGAACAACGTGGGCGTGGCCCAGGCCTCGGCGGTGTTCGTGCCGCTGTTGCAGTTGAAGAGCCAGTTGTTCCTCGGTGCGATGGCGTTGTTGAGCGCGTATGGGGCGTTGAGCTGGCACGGCTGGATGCACATGGAGGTGGGCGACCTGGTGATGTTCTTTTTCCTGGCCAACCTGTTCTTCGACCCGGTGCAGGTGATCGGCAATCAATTGAACCAGGCATTGATGGCGATGGCCGGGGCGGAACGGCTGTTTCGGATGCTGGACCAGAGGCCGGAATGGCAGGACGCGGCGGATGCGGGGCCATTGCCGGCCATCGCCGGGCGTGTGGAATTTCAGGCGGTGCATTTCGAATATCAGCCGGGCCGGCCGGTGCTCCGGGACATTTCGTTTCTGGCCGAGCCGGGTCAAACGGTGGCGCTGGTGGGGCACACTGGCGGCGGCAAGACGACGCTCGTCGGTTTGTTGCAGAAATTTTATCTGCCGAAGAGCGGATGCGTGCGGGTGGACGGCACGGACTTGAACAGGGTCACCAGTGATTCATTGCGGTCGCAGATGGGCAGCGTGCAGCAGAACAATTTCCTGTTTTCCGGCTCGGTGCTGGACAACATCCGGTTCGCCCGGCCGGGCGCGACGGAGGCCGACGTGCGGGCCACGCTGGCCGCGCTGGATTGCGCCGACCTGATCGATGCGCTGCCGCACGGATTGCATTCCCAGGTGGCCGAGCGCGGCGCGGCGTTGTCGTTCGGCCAGCGGCAACTGGTGTGTTTCGCCCGCGCGATGCTGGCGAACCCGCGCATTGTGGTGCTGGACGAGGCGACCAGCGCGATTGACACGGTCACGGAAGCGCGGTTGCAACGGGCGCTGGAAATTTTACTGCGCGGGCGGACGGCGTTCGTGGTGGCGCACCGCCTGAGCACCATCCGCCAGGCCGATCTGGTGCTGGTGCTGGATCAGGGCCGGATTGTGGAGCGCGGCACGCATGAAAGCTTGTTGCGGCAGGACGGCGTTTACGCCCGGTTGCACCGGGAATTTGTCAGTACCCAGCCGGCCGGAACGAGGTAGCGGTGCGCGGCGAGCCGGAAGAAAAAAGCGGCGGTCACCGACCGCCGCTACAGACATTAGATATGGCCCCGGATGTTCTCAATGATGCCAGCCGCCGCCGCCATGCATGCCGCCACCGCCACCGCCATGCCAGCCACCGCCACCGTGCCAACCGCCGCCATGCCAGCCACCATAATAACCGCCGCGGTAATACCCCCCCCAACCGAACGAGAGCGATACCGCCGGCCAGCCATAGTAGTAAGGATAGTAGTACGGATAGGGATAGGAATAATAATACGTCGGTGTGCTGGGGACGACGTAGACCGTCGAGGACGGGTCGGATTGCACATAAGTCGTCGTGGGCTGCGCCGCGGCGGTCGAGGTCTGGGAACTGTAAGCCGCCGAGCTGTCCGAAGATGAAGCGGTGGCCACTGGCGCGGCCGGCGCCGACTGTGACCGCTGGGTGAGCATGGCGTTGATGACGGACTCGGAAATGCCCTGCTGCCGCAAATAAATGATCTGGGCGGCGTTCAGCCCGTAGTTGTTTCCCGAATTCTGGATGTAATTGATGATGACGCTGTCGCCGACTTTCGCCTGATTGAGCTGCAGGATCTCCGGCACTCCGTAGGACAATTGCGGCGCGGCCTGGGCGGCGGCCACCGGTTGGGCGGTGCCGGTACTGGTGGTGGCAGTCGGGGAGCTTTGCGCCTGCGCAATGTTCGCCCCCCAGGCCAATGCGGCGAGGGCGATCATCGTCAGGAGCGGCTTTTGAAATTTTCGAGTATTCATAGAATCGATAACCTTTTGACAACTGAACCGGTCAATAGGTTCAACACCGCAAGGTGGTGCGAGTTGCCCGGGCTGTCAAATACAACCGGTTCAACCCCAATCAGCCCCTTTCCCGCCGGCGAAATGCGCGCTCGCGCCGTTTGGCCTCATCGCTTAACAATTCCTCCGCCGACCAGCCGTGGCGCTGTGCCAATTCCGCCAGCTCAAAAAGTTCCCTCGCCAATTCTGATTTGGACGCCCGCTTGGACCCGAAACGGTTGCCGGCCGGCAGCCCGGCTTTACGCGCCTTCTTCACCAGTTTTTCGGCGCGCAGCAAGGCGGGCAGGTGTTTCGGGATGCCGTCGAAGGCCGAGACGCGTTCGTGCCGCGTCCCCTTTTTTTCGGCCTGCTTGATTTTTTCCCAGTTCACCCAGACTTCGTCCACGTTCTTGACCTTGGTCCGGCCGAAGACGTGTGGATGCCGGCGCACGAGTTTTTCCACGATCAGGCGGCAGACCTTTTCGAAATCAAACGCGCCGCGTTCGCGCGCCATCTGGCAATGGAAGACCACCTGCAACAACAGGTCGCCGAGTTCCTCGACCATCTCGTGGTCGTCCCTGGCCTCGATGGCGTCAATCAACTCATAGACCTCCTCGATGGCATGGCGGCGCAGCGTCATATGGCTTTGCTCGCGGTCCCACGGACAGCCCGTCGGGGAGCGCAGCCGGGCCATGACTTTCAGCAGGTCGTTGATGGCGGGCTTTCGTTTCATTTTGGAAAACATTCAACAACCAACATTCAACGCTCAATATTCAAGGAAAGACCCGGCTGACGTCCACGAGCAGCCAACTTGGGCATTGAAAGTTGAATGTTGAATGTTGGAAGTTTCCAAATTCACAAAATCACCAGATCATCGCGGTGGACGAGTTCCTCTTTCGGCAGTTTGCGGACGCGCACGGCGGCGGAATCGAACCGCGCAATGCCGCGCGCGAATTCCGTTCCGTTCAAATCACAGATCCGCACCACGTCGCCGGCGGCGAAATCACCTTCGCAGCGCGCGACGCCCGGCGGCAGCAGGCTCTTGCCCTTCTCACGCAACGCCAGCTTCGCGCCGTCATCCACGATCAACGCCCCTTGGGGGTGATGGAAAAACGCGATCCAGCGCTTGCGGCCCTGCAACCTGGTCGCCTGCGGCACGAACAGCGTGCCTTCGTCTTCGCCGCCGAGAATTTTTGCGAGCACCTGCTTCTTTTTGCCCGAGGCGATGACGAGCGGGATGCCGGAACGCACGACGATCTTGGCCGCCTGAATTTTTGAGGCCATGCCGCCGACGGCAGTTTCGCTCTTCGTGCCGCCGGCGAGTTTTTCAATCGTCGCATCCACGTGTTCAATGACGGAAATGGTTTTCGGATTGGCCTTGCCGAAATTTTCGAGGACGCCGTCCACGGTCGTGAGAATCACGAGCAAATCGGCGGGCAACAGCGACGCGACGAGCGCGGACAGTTTGTCGTTGTCGCCAAATTTAAGTTCATCGAAGGAAACGGCGTCGTTTTCGTTGATGATGGGCACGACCCCGCGATTCAGCAGCGTGACGAGCGTATTGCGGGCGTTGAGATGTCGTTCGTGATGTTCGAGGTCGTCGTGCGTGAGCAGCACCTGCGCGACCCGCAAGCCGTGCCGGGTGAACAGTTCCGCGTACGTGGCCATGAGCTGCGACTGGCCGACGGCGGCACAGGCCGAAAGCGCGGCCAGTTCGGTCGGGCGCTTGTCCAGGCCGAGCGCGCCCATGCCCGCGCCAACCGCGCCGGAGGTGACGATCACGATTTCGCGGCCGGCCTGGCGCTGCGCGGCGATTTGCGCCACAAGTTGTTCCAACTGCGCCGGGTCGGGCTGCTTGCGGCTGTCCGTAAGCACGCCCGTGCCGAATTTCACGACGACGCGGGCGGCGGCTTTGAGCGGGTCACGATGCATGCGCCGAGGTTAAAGCAGAAGACGCGCGCAGAAAACGCAAAAATGGCGGCGGCTTCAGTGCGAAATCGATGGCAGAAACCCCGGAGCCTGATTTTGCGGGCCCAGCAGAGAGTTGAAAAAATCACCGCTGCGCAGGGCAATAAAAGCGGACAGGCCGAGGAGGTCGGTTGGGGACTTCACGTTTTTGAGCACGCAATTCTGGATGCCGATGATTTGGCTGCGATTGTTCCGCTGGTTGTTCAAATCAATGTATTTGGCCGTGCCGATGGAGACGTTCAACACGTCAATGCCCGTGAATTCCAGGCCGGTCTGTTTGGCAAACGACCGGCCGGCGTGGCCGCCGGATTTTTTCGAAGGCGCCGCCAGGCCGAGGGAAAAGAGGTTGGTTTGCCCGGCCTGATTCTTGACCACGTCGATCTCGCCAAGATTAAAACGCAGCAGCGTGATGTGCAATTCGTGCCGGGCCAGCGCGGCGGGGTCGTACTCCGCGTGAATTTCCCGGATGTCCAGGAACGGCGTGCCGGCGAAATCGGGCGGATTATAAAGCCGGAGATTTTGAATCGTCATCGTCGGTTCCGCCAGGCCGACCGAAACGCTTCCGATCTCCGCGTCCATGCCGGTCTGGGCGTGAATCCGGTGTTCGAGGTAAACCCGCAAAATCGCATTGCGCGCCAGCAACAGGATGACCGCCAGCGCCACCACCAGAACGACCAGCCGGACGAGCCATTTGAAAATGATTTTAATCATTTACGATACACGATTTACGAGCCGTGCCGCATGACGAAGCAAATCGTAAATCGTAAATCCAAAGTCGTAAATCACAATGCCACGTCCTCGGGCCGTACCTCCAGGCATTCGTCCTGGTCCTCCCAGATGATGGTCGGATAAAGATTCAGCAATTTCGGCGCGAGGTCGCGGCCGGCGCGGGAGAGAAATCCCTCGGCTTCCTTCGCCGCGTTCTCATAGGCGGCGTCATAGCTGCCGACGCGGCGGCGCTGGCGGTCGTCCCAGTGCGCGACGGCGTGGACGGGTTCGTATTGTTTCGCCCACGCATCGAGCTCACCGCGGACGTCGCCGGCGAGGTCGTCGAACGGCACGAGGGTTTCATTGCAGTGCTGGCAGATAAGGCCGGACTCGCGCACGTCGCGGGTCAGCAACGGCAGGAACGGGGCGCGGCAGCACGGTGATTCCGCGTAGGCCGCCGGCGGGGTGGCCAGCCGCTTGAACCAGATTTGGCGGTTGTGCGCCTGTTGCGCCCCCAGCCGGTAGGCCCCGACGAGCGGATGCGACAGCCGCCACGGCTTGCCTTCGAGCTGGCCCAGCGTCTGGGCCAGCCAGCGCGCGAGGGTGAGGTCGTCCCATTCTTGAAACAGCCGGCCGTATTCCTGCCAGAGGCGGTCGAGCGGTGAATCCGATTCAAATGCCATCGCCGGCAGCATGGCGCGGGAAAAAAGTTTTGTCGAGCGGCGTTGCAACCGGCACACTGGCCAGCCGTCACGGTTGCCGGTCATGGCCAGGTTCCCGGCGCTCGTTGACGCTGCAAGTTCAAATCGTGAACGTTTTGGCCCACGGATTGTCTTTTTACTGCCCGGGATGAGACCCGGTGGACGATTGATGGCAAAATGAGAACAGATGGTTTTTGAATGTAAGATGTTTGGAATGGAACGGTTACGAGGGAAATGTTATCTCGATTGGCGCGACCGTAAATTGAGCCTGGTACCGGTCGCCGCCGGATTTTGTCTGTTCCTGTTGTGGCTGGCTGTGACGCCGGCGCGCGCGGCGAGTTTTACCGCTTCACTGGACAACGACACGCTGACGCTGGGCCAGAGCGCAACGCTGTCACTCACCTTCGAAGGCGGCCAGCCCAGAAACGTGCCGACTCCGAGCGTCTCCGGTCTGCAATTCAGCCAGGCGGGCACCTCACAGAATGTCAGCTGGGTGAACGGCGCAATGAGTTCAACCGTCACGGTTGCCTTTTCCGTTACGCCGCAGCGCGCGGGTGAATTTGCCATCCCGGCCATGTCGGTGGACGTGGATGGCCAGCCACTGACCAGTCAGTCGTTGTCGTTGAAGGTGGTTCAATCCGGCGCGGCATCCACGGCGCAAATCGATTCCGGCTCGCAAATTGCCTTCATGAAACTCACCTTGCCCGAGGGCAGGGTTTACGCGGGCGAGGTGGTCACCGCCAATCTGCAGATTTATCTGCGCGATGACGTGCGTAATTTTGGCAATTTCCAATTCACCGCCACGCCCGCCGATGGCTTTACCCTGGGCAAGATGTCCGAGGGCCCGGCGCAGCGAGCGCAGATCGGCAGCCGCGTTTACACCGTCATGCCGGTGGCCATTGCCCTGACCGCCACGCGGACGGGGACGTTGAGCCTGGGTCCGTTGACCGCCAACCTGACCCTGGTCATTGCTTCGGCCAACCAGCCGAACGACCCGTTCTTCCGGCAGTTCGGCATGCGCGATCCCTTTGGAAATTTTGGCGAAGACCAGAAGCAAGTCTCGCTTGCCACCGAAACCGTGAACGTCCAATCGTTGCCGCTGCCGGTGGAGAACGTGCCGCCCAATTTCAACGGCGCGATTGGCCAGTACACCATGACCGTCACCGCCGGGCCGACGAATGTCGCCGTCGGCGATCCCATTACTGTTCACATCCAGATTTCCGGCCGGGGCGATCTCGGCTCGCTCACCCTGCCGGAACAGCCGGCGTGGCATGACTTTGCGGTTTATCCGCCCACGGCCAAGGTGGCGACGACCGACCCGCTGGGTTTGCAGGGGGCGAAGACGTTCGAGGAGATTGTGGCGCCGCAAAACACGGACGTGCACGAACTGCCGCCCTTTTCCTTCAGCTACTTTGATCCGGATGCCGGCAGTTATCATACGCTCGCGGAACCGGCCGTGGCGTTGGCGGTACGTTCCGCCGGAACGCCGGCAGTGCCGACCATTGCCGCCGCCCAGAACGCCGCCGCGGAAAACCCAACCCCGCCGGCGGACATATTGCCGATCAAGGATGAACTGGGCGCGCTCGCGCCGGCGGGCCCGCCGTTGCTGGCGCGGCCGGCGTTTCTCACCGTACAGGCCCTGCCCGTTTTGGCGTTTCTCGCCGCCCTCGTCTGGCGCAAACGCACGGACCGGCTGGCGAACAATCCGCGTCTGCGCCGGGAACGCGCCGTTGCCGCACTCATCGCCAGTGGCATGGATGACTTGAAAAAGTACGCGGCGGAAAACAAGCCGGATGACTTTTTCGCCACACTGTTCCGGCTATTGCAGGAACAACTGGGCGAGCGTCTGGATTGTCCGGCATCGGCCATCACGGAAAACGTGATTGACGAACACCCGGTTTTGCGCGGCGCGCCGAAAACGACGCTTGATGGATTGCGCGAACTCTTCCAACTTTGCAACCAGGCCCGCTACGCGCCCGTACGCGGCACCGGCGAACTGAATTCGGTTGCCGCACAGTTTGAAAAAGTCATCAGCCAACTGCAGGAGTTGAAGGCATGAAATTCCAATCCTTTGGCAGCGAACGTCAGTTTGCTCCAACTCAAGTAAAGAATGGGCCGGCTCATGTCGGCTGCCGTAAAATCTTCACTTTGTTGTTTGCGTTGGTCTGCGCCGGAAACCTGTTCGCGGCGGATGTCACCGCCGATTTCGACGCGGCCAACAAACTTTACGCGGAAGGCAAATTTGCCGCCGCGGCCGGGGCCTACGAAAAAATTCTGCAATCCGGCACGGTTTCAACGGCGCTCTATTTCAATTACGGCGACGCGGAATTCAAACTGGGACGGCTGGGTCGCGCCATCGCCGCGTATCGGCGGGCGGAATTGCTGGCGCCGCGCGATGCTGAAGTGCGGGCGAACCTGGATTTCGTGCGCAAACAGGTGGCCGGGCCGGTCTGGAGTGAAAGCCGCTGGGAACAATGGCCCGGCACGTTGACGCTCAATGAATGGACGGTGCTCGCCGCCGGGGCCTTTTGGCTGGCCTTCAGCCTGTTCGCCGTGCGACAGGTCCGTCCCGTCTGGCGTTCCCGGTTGCGCGGCCTGACCGCCGGCGCGGTTGGGCTCACGGTTTTATTGTGCGCCGGTCTGGGCGCGGTGGCGGCGATGCATTTTTCACAGCCGACCGCCGTGGTCGTTGAGCCGGAGGCGATGGCGCGCAGCGGGCCGTTCGCCGAGGCCCAGGACGTATTCCAGGTGCACGACGGCGCCGAACTGGTCGTGCTCGACCGTCACGACAACTGGTGGCAGGTGTCGGACGGTTCCGGCCGCATCGGCTGGTTGCCGGCGAAGCAGGTGGAGATTCTGCCTGGTGCGTAATGGGTAGGGCGCGTCACTCGGTGCGCGCCGTTCTTGCATTCGCACGCGGCGGGCAGAGGACTGCCCGCCCTGCCGAAAAATTTTGTTGAACACGTTCGTAAAATCTATTGTCCATCGGTAACTAATCACTGAAAAAATGAATACGGGTATTTCTGCAATCAACGAAACAGTCAAGGAAGCGAGTGCCTTCACGCACCCCCTGTTTAACGAACTCGGCAAGGTCATCGTCGGCCAGAATTATCTGGTCGAACGGCTCGTCATCGGCCTGCTGGCCAACGGCCACGTGCTGCTGGAAGGCGTGCCCGGCCTGGCCAAAACCCTGTCGGTCAAATCGCTCGCCGCGTGCATCAACGTCAAATTCGCGCGGCTGCAGTTCACGCCCGACATGCTGCCCGCCGACGTCATCGGCACGCAGATTTACAATCCGCAATCGGGCGGGTTCAGCACGCGCAAAGGGCCGATCTTTGCGAACCTGATCCTGGCGGACGAAATCAACCGCGCCCCCGCCAAGGTGCAAAGCGCATTGCTCGAAGCGATGCAGGAAAAACAGGTCACCATCGGCGAGCAGACGTTCAAGCTGGAGGAGCCGTTCCTCGTGCTGGCGACGCAAAATCCCATCGAGCAGGAGGGCACCTATCCGCTGCCCGAAGCGCAGGTGGACCGGTTCATGTTGAAATTGAAAATCGGCTATCCGTCGCGCGAAGAGGAGCGGAAGATCCTGGACATCATGGCCAAAACCTCCGGCACGCCCACCGTGGGCGTGGTGGTGGACCCGAAGGACATTCTCAAGGCGCGCGAAGTCATCAACGACATTTACGTGGACGACAAGGTGAAGGATTACATTGTGGACCTGGTCTGCGCCACGCGCGACCCCGACCACTACAAAATCGCGGTAAAGGATTTCATCCAACTCGGCGCGTCGCCCCGTGCGACCATCAACCTGACGCTCGCGGCCAAGGCCTACGCGTTTTTGAAAGGCCGCGGCTACGTGACGCCGCAGGATGTGAAAAGCATCGGCATGGACGTGTTGCGCCATCGCGTGGCCATCACCTACGAGGCCGAGGCCGAGGAGAAGACGAGCGAGATGGTCATCCAGAAAATCTTTGATGAACTGCCCGTGCCGTGATGAGAAATAAAATTATCCGCTGTGGCGCACTTATTTTGTGCGGCGCTTTATCCGGCCGTTCGACTGCGGCAAAACCTCTGTCCGGGTTGCCGTTGCGCTATCATAATGTGCAATACGGCTTCACGTTTTTCCTTCCGACCGACTGGAATGGGTATTCGATCTTGATACAACAATGGGATGCGGAACTGGAATCGGCTGATTACCAAAAGGTGATTGGAACGGAGCACGGCCCAATAATTGTGTTGCGGAATCCGGAGTGGAGGTCCAGCGAACCTTATCAGGACATTCCCATTTTAGTATTCACGCGAAGCCAATGGGATGCCGTCAAACCACAGAGATTGTTCATTGGGGCTGGCGGTTCAGATGACGAAATTTCGCACAATGCCAAATATGTGTTTGGAATAAACAGCCGCCATAATTGGGGCGAATTGAAGGGTTGGGAGGAAACAGGGAAAATTGTCCAGCAGAACATGGTTGCTGGCGAGCCTCATTTATTTCCAGACTCACCATGATTCCCCGCGAAATTCTCAAAAAAATCCGGCAGATCGAGATTCGCACGAACCGGCTCGTCACCGAGACGCTCGCGGGCCAGTATCACAGCGTTTTCAAGGGCCAGGGCATGAATTTCGACGAGGTGCGCGAGTACCAGCCCGGCGATGACGTGCGCGCGATTGACTGGAATGTCACCGCGCGGATGAACCACCCCTTCATCAAGAAATTCGTCGAGGAACGCGAATTGACGGTGATGCTGGTGGTGGACGTGAGCGGTTCCGGTTTGTTCGGTTCGCGCGAACAATCCAAGCGCGAATTGGCCGCCGAAATCGCGTCCGTGCTCGCCTTCTCCGCCATTCGCAACAACGACAAAGTCGGCCTCATCCTCTTTAGCGACGAGGTGGAAAAATTCGTCCCGCCGCGCAAGGGCCGCAGCCACGTGCTGCGCGTCATCCGGGAGGTGCTGTATTTCGAGCCGAAGCGGCGCGGGACGGACCTGGCACACGCGCTGGAATTCGTGGGCCGGGTTTTGGCGCACAAGGCCATCGTGGTGGTGATTTCGGATTTTCTGAATTCGGAGGGTGTAACGTCGGCCGTCCCCGGCCGACTTCCGCGCGAGGACGCGCGACGTTACACCGGGGCGCTGCCGCCACCGATTCAAACTGCCTTGCGGGTGGCGAATCGCCGCCATGACGTCGTGGCCGTCCAAATCGCGGATCGTTACGAACTGGAATTACCGACGCTGGGCCGGCTGGTTCTGGAGGACGCCGAAACGGGTGAAATTGTGGAAGTCAACACCGCCCACACGACGAGCCGTGATGCGTTTGCGCTGCGACAGGAAAAACAATACGCCGAGGTCGCGCGGCAATTCCGATCGTCGGGCATCGACTCCATTCAACTGCGCACGGATGAGCCGTATGCGGCGGCGTTGGGGAGGTTTTTTGAAACGAGAGAAAAACGGAGATTGAGAGGTTGAATTACGCGCGATGGCCGCGAAGTCTGCGAAGAAAAGCCTTTGTCTTCTTCGCGCTCTTCGCGCGACACACAAAATGAGTGCCAATTCGTCAACGACACTGGTGAACGACATCCGCGACATCAAGCCGCCGGTGGTCATTCCGAATGGCTGGGAATGGCTCTGGCTGGCGCTCGGCGTCCTCGCGGGGGCGGCCCTTTTGTTCGCGGTGTGGAAATGGTGGCAATGCCGGCGGGCCCATGTTCCCGTCCCGCCGCCAATCCCGGCTCATGTGCGCGCGAAACAAAAGCTCCGGGAATCGCTCGCACTCCTGGCGCAACCGAAGCCGTTTTGCATTCTGGTTTCCGACACGGTTCGCTCCTACCTCGAAGAACAATTTGATTTTCGCGCGCCGGAACGCACCACCGAGGAATTCCTGCACGAGTTGCAGGCCACGGATTTGTTGTCGCCGGAACAAAAGGCCAGCCTCGGCCAATTTCTGGAAAGTTGCGACCTGGTGAAATTCGCCCGATACGAACCGGGCGAGCCCGAGTTGCAGGAGCTGCACCGCTCCGCCGTCCGATTGGTGGAAGAGACGGAACCCAAACCGGGGCCGCCACTGACAGAAACCCCGGAGCCCAGACTCCAGACCCAGGACGCCACCTGATGACCTTTGCCCATCCCTATTGGTTGCTGTTGTGGTTGCTGCTGCCGCTGGCGGCGTGGCTGAAGGGGCGGCGCGGTTCGCCGCCGGCGTTTCTTTATTCGTCCGTGCGACTGGTGGAGGGATTGACCCGGGTGCGCCGGTCGCGGGCAGGCGCGTTTTTGATGTCGATGCGCTGGCTGGTGCTGGCGTTGTTCATCGCGGCGCTGGCGCAGCCGCGCTTGATGAAGAGCCAGACAACGGTCAAGGCCAGCGGCATTGATATCCTGGTGGCGCTCGACATGTCCGGCAGCATGGTCTCGGAGGATTTCGTTGTGGATGGCAGGCGCGTGAATCGTTTCAACATGGCGCGTTCGGTTTTGGAGGGGTTCATCGACCAGCGTCCGGACGACCGTATCGGACTGGTCGTATTTGCGACGCAGGCGTTCATTGCCACACCGTTGACGCTGGACCACGATTTTCTGAGGGAGGATCTGGACCGTTTGGAGATTGGCGCCATCAACCCGAATGCGACGGCCATTGGGGACGGCTTGAGCACGGCGCTCAACCAACTGCGCGCGGTGCCGGCGAAAAGCAAAATCGTCATTCTGATGACCGACGGAGAGAACAATTCGGGCAAGGTGGACCCGCTCACGGCGGCCCAGGCGGCCCAGGCGCTGGGGGTGAAGGTTTATACCATCGGTGTCAGCAAGAACGGCATGGCGCCGATGCCGGTCGGCAAAAACCCCTACACCGGCGAAACCGTTTATCAAATGGAACCGGTGGATGTGGATGAAACCACGCTGAAACAAATTGCGCAGATCACGGGTGGCCAATACCACCGCGCCGACAACGCGGAGCGGTTCCAGCAAATTTACGCGGAAATCGACAAGCTCGAAAAGACGGAGGCGGTCGTCAATAAATTCACCCAGTACGAGGAATTGTTTCCATGGATGGTGGCCACCGGGCTGGCGCTTTTGCTGGCCGAGATGGTTTTGGGCCAAAACCTGCTGCGGAGGCTGCCGTGAAATTTACGATTTACGATTTACGATTTACGATTTGAAGATGCGGTTCGAGAATCCACATTTACTCTGGTTATTGCTGGTTCTGCCGCCGGCGCTGGCGCTGTTCCTCTGGTGGGCGTCGGGCCGGCGACAACAATTGCTGGCGCAGTTCATTCAAGTGCGGTTGTTGTCGGCGCTGACGGTCGGGATTTCTCCGGCGCGCCGGAAAATCCGGTCCGGTTGCCTGGTTCTGGCCGTGGCGCTGTTGATCATCGCGCTGGCGCGGCCGCAATACGGGTTTGATCTGCAGCGGATCGAACAGCGCGGCCTGGACATCGTGGTGGCGGTGGACACCTCCAAGAGCATGCTGGCCGAGGACATCGCGCCGGACCGGCTGGAACGCGCCCGGCTGGCCGCACTGGATTTGATGCAGCGGGCGAAGCCGGACCGGCTTGGGCTGGTGGCATTTGCGGGCGACGCATTTCTGGAATGTCCGCTGACCTTCGACGATACGGCCTTTCAACAATGCGTTCGGGCCTTGAACGTCAACACGCTGCCGCAAGGCGGCACCGCCGTCGCGACGGCCATCCAGACGGCGCAGGCGGCGTTCAAGGAAAGCGACCATTTCAAGGTGCTGGTGCTGTTCACCGACGGCGAGGACAACGTCAATTCGGACGGGGCGCTGGCCGCGGCGCAGGCGGCGGGCAAGGCGGGTTTGAAAATTTTCACCATCGGCCTCGGAACGGCGGAAGGCACCCTGTTGCGGATCACGGACGCGAACGGCAATACGGATTACATCCGCGACCCGGATGGCAACGTGGTGAAATCCCGCCTGAACGAGACGCTGCTCCGGCAAATCGCCGCCGCCACCGGAGGCTTTTACTTGCCATTGCGCGGGGCGAACACCGTGGAAACGCTTTACGAACAGGGCCTCGCCCCGCTGCCCAAGTCGGAGGGCGAGGAACGGCTGGTGCGCCGTTATCATGAGCAATTTCAGTGGCCGCTGGCGGCGGCGGTTTTGTTGCTGCTCGCGGAAATGTTTTTACCGGAACGAAAAAAGTCCGCCGTCCAGAGTCCGCCGTCCAAAGTCAAAGCGCCGGCAGTTGCGGTGGTACTTATTGGAATTCTGTTGCTGCCGATTGCCGCGAAAGCCTCGCCATCGTCCGCATTGCGCGAATATCGCGCGGGCAACTACACGAATGCCCTGCAGGCGTTTGAACAGCTGGCGCAGGCAAACACGAACGACCTGCGGCTGGTCTTCAACGCCGGCGCGGCGGCGTATCGCGCGACCAATTTTGATGCGGCGCAGGCCGATTTTCAGAGGGTGACCCTGTCACCGGATTTAAACCTCCAGCAGCAGGCGTATTACAATCTGGGGAACACGTTCTACCGCCAGGGTGAACTCAAGTTCGAACCAGACACGGAAAGTCTGGACGCGATGGAGGAGGTCTGGCAACAGGCGGTCAAGAGCTACGGGCATGCGGTTGAACTGGACACGAACGATTCGGATGCCGCCTATAACCTGGGTTTTGTGAAGCAGCAACTCGGTTTGATCGCCGAGCTGCGCGAGGCGATGCGCCGGGCCAAGGCGGCGGCCGATGACGCGGTCCGGCGTAATGAATATCACCGTGCGCTGGAAATTCTGGAAGGTTTCAACAACCCCATCGCGGCCAAAAAATTCCAGGATTACATTAAAAAACTGAAGGACATTGATGCGATTGTCACTGCTAATCAGCGTTAGCCTGCTGTTGACCTGGCAGGTTGCGCAGGCCCAGTCCGCCGATGATTTTTTCAACGGCGGCGCGCACTCCTATATTTCCAACAACATTCCCCAGGCCCTGGACACGGTGGAAGCCGGGTTGAAACGGTACCCCGATGACGTGAAACTGAAAAAGCTCTATGAGTTGTTAAAACAACAACAACAGAGCCAGCAACAATCGCAAAATAATCAGTCACAACAAAACCAGAACCAGCAATCGCAACCGAATCAGCCGCAACAACAGAAATCAAACAGCCAGCAGAACCAGCAGCCGTCCCAACCGAATTCGCAGCCGCAAAATCAGAACCAACCGAACCCGTCCGGCCAGAGCAACGATGAGCAACCAAAACAACCGCAGCCGACCCCGGGCGGAAAGCCGGGTGACGAAAAGCCAGTGAATCAAAACGGCCAGGGTCAGCCGGCAACGGCCGGTCAAATGACGCCGGAAGACGCAAAGCGTCTGCTGGATGCGCAGAAGGGCGACGAACAATTCCTGCAACTAAAACCGCAGGGTAAGCCGCAAAACCAGCCGCCGCCCGTCAAGGATTGGTAGCCGGCGCTTCACCCGATGCTCCCTGCCGGGAAAGGTCATCTTTCCTGATTAACCCGGCGGACGGTGAACGCGGGCTGCCGGATTTTAAATTGACAAATGTAATCACTTGGGTTACTTATGTGTCGCCCGCAGTTTATGAGAACAAGTTGTCGTTTTGCCATGGCCGTTCACGTGCTGGCCGTTCTTGCCTACAAGGAGGGCGACCGGGTCACGTCCGCTTTTCTGGCCGACAGTGTCAACACCCATCCGGTCATCATCCGGAGGTTGCTGTTGTCCCTGCAACTGGCCAGGCTGGTGGAGACCTGCAAAGGGGCCGGCTCCGGTTCGCGTCTAAGTCGTTCACCAGGAAGGATCAATATGGGTGAAGTGTACCGGGCTGTCGAAGCGGTCGAACCGTTTGCCACGCCTTCGCGCAAGCCCAATGCCGCGTGCCCGGTGGGGCATTGTATCCGGGAGGAATTGGACCGGGTGTTTGCGTCCGCGGAGAAGGCCATGGAACGCGACCTGGAGCAGACCAGCCTGGCTGATGTGATCAACGCGGTGAAGGCCTCCGGCGCCTGCCCCCGGAAAAAGGCCGGTTGACATTTTATTTTTTTGAACGAGTATGTAACATAAGTTGTTACATACTGTGGAACGGTTAAAAAAGCCATGAAATCGAACAACACTGAGTTGAACGGGAAAGCTGGGGAAGGCGGGAAGACCTTCAAGGACAACTATCTGGCCTCGTGCCAGAAGGTGCTGGCGCGGATTGCGAGTGCCAAAGAGGCCATCTTCAAGGAATCATTTGAAGTGCTCAAGGCCCATGAACGTTTGCTCCGGCTGGCCCTGAATGAGGCCGAGGCGGTGGCACGGCAAACCCTGTATCCGCACCTTGTTTTTCCGGACCTCGCCCGGGAAAAGGTCCAGGCGGTCATCGCCTGGGACCGGCAGCAATCCTTGCGGCGCGGCAGCGTGCATGCCGGGCCCCAGGCCCGACGGGTGGCCGGCGCCTTTTAAAAACGGAAACGATCAATCATCCGGAGTTGGAACATGAAATCGACAATTGAAATCAATGATGGGAATTTCGAGGGCGAAGTCTTGAAATCGAACCAGCCCGTCCTGGTGGACTTTTGGGCCGAATGGTGCGGGCCGTGCAAAATGCTTGCGCCCCTGCTCGACGAAATCGCCGCCGCGCAGAACGGCCAGGTGAAAGTCGCCAAGGTCAACGTGGACGACCAACCCGACCTGGCCGCGCGCTTCGGGATTCATTCCATCCCGACCCTGCTCTACTTCGCCGATGGTGAATTGCGCCACCAAACGGTGGGGGTTGTGAGCAAAAAAATGATTTTATCCAAACTGGAAGAGCTGGCCGTGAAGGCCTGAGAACGGGGACAAACCAATGAAAACAACCTTTAAAAGTCCCGGGCGGTCGAGGCTGACAAAACTCGCACTACGTCCGGTCCGCCTGACCACGCCGCGTCTGTCGCGGCGGGCGGGCAACCGCGTGCTGTCGCCGGCGACCGTGCTTTCCCGCGGCGTGTCCCCGGCCAGGGAAATGAAGCCGGCGGAACCGGCTTCCCGGGATTCGCTGCACGGCGATGTCCTGCAGCTTTACCTCCGTGAAATCGGCCAGGTGAAACTGCTCACGCCGCCGGAGGAAATCGTGCTCGCGAAACGGATCCGGCGGGGCGACCAGCGGGCGCGCGAACAGATGATCAAGGCCAATTTGCGGTTGGTGGTGAAGATTGCCCATGACTATGAAGGAATGGGCCTGCCGCTGCTGGACCTCATCAACGAAGGCAACATCGGCCTGATGAAGGGGGTCGAGCGGTTTGACCCCCGGAAGGGCGCCAAACTTTCCACTTATGCTTCCTGGTGGATCAAGCAAAGCATCAAACGGGCGCTGGCCAACCAGTCCAAGACCATCCGTCTGCCGGTGCACGTGGTGGACAAGGTGGCCCATATCCGCCGGGCGGAGGTGAAGCTGCGCGAAACCTTTGATCGCGACCCGACCGATGAGGAACTGGCGCATGAACTGGACCTGGATCCCCGGCGCATCCGACAATACCGTCAGGCCTCCAAGGCGCCGGTTTCACTGGACGCTCCGATTGGTGACGACGCGTCGGAACGCGTTTCGGAAATCGTGGCCGACCCCAATGCGGCGGCGCCTTTTGACCGGCTGGTGCAGGAAACCGACACCGAACTGGTGCGGGAAGTTCTGGGGACGCTCGATCAGCGTGAAAACAAAATCCTGGCCATGCGTTTTGGTCTGAAGGACGGCAGGGAAAGGACCCTGGAGGAAGTCGGTGCGCAATTGGGGGTGACGCGCGAACGCATCCGGCAGATTCAGGAACAGGCGCTGAAGAAATTGCGGGAAAAGATGGAAGAGCGGGACCGCCCGGCGGTCGAAGAGAACGTCGCGCTGGCCATGACGGAGTAAGTTGCCGGCCGAAAGACGGTCGTCGAACGGGAATGATAAAAATTCTGGTTGACCGCTTTGGGTCCGGGTTCATTGTGTTGCAATGAGCCCGGCCCTGGCCGATGTGGTGTTCCGCAGGGCTGGCAACAGTGTTCAAAGGTTGCCGATCCGTCTGTCCGAAGCTTGAATGAATCGTCCCGGTTCACCGTCAAAGTACACATTTCCATGGCCCGCTTTTATGAACAACTCGCCGCCGCGCTGGCGGAGAACCAGCCCTTTACCCTGGCGCTGATTTCCGGCGTCAAAGGCTCCAGCCCGCAACGCATTGGCGCCAAGGCTTTGTTTTTCCAGGACGGGCGCATTGTCGGGACGCTCGGCGGCGGCTGTCTGGAGGCGGAGGTTCATGCCCGCGCCCGGCGCGCGCTCCAAACCGGAACGCCCGCCACGTTTGAGATGTTGCTGGACCATGACTTCGGCTGGGACGACGGACTGATTTGCGGTGGCAGCGTGTCGGGATTGATATTGCCCCACGCGGCGGCCGCGGCGGACCTTTGGCGCCGGCTGGCGGCCGTTACCGAACCGTTCCGCTGGGGTGTCCAAAAGGATTTCTCGATCGCACCGGTGGAAAATGACAATGGAGAATGGCTTTATCGGGAAACCGTTTCACCGCGACCGGCGTTTTGGATCGCCGGGTCCGGCCATGTTGCCCAGGCGGTCGCGCCGCTGGCCCTGCAACTGGAGTTCGACGTGACCGTTTTTGACGACCGGCCGGGGCTGGCGAATCACCGGTTTTTTCCCGAAGCGGTTCACCTGCGAGTGGGCGGCTGGCACGAACTGTTGAAGGAACCGATGCCCCAACCACCGGCCTTCGGCCTCATTGTCACCCGCGGACACCAGCATGATGCGCTGGTGTTGACCGAGTGGATTCATCGTCCATTTGTTTTTCTCGGCATGATCGGCAGCCGCCGCAAAGCGCGAATGATTCGCGAACAGTTTGTCCGGCAGAACCTGGCCGGCGCCGCAGAATTGGACCGGTTGGCCTGCCCGGTGGGCATGGATATTCACGCGCAAAGCACGCCGGAAATTGCCGTCAGCGTCATGGCCCAGTTCATCCAGAAACGGGCGGAATCCAACAAGTTTTAAGTTTTGAGTTCTTATTTTTCAGTTCCAGCATGACCCAACTCAAAAGTCAAAATTCAAAACTCAAAACTGCGCCGCCGTTCGCCGTCATCATTCTGGGCGCCGGTGTTTCGTCCCGGATGGGCCGCCCCAAGCTGCTGCTGCCGTGGGGCAACACTTCCATCATCGGTCATCTCATCGAACAATGGCGGGCGCTGGCGGCGGCGCAAATCACCGTCGTTCGCCGCCGGGGTGATGGAGAGCTGGAAGCGGAACTGGACCGCCTGGGCTTTCCGCCGCCCGACCGCATTGAAAATCCTCGGCCCGACCGCGGCATGTTTGGTTCCATCGTTTGCGCCGCGCGCTGGGACGGCTGGAAGGATGGGGTGGCAGCGTGGGCGATTGTTCTGGGCGACCAGCCCCATTTGCGCCTCGACACGCTCCGGGCTTTGCTGGCGTTTCACCGCGAACACGTGGATTCCATCTGTCAGCCGGTCTATGACGGCCATGCCCGGCATCCGGTTTTTTTGCCGCGCCGGGTCTTCGCCGAACTGAAAGGTTCACCCGCCGGGACGCTGAAGGATTTTTTGAAACCATTTTCGAGTCAAAGCGTCCAATGTCCCATGGACGATTCCGGGCTGGCGCTTGACTTGGACCGGCCGGAGGATTATGAGAGGACAATCAAGTCCCACTTAGGAAACGTATGAATGATCCGGAACCAGCCGGTGCGGGTTCCTTTTCCCGCCGGACCTTTCTCAAAGGACTGGGCACCACCGCGGTCGCGGCGGCCGCGGCGCAAACCACGGCCCTGGCGGCAGAGCTCGAAAAGGCCAACGCCGAAAAAGTCATCGGCCCCGGCGCGGTGCCGGTCACGCTGAAAGTCAACGGCCGGAAACTGAAACTTGAACTGGAACCACGCGTAACCCTGCTCGACGCGTTGCGGAATTATTCCAGCCTTACCGGTGCCAAGGAGGGTTGTGACCGCGCGGCGTGCGGCGCCTGCACGGTGTTGCTGGATGGTCTGCCAATTTATTCCTGCCAGAAACTCGCCCTCGAGGCGCAGGGCCATGAGATCACCACCGTCGAGGGACTGGCCGAAGGGGACCAACTGTCGAAGGTGCAGCAGGCGTTCATTGCCCGGGACGCGCTGCAGTGCGGTTATTGCACGCCGGGGTTCATCATGAGCGTGACGGCCTTGCTGAAACAGAATCCGAAGCCGACTGCCGACGAAATCAAGCACGCCTGTGCCGGGAACCTGTGCCGCTGCGGCACGCAGCCACATATTTTGCAGGCCGTGTTCGAGGCGGCGGGTGTCAAGGTTGCCAGCAAAACGGAGGTCATCCATGCCTAGCTGGCCGACAGAAACCAAATACATCAGCCACGCCACCTTGCGCGTGGACGCGGCCCCCAAAGTGAAGGGTCAGGCGCGCTATGCGTCCGATATCCAGGCCGACGGCTGGCTTTACGGCATGATCCTCCGGTCAAAATGGCCGGCGGCAAGGATTTTGTCGGTCAACCTGGACCGGGCGCGGCAAATTCCCGGCATTAAGGCCGCCGTCGTTGTGCGCGACGGCGAATTCAATGTCCGTTTTTACGGCGAGGAAATTGCCGCCGTGGCCGGCACGAGCAAACAAGCCTGTTTGGACGCCCTGCAGGCCATCGAGGTCAACGCCGAACCCCGCCTGCAATTCGCCGTCAACGAAGACCTGGCCCGGAAGGATGGCGCGCCGCAAGTCTGGGAAGGTAGACCCAATGTGACGCCGGGCCGCTCGCGCGAACGCGGCAACGTGGACCAGGCCTTTCAAGAATGTGACGCCGTTGTTGAAGGGTTTTATACCACGCCGGTGCAGATTCATAATCCCATGGAGACGCACGGTAATACCGTCTGGTGGACGGATGAGGGCATCACGGCCTGGGCTTCCACGCAGGGCATTTCCAGCGTGCGTGACGGCCTGGCTGGTGCCTTGCAACTCGATCAAAGCAAGGTGCGCGTCATCACCGAATTCATGGGCGGCGGCTTCGGTGCGAAGTTTGGCGCGGGCGCGGAAGGCGTGCTGGCCGCGCGGTTGTCACGCGAGGCGAAGGCGCCGGTCCGCCTCATGCTCACCCGGTTTGACCAGGCGCTGGCCGTCGGCAACCGGCCTTCGAGTTTTCAAAAAATCAAAATGGGCGCGAAGGCCGACGGTACCTTGCATGCCTTTGAGGGGGAGAATTACGGAACCGCCGGCATCGGCGCGGGCGGTGACGCCGGCGGCGGGGGTGGCGGTGCGGATATTCCCATGCCGTACCTTTACCCGATTCCAAACACCCGCGTGAAACAGTCGGCGGTGGCCGTCCATGCCGGTTCCGCCCGCGCCTTTCGCGCGCCGAGCCACCCGCCGGCGTCGTTCGGCATGGAATCCGCCATGGACGATCTGGCCGTGAAGCTCGGCCTGGATCCGCTGGCATTCCGGCTGAAAAATGATCCAAACGAAATCCGCCGTCGCGAATACGCCATCGGCGCGGAAAAATTCGGCTGGAAGGAGAAATACCAGAAGCCCGGCAGCGCGCCCGGCCCGGTGAAAACCGGCATCGGCTGCGCGGGTGCCGCGTGGCCCGCCGGCGGCCCCACCCGTTCCACCCAGGGCGAAGCGCAAATCAATCCCGACGGCAGCGTCGAGTTCCGCCTCGGGGTCCAGGACATCGGCACCGGCACGAAAACCGTCATTGCCGTGGTGGCGGCGGAAATGCTCGGTCTCAAACCGGAGCAGATTACCGTGAAAGTTGGTGACACAAACTTTCCGCCCGGTCCGGGCAGCGGCGGCAGCACGACCTGCGCCTCGATTTCGCCGACGGTTTACGACATTTGCACCAACGCGTTGCAGCGATTGCAGGCGCAGACCGGCGTCGCCGACGCGCGCGGGGAGAACTGGTTCGCCGCGTGCAAGAAACTAGGCGTCACTCCGCTGGTCGTGCACGGGAACTGGATCGAAGGGCTTTCCACCAACCCGGCCTGCGGCGTGCAGTTCGCCGAGGTCGCCGTAGACACGGAGACCGGGCTGGTCACGGTGAAGCAGGTCGTTGCCGTTCACGACTGCGGCCTGATCATTGACTCACTCACGCTCGAGAGCCAGATCAACGGTGGCGTCATCATGGGCATGGGTTACGCGCTTTATGAGGAGCGGGTGATGGATGATTTGTCCGGCGTGGTGCTGAATCCGAATTTTGAAACCTACAAGCTGCCCGGCATCGCCGACGTGCCGGAGATCGAGGTCGTCCTGTTGAACATGCCTGAACGCGGTGTCATCGGCATCGGCGAACCGGCCACCGTCCCGATCGCCGCCGCCATTGGCAACGCCGTCGCGAATGCCATCGGCGTCCGCGTCGGCAGTCTGCCCATCACCCCGGCCAGGGTCCTGGCCGCCCTGGGTAAAATTCCTCCCGTCGCGCAAACATGAAAGCTTTTGAATACGCCACCGCGCTTTCCACCGATAGTGCCCGCCAGTTGGTCGCCGGCAACGGCGCCTACCTTGCCGGCGGCAACGACCTGCTCGGATTGCTCAAGGATTATCTCATCCCCGGTCCGGGCATTCTCGTCAACGTCAAGTCACTGCCCGGCTTGAACCGGATCGCGCGCGGCGGCGACAGCTGGACCATCGGCGCGCTCGTTACCGTCGCGGAAATCGAGCAGGACGAACAAATCGGGAAGGTGTTTCCCGGTCTGCACGAGGCCGCGGCGGAAATTGCCTCGCCCCAGATCCGCAACGTCGCCACCGTCGGCGGCAACCTTGCGCAACATTCACGCTGCTGGTATTTCCGCCAGCGTGACGTGGTTTGCCTCAAGAAAGGCGGCGACCTTTGCTACGCGCGGGAAGGCGACAACCGTTATCACAGCCTGTTCAGCGGCAACGACTGCATCAGCCCGGTGGTGTCCAGTCTGGGCACGACGTTGGCCGCGCTTGACGCCGCCGTCGTCGTGCTGCGCGACGGCAAGGAAAAGCGCCTGAGCCTGGGCGAGCTTTACCAGAAGGCGTGGACGGAACCGGCCGCGCACCATTCGCTCAATCCCGGCGACCTGATTTTGCGCGTGGAAATTCCGACCGCACGCACCCGCAGTGCCTACCTGCAGGTCAGTGACAAACACGCCTTCGACTGGGCGCTGGTCAGTTGCGCCGCGGCGGCGAACGTGGTGGATGGAAAACTAAACCAGCCACGCGTCGCGCTCGGCAGTGTCTCGCCCGTGCCGCACCAGGTTGGGGCCGCCGATGATTTCCTCGAAGGCAGGATGCTGGACGACGACACGGTGTCGCAGGCGGCGGACCTGATTTTAAAGGATGCCAAACCACTGGAACACAACGCGTACAAGGTGCCGATGGCCCATGCGCTCATCCGGCGCACGCTGCTCAAACTGAAAGGTTGACGCCATGAACCAGACATTTTGCAGACATCTGCGGACGAAAAGCCTCTATATTGGCACGCCGCCGGAGGAAGCCTTTGCGGACAAAGAAGACGGGCGCGTGACGCCGTGCCATTTCTGGTGCAACCGCACGCAAACCGTCGTCGGCTTGGATGATCGCCCGGTCCACAAAGATGCATGCCGGCCGTCGCGTTCGTGCTTCGAGGAATAACTTCGACTGACCGGTGACGCTGGCCGGTGTCGTGAAGCATTCCAGGAGTGCGCCGCTCGGAATTCCTTGGTTGCTTTACGCCCCGGCGTAAAGCTCCATGGGCCGGCCCAAACCCGTCATGTCGGTGAACTGCGCAATTTTTGCATCCTTCGGCTGGTCGCGGTTTACGTTGGCCGCGGCCGCTCCGATTTCGTCAAAGTAAAAATTCTCCGAGGCCACCAGCATTTGCTTGATGCCCCGGGGCAGGGACTGGTATCCCGGATATGTCAAAATGATCGTTCTCATTTTCCTTAATATAACTGACCTGTTAGACGTATCAGTAACCAAATAGTTACAGGAATTCGGCCATTGAAAATTCCAGTGCTGACGGGTCTCCTGGGTGTGCCGTTGAATGATCCGCGTCCATTACCCGCCGATGGCGGTCATGGGGCGGCAGGGCTGATAGTTGGCGCGAAACTGATGTTCCAATGGCTTCAATCGCAGCGCGGTTTCCAGCAACTCCTGCAACGCACCATCGCCGGCGCCGCGCCGCAGCGCCGAACGCAAGTCCACCTCGATGTGATTGCCGAGACAGGGACGCACCTTGCCGTCGGCCGTGAGCCGCATCTTGTTGCATTGCTCGCAAAAATGCTCGTTCGTCATGGCGCCGATGAACCCGACGAGTGCGCCGGTTTGTTTCAACAGATAGTAGCGGGCCGGGCCGTGGCCGAGTTTGCGGTCGGGTTGCGGAATCAGTTCATCCCGTTGCGCCAGCAGTTGCATGGCCTCGCCGCAGGGCAGGAAATTCTTTTCCGTCAGGACCTCGGTGGAGGTGAGCGGCATCAGCTCGATGAACCGCAACGGCAGGCTGTGTTCGGCGGCAAACAAGACCAGCGGCCAGAGTTCCGTCTCGTTCACATTGCGCATGAGCACACAGTTCAGCTTCACGCGCTCGAACCCGGCCGTTGCCGCCGCGCGGATGCCGGCCAGGACTTTCGTCACATCGCCGCCGGTGACCCGCCGGTAAACGTCTGGATCCAGTGCGTCAAGGCTCACATTGGCCGTGCGCAGACCAGCTTCCTGCAGCGGTTGCGCCAGCGCAGCCAGCCGCAAGCCATTGGTGGAAAGACCGACCGATTCGACACCGGGAATTTTAGCCATGGCGCGGACAATGTCCGGCACGTCACCGCGCACGAGCGGTTCGCCGCCGGTGAGCCGGAACTTGCGAAAGCCCAGCCCCGCCGCCACGCGCGCCACGCGGACGATTTCCTCCGCCGTCAGATGATCCGGGTTGCTTTCCCAGCCCTTGTAACCCTCCGGCATGCAATAGAGACAACGCTCGTTGCACCGGTCGGTGACCGAGATTCGCAGGTAATCAACTTTGCGTCCAAACGGATCCATTTATTTGTGCTCGTGCGGATTTTCACCGCGCAAATGCGCCAGTCCTTCACGGATCGCCGGCGCGAGAACCTCCAGGCACTCGCGCACCGCCGAGGGTTTGCCGGGCAGGTTCACGATCAGGCAGGCGCCGCGCGTCCCTGCCACCGCGCGTGACAAAATCGCCGTCCGCACCTTCGCGAACGACTGCACCCGCATGATTTCACCAAACCCGGGCAATTCCTTTTCCAGCACCACGCGCGTTGCTTCCGGCGTCACGTCGCGTGATGAAATGCCCGTGCCCCCCGTCGTCACCACCATATCGCATTTCAGCTCATCTGCAAATTTTCTTAGCGCCGCGGAAATCAAGGGTTGTTCATCCGGCACGATGAGCGGTTCGAATTGCGCATCGCCGCCGAGGAATTCCCGCAGCACATTTTCGATCTCCGGTCCGCTGCGGTCGGCGTAGATGCCCGCCGAGGCGCGGTCGCTGACGGTGAGGCGGCCGATTTTCATGATTTTGAGGCGCGGACTCGTGCGCGCCAGCGTCCTGGACTGCGGCAGCCCTCTGCCGCTTTCAAATCAGCCGTGTATCCGGGAAAAGCGCCAGAGGGCTGGCGCACTCCAAGACCTGACGGACTCATGGGCGATTTATTCCAGGCCATATTTTTCCTTTTTAACGACGCGGATGCCTTCAATCCGCATCTGTTTGTCCACGGCCTTGCACATGTCGTAAAGCGTCAGCGCCGCCACGCTCACGCCGGTCAGCGCCTCCAATTCCACGCCGGTTTGCGAACTGGTTTCCGTCGTGCACCAGACCTCGATCGCCGCGTTTTTAATTTTGAATCGGATTTCAACGTGGTTTAACGCCAGCGGATGGCAAAGCGGAATCAACTGCGCCGTCCGTTTGGCGGCCTGGATGCCGGCAATCTGCGCCACGGTCAAAACGTCGCCCTTCGGCAGCGCATTTTTTCTGAGCGCGCGAATCGTGGCCGGCGCGCAAACCAGTTTCCCCTGCGCCACCGCGCGCCGGCGCTGGACCGGTTTGTGGCCGACGTTGACCATGCGCGCGCCGCCGCGCGCATCCAGATGCGAAAATTTGTTGTTCATCTCAATCCGTTGGTAAAAAATCGACTTCGGCGCCCGATTCCATCGGACCGCGGTTCGCCGGGACACGAATCAATGCGTTCGTTTCCCTCAAACAAGTCACATCGCCGGAACTCGCCCATGCCAGCGGATGCAAACCTGCCGGTTCCCGGCGCGCCGACCAGAGCGTTTCGCGCGGGCACGGCGGGTCGTTCAGTTTTGCCGCGAGCCGGCCGCGCCGGAACTTTTCCGGTTCCGCGCCGGTGAGTTTCGCCAGTGCCGCGGCGACAAACAAATGAAAACACACAAAATGCGACAGCGGGTTGCCTGGCAGGCCGAATGCGGCCTGCGAACCATTCACTCCAAAAATAAGGGGCCGGCCGGGGCGCACGTTGACCTGCGAAAAGATGATTTCAAATCCAAGCCATTCGAGCAGCGGGCGGGTGAAATCCTTGTCCCCCACACTTGCGCCGCCGGAAATCAGAAGCAGGTCGAAGGTGGAGGGTTGCCGGTGGAAGGTTAAAACCAACTGTTTGGCCGCCCCGAAATCCTCCGGCAGATGCGCCTGCACCACGCTACACGGAAATTTTTGGAGCAGACCGTGGACCAAAATCGAATTGCTGTCGCGAACCTGTCCCGGCTTCGGCGTCCGGTCGGGCGGGACAATCTCGTCGCCGGTGGTGAAATGAATGATGCGCGGGCGCGGGCTGACGGCCGGCTGTGTGCAACCGCCGGACGCGAGCAGCGCGAGCCTGCCCGCATCCAGGCGCACGCCGGCCGGCACGAGCGGCTGGCCGGCCCGGACATCTTCACCGCGTTTGCGGAGGTTCAGGGCCGTTTCCTGTTTGGTGATCCGGATTATATCGCCGTCACGCTCAACGTGTTCCTGCATCACGACGCACAGATTTTCGCATGGCAGCGCCGCGCCGGTGGCCACGCGGACGGTTTCGCCGGGCTTGAGCCGGCGCGGTTTCCAATCGGCGGCGTGAAGTGTGTCCACGACTTGAAAAATGCCGGAGGCATCGTTTTGTAGAATGGCGTAGCCGTCACGCGTCGAACGGTCGCCATCGGGCAAATCCGACGGCGCACAAACCGTTTCGCGCAGCACGCGGCCAAAGGCGTCCGCAAGCGGCGTGTGGACAGCGGGCAACGGCCGGCAGTGCGAACGAATTTCAACCAGCGCTTCGTCCAGCGATTTCAAGGTTGGGCGGGCAGTCCCCTGCCCGCTGCGGGTGGGAAGTCGATCCTGGACCGGCGCGCACGGAGTGACGCGCCCTACCGAATCCGTTCCCCCGACAATGGCGCGTCGTTTCCAAATCGGCACGTCCTGTTTCAAGCGGTCCATGAATTCGGCCAGCAAGGCAATGGCTTCGCCGCGATGTGGAGACGCCACGCCGACATAGATCGCGGTGTCGCCGACGGGAATGACTCCGACGCGATGAATCACTTTCGCGGCGAGGCACGGAAATTTTGTGCCGAGCGATTCAAGAATACGCCGGATTTCGCGCGTGGCCATTTCTGGATAGGCCTCGTATTCGAGCGCGGAAATGTTTCCGCCATTTTCCTCGCCCCGGACCACGCCGCGAAATTCCAGCCACGCGCCCTGCCCGCCCAACGAAGGCGGCGGCGAAATTTTCTCCGCAATGGGGTCGGGGGTGAGCTGGATTTCAATTTCCATACAAAGGAGTTTCAACCGCCGGACACCGGTGGAATGAGCGCGATTTCATCCCCGTTTGCAAAAATGGCGTCCGGCGCGGCGTATTCGCAACGGGTGGCGAGCCGGACACTGGAACGATGGGCGGCGAGTTTCGGAAATTTCTTCAGCAACTCCGCCCAGAGTTGTTCCGCATTCAGCGGCGCCGGTGACGTGATTTCGGCCGCATCGCAGCCGGTCGTGTCTTTAAGCTGGGCGAAAAACAGGATGCGCATGGAATTTCTTTAGCAGCAGTTTCAGCGGGGCACAAGATGGATGCCGGGCGCCTTGATAAGGGCGGTGATGGTTTCGCCCTCGCGCAATGCAAGCTCGGCGCAGGCTGGACGGGTGACCAGCGCAAACAACGGGAACCCGGCGTCCAGCTCCACACGGACGAGTGTGCCTTCCGGGCGGAGGCAAACAATGCGGACGGGAAGCCGATTACGTACGCTGCTGGCGGCGGCGGGGTCGCGCTGGAGGACCACGTCTTCACCGCGGATGCAAACAAACACTTCGCGCGATGCGGTGGCGGGCGCGAGCGCGGTGAGCGTGACCTGATTGACATCCACCCTGGCCAGTCCTTCGTTCACGCCGGCAATCCGGCCCGGCAGAATGGTTTCCGTCCCGAGCAATCTGGCCGCCTCGGCGCTGGCCGGGCGGGCGAAAACGTCCGGCACGGATCCTGTCTGGATGACCTTTCCGTCCACCAGCACAACCATTTCATCCGCCAGCGCCAGTGCCTCGGAGCGGTCGTGCGTCACGCACAGCATCGGGATCCGGAACTCGTCGCGGACCCGGGCGAGGTAGGGAATGATTTTCGCCTTCAACGGCGCGTCCAGGCTGGCGAGCGGTTCGTCGAGCAACAGGAGGCGGGGCGATGCCAGCAGGGCGCGCGCCAGGGCGACGCGTTGTTTTTCACCGCCGGAAAGTTCCGTCACGCCGCGCGCCACCAGCGGCTGGATTTCCAGGACTTCAGCCACGTGCTCAAAACGGAACGCCGGATCATTCGCGCCTCCGGATTTTTGACCGTAAAGCAGGTTCCGGCGCACGGAGAGATGGGGAAATAACGCGAGGTCCTGCGGGACGTAACCGATGCCGCGTTGGTGCGCCGGCACGGAGATTTTTTGGGCCGTGTCGGTGAGCGTGCAGCCGTCGAGTTGAATGAAGGCCGAGCGCGCGGCGCGCAGTCCGGCGATGAGATCGAGCAGCGACGTTTTGCCCGCGCCGGACGGGCCGAAGAGGGCGGTCACGGGTCGGTGCATTTCCACCTCCACTTCGAGCGTGAAATCGGCGAGCGGCAGCGAAATATTTTTCAGCAGCAGGCTCATGTCATTGCTTTTTGCGGCGCAGGAAAAATTCACTGCACCACACGGCGGTGAAGGCCAGGATGACCGATACGCCCAGCAGGCGAAAGGCCCGCGGGTCGTCGCCGAGTTGCACGTTCTCGAAAATGGCGAGCGAGAGCGTCGAGGTTTTACCCGGAATGTTGCCGGCGACCATGATCGTCGCGCCAAATTCGCCGAGCGCGCGGGCGAAGGCGAGCAGCATGCCGCCGATGACGCCCCGCGCGGCCAGCGGGAGGGTGATGGTGAAAAACACGCGCAGGCCGCCGGCGCCGAGGGTGCGGGCGATTTGTTCCAGGCGCGGATTGACTTCTTCAAACGCCACGCGGGCGGCGCGGACCAGCAGCGGCATCGACATGACGCTCAAGGCCAGCAGCACGGCGCGCCAGGTAAAGATGACATCCAGATGGAGCTGGTTGTGGAGGAAGCCGCCCAGGGCGCCGCGGCGTCCAAAGATCTTGAGCAGGATCAAACCCGTCGCCACCGGCGGCATGACGAGCGGCAACGTCACGAAGGTTTCAACAATGGATTTGCCCGGCCAGTCACGTCGCGCCAGCACCCAGGCCAGCGCCAGGCCGAATGGCAAAATGATCACCGTGCTCAACGCGGAAACCCACGCGGTGAACCAGACAATCTGCCATTCTTCAGCGGTCATTCACGCAAGAGGAAGCCAAATCGCGTGAAGACCTGTCCAGCTTCTTCGGACGAGAGGTAATCGAGGAATTTTTTCGCGGCTTCCGGTTGTGGCGAGCCCTTCACCAGCGCCATGGGATAGCTGATGTCGGGGGCATCCGCGCGCGGGACTTCGTAGGCGACCTTGACGTCTTTGGAAATGGCGGCGTCGGTTTTATAGACGACGCCCAATTCGACATTGCCGGACGCGACGGCGGCGAGTGCGGCGCGGACATTTTCCGTCGGGATGACCTTGGGCTCAACGGCCGGCCAGAGTTGCTGCCGGGTGAGCCAGCCTTTGGCATAAACCCCCGCCGGCACGGCCCGGGGATCGGCGAGCGCGATTTGCTTGATGCCGGCGTTGGTGAGGTCGCTGGCGGATTTGATTTGCAGCGTGCTGCCACTCGGAACCACGACGACGAGCGAATTGCCCAACCGACTTTTGCGGGTGGCCGGGTCAATCAACCCCTTTTTCTCCAGCCGGTTCATTTGTGCTTCGTCGGCGGAAAAGAAAATGTCGGCGGGTCCGCCTTCCTCAATCTGCCGCGCGAGCGTGCTGGAGGCGGCGAAGTTGAAAATGATTTTATCGCCGGACTCCTTTTGGTAAGCGGCGGCGATTTCCTTTAATGAATCCGTCAGACTCGCGGCGGCAAAAACCGTGACCACGGCGGCGTGCAAACTTGCACTCGCAATCAATGCCGCGCCGACGAAAAGGACTTTAGTCAGTTTGACATTCATACCTTAAACTCAATTCCTATGCCCGCCATAAAACCGCTTCCGGGACGGTCTGTCAATCGGAACGCGCCGGCACCCATGACTTTTGGCAGTTCGCCTGAGATATTTTTTGGACGAAATTTCCCGAAAATGGATTGCCGCGCGGCGGACGATTGCGGTATTGAGTTCGCGTCCTGAATGCAACTCGGCCGAATCATTCTATTTCCCATCAAGTCCCTGGACGGCGTTTCGGTGGAAATGGCCCGCATCACCGCCGGCGGCATCCTGGAAAACGACCGCAGCTATGCCATTTACGACTCCGATGGCAAGGTGGTGAACGGCAAACGCACGCCGCGCGTCCACGATTTGCGCTGCACGTTCGATCCGAAAATCACCGAGGTCCGCCTGTCACAAAAGGATGGATCGCCGGGACAATTCCCATTGGACGATCCGGCTCGCGTCAGTCAATGGTTGAGCGATTTCTTCGGCCTTCCCGTCGTGCTGCGGTATGAACCGAAGAAGGGGTTTCCGGACGATCACACGGCCTTTGGGCCGACGATTACGAGCGAAGCCAGTCTTCGCACCATTCAAGGCTGGTTTCCGGAAATGACGCTTGAGAGTGTCCGCCGCCGTTTTCGAACGAATCTGGAGCTGACCGGCGGCGAGCCGTTTGGCGAAGATCGCCTGTTCGGCGCACCGGATGAACTCAAGCCGTTTCGGATCGGGGCAGTGAATTTTTTCGGCCACAACCCCTGCCAGCGCTGTGTCGTTCCCACCCGCGATCCGGATTCGGGGCAAGCCACCGGCGATTTTCAAAAAAAGTTCATGGAATTACGAAAAAAGCATCTTCCCGAATGGGCAAACGCACAGCGTTTCAATCATTTTTACCGGTTCACCGTGAACACTTCCATACCGCCGACCGAAGCGGGAAAGCAATTGCGCGCGGGCGACGCGTTGGTGATCTAACTTTCGGATTTTATTTGACCGCGCTGCTCAATTCGCAACAGCCATTTTCTCCCGCGGCAAATCTCATTTTCAATTTTCCTTAAGGATTTTAGCTCTGTTATCATTGGCATTAGGTATGCTTTTGGGTGGTTGCCTGTATGACAACAGCATTACCTGAAAGGCATCAATCCGGAGACGGCACGGATGACACGGTTCAGTCCCAGCTTCGTTCTTTTGGCGCGCGGCTGCGTGAATTGCGGCTGCGGCGGGGTTGGACCCTTCAGGAACTGGCCTGTCGGAGCGCACTTTCCAAGCCCTTTTTGTCCCGGCTGGAATCGGGGGACCGTCAGGCGTCCATTGCGGCGGTGTTGACGCTTTCACGGATTTTTGACGTTTCGCTGGCGTCGCTTTTCGAATCGCCACTGGCCACCGAACCGTGCGTGATCGTGCGGGCCGCGGACGCCGTGGAGAAGACCATTAACGGCCTGAAATATGTTGCGCTGTCCAACGCGGGCCGGTTCTTCAATCTGCAGCCGTTGCGCATCAAGGTCTCGCCGTCCCGCCGTGGCCACGAGCACTATCATCACGACGGGGAGGAATGGATTTATGTCCTGTCCGGCAAACTCACGTTGTCGCTGGCGGGAAAAACCCACGATTTGTCGCCCGGCGACGCCGCCCACTTCGAGTCCCGCCTGCCGCACCGGTTGATCGCGCCGGGGCCGAAGGACGCGGAGGTTTTGGTGGTGGCGTCGCCGGTTTCCAGCGCGCCGGCCAATCCCTATCTCAACCAGCATCGTGCCATTCCCGTCATCCGTTCGCTGCCACTGCCGAAGCCGGAACCTTTTACGGCGTTCCGGCGCGGCAGTTTGAATTTAAAGTCGGCCAATCTAAAAATGGAAAAAAAGAAACGTTAAACAAGGAGGAATAAATTATGAACAAGCTGCGTTCGAATTGTCTGAACTTCAGGGAGTTATTGGCGCAAAACATCGGGGTCATTTCGCCGACGATGACGGCGGCGTTGATTGTGCCGTTGATGTTCGGCACCACGGGCAACATGGGGTGGCTGGCCTATGCCGTTGGCACCGTCATGCTGTTGTTTGTGGCGTTGAGCCTGAACCAGTTTGCCAAGCGGACGACGATGGCCGGCTCAATGTATAATTACGCCTCGTCCGGCCTGGGTTTCACCGGCGGTTCGCTGTGCGGCTGGTGTCTGGTGTGGGCGTATCTTTTCATCGGGATAGCGGGAACGACGGGTTTCACCATTTTCGCCGGAAAGTTGCTGGAAGCCATCCATATCAATGCGCCGCCGGTGTTGCTCTTTGGCGTGTGCCTGGCGGTTTGCTTTTTCCTGGCTTACAAGGACATCAAGATTTCGACGCTCGTCACGCTTGGGTTGGAGGTGTTCTCATGCGCGTTAATTCTGCTGCTGTGCCTGATCGTGTTGGGACATTTCCATTTCGCCCCCGACGCGGCGCAATTCAGCCTCAAGGGCGTGTCGGCCTGGACGTTGGGTTTGGGCGTGGTGGTGGCAATTTTCAGCGGCGTTGGATTTGAAAGTTCAACCGCGTTCGGCGAGGAAGCGGTTAATCCGCTCAAGACGATTCCGCGTTCCATCATCTGGAGTCTGTTGATCACCGGCGCCTTCTTCATGCTGGTCACGTATACGGAAGTGCTGGGCACCCGCGGCTATAAAACCACACTAGATCAGCTGGACGCGCCACTGAACGTCCTGGCTCAAATGTATAACGTGAATTACCTCTGGCCGCTGCTTTCGGCCGGTGCCATGTTCAGCTTCTTTGCCCTGGCCTCCTCATGCATGAATGCCGGATCGCGCGTGATGTTCGCCATGGGGCGTCACGACTTTTTTCCCAATGCCACCAGCGCGGCGCACGCCAACCACGGCACACCGCACGTGGCGCTGGCCACGATGGCCGGCGTGATGTTCAGTGTGGCGACGGTGTCTTATTTTGTTCTGGTCCATTTCGGCATGGCGGTCCTTGATGAATTCAATGATGCCGGCACGATGGGCGCGGCCGGTTTTCTCGGAGCTTATGCCCTGGTATCACTTGCGGCGCCCTTTTTCCTCAAGAAACGCGGCGAACTCAAGGCCAAGGACATTGCGCTGTGTGTGGCGGCCATGCTGTTATTGATAATCCCCACGGTCGGCTATGTTTATCCCGTTCCGCCGCCGCCGGTGAATGCATTTCCTTACGTTTTTGGCGCCTACTTGTTCATCGGGTACGTGAGAATCATGGCGATGCAACATCAGAAGCCGGTTCGCGTGGAAGAGATCAGCGTCGAGATCAGGAAAATCGCCCAACCCGCATGAGCAGGCCAATCGGCGTGGTTGCGGCCATTCACCGCTATCCCGTCAAATCCATGATGGGCGAGGAATTGAATGCCGCGCAAATCGGGGCCAAGGGTGTGCTGGGCGATCGCGTGTTTTCCGTGGCCGACCCGGCCACCGGGAAGATTGCCAGTGCGAAGAATCCCGCCAAGTGGCCGGCCTTGTTTTCCTTCCGGGCGGCGTTTACGCAACCGCCGGAAGAATCCGGTGCGTTGCCGCCGGCGCGAATCACCTTCCCGGACGGCACCAGCATGTCCACGGGAGACAAAGGGATTGAAGCAAAATTATCAGCCAGCCTGGGCAAGCCGGTCCGGTTTCTGTCCGGCGCGCCGCCGGCTGGCACGTTGGAGGAATACTGGCCGGACATGGATGGTCTGGCGCGGCGCGACGTCGTCACCGAGGAGGCGATGCCGGCCGAGACCTTTTTCGACTGCGCCGTCATTCATTTTCTCACCACGGCGACGCTCGACAGTCTCCGCGGGTTATATCCCGAAGGCCGGTTTGAATCGCGCCGTTTTCGTCCGAACCTCGTCATCGAAACCCCGCCCGGTGTCAAAGGGTTTCCGGAAAATGACGAATGGAACGAAAAAATTGTGGCCATCGGCAGCGAAGTGAAATTGAAAATCACCGGCCCGTGTGGCCGCTGCGTGATGACAACCCTGCCCCAGGGCGACGTGCCCCGGGACATTGGCATTTTAAAAGCCGCGGCCAGGCACAACCAGGCGCGCGTGGGCGCTTATGCGTCCGTGGTGCAGGGCGGCATGGTCCGCCGGGGTGATTCAGCCCGAATTGAGCCGGCTTGAAGGTTGAACCGTCCCGCCGCCGGAAAATTTTCCATTCTCAAACTGGCGGAGGGGATGGTTTTTGAACCCTTCTTGCCATTTGGTGATCAAAGCCGTAAGGGTGGATTCGCGCACTCCAGAACTCACCGATGACCGGTTCCAAAGGCCACAGACATAATGCCCCAAACAGCCAGAGC
>JBEKTH010000037.1:0-36186 GCA_049516255.1 Verrucomicrobiota bacterium
CCTCGACATAGGCCGTGACGGTTTCCTCTGACGGTTTTGCAAAAGGAACGGCGTGCGGCGTCTGCGCGCCAAGACGGGCAATTTCCGCAGTGAGGGCTTCTTTTTGTGCGTTCAACTCCCTCATACGCGAGGCAACGTCACCAAGGTCAAGCGTATTGCCCTCAATCAAATCATAATATCGCGCGAGCTTCTTTTCAATTTCAGCCAATTGACTCTTTAGTGTCACTCTCTTTGTTTCTGACTCCACTTCGCCGTTTTCAAGTTCTTCGCAAACCATACAAACCAGCTTGGTAAGAATTTCCTTCGTCAAAAGCCGGTCTTTGATCGTGTCCACGATGCACGGTTCAAGTTTTTCCGCATTGAAGCTTCTTTGTGAACAACTTGCTCTCCCCTCTTTGGATTTTCGCTGGCACGCGTAATAAATAAACTTTCCCGACTTCGCAGTGCTGGCAATCATTTTTGCTCCGCAGCGTGCACAATAAACCAGTCCACTCAAAAGATGCTGGCTGGCGACGGCGCGCGGGTGCGATTTCGCTTCCGGTGCACGCTCTTTCAATGTCCGCTGTACGTGTTCAAACACCGTCTGTTCAACCAGTGGCGTGTGGTGATTGGGGATTCGCACAATTTCGGATTCCGGGTTTAGCAATTTTAAGCCATTGGTTTTGTTGAAGCGGTTATCATTGCACAATCTTGAATGACCGCCAAAACTTGCTCGGAAAGTCGCGGGAAATTTTGCAGAGATTAACCGGCGAAGGCCAACTGGTGATTTAGAAGCTTTAGGCGTAACCGACGAGACGTCATCTGAGCCAACACGAACCGCACAAACACTGGCTACGAAGCCTCCGAAACATCCGGCGGTTAAAAGCGAGTTTGCCGAATCCGCTTGGGCGGGGTTGCAATCCTTTACTGGTGGTTACGCCTTTCAAGTTGAGTTTCCAAAATCAGCCGGTGCGGTGGTCAGTCGCCTTGCCAGAAGACGGGCTACAGCAAGCGGACGGCTGGATGTTTTATTCACAAATAACAACCAAACCAGAAACATGCAATTTAAGTATTATCCCAACGGCATGTTCCGCTTAAATGTTCCAAACGATGTTCCGAATGTTCAATGGGTTCGTGAGCACAAAGATGGTCTTGCACTAATTCAACGAGGCCCGGCGGGGGGTGCACCGATTCGATTAACCATCCATCGGCCTGGTGCGGAATCAAACGCAATTATTGAGCGATCAATGTTATTAGGCAGTTGGGGAAAAACCCCAACACGACTTTACGGTTGGTTTTAATACTTACAATCTTAAACACTTTTCATGGACACACTTTACTACGGTGACAATCTACAAATTTTGCGCGAATATGTAGCAGATGATTCGGTTGACTTGATTTACCTCGATCCACCCTTCAACTCCAAGCGCGATTATAACCTACTCTTCAAGTCTCCCAAAGGACAGACCAGCGAAGCGCAGAACATGACCCGGAATATGTGGAGTCTGCTTGTCGCAAAGGCAAATCAAAGAAGTTGTCCAGTCACAAAAGATTTTTGGCCCACCGCACTTACTCAGAGAGCTAATACACCAATCGCAGGGCAAAGCTAGCCGTGATTAAATTAAAGTATATTGGGTGAAACCCGTAGTTGCAAAAATGTATGCCGGACGGGTAAAGCCGGCGTGAGAGTTGAGTGTGTGAAATCTTAAGAAGCAGTGGCCCTTGGTTTCGGCGCGGGATTATCATTTACCTTATCTTGAAAACCACAACGATTTAAGCGCCCCTTTTCGAAATAAAGGCTCTGTTCCTTTACATCTGGTAAAAGTTTTGGGCTGGATGTACAATGACCCGGTTGATCTCTTTCGTATGAGCGACATAACCCTGATGCTTCAAGCCATTGACCGTGGGGAGGCAAAGGCATCGGAGGAATTATTGCCATTGCTTTATGGGGAACTGAGGCGGCTGGCGGCGGCGCGCATGGCGCAGGAGGCTGCCGGACACACCTTGCAACCCACCGCCTTGGTGCATGAAGCCTGGTTGCGTCTGGTCGGAAACAATCGGCAGGCCTGGCAGAACCGCGCCCATTTCTTTGGCGCCGCCGCCGAGGCCATGCGCCGGATTCTAATCGAACGGGCGCGACGAAAGTCACGGCTCAAGCGCGGCAGCAACCAAACGAAGGTGGATATTTCCGAATTGGAACTGGCTGCCCCCATGCCGGATGATAAAGTGTTGCTCGTGGACGAGGCGCTACAACAATTCAAGGCTGCGGAGCCGGAAAAGGCGCGCGTCGTCATGCTCAAGTTTTTTGGCGGATTGACCGACCGGGAGGTGGCGGAAGCCATCGGCGTCAACGAGCGGACCGTCAGACGGCAATGGGTCTTTGCCAAGGCGTGGTTGTTCCAACATATCGCCGATCAAGGCTGATTGGCACCGGTGCGATTTCCTGTCCGAATTGGCCGCGCGTTGGCGCATGAGACATTGTTGATAAAGCGATGGCAGTTGTCCAACCAGGTGAAGATACGGTTTTTGAGGCGGCGCTCGAAATCAAAGACCCTGCCGAGCGCAGGGCCTTTCTTGTCCACGTTTGCAAGGATGATTCGAAGCTCAGGACGAAAATCGAAAAATTGCTGGACAACTACAACCAGGCCGAAAAATTTTTCGCTGATTGCAAGCCGGCTTTGAAGGTTGATCCGGGGCAGGAACCGGTCGCTTCAACTGCCGAAACAGAACCTGGCACCGACGAACAAATCGGCTCATGGGTTGGACCCTATAAACTACTGCAGAAAATCGGCGAAGGCGGCTGCGGCGCGGTTTATATGGCCGAGCAGCAGAAGCCGGTCCGGCGGCGGGTAGCGGTCAAAATCATCAAGCTGGGCATGGACACCAAGGCGGTCATCGCCCGTTTCGAGGCTGAACGTCAGGCCTTGGCGTTGATGGACCACTCGAACATCGCGCGAGTGCTGGATGCCGCTGCCACCGAGGCTGGTCGCCCGTATTTTGTAATGGAATTGGTACATGGTATCCGCATTACCGACTATTGCGACCAAAGACAGCTTGATACCCGGCAGCGGTTGGAATTATTCATTCAAGTGTGCCATGCCATTCAGCACGCCCATCAAAAGGGCATCATCCACCGCGATATCAAGCCGTCGAACATTCTGGTCACGCTGCATGATGGCGTGCCGGTACCAAAGGTGATTGATTTTGGCATTGCCAAGGCGACGGAGGAACGGTTGACCGACAAAACACTGTTCACGGTCTTTGGACATTTCATTGGCACGCCGGCCTACATGAGTCCCGAACAGGCAGACTTCAGCGGACTGGATATTGACACGCGCAGCGATATTTACAGCCTGGGCGTGCTGCTCTACGAGCTTTTGACGGGCAGGACGCCGTTTGACCAGAGCGAATTGCTGGAATCGGGTCTTGACGAGATGCGGCGCACCTTGCGCGAGCGTGAGCCGCATCGCCCTTCGACGAGGCTTGATAGCCTACCGGCGGATGAATTGACGGCCACGGCCACCCGTCGACACAGCGAGCCGCCCAAATTGCGGCTGCTATTGCGGGGCGATCTGGACTGGATTGTGATGAAGTGTCTGGAGAAGGACCGCCGGCGGCGTTACGAAACCGCCAATGGTGTTGCCATGGACGTTCAGCGATACTTGAACAACGAGCCGATTGTTGCGCGCCCGCCCAGCCGTCGGTACCGCTTCCAAAAACTGGTCCGGCGCAATCGTGTGGTTTTTGCCGCCGCCACCATCGTCGCCCTGGCTCTGGTGATCGGCCTGGGAACGGCGACAGGGATGTTTTTCAAGGAACGTCAGATGCGCCATCGGGCCGTGGTGGCCGAGCAGAAAGCGGAGCAGGCACGGGCGGTCGAAGCTGAATTGCGGCGGCAGGCGGAAACCCGCGAAAAGATAACCAAGGCCGCGCTTCTGATCAGTCAGGGAAAATTTGACGAGGCGGACAAGGTCGCGGCGGGGACCATTTTTCAGCAACCGACCCTCGAAGGCGCAGCCGTGTTGCGCGCGCTCGGCAAGTGGCACGCGCTCAAAGGCCAGTGGAAACTTGCGGACGATCGTTTTCTGCAAGCCTTGCAGGTAAACCAATTCGCCGGCGGCGAAACGATTTCATTGGATTTTCTCTGCGCCGGGGCGGCCCTGGCGATTGCCGACGACAACAACCGGTTTGAACTGTTTCGCCATGATTTGACCGTTCGTTTTACCGGTGAAAATAATCCACTTTTCGCGGCGCGAGCACTCAAATCGAGCCTGTTGTTCCCCCCGGACGCCGACGTTCTCAAATCCTTGCAATCGCTGGCGCGAACCATCTCACCCCCTGCGCAGGCGAGCATAGGCAGCCCACAGTCGTCCGATTTGCAAGCGACCGGAAGCGACGGGAATTTCCTGAAACGATTGACGCTGAATAACGTCGGTGCCAGGCAGCCCTGTTCCATGCGGGTCGACAACGGTACCGCCACCATCGTGGCCGGCGGCGCGGACATTTGGCAAAACGAGGACGAATTTGCCTATGCTTACGCGTCGGTGGCGGGGGATTTTGATTTTCGGATGCGAGTCCGCTCGATAACGCCGGCGTTGGATCCTTTTACCCGTGTCGGGCTGATGGCGCGGGAATTCCCTGACCAGCCGGGCAGCCGTCACGTGATGGTGGCGGTGAACGCGCAGAATTCGTTTCAAGTGGTGATGCGTTCGGCCGAGGACGCACTGGCGGCCAGCGTGCCGCAAAATCCATTGCCGGCGGCTTACGGCTCGAATTCCTGGGTGCGCCTGCAGCGCGTCGGCGCGATTTTTCTGGCCTACACCAGCAGCAATGGCGTGGACTGGTCCCAGTTATATCAAACCACCGGCGGCGACAAACCATTCGGCGATCCGATTTACTTTGGCATCGCTGCTTCGGCGCATAGTCCGAACTCCGTGGCCACCAACGTTGTGAGCGATTTTGGCCAAACGGTGGCGGTACCCGTGGACACGGCGTTGACGCTGGCGTTACTGGATTATCGACACGGTGACTTTGCGCAATCAGCGACCTGGTGTAAGCGACTGCTGGCCTACCCGGAATGTAATCCGGTACAAACTGCCACGACCCACGTCATCCTGGCCCTGGCCAGTTGGCACTTGAACGAGACCACCGAGGCTGAGGCGCAATTGGCGCAGTCGCGCGACTCGATAAAAAATCGTTTCGCCAGCGGACTGCAAGATGGGGATCAGACCGATGGGTTTTGGTATGACTGGATTATAGCGCGAGTGCTGTTGCAGGAGGCGGAAGGCCTAATTCGTTGATTTTCAACGGCTGTTGGATCATTTTCCTCAAAAAACCTCCAAAGATGTCCGGTTTTGGCTCCGATTGGCGCATTACAATGTGTAAGCCCAAAAACATGAACCAAAACCTATGAAAACAGTTATTAAATCCTTTTGTTTTACCTTAATGATGACGAGCAGCCTTGCGCTTCAAGCCCAAGTAATCAGTTGGAGCTTTAATCAATATGGCTTCATCAACGCGGGTGGAGGCAGCGGTGTCCCGGTGCCCAACACCGAGGCGGGCGTGGTGCCCGCATATAATTGGAACGATAGCTGGTCTGAGAACTACTCGACTTATGCTTATGGCACCCCCGTTACCGTAAACAACTTGTTTGATAACACAGGCGCGGCGACCGCCGTGAGCCTAAGCTATAATTCCTATAACGGTTATTCTATTCAGTCCGGGAATCCCTCACAGGACGCGGATGGGACTTATAATCGGGATATGCTCAACGGATTTTTGAATGCCGGCCCGGCGACGTGGAGTCCACCGATCACCTATGATTCCACTACGTTCAATTCAATTCCCTATGCTCAATACGACATCTACGTTTATGTGTCTGACGATACAGCAGGCCGTGTCGCACTCGTGTCCAATGGATCCATAACCTATGACTTATCCACCATGGGGTCGGCAGCAATCAGCGGCGCCAATGCGTCGTTAATACAAAGCACTGACACGTCCGGCGCCAATCCCAGTGCCGACTATGTCGAGTTTACGGGACTGACCGGCTCTTCCCAGACGCTAACCGTCACACCGGGGGATCCGAGTCCGGCGGATGCAGCCTGGGTCGGCCTCGCTGCCGTCCAAATCGTGGCCGTGCCGGAGCCGGGCGCGATGGCGCTGGGCCTTTGCGGTCTTGGTCTGCTCGCATCGCAATGGCGGCGGATTCGCCGGAAGTAACTGCTCACCAGTCTGGCACCCTGAGTTCGCTCTTGGCGAAGGGACATTATGATATTGGTTGAGGTAACCTTTGCAGCAATCATTCGTAAGAAGGCAGCAAGGTGGAGGAGCCAGGGATTTACGTTAATCGAACTGCTGGTGGTGATTGCGATTATTGCGATTCTGGCGGCCCTGTTGTTGCCGGCGTTGGCCAGCGCCAAGCGCAAGGCGCAACAGGGCGTATGTTTGAGCAATCTGAGGCAGTTGGGCATGGCCAACGTCATGTATGCCGGCGACAACCAGGGGATAATGTTGCAGCCTGCCAGTGCGAGCAATCCGTATGGAGGCTATTCCTTATGGCTTGGCACCTTGCTTGATTACATATCAAAGTCAACGAACCTGATCCGTTGCCCAACGGCTCAATTCCCGGTGGTACCTCCGTTCAACACCGCCGGTTCGCCGACTGGCGGAGCTGGAGGACAACCCGGTACAGCGAATAACTGTTGGGTGCTATATTTGGGGGTCAATTCGCCCCTGGGCTGGACCATCCCTTGCAGCTACACCTACAATGCCTGGTTTTATTCGCCGGTTTTTGGCGCAAACCGGGACGGTGCCGCCTATCCGGATTATTATTACCTTAAAGACGCAGAAATTCGGCAACCGACGTTGACGCCTGTTTATGCGGATGGCATCTGGGAGGACGCCTGCCCATTAGAGGGAGATTCACCGTGTCGGGATCTTTGGAAGGGTACGGATTGGTTGGGGCAGAAACTTGGTTTTGAAATGGGGCGGATGGCCATCCAGCGGCATGGCGATATCACCTCGGCCTCTCGCAACGACGCCACTACCTGGCAGACAGCAGCACCCGCCGGGGCGGTCAATGTTACGATGTGGGATGGACATGCTCAAATGGTTAAATTACCCAATCTCTGGGCCCTCCACTGGCATAAAAATTGGGGGCAAACAATAACTCCCAAAGTGGGACTCCCGCAACAGTATTAATCACAGCGATCAACTCAAGCAACCCGACAAAAACCAGAACCTATTATGAAATCCATACCCTGCAAACATTGGAAAGCGGCGATTGTCGCTTTGGGCGCCTCGGCGATTGCCTTTGCCGTTCAGGCGCAGACCGTGACCAATCCAAATCCAAATCGGGTCATCAGTTGGAATTTGGACGATTACAGCACAGTCAATCCGACTGATCTGGCCGGCCTGGCGGCGGCGACCAACTGGGTGGACACCTATCTCAATAACATCACCATCGGCCTGCCGGACAATACCGGCGCCGCCACGACGATGAACCTGGGCTACGGCTCTTATAACACCTACCAAGTTGAAGGATCTCATCCCGGATATGACGCAAACGGCACGGCCAATCGGGAAATGCTGAACGGCTTCCTAAACGCCGGCCCCGCCGCGTGGAATCCGCCAACGACCAATACCTACGTTTCTTTGACCAACGTTCCGTACCCACTCTACGACGTGGTGGTGTATTTCAATTCCGACACCAGCGGGCGCAATAGCACCATCAGCGACGGCACCACTACCTACTCGTTCAGCACCGTGGGTACGCCGAGCATCAGCGGCGCCAACGCCTTGTTTATTCCCACCACCCAAACCAACAACTCCGTGTTTCCCAGCGCCGACTTCGCGTTTTTCCACGGTGAAACCAATGCCAATGTCATCTTCACCACGTATCCCAAATCCGGAAATGACCAATGGCTTGGCATTGCCGCGTTCCAAGTCATCCAGGCATCCAATGTTTATGTGCTGTATGGGCCAAGCCCGGCCAGCCAGATTGTTCCAGTCGGTCAACCCGCCAGTTTTAGCGTCATGGCGGGTGGATTGACTCCCAGTTACCAATGGCAGCATGCCGGCACCAACCTTCTCAATGCCACCAATGCGTCGTACTCGATCGCTTCAACCGCACCGGGGCAGGACGGGAATTATGACGTGATTGTTTCCAACAGTTTTAGTTCCGTCACGAGCATCGTCGCCACGCTGACGTTCTATACGCCCAAGAATCTGCAATGGGACGGCACCAGCTCGGCTTGGGACACCAGCTCGGCCAATTGGACCACCAATGGCGGCGCTTCAAAAATTACTTACACCGACACCGACAACGTCCGCTTTGATGCGCTCGGAGCGGCTCAATCCACAATTTCCCTGGCCAACACCTTTTCGCCCGGTTCCATTACCCTTTCCAGCGCCGGTTACACCTTTACCTCCGGCGGTCTGGCGGGCAATGGGCCATTGCACCTGACGGGCAATGGGGCATTGATTTTGGATACGCTGGACAACCGCACCGGCTCCACGCTAATTGACAGCGGTAGCACGCTCCAATTTGATAACAACGACACTGCCGGTTCACTCGCGTCTGGTGCCCTGACCAACAACGGCAACCTGGTGTTCAACAGCTCGGGAGACTACGCCTACGGCTATCCGGTCTATGGCTCCGGCAATATCACCAACCTCGGTTCCGCCGGCACCATTACCCTGGGCAACAATCTGAATGCCAATTATCTCGTGCAGGCGGGTGGCGGCAACCTGCTTCTGCAAGGCAGCAACTCGCTGTCCGGCGGATTGGTGGTGTCCGGCGGCACGGCCTTGGCGCGCGCGGCCAACTGCCTTGGCCTGGCGCCCGTCGTCGTCAGCGGCGGCGAGCTCCAGCTCATCTTCAACATCGATTTCACCGGTTCGGATATCACCCTGTCCGGCGGCACGCTGCACGGCGGCGTCAGCGGCAGCGATAGCTACGAAGGGACGGTGACGCTGACAACGGATTCCCAGATTAATGTGGATACCGGCGACAGCCTCACCCTGAACAATGCCTCCGGGATTTCCGCCAGTGCCTATAATCTTTACGTGGGCGGCGGGGGCACCTTGATCCTGGCCGGTGCCAACAACACTTGGAGCAGCCTTAACATCACCCTGGGCACGGTCCAGATTGGGAATGGCGGTGGCGGCAGCCTTGGTGGCGGCACCATCGATGATGCAGGTACCCTTTCCTTCAACACGGCTGGGAATCTGGCTGTGACGAATCCCATCATTGATGGCGGCTCGATCAATCAAATCGGCGCCGGAACGGTAGTTTTCACGGGCAATGCCAGCGGATTTACCGGCACGACCACCGTCACGTCCGGAGGCCTCGGCGGCACCACCACTTTCGGTGGTCCGGTGAACGTTCTTCCGGGTGCCACTCTCGCCCCCGGCACACCGACGGCCATCGGCACGCTGACCGTCAACAACAATCTGACCCTCGGCGGCAATCTGCTGGTAAAAATCAACAAGTCACTGGCCCAATCGAACGACTTGGTGTCCGTCACCGGCACGTTGAGCAACACGAACAACGGCGTTGTGACCGTGAACAACCTGGGTCCTGCGCTGGTCGCCGGCAACAAGTTCACCTTGTTCAGCCAGCCGGTTTCGGGTGGTGGATTGCTCTCCATCAGCGGCGGCGGTGCGGTCTGGTCAAATAATCTTGCCACCGATGGCAGCATCATCGTGCTCTCCGCCACCGTTCCGCATCCGGTGATCCGGACCATCAACATCAGTGGTGGAAACGTCGTTGTCAGCGGTACGAACGGAACCGCCAGCGGCACCTGCTACTTGCTGTCCTCGACAAACCTGGCCACTCCGCTTGCCAACTGGGTCCGCGTCAGCACCAACAGCTTCGACAGCAACGGTAATTTCAACATTACCAATGCCGCCGGTGGCTCGCCGCGAAACTTTTACATCCTGCAATCGCAGTAATTCTGCATGACAACATGGCAGAGTCTCGCTAAAAGCAAAGGCTCCCGGCACAGTCCCGGGAGCCTTTTTTCCAGAACAAAATGAACCGCCTTTCCTTCTCCCGCTTCGTCGCCTTCGTATTGGTCTTAGCGACCGTCTGCGCCCGCGCCGCATTGCCTGCCGGCTGGTCGGACGTGGACGTCGGCGCGCCGGGCATTGCCGGTTCAGCTTCCTATAGCAACGGCGTCTGGAGTGTCGCCGGCGGCGGAACGGACATTTGGAACGCCAGTGACCAGTTCAATTTTCTAACGAATGCTTTGAACGGTGACGGCGCGGTCATTGCGCGCGTCATCAGCCAGACCGCCACGGACCCGTGGGCGCAGGCGGGCATTATGATCCGCAACGCCATTTCGTCCAATGCCCCGGAGGTATCGCTCTCGATCACGCCCAGCAACGGTGTTGCGTTTCGCTATCGTTACGCGGCAAGTGGTCCGACGTACCAGGTGTACCAGACGGGCATTACCACGCCGGAATGGATCCGGTTGAGCCGTTCCGCCAATACCTTTACTGCAAACTATTCGACGGACGGCATCAGCTGGACACAGCTCGGCACGCCCCAGACCGTTTTAATGTCCACGGCGGTTCTGGCGGGCCTGGCGGTTACCGCGCACAACAACCTGCTCATCAGCACCGGCGCGTTCACCGGCGTCCTCATCGTGCCGGGCGCGCAGGCGGGAGTGCCGGCAAGTTTGTACAATGCCTACACCGGACAGCATCCGTTCGTTTGGGAAACCACCTGGCCGCTTCCGCAACTGAATGTGACCGGCAACGCCCTCACGCCGCGCATGGGATGGAATTCATGGTTCGTCGTCGGCGACGCCATCGGGCCATCGGAAAGCTTGATTACCAATACTGCCAACGCGCTGGTGGCCGAGGGCCTCGCCGCCGCCGGCTACAAAATTGTGACCATTGACTGCACCTGGATCGCGTCCGGTCGCGGCTATCGGAACACGAATGGAGATTTGATTGTGGACAGCAGTCGTTGGCCCGACGGCATGAAAGCGGTGGCTGATTACGTTCATTCCGAAGGGCTGCTTATGGGCGGTTATTCAGACATCGGTGCCAGCGGTTATGGAAGCCCGGCCCAAATTGGCCTGTATGCTTATTATCAGCACGACGCCGATCAATTCGCGTCTTGGGGCTGGGACTTCATCAAGATTGACGATCACGGCGCCGGGGATTTTTACGCCGCCTGCAACGCCATCCTCAACAATTCGTCGAACCGGCCAATCATATTGAGCCTTTCGACGCCGCAGGTGGACGGCTTGCAATTTGCAACGCGCACCGCCAATTCGTTTCGCGTCAACAATGACATATCCGGACTGAGCGGTTCGGTCTCCTGGAGTTCAATTCTTTTGGAGTTTGACACGGCACAAGCGGACTGGTTTGCACAGGCACCGGGGCATTTTCTTGATCCGGACATGCTCATGGTTGGCTTCAACGGCATCAGCGACCTCGAGGGCCAAACGACGTTCAACCTTTGGTGCATTCTCGGCGCGCCGCTGATGATTGGCACTGACGTTCGCCCGGGCGGCGGCGCGCTCGCGCCGGCCATCACGGCCACGACGATCAACACGTTGACGAATACCGAGGTTATCGCGGTGGACCAGGATCCGCTGTGCGCCGTTGGTGTTCCGGTCGCCGGCGGCACCGCGGCATATGCCAAGCCGCTCGGCAGTTTCACTTCCGGCCAGTTCGCCGTGCTTTTATTGAACCGGTCAAGCATCACACAGAACATCACAGTGAACTGGCAGGACCTCGGCCTGGCCACCGGCAGTCCGGCTGCCGTCCGCGATTTGTGGGCGCACCAGGCCCTGGGCAATTTCACCGGCAGTTTCACCGGGACGAACATACCACCGCACGGTTCAATGATGCTCAAGGTGACCGGCACTTTTGACTGGGATCATTCGCGCACCTACGAAGCCGAATCGGCCTACAACAGCTTTTCCGGCACGGCGTATTATGTGCCGCGTAATCCCAACTTTTCCTCGGGCGCCTACGTGACCGGCGTCGGCATGGGCGCGGCGAACACGCTTCAATTCAACCAGGTCGCCGCTCCCTCGAACGGTCTTTACGAGGTGGATATTTATTATGCCTGCAGCGTCAGCCGCACGGCCCAGTTGAGCGTGAACGGCGGCGCGGCGACGAACCTTTCCTTTGCCGCGACCGGCAGCGATACCGACAACGTCAGCGTTCTGGCCGTCTATGTTCCGCTGCTTGCCGGTGGAAACACGCTCGCTTTCGGCAATCCAACCGGCCTCGCTCCGAACTTCGACAAGATCGTCGTCTCGCTCGGCACGCCGGGTGGCTTGCAGGCCGACGCGGGTGATGGTCGCGTGAGCCTCTCGTGGGTTGCGCCCGCGGGCGACGCGACCTTCAATGTGTACCGCAGCACGACGAGCGGCGGGGAAACGCTTCTTGCCAGTGGGCTTGCGGCAACCAATTACACGGACACCGCCGTGACGAACGGCACAACATACTTTTACTATGTCACGGGGATGAACCCTGCGCTCGGCATCGAAAGTCCGCCTTCGGTCGAGGTCAGCGCCAAACCGCGTTACGCCACGACAAGTTTTGCGTATCCCTCATTTGTGTTGTCCAACAATCCGGTGGCGTACTGGCGACTGAATGAAACCAATGGCAGCTCGATCGCAGTGGATGCGATGGGGCATTACAACGGTACTTATGGTGCTGCCGTGTTATCCGGCGTTGCCGGTCCGCAACCGCCGGATTTTCTGGGTTTTGAAATCACCAATACCGCCGCGCAGTTCATCAATGGCGTAAACAATTCCTGGATTACCATGCCTGCGCTGAACCTGAATACGAACACGGTGACCATCACGGCGTGGATTTATCCCATGGACAGCCAGGCGGCCTACACCGGATTGGTGTTCTGCCGCAGTGGCAGCACCGTGGCGGGCATGAATTACGACGGAACCGGCACGGATTTGGGCTACACTTGGAACAATGATTCGGGGTCGTGGGGCTGGAGTTCGGGGGTTCAGCCGCCGGCAGACCAATGGTCGTTTGCCGCCATTGTTGTGCAGCCATCGTATACGACGGTTTATCTCATCAATACCAACGGGTCGCAGACAGCGACCAATTTCTTGAGCCAGCCGAACCAGGCCTTCGACGGCACCGGCACGATTGGGACCGACACCTATTCTTTCGCCGCGCGGGTGTTCAACGGCGTGATGGACGAGGTCGCCGTGTTCAATGAGGCGCTGACACCAACGCAAGTTGAGCAGCTATACGAAAATGGCCATGAATTGTCACAGGTGCAAATCGGGCTGCAAATGTCCGGTGCCAACTTGACCCTCTCCTGGCCGCAAGGCACACTGTTGCAGGCAACCAACCTCGCCGGGCCGTGGTCGGCCGTCACGAATGCCGTGTTACCTTTCGTTGTCACGCCCACAAATTCGGCGGCGTTTTTCAGGGTTTTATTGCAATAAAAAGTGAAACTGGCATACATCATCCCATTGCTGCTGGCTGTGGCTGTCTCTTCGCGCGCCGAAATTGTCTCGTCCGACACCAATCTCACCGCCCGCGAGGAGCAGGTCATTGCCGCGTCGGAATTGGACAGCCATTCCGCGCCACGATTCAACGGCGCGGGTATTGTGGGAATCTATCCGAACACCCCCTTGATTGATTCGCTTGCCGTGAGCGGGGAACGCCCGGTTTCCTTCTCGGCCAAACATCTTCCGCATGGACTTGTGCTGGATCCGCAAACCGGGGTCATCACGGGCTCGCTGGCCGGGCCCGGCGAGTATCATTTCACCGCGTTTGCAAAAAATTCCCTTGGCCAAACCAGCACCGGGATAAAAATCATTTGCGGCGACACGCTCGCGCTCACGCCGCCGATGGGCTGGAACAGCTATGACGCCTTTGGCGATTCGGTCGTGGAATCCGAGGTGCTTTCCAACGCCGATTGGTTGCGCACGCATTTACAGCCATTGGGCTGGGATACCATCGTCGTTGACTTTCGCTGGTATGACAGCAAGGCTGACGGCATTCGCGGTCAAAATCCCGAAGGAGTGACGATTGACGAATTTGGCCGATGCGTTCCGCCGGCCAATCGCTTTCCTTCCGCTACCGATGGGGCAGGCTTTAAAAATCTGGCCGACCAGATTCACGCGCGGGGTTTGAAATTCGGCATCCACATCATGCGCGGCATTCCGCGCAAGGCCGTCGAACAAAATCTGCCGATTGCCGGATCAAAATTTACCGCCGCACAAGCCGTGTTGCCGGAAGGCGACCCCAACCGCACCTGCGTCTGGAACCGCGATATGTTTGGCGTGGACGCCACGACCGAAGCGGGCAAGGCATGGTATGCCAGCATCGCCAAACAATACGCCTCGTGGGGCGTGGATTACATCAAGTGCGATGACATCGCAAATATGTTCCGCGGAAGAATTTACGACGCGGATGAGATTGCCGTGCTCTCCAGCGCATTGAAGAATTCGGGCCGCTCCATGGTGTTGAGTTTGTCACCAGGGCCGACGCCCGTGAGCCGCACCGCCCATTTGGAACAATACGCCAACCTGTGGCGTATATCCAATGACTTCTGGGACAACTGGAAATCGCTGGACCACAATTTCGATTTATTCGCGGCATGGCAATTGCATGACGCGCCGGGTCACTGGCCGGATGGGGACATGATTCCCTTCGGCCACATCTGCCAGCGCAATTGCGACGTGCATCCCGACCGCTGGACGCGTTTCACGCGCGATGAGCAACTCACACTGATGTCGCTGTGGGCGCTCGCGCCGTCGCCGTTCATGCTGGGAATGAATTTGCCGGACAATGACGAATGGACAACGGTAATTTTGACCAATCCGGAAGTGCTCGCGGTAAATCAGGATCCATCCGGAGAACAGGCGCAAAAAAAACTCAGCCCGCTTCCATCGGTCGAAACGTGGGCGAAGAAACTGTCGGATGGCTCGTCCGCGATCGGATTTTTCAATCGGACAGACAAAATCGTGAGTGTGAACTTCGCGTGGCCCAAACTCGGATTTTCCGCCCCCTCGGAAGTCCGTGATCTATGGCTGCGGAAGGATTTGGGCAGAGAGGAAAATTTTGTCGCCGACCTGCCGCCACACGGCTGCGTCCTCCTTCAAGTGAAGTAAAGTGAGTGGCATCTTGTCCTTCCAGAAATCAAACAGATTAAAATGACCTCGAACTTTCGCCATGCTCTCGGCCTTGCTGCGTGGTTGCTGTTCAGCGGAGCCGCCCTGGCCACGGATTCACCAAGGTTGCGCCTGAATTTTGATTTTGACTGGCGTTTCCAGTTGGGCGACGCACCCGGAGCATCGGCGGAGATATTTTCCGACGGCGGCTGGCGCGAATTGGACGTCCCGCATGACTACAGCCGCGAAGGTGACTTTTCCGAAACCAACGACAGTTGCACCGCGTTTTTACCTGCCGGCACCGGCTGGTATCGCAAAACATTTGTGGTTCCCTCTGAGTGGAGTAACCGGCTCGTCAGCGTTCAGTTCGACGGCGTTTCGGAGCAAGGCAAGGTCTGGATCAACGGCCATTTCCTCGGCGAACGACCGTCTGCCTATTCGACCTTCGATTACCCTCTCACTGCCTGGCTGCATTTCGGCGGCACGAACGTCATCGCCGTCCGTTGCGACCGGGACCGCGACGACTCCCGTTGGTATCCCGGTTCAGGCATTGACCGGCATGTCTGGTTGATCGTCACTGGAAAGATCCATGTCGCCCGCGATGGGATTTATCTCACCACACCTGAAGCCACGACGGGCGAGGCACAAGTCAAAATTCAAACGCGAATTCAAAATGAAAGCGACGATGGTTGGAATGTTCATTTGATCACGAAAATTTTTGATCCCAATGGAACTGAAGTCGCAACCCTGGAGCACGGCGATGACGTTGACGCTCACCAAGAGGATAATTTTACGCAAACCGCCAAAATCGTTTCGCCAAAACTTTGGTCGCCGGACTCGCCGTCCCTTTACACCACCGTCACTGAAATCTGGTCCGCTGGAAAAATCGTTGACCAGTTGCAGACAAAATTCGGCATCCGCACCATCCGCTTTGACGCTCAACGCGGTTTTCTTCTGAACGGCCAGCCGCTCAAAATCAAGGGCGTCTGCCTGCATGACGACGCCGGCGCGCTGGGAACCGCCGTGCCCGACCAGGTCCTCGAACGCCGCCTGCGCCTGCTCAAGGGCATCGGTTGCAACGCCATCCGTTGCTCGCACAATCCAAAGGCGCCGGAATTTTACGATCTTTGCGACTGCCTTGGTCTGCTGGTCATGGACGAAGCCTTCGATGAATGGACGGGCACGAAAAGTAAATGGGTTCACGGCTGGAACGTTGGCGCGCCGTCGCATCATCCGGATTATACGGCATTTTTCCAGGAATGGTCGGATCGCGACCTGTGCGACATGGTCCAGCGCGACCGCAACCATCCTTCGGTCATCTTGTGGAGCATTGGCAACGAGATCGATTACCCGGGCGATCCGTTCAGCTATCCAACGGACAATAATTATGATCCCAACAAACCTTCCGCAACCACCCTCGTTCCCATCGCTCAACGTTTGATTGGCGACGTGCGCGAATGCGACGCCACGCGGCCCGTCACCGCCGCGCTGGCCAATCTGCCCGCCTCCGACGCCACCGGCCTGGCCGGCCTGCCCGATGTTGTCGGTGTCAACTATCAGCTCGACCGGGGCCTCAAGGATCTGGCGGACTATCCGGACCGCAAATTTTTCATCAGTGAATCCGGTTACGGGTTGAACTATGCGGAACTGTGCGCGACGAACCCGCGCGTGGCCGGGCAATTTCTGTGGGTGGGATTTGATTATCTTGGCGAGGCGAAAAATTGGCCGGCGCGCGGCTGGGACGACGGACTGTTCGACACCTGTGGATTCGAGAAGCCGCGGGCTTATTTCCGCGAATCGCTCTGGTCGGAATCGCCGATGGTTTACATCGCCGTCCGTTCGCGCACGGCCAATCGCGGCGCCAAAAGCTGGCAGGGTGATTTTGGCTGGCAACCGATGCGGAGCGATTGGAATTGGGCCGATGACCCCCGCCAGGAACTCCCGGTGGAGGTGTATTCCAACTGTAAGACCGTTGAATTGTTTTTGAACGGGAAGTCGCTGGGAAGGAAAACGCTGGCGGACACGCCGGACCGCATTCGCCACTGGCGGGTGCCTTTCGAACCCGGCGAGTTAAAAGCCGTCGGCACCGGCGCCGGAAAAGCGGTCGTTTATCGCCTCGTCACGGCGGGCATGCCGGCCCGGCTCGATTTGATTCCAGACCCGGCGCGCCTGACCGCCAATGGCGGGGAGGTTGCCCAGATCGAGATCCGGCTGGTGGATGCCAATGGAATTCTCGTTCCCAACCACGATGTGGTTTGTTCGGTGCAGGTTGCCGGTGCCGGACGGTTGCTGGCCCTGGACAATGGTAATCAAAATGACATGACGCCACCAACGGCGGATTCGCGCAAGCTGCGCGACGGTCGGGCGCTGGCCATCGTGCAAAGCCGGCCACAGAACGGGCCCATCATGGTCAGAGTCACGGCGCCCGGCCTGCCCGAAGCCGAACTAAAATTGCCGGTGAACTGATGGACATTTTCCCTACGCCGTCATGAAAAACGTGAAATTAACAAGCTGGCTTGCCGGAGCCGCGCTCGCGATCATCCTGACGGCAAACGCCCAGCCCGCCAAAATATCCGTGGCGGTGGATCAGCCCGGCCACAAGGTCTCGCCGATGCTTTGTGGAATTTTCTTCGAGGACATCAATCTGTCCGCCGACGGCGGCATTTATCCCGAACTGGTCCGCAACCGCTCGTTCGAAGATTCGGACCAGCCGGATTATTGGAAATTGACCAACGCCGACGTCGGCAACAGCTCGATGGCAATTGATTCCTCGCGCCCGCTCAACCCATCCAACCTTCATTGCCTGCGCGTGAACGCAGAGGGCGGGTTCACGCTGGAAAACGATGGTTATTGGGGCATGAACATCGTCAAGGGCGACGGTTACGCGTTCAAGGCCGCGGCGCGCGAGGAAAATTTCAATGATCCGCTCACGGTGAAAATTATCAGTTCCACGGGAACGGTGCTGGCCCACGGCGAAGTTTCCGGGCTGACCGGTCGTTGGCATTATCACACGCTCAACCTCGTCGCCTCGGACAGCGACCCGAAGGCGCATCTGGAAATTTCCGGCGCGGGTGGCGGCGTTTTGTTCCTCGACATGGTTTCGCTCATGCCGGACAAAACCTGGAAAAACCACGGGTTGCGCGTTGATTTGTCCGAGTCGCTTGACGCGCTGCATTCGTCCTTCATGCGTTTCCCGGGCGGCAACTGGATTGAAGGCAACGACCTCGCGCACATGTATCATTGGAAAAGCACGATTGGCGACATTGACGTGCGCGCGCCGCTTTGGAACACGTGGGGCTACAACACCACGCAGGGCCTGGGCTTTTACGAATATCTTCAACTCTGCGAGGACCTTAACGCCGAGCCGGTCTTCGCCATCAACTGCGGCATGGCGCTGAACAACCAGGACGTGCCGTTGAGCCGGATGGGCCAGTGGGTGCAGGACGCCCTCGACGCGATTGAATACGCGAACGGCCCGACCAATTCCGTCTGGGGTTCTCTCCGCGCGCAAGCCGGCCATCCCGCGCCGTTCCATTTGAAATACATGGAAATCGGCAACGAAAACGGCGGGCCGGATTACGCCCAGCGCTGGGCGCTCCTGGTCAACGCCATCCGGGCGAAGTATCCCGCCATAAAACTCATCGCGACGAGCAGCTTGCAGGACGGCAGTCACCCGCTAAATCCAAAACCCGACATCGTGGATGAACATTATTACGAATCGGCGGAATCACTCATGCGGCGAGCCGATCAATACGACGATTACGACCGCAACGGCCCGAAAATTTTCGTCGGCGAATACGCCGTCACGCAAAACGCCGGCGAAGGCAATTTGCGCGCGGCCATCGGCGAGGCGGCGTTCATGACCGGCATGGAGCGCAACTCGGACGTGGTCACCATGGCCAGCTACGCGCCGCTGTTCGTCAATTTGAACCACCGCGCGTGGAATCCCGACCTCATCAATTTCAACAGCTCGGGTTGGTATGGGATTCCCGGCTATTACGTCCAGGAAATGTTCGGCAACAATCGTGGCGACGTGACGTTGCCCACCACGGTGGAAACGACCAGCGTGCCGCAACCCACGCCCGCCGGTGAAATCGGCGTCGGCACCTGGAACACGGCCGCCGAATTCAAGGAAGTCAAGGTCACCGCGCCGGACGGGAAACTTTTATTTGCGTCCAGCTTTTCAAAAAATGCCGACGGCTGGAAGCTGCTCGGCGACGGTGCGCAATGGAGCGTGCGGGACGGCGCGTTGCGACAAACGGCACAGCAGACCTTCATCCGCGCCCTTGCCGGCGACAGGTCCTGGACCGATTACACACTTGCGCTCAAGGCGCGCAAAATTTCCGGACGGGAGGGCTTTCTGATTCTTTTCCACATTAACGACGATGATGACCACGTCTGGTGGAACATCGGCGGCTGGAACAACACCCAGGACGCTCTGGAATATGGGAGCGGGTCGGTGGATGGCAAACCGGACCGAATCGAAACAGGCCGTTGGTATGACATCAAAATCGAACTGAAAGGCAACCACGTCAAATGCTGGCTCGACGGCCAACTCATGCACGACATCCAAAGGCCGCGCCCGGACGTCCGTTGCCTTTACGCCAGTGCGACGCGCGACGACGCCAGCGGCGACGTGATTGTGAAAGTCGTCAACGCCGCGCCGTTCCCGGTTGAAACGGAAATTGCCCTCGGTGGCATCCAAGAAATTTCCAGCCCGGCGCTGGCCATTGTTCTCACCTCCGACAGCCCGCACGATGAAAATTCCATCGACCACCCGGCAAAGGTGTCACCAAAAGCGGAGACGTTCGACGTGAGCGGCCCCGATTTCCGCCGGACCTTCCCCGGCAATTCATTCACGGTCTTGCGAATGAAGCCCGGTGAATGACATAAGTGCCAAATACGCGATAGGATTGGATCAAGGGACAAACTCCGTCCGCGCTGGTCGTGGACACGGCGAACGCACGCGAAATCGGCACGAAGGGGGACGTGGTCCTGTCGCGCGTCCGAAACCCGCGCGCCAGTATCCTGCCGATGATATCGAAGGCGGGGAAGTTGCCATCAAAAAAACGCTCATCCCTGCGAAGAAAAACGGGCGCGGTTTCAAGGCCGAACTGATCGCCGGCATTGGGGTGGCCCCTCCATTTGGTTGAGTGGACTGGACGGGCAACAAATAAACACTGTGGAGGTAATTACCATGGCTACAACTGATTTTAGTGGGTGGCGAAAGCAAGCGGGGTGGGATAAATTTGCCATATGCGCGACATCACGCTGGTTCTCGACGCCATCAACCGTGGCGACAGCCAGGCATCGGAACAATTGCTGCCGCTGGTTTACAATGAACTTCGGAATTTGGCGACCGCCCGCATGTTGCAGGAATCTGCCGGACACACGCTCCAGCCCACGGCGCTCGTGCATGAAGCATGGCTGCGGCTGGCTGGTGAAGGCAATCAAAACTGGAAGAATCGGGCTTATTTTTTTGCGGCCGCGGCGGAGGCGATGCGCCGCATTTTGGTCGAACATGCCCGGCGAAAAGCGCGGCTGAAACATGGCGGTGGGCAACAGCGGCTGAACATCGAGGAATTCGAACTGGCCGAAGTTGCGCCGGACGACAAAATCCTGCTCGTTGACGATGCCTTGGAACAACTGGAACGCAGCCACCCGGAACGGGCCAAGGTCGTGGTTTTGAAGTTTTTTGGAGGCATGACCAACAAGGAAGTTGCCGAGACGCTGGACATGGGCGAACGCTCGGTGGATCGACATTGGGTGTGTGCCAAGGCATGGCTGTTTCAAAAACTTCGGGAGGCCACATGACCACGAGCGCTTGGGGGTGGATTATTTGGCGGAAAACATCGATTGGCGGCGCATGAATCCTTGAAGGCAAGATGATGGAAGTGCTGACAGAAAGAGCGGAGGAAATTTTTTACTCCGCGCTCGAAATGAAATCACCAGACCAGCGCAAGGTTTTTCTGGATCGCGCTTGTCAGGGGGACGGCAACCTTCGCACTGTGGTGGAGAGATTGCTGGCCTCGCAGCCCAAGGCGGAAAAATTTTTTCAGGAAGGCGGCGTGGCGCGGCTTCGGGTGGAACAATTTACCCGCTCCCTCATGGACACGCCTGGCCTGGCTGACAATATTGACGAGCCGGCCAAGCAGGACGAATCCATCGGACAGTGCATCGGGCCTTACAAGTTGCTGCAAAGAATCGGTGAAGGGGGTTGCGGCGTGGTTTATATGGCCGAACAGGAAAAACCGGTGCATCGGCGGGTGGCGCTGAAAGTCATCAAGCTGGGCATGGACACCAAAAGTGTCGTGACCCGTTTTGAGGCCGAGCGGCAGGCGCTAGCGTTGATGGACCATCCGAACATCGCCCGGGTGCTGGACGCGGGAGCGACCGGATCGGGACGACCCTACTTTGTGATGGAGCTGGTGCGGGGGGTGAAGATTACCGAATATTGCGACCAAAACGAACTGGACACCTGGGAGCGGCTCAATTTGTTCATTCAAGTCTGCCACGCCATTCAACACGCGCATCAAAAAGGCGTAATCCACCGGGACATCAAACCGTCCAACATCTTGGTCACCATCATTGACGGAAAGCCGGTGCCGAAGGTGATTGATTTTGGCATCGCCAAGGCGATTGAAGGACGGCTGACGGACAATACGATTTTCACAGCCTATGAACAGTTCATTGGCACGCCCGCCTATATGAGTCCCGAACAGGCGGTGATGAGCGGTGTGGATGTGGACACGCGCAGCGACATCTATAGCTTGGGCGTATTGCTCTATGAATTGTTGACGGGACGGACGCCGTTTGAAACGAAAGAGCTGCTTCAAAGCGGCATCGATGGCCTGCGCCGCACCCTGCAAGAACGCGAGCCGCAACGGCCTTCGGCGATCGTGACGACCTTGCAAGGATCGGCATTGGCCCAAATGGCCCGCAGACGGCATGCCGAACCGATGAAACTGATCTCGCTGTTGCATGGCGACCTGGACTGGATTGTAATTCGCGCTTTGGAGAAGGACCGCGCGCGGCGTTATCAAACCGCCAATGGTTTGGCGATGGACGTTCAGCGGTTTTTAGACAACGAGCCGGTGGTGGCCCGTCCGCCGAGCCGGGTTTATCGCCTGCAAAAACTTGTCCGGCGGAACAAGGCCACCTTCACCGCCGGGGTGATCATCGCCATGGCGCTGACTGGCGGTCTGGGCGTTTCGACCTGGTTCTGGTATCAGGAACGCGAGGCCCGGAAGCAGGCTGTCGCGGCGGAACATCAGACGTTGGCCGCCGAACAACAACAGGCGCGTTTGCGCATGGAAGCCGAAGACCGCGAGCGCATCACGCAAGCCGACTTTTTGATCAGCCAGGGCAAAATGGAAGAGGCCGATCAAATGGTGGACAAGGTCTTGGAATTGAAGCCTTCCTTGGAGGCCGAATCGGTCCTGCGCACGCTCGGGGAATGGAACACGTTAAGAGGAAATTGGGCAAGGGCTGCCGAACGCTTCAATTTGCTGTTGGAGGCGGATCAGAAGGATAATTCATGGGAGATCACCGCGGACTTGCTCAGGGCCGGCCCCATCCAGATTGAGCGCGGCGACAAGCGGGGCTACGATCACTTTCGGAGGGCAGCCATAGCCCGTTATGTTGGGACCACCGATCCGGTATTTGCGGAACGCACCCTCAAAATCAGCCTCCTTTTACCCGCGGATAAACAGGTGATGAATTCATTGCAGCCATTTTCAGAAGTTGCGGCAGGCGGCACGCAGGGGCTGATCGATACGAATGATTTCATGGCTGCCTGGCGCTGCATTTCTCTGGCGCTCATGGCTTACCGGCAGGATTACACGCCGACAGCCATTGCCTGGTGCAAAAAGAGCCTCGCCTGTGCCGACCTAAACCCGGCACGGATGGCAACGGCCCACATAATTCAAGCCATGTCTTGCTATCAACTTCATGAAGTGGAGGCGGCGCATTCGGAATTGGCGCAGGGCCGCAAGCTGGTGGAGGCTGAATTTGCCGGTGGGCTACAGCAGGGTAACGGCGCGACCGGATTTTGGTATGACTGGTTGTTTGCCAGGATTCTTCTCCGTGAGGCGGAGTCGCTGATTGAAAAAACGCCTTCCGTCGGGAAATAACCTGCTTGGTGTCCGGAATGGGGCAAGTTGCTTTGTGGTTGTGTTCGTTTACGCCAACCCTCCCAATGTGCCAGCAAGACAGTTGATGTCGGTATTACCATTTGGAATTCAACAAATTAAGACTGAGCCAGCTCCCGGCAACGCCGGCGCCCCGCCACGAGGAAAAAATAGTTGGCGGAAAACATAAGGGAGTGTCGCAGTAGTCAGTAAGCCTATGAATTGTCTTATGCCATCCAGCCTCCAAGCCAATCAGCTTCGTCAGAAGAGTGCAGCGGTTTTGGACTTCCAATGCGCCATGCAGGTGCACAGTTAATGCAGTCAAACGTGGTATAGTGAACCGTATGCTGACTTCTTCTCGTTTTCAACGGAACGATGTTTCAAGAGGAAGTGGTGCGCCGCGAAACGGCGACGCGGCGGCCCAGTACCAGGTGTTGAGTCTGCAGGCTTTCACTTTGATAGAATTGTTGGTCGTCATCGCCATCATTGCGATTCTGGCCGCGATGCTGTTGCCGGCCTTGGCCAAAGCCAAGGACCGGGCGATACGCGCCCAGTGCATGAACAACCTGCATCAAATTGAGATTGCGATGAACAGTTATGCAATCGAAAGCAACAGCAAACTGCCCCTGATGCAGAATGAAACGGTGAATGGCAACCTGGTTCAACTCAAATGGGCCTGGGACCTGTCTGAAAGTGTGGGAAATACCATGGTGCAGAACGGGTTGGAATGGAAATCTTTTTATGATCCGGGAACCGCCGGGCGGTTTGACTGGACCGATGATCAAAGTCTTTGGAATTCCTCCAATGTCGTTGGCCAGGTTCCCAACACGCTGCACGTTATTGGTTATGCCATGGGGTTTGGCGGGTCAAACTCCGTGTTAAGTTTGCCCAATCAAAATAAGACTCTATTGCCCGAACCAATTCCCCTGTATTCCTTCCCTGGCAGTCCCACTTATACGACGCCGCTATCACAGCGGGTTCTCATGGCATGCGCAACCATCTCAGCCAGCGCCAACACCACCTACGCCAATCGTTACACAGATAATTATACCAAGATCCAAGGCGGATACATAAAACCGCACACCAGCCCGCACTTGAATGGACAATTTCCCGCCGGAGGCAATGTGGGATTCAAGGACGGGCATGTGGAGTGGCGGAAATTTGACAACATGCAGCCGCGGGCGGCTTCCGGCATCGGCTTTTGGTGGTAATATTCTATTTCATGTCCTTACAACTCAAAACTCAAACCAAACAAAAAAAACCTAAGTAATACCATGAAAACTCCAACAACTATCGGCAGGCAAACCAGGCTGGTCTTGGCGGCCGGGGCGACCCTCCTTGGCTTTGGCCTGGCGGCTCAGGCACAGTCCCTGGGCATTTATTACAACCTGCAGAGTTTCGGCACCGTCGCCAACGGCAACTCGATTGTGGACGCCCTGGGGAGCACGACGGCCACGGTGAATAACGACCCGAATACGTCTCTGACGGGCAGCGGTCTGACGATCCACTCTGCCAGCGGGAACTCCGCCAGCACCGGCGTGACCCTGGCTTCCGGCGCGCTCAACGGCTTTACGGGCAGCTTTTCGATTCAGGATTGGGTCACGCTGGCGAACCCCAACAACGGGGTGGTCCTGTGGGGCGCCAACAACGGTCCCGCCAATACTTATATTGGCGATGGCTATACCGGCGTCAGCACCTTGATCGGTTTTAGTTGGGGCAGTCTTGCGGGCGGCGGCGGCACGGGCAACCCGTTAGGCCAGCCATACAACCGATATGGAAATGGTATTGGAGGGGTAAGTCTTACTGCCGGTCAAACCTACGACATGGTGCTAACCTACAACGCTTCCACATACACGTTCAACCAGTACATCAATGGAACTTGGACCAGTTCATTGCAGGAGGCCTTCAGCAGCACCAGCCTGGCGGGCACCCAGATTTTAGGCATTGGCGGTTGCCCGGGTGAACCTTGGTCCCCTTGGGGCGATGCCTCCGCTGATGCCACGACGGAGGACTTCCTCGTTTACAACGGAGAGTTGAATGGTTCCCAAGTCTCTGCGTTGGACGGCGCCGGCGCCGGCGCGTCCATCGGCACGATCGACGCCATCGTTGTTCCCGAACCCGGGACGATCGCGATGTCGGCATTGGGCGGCATCGGCCTGTTGTTTTTGCGCCGCCGACAAACCACTTAATCGATAATACAACGGCGAGTATCCGTTAACAACGGGAGATTTAAGACAAAGCGAATTCCATATAACCCCTAACCTGATAAAAACATGAAAATAGCATATTCCATCCGCCGCACGGCTCGCCTGTGGAGCTGTGCCTTCATCGCCCTGGCAATCCAGTGGACGGCCTCAGCGCAAACGCTGGTTCATGAGTATAGTTTTCACGATGCCACCGGCAGTACCAATGTTGCCGACTCGGTGGCTGGCTCGGCTTGGAACGGTACGATCTTGACAGGGGGGACGAATGCCGCCCCTGGCCCCGGTGGCAGCGTTTTCACCGGCACTCAACTGATCCTGACCGCCGCCCAGGAGGACTTTATTCAATTGCCGCCGGGCATTCTCAGCAATTACACGGCGGTGACCGTGGACGCCTGGGTGACCTTTGGGGTGCTCCCCGGGGCTTGCTTCTTATACGGTTTTGGCGACACCGACAGTGGCGGCGCCGGTTACGATTATATTTTCTGCCAGCCGGAGAATGGACGCATCGCCATGAGCGATGCCGACCCCGGCTACCTCGGCGAACAAGGCGTCGGCGGCGCCGGCAATCTCAGCAGTCAGACGGTTCACGTGACTTCCGTTTACAATCCACCCGCCGGTTACATCGAGCTTTACACCAACGGCGTTCTGGTGTCGCGGAATACCGGGATCTCGATCCAGATGAATCAAGTCAGCAATGTGCTCAATTATCTTGGCCGGTCGCTCTATTCGGGCGATGGCTATTACGATTCCGAGTGGTCTGAGTTCCGAATTTGGAACGGCGCGCTTAACGGGCTTCAAGTGGCCGGTTGCGATGTCAACGGCCCGGGCAATCCCAGCACCAATTACGGGACCGTGACTTCGATTCAGTTGAGCGTTCCGTCTTATCAACTGGTACAAGGCAGTCACGAGTCGGCCACCGCGATTGTTACGGCCTCGGGCGTGCCCAATCCGGTGGATATTTCGCTGTTTGCCAGCTACTCATCGAGCAACACCAATATTCTTGCGACGACCACCACCAACAATTTGATTTACGCCGTCGGCCAGGGCTCCGCCAACATCGTGGCCACTTTCGGAGGCGTTTCGTCCACGCAAACCGTTACCGTGGTCCAACCCGTCGCGGTGCTCACCCACCGTTACAGTTTCCAGGATACCAGCGGCAGCACCAACGCCGCCGATTCGGTGGGAGGCCCGGCCTGGTACGGCACGCTGCCGAACGGCGGCACTTTCACCAACAGCCAACTGTCGTTGCTGGCCAGCAGCAACCAGTACGTCAACCTGCCGGCAGGCATCATCAGCAATTACAACGCGGTGACCATCGAGGCGTGGGCCACGTTCCCGGATGCATTGCCGGGCAACTGCTTCTTCTTTGGGTTCGGCAATACGGATGGCGGCGGCGCAGGGGAAGATTACATTTATCTCCAGCCCAGTGCCGGACACATCGGTATCACCGGCGCTGACCCGGGTTACACCGGAGAGTTTCAGGCCGGCACCTATGGCAACCTCAGTTCCCACACCAATCTCCATGTCGCGGCGGTTTTCAATCCGAATGCGGGTTGGATTGCCGTTTATACCAACGGCGTTCTGGCGGGAAAAAATCTCGCCGTGAACGTGCAGTTGAGTCAGGTGAGCAGTGTGCTCAACTATATCGCCCGTTCACTTTACAACGGCGATTCTTACATGGATGTCAATCTGCAGGAGTTCCGTATTTACAACGGAGCGTTGACTTCCCAGGGGATTGCCATCAGCGATGCCGCCGGGCCGGGCACCATTCCCGCGGGGGTGACCAATGGTCCGGGAGCGTTGCTCTCATTGACTCTGCAAGCGCCCGCCACGGTGGAAGCACCTCTCACCGCTCCGGTGAAATTGTTGGCAACCTATGCCGGGCTGACCAACTGGGATATCATCAACAACAGCGTCTTCCCGCCGGCCGGGCTGACCATTACGTCCAGTGACACGAATGTCCTGTATGTCGGCAGCGATAATCTGCTCCACTCCGATTATCCGGGCCAGGCCACGATTACCATCGTGTACCAAGGAGTGACAAATCGCACGACGATCACGGTCGTCGAGTCGTCGGCGATTCCGTCATTGGTCCATCGCTACAGTTTCAGCGATGCCAATGGCAGCACTGCGGTTGCGGACTCGGTGAGCGGCCCGGCGTGGAATGGCACGGTGATGTCGAGTGGCGCGAATGCGGTTCCATCCGCCGGCGCCTTTACCAATGGCGTGTTGTGGCTGTCCGCGGCCAATACGAACTTTGTGCAATTGCCGTCCGGCATCCTCAGCAACTACACCGCAATGACCATCGAAGGATGGGTCACGGCCCAGACGCTTCCGGCCAATTGCATGTATTACGCATTTGGAAACACGGATACCAACGGGTTGGGCGCGAATTACATCTTCGGCTCACTCGTGCGGGATTATACCGCCATCACCGGGGTTGATCCCGGCTACCTGGGCGAACAAGGCACCGCCGGCGGAAGTGCCCTGCCTCTGAACACCGTAATTCACTTCGTCGGGGTTTACGACCCTCTGGCGGGATATATCGCCGTCTATACCAACGGCGTCTTGCAATCAATCAATGCCACGGAGACGGATCCGTTGAGCGTGGTGAGTCCGGTTGAAGCCTTTATCGGCAGATCGCTTTATAACGGCGATCCGTATGCGAGCATTGCCCTGGATGAATTCCGCATTTACAACGGGATCATGTCACCGGCGGATGTGGCGACCAGCCAGGCGCTCGGACCGGACCAGGTGCTCACAACGCATGTCGTTATCAGCGCAGCAACGTCGGCGGGCAATTTGACATTGTCCTGGCCTGAGGCGGCTTCAGGCTTCACCCTCCAATCCCGGGCCAGTCTGACTTCGGGCAGTTGGACGACGGTGACCCCGGCGGCGACCCTGGTCGGGAGCCAATGGCAGGTCACCGTGCCCAAGACCGGCGGGACTCAATTCTTCCGTCTGGTCAGATAGAAGGTCAGACAGGGCAGTTGATCAAGACCGCCGCGTGGTTTTGGAAGGTTCCGAAACCCGCGGCGGTTCTATAAAAATGCAGTCAAAGTCCCGGATGGGCACATGCGAAATTTGCGATTTGAATTTATGAAAATGGTCGTTTCGCTCGCCCTGATGGCGATGTCGCTGGCGGCGCCGTTCGCGGCTTTGGCCCAAACCAGCACCGTCACCATTCAAGCCAACGAACCGGCGGCCAACATCAGCTCCAATCTTTTCGGCATATTCTTCGAGGAAATCAACATGGCCGGCGACGGCGGCATCTACGCCGAAATGGTCCGCAACCGTCTGTTTGCGGATTCGACAACCTCACCGTCCTTCTGGTCATTCCTGACCAGCGGCACGGCGGCGGGGCAAATGAGCCTGGACTCCTCTCTGCCTCTGAGCACAACGAATCCGGAGTGCCTGAAGCTGACCATGAGCAGCGGCACAGGCACCGTCGGCGCCGCCAACAACGGTTACTACGGCATTCCGCTTGCCAGCGGCAAAACGTACAACCTGAGTTTTTACGCGCGGGCGGTGGCCGGCTTCAGTGGCAACATCACCGTCTCGCTGGAAAGCTCAAACGGCATCCTCCTTTATGCGCAAAGTACCGTCGGCGGGCTGACGACGAATTGGCAGCACTTCGCGCTGTCGCTGACGCCGACCCTCACCGACCCGTTCGCGCAGTTGGTGCTCAGCATTTCCCTGCCCGGTTCAGTCTATCTGGACGTGGTTTCGTTGTTCCCGGCGCAAATCTTCAACAACCGCACCAACGGCTTGCGCCCCGACCTGGCGAACATGCTGCTCAATCTCCAGCCGTCGTTCATACGTTTCCCCGGCGGCAGTTGGGTGGGTGGCAGCAGCCTGGCCGATGCCTACCATTGGGAGTTAACCGTCGGCCCTTTGCAGAATCGGACCGAGCGGGCGAACATCTGGGGTTACGAGGTCAGCAACGGCCTGGGCTTCCATGAGTATTTGCAAATGTGCGAGGACCTCGGCACGCTGCCGCTGCTCTGCATCAATTGCGGCATGGACGACTCGGGGGCACAAGACGCCGTCCCGCCCGGCCAGCTCGGCCCGTGGGTGCAGGAAGCCCTCGACGCCATCCAGTACGCCAACGGTCCCACCAACACCTATTGGGGCGCGCAGCGCGCGGCGAACGGCCATCCGGCGCCGTTCAACCTGCAATATATTGAAATCGGCAACGAAAACAGCGGCTCGGCTTACAACACCAACTACGCGCTCTTTTACGACGCCATCAAATCGAATTACCCCACCATCAATGTCATCGCCGACAACCAAGGCAGCATTCCCAGCGACGCGCCGGTGGACATCATGGACGAGCATTTCTATAACAGCGCCTCCTGGTTCGCGCAGAATTCGACCCTGTTCGACGGCTACAGCCGGAGCGGGCCGAAGGTTTTTGTGGGCGAATACGCCGTGGCCTACGCCATTCCACCTAACACCTACCCGGCGACTTTGGGAAATGCGCTCGGCGAAGCCGCGTGGATGACCGGGTTGGAGCGCAATTCCGATCTCGTGCTGATGGCGTCTTACGCGCCGCTGTTCTGCAATTTGAACAACCCGGACTGGTATCCGGATCTGATTTATTTCAACGGCACCAACGTCTTCGGTACGCCGTCGTATTACGTCCAGCAGATGTTCAGCCTCAACCGCGGCAACTTCGTCCTGCCGACAAGCGTGTCGGTGTCGGGCAATCCGCTCTACGTCTCGTCCAGCCTGGTCCAATCCAACAACCAAATCATCGTCAAGGCCGTCAACGTCAACAACAGCGCCATGACGACCACGTTCAACTTCAACGGCGTCGCGGCCATTGCCTCCAGCGCCACGGCCATCCAGCTTTCGGGCAACCCGAACAGCACCAATTCCTTCACCGTGCCGACGGCGATTTTCCCGGTGACCAACTCAATCGCCAACGCCGGAACAAACTTTACCGTGTCGTTGCCAGCCAACTCACTCACGATTTTCCGGCTGCAGGGCAGCGGATTCCAGAGCATCAGCAATTTGCAGATTCAATTTAATTCGCCACTCAACGCCGGCCAGGAGGCGGTGTCAACCGTGTCGGGCCAGATTTCCGGCCAGCCGATCAGTTTGGCGGCCAATTACGCGGTGATCTATTCTTCGCTGAATACCAACGTTGCGGTGGTCAATCCCAACGGCTTGGTGACCGGGGCCGGCGTCGGAACAACAGCCATCGTTGCCTCTTACGCCGGCATGGCGGCCACGCAATCGGTGCAGGTTTTGGCCGCGCCGCCGACGCGATTGATTCACCGGTACAGTTTCAATGACGGCACGGCCAACGACTCCGTCGGCACCAACAACGGCACCTTCTACAATGGCAGCGGCGCGGCTTCGATTTCCGGCGGACAGTTGAACCTGGTCGGGAACTCTGGTGACTATGTGGATTTCGGCCCGGGCATCATCACGACCACCAACATCACCACAGGCGCCGTGACGTTCGAAGCGTGGGCCACATTCAATTCAAACAACGGGGCCTGGGCGCGGTTGTTTGACTTCGGCAACATCTCCGGCTCCTCCGGCGGAAATTACATTTTCCTGTCGCCCAACAACGCTGCCAACGGCGGCAACGCACGGCTGGCGGTGAGCGACACCATTCCCAACTCGGACGAGACCGGTTTGAACATCAACAATCTGCTGGGCCTGACCGGGCTTCAGATTGCCGCCGTGTTCAATCCCACGGCGGGCCGGCAGTTCCTGGGGCTTTATACCAACGGCGTTTTCGCGGCTTCAGTTCCCACCGGCGGCAAATACATTGCCTCCATAAACGACGTATACAGTTTTCTGGGCCATTCGCTATGGTCAGCGGATGCCTGGTTGAATGGCTCGATTGACGAATTCCGCATCTACGACGGCGAAGTGAGCAAATTCCAGATCGCCGCGGATTACCAGGCTGGCGCCAACCAGACCAACGACAGCGCCGGTAGCGTCACCGGCCTGGTGCTCCAGCCCGGGACCATGCCGCTGGCGCAGAGCAGCACCAGCCAGGTTGCGGCATATCTGAACTTCACCTACGCCGGCAACGTCAGCGTGATTGGCGATCCGAATCTCACCCTGACCTCCGACAACCCCAACGTCTTCACAGTGAATTCCTCCGGACTACTGACCGCCACGGGATTTGGCACGGCGCATTTGATCGGCGTTTATGATTACCTCAACGGCAACAGCAGTACCTTTTACACAAACTCGGTGGTCATCACGGTTTCGCTGCCCACGCCGGTGTCACTCGCGCACCGCTACAGCATGAGCCAAGCCTCCGGCAGCAATGTGCCTGACTCCACCGGCGGATCGGTGTGGAACGGCACGTTGCCCAACGGCGGCACTTTGGCGAACGGTCAGTTGTCGTTTTCATCGGCCCGCCAGCAGTATCTCAACCTGCCGGGCGGCATTTTGAGCAATTACACCGCGGCGACCATTGAAATGTGGATCCCCGGCATTTCAGGAGCCACGACCTCTCCGCCGTTTGTTTATTTGTTTGCCTTCGGGAACACGGATGGCAGCGGCGCCGGTTATGACTACATCTTTTTCAATCCGAATCTCTCTCGCGCTACCATCAGCGCGGTGGATCCCGGTTACAATGGCGAACAGGGCGGCAACCTGGCTTCGTCTTTGGGTCTCGCGACCAACCTGCATCTGACCTGTGTGTTCGATTGTCCCGATGGAGTCATTAACGTCTATACCAATGGCGTTCTGGCCGGCGCGTTCACCGGCATCACCGATCCGTTGAGCACGGTTGGCAACCAATACGCCTATATCGGAGGCTCTCTCTACACTTCCGATTCCTACCTCAATTGGACGCTTCAGGAATTGCGCATTTATAACGGCACACTGAACGCCAATGAAGTCGCCGCCACCGATGCGCTGGGTCCGAATCAAACGTTGAGCGCGGCCAGCCCCACGGTGCGTGTCTCCCCGGCTGGCGCCAATGTCACATTGTCCTGGCCGCTGGCAGCGGCAGGCTTCACCATGATGACCTCCACCAACCTGGCCTCCGGCGTTTGGACGCCTTTCACCGGCGCCACACAGCAAATCGTCGGCGGCCAATGGCAGCTCACGGTGCCGGTTTCCGGCGGCACGGAGTTCTTCCGACTGGAGGAATAACGCAAACGGTTGTATCGTTAGATTGGCTTTATGAATCTTCGGCATCGTTTTACCTTCTGCGGAATTCTCTTGATTCTGTTCGCCGTGTCGCAACTGGCTTCCGCCCAAACGCTGGCGCATCGTTACAGCCTCTTCAGCGAACCCAACGGCAGCTTGGTGGCCACCGATCTGGTCGCCTCCGCCAACGGCACACTCCAGGGCAGCGCGGCCATCACCGGCGGCCAACTGGTCTTGAACGGAGCCAGCGGAACTTATCTCAGCCTGCCGGCGGGAATGATCAACAGCGGCTACTCCGCGGTGACGATTGAGACTTGGGCGGGTTTTGGAGCGTTGCCGGTCAATTGTTTCTTTTGGGGTTTCGGAAACACCGACGGCGGCGGTTCCGGCGAAGATTACGTTTTTTGCGCCCCCAAGGCCGGGCGCATCGCCATCACCGGGTCGGACCCCGGCTACACCGGCGAGCAAAACGCCAATAGCGGCGCGGACTGGAGCGGCTGGACCAATCTCCACATCGTGGCGATTTACAATCCGCCCGCCAATCAAGTCGTCCTGTACACCAACGGCGTGTTGGCGGCCCTCAATACCAACGCCACCACGCCGATTTCGGCGGTAAATGATGTTTATAGCTACATCGGCCGATCGCTGTACTCAGTGGATCCTTATGCCCCGATGAGCGTCTCCGAATTTCGTGTCTGGAATGGCGCGTTAAGCTCGCAACAGGTGGCGTTGGATGCCGCTTCCGGCCCCGCGCAAATCATCGCCAATTCCGGCGCGTTGTTCTCGGTGGGGGTGACCGCAAACAGCCAGATGGCCGCGGGCGCCACCCAGCAGGCGGCGGTGACCGGCAATTTCGCCAACGTGACGAATGTAAATCTCATCACCTACGGAGGAGCGACGTTGACGTCCGACAACACTAACGTGCTTACAGTTTCGCCTTCCGGTTTGGTGACGGCCTTTGCGCCGGGCACGGCGGATCTCATCGGAAGTTATGGTGGATTGAGCGCCACGCAAGCTGTCACCATCGCCGGCTTTTCGACAAACGTGTTCACGTTTAACTCCTTTGGCGATGGCTTTTGGGCGATTATCAACCAAGGCAACGGCGAACCGCTCACCGCCAATTTCAGCGGCACCAGCCAGGAAATTTTTACCAACGGCTCAGCCGACCAGCAGTTCGAAGTGCTTTACAACCTCCAGAACGGCACCTTCCGGCTGCGTCAGCATTCCAGTTGGTATTGCCTCGGTGCGGCGAACAACACACCCGCACCGGGCGGCGGGGCAACGCTGACTTTTATCTATACCGCAAATCCAGCGCAACTATGGTATCTGGTGAGCGCCGGCGGCGGGTATTGCCGCATCTTCAATGCCGCCAGCAATCTGGTGTTGCAGACGGACAATGGAAACCCCGCTCAGATCACTCTCGCTCCGCCCTCAAGTAGTCCGTTTCAACTCTGGCAGTTCGTTTATCAAACGCATTTTCCAAAAAAAGGCTGCGCGGGTTACGAAGGTCAACCCTACCAGGGCGAAATGCAGACTTACTGGGCATACAACTACGACGACCATACGACCGCGAGCGATCCTGCCTATTTCGATTTCGTGCCGATGGTTCACGATGCGAACTGGGAGCCGTTGAGCGACTTGCAATCGCGCGATCCCGGATGGCTGAAGCAGTCCCCGCCCGCTTATCTGCTGACTTACAACGAGCCGGACAATCCCAGCCAGGCAAACATGACCGTCAGCCAAACGATTGGACTGTGGCCGTCGCTTCAGGCTCTGAACGTTCCCTTGGTCGGCCCGGCGATGCAGAACGAGCAGGATTCCTGGGAAAACAGTTTTTATCAGGCCATCGCCACCAACGGTTACCGCGTGGACTACGCGGCGGTGCATTTGTACGTCCCTCCGAACGCCTCGTCGGTCATCGGTGACTTGCAATCGGAGTATGACGCCTATGGCCGTCCGGTCTGGCTGACGGAATTTTCGCCGGTGGACTGGAACGGCAACCAGGGCTGGACGGAAGATGATGACTACAACTTCCTTGCGGAGTTTCTGTGGATGGCTGAAAGCCAGGATTGGCTGAAGCGTTACGCCATTTTCCCGTTCAGCGGTTCCAATCCCAACCCGCCCTACGTCAGCGTCACCGCCGGCTATCGCGGAAACTTTTTCCAGTCCGACGGTTCCACGCTCACGCCTTACGGCGAACTTTACTCGGCATGGGATGCCAACACCAATTTACAGGCGCGCACACCTTATTTGATCCACAACCTCGGCACGAGTTTCCGGCTAATCTCAACAAATTCCTCCTCCGCGCCGGTGGCTCAGGATATTTACTGGCGCGACCCTTCGGCGCAATGGGGCCTGTTGCCGGCGCCGACCACCAATCACTGGTACATCATTTCGCTGAACGACGGCCGGCGGCTGCAAAACTCATTTGGCGCGCCGACCCTGGCCGCCGTGGGTACCGTCGGCCCGCTGGTCGAATGGACGCTCACCGGCCCGGACAGCAAGGGTTATTACTTCATCGCCAATCCGCTGTTCAGCGAAAACCTCAACGCCTCGGGCACGCCGCCAGCCATCACGTTCAGCATGGTCAATGCAACGAATCAAAACAACAATACCCGTTGGCGTTTGATCAAGCCTTATCAACCGGTGTCCATTGCCCCGCCTGCCGTGCCCGGCGCCTTGTCCGCCGCTGCCGGCAACCAGAGCGTCACACTGAATTGGACCGGCAGCGATCCCTTCTACAACGTCTATCGCAGCTCTACGTCGGGTGGACCCTATACCCGGATCACCGCGAACGTTCTGACCAACACCACCTTCACGGATGTTTCGGTCACCAATGGCAGTCCCTACTTCTATGTCGTCACCGGCCTGAGCATCCTGGGCGAGGAATCCGGCTATTCATCCGAAGCCGGTGTGCGACCGGTGTCAACGAGCCCCGCCCAGCTCAGCTTCAATTCCAGCAACAATACCATCCTGTTCACCTGGCCTTCCGACCACACCGGTTGGGAGTTGCAGGTGCAGACAAATCCACCCGGTGTTGGACTGGGGACGAATTGGATCATTGTCGCTGGTTCGAGTCTGACCAATAACGTGGCCGTGCCGGTAGATGCCACACAAGGCAGTGTGTTCTATCGGCTGGTTTATCCGTAAAGGAAGGCGCAAGCATGTGCATTTGTGGCCCGCGAACTGCATTGGTTGCCGGCTCGAGTCAAATACCGTCAGCCTCACAGCGACCGAAGCGTGGTTCACGGTTTCCGGATCAACCTCAACGAATCTAATGTCACTGCCCATCAGTGCGTCGGGCACCAACGTCTTCTTCCGGCTCGTTTACCCATGATCAGTGTTGCCGACTGATATGGATCAGTTCAGCTTTGGGGGGTTAGCGTTGGTTTTCGCCGGACCATGTCACTCCCCAAGCCGCCATGATACGCGTGTTCCACTTTAACGTGCGAAGCAAAGTACTGGTGTAAGCGTCATCTCTGACATCGCACTTTCAGAGATGACGCTGCCCATGAACCGATGATGATCTGTCACGTCATTTTTTCAGCCAATGGCCTGGGTGAGGCGACGAGTTGGAATCCTTGCTGGGCCGCCAGCTTGACCAGCAGCCGGCGTTGGCCTTCC
>JBEKTH010000038.1:0-36060 GCA_049516255.1 Verrucomicrobiota bacterium
GACTGGAATTTCTGAATTTGAGCCAACCTCCGGCACGGTGGTCGGTGGCGGAAGAGAAAACTTCCATCTCTCGAAACGGATGAATACGGACAAACAACTTCAGGGTATCAGGCTGGACGACGTTTTGGAGAAGCGGCGTTTGGATCAAGCCTTGAACGCGAAGGAATTTGCCGTTCTGACGGGCGTCTCTTATTCAAAGGCGCGCGAGTGGTTTCATCTTCCGGGTTTCCCGGTGATTCGCGGGATGGTGTTCTGGCAGGATTTTGTGCATTGGCGCACGGCTCAGAATAAGTTCGGCGACCATGCTCAAACACCTGTAGAGCGGGGACACGAGCCGATTAGGGCTGAAGATTTGCCGCCACGAGCGGCAGGGATTCTAAACGAAGTGTGAACAGAGGGCTAATAAGACCTTGAGTTCGTTTTACTGCACTTTTACTGCACAAATTCATAAGTCATTGATTATTAATGGAGCGGGCGATGGGAATCGAACCCACGTGTGAAGCTTGGAAGGCTTCCGTTCTACCATTGAACTACGCCCGCCTACGCTGCGCTTCGGCGCGGCAGGCCCGCCACACCGCAGCAAATTTCAACCGGCTTGTCGAGCCTTAGCCCTAAGGCGAAGGCTGACGCGGCCAGCCCGCCACCAAAACCAGCCAAGCTTAATCCCCGCGCTTGCATTGTCAATGTCCCGCGTGTACCCTCGCTGCGCATGGCAGCGTTGCTTCTTACCGGTGGACGCGTCGTCGACCCGGCCAACCGCCTCGACGCAAAGGCGGATGTTTTGATTTCCGATGGCAAAATCGCGGCGGTGGGCGCGGACGCGGCAAATCAGGCGCCGCCCGGCGCGGGAAAAATGGATGTCAGCGGCCTCGTGGTTTGTCCCGGCCTGATTGACCTGCACGTGCATCTGCGTGAACCGGGACAGACGGCGAAGGAAAACATTGCGAGCGGCACCGCCGCCGCCGCCCGCGGCGGCTTCACCTCCGTGGTTTGCATGCCCAATACGTCACCGGCCATTGACACCGCCGGTACGGTGGCGCTCATTCGCGAACGCGCGACCCAACAGGGCGTGGTCAACGTTTTTGTGACCGGGGCCATCACCAAGAACCTCGCCGGCGAGGAACTCGCGCCCATCGGTTCGCTCAAACGCGCCGGGGTGGTGGCCATCACCGATGACGGTCATTGCGTGCAGAACCACGAGCTCATGCGCCGCGCGTGCGAATACGCCAAAATGTTCAACCTGCCGGTGATGGATCATTGCCAGGATTATTCGCTCGTGACGGACGGCGTGATGCACGAAGGCTATTGGAGCACCGTGCTGGGCTTGCGGGCCTGGCCGGCCGCGGGCGAGGAAATGATGGTCGCGCGCAACATTCTGCTCGCCGAACTGACCGGGGCCCGCATCCATTGCCAGCATCTGAGCGCCGCGGGCAGTGTGGCCCGGTTGCGCGAAGCCAAAAAGCGCGGTGTGTCCATCTCCGGCGAGGCCTGTCCGCATCATTTCACGCTCACCGACGCGGCGGTGGCCGGCAGCGCGAGATTTTGGGCCAATGACGGGCAAACCCTGGCGGGGTTCCAGGACGAACTGCCGGAATGGCCGGCCTACGATACCAATTTCAAAATGAATCCGCCGCTGCGCGCGGCGGCCGACCGCGAGGCGATTCTGGAAGGCCTGGCCGACGGCACCATCGAAATTTTGTGCAGCGACCACGCGCCGCACTGTGATTTTGAAAAGGAAGTCGAATTTGACTACGCCCCGTTCGGTCTCACGGGACTGGAAACCGAACTGGCGTTGGCGCTCATGCAATTGTATCACGCGCAGCGGCTGGGTTTGCCGGAACTCATCGCCAAATACACCGTGGCCCCCGCGCAACTGCTCAACCTGCCCAAGGGCACGCTGAGCATCGGCGCGGACGCGGACGTGACGGTGTTTGATCCGGATCGGGAATGGATTTTTGAACGCGCCGAAACGGCGAGCAAATCGTCCAACAGCCCGTTTTTCGGATGGAAACTCAAAGGCCGGGCCGTGGCGACCGTGGTCGGCGGCAAACCGGTCTGGTCGGTGAACTCCGAATTGGTCGCGGCGTGAAAATCCGCTTCACGCTTGACCGCTTTGCCGGTCCTTCTAGCATCGCACCGCAATTTTGATGATGAAAGCAATTCTGGCCCTCGAAGACGGCTCGGTTTTTCACGGACAAGGCTTTGGCGCGCGCGCCGCCGCGTGCGGCGAGGTCTGTTTCAACACGTCCATGACCGGGTATCAGGAAATTCTTACCGACCCGTCCTACAAGGGTCAGATCGTCACGATGACGTATCCGCTCATCGGCAATTACGGGGTCAACGACGTGGACGTGGAATCGTGGCGGCCGCACGTCGCCGGCTTTGTCATTCGCGAGCTGTCGCCGGTCGTCAGCAACTGGCGCGCGGATTTTTCCCTGGCGGAGTATCTGGAGCGGAACGGCATTCCCGGCATTCAGGGCCTGGACACGCGGGCGCTGACCAAAAAACTTCGGGTGCGCGGCGCCATGAACGGCTTCATTTCCACGGAGGAAATCTCAGACGCGGAGGCCGTGCGGCGCGCGAAGGAATTTGTCTTTGTCGGCGTGGATTACGTCAGGGAAGTCACGCACCCGAAGGCGTTTCGCTGGGATGAAAAGGACGAGCAAAGCGCGAATTTCAAGCTCGTGGCCGGCAACGCGCAAACGGATGCCCGCAGGCAGCGGGAACCATTGCCGCCGGCGGATATTCCCATCGTCGCCTTTGATTATGGCTTGAAATATAACATCTTGCGCCGATTGCGGCAGCACGGATTTGCGGTGCAGGTCCTGCCGGCCACGGCGTCTGCGGACGACACGCTGAAGCACCACCCGGCGGGGATATTTCTTTCCAACGGCCCCGGCGACCCGGCGGCGCTTAATTACATTGTGCGCGAGGTGAAAACGCTCGTGGACCGCGGCGTCCCGGTTTTTGGGATTTGCCTGGGTCACCAGATTCTCGGCCAGGCGTTTGGCGGGAAGACCTTCAAGTTGAAGTTCGGTCATCGCGGCGCCAACCAGCCGGTGAAGGATCTGGCTTCCGGCAAGGTCGAAATCACGTCGCAAAACCATGGCTTTGCCGTGGACGCCGGATCATTGCCGCCCGAGGTGGTGGTCGATCGGATCAATCTCAACGATCAGACCGTGGAAGGCATGCGGCACAGGACCAAACCGGTTTTTTGCGTGCAATACCATCCCGAAGCCTCACCCGGCCCGCACGATTCGACGCCATTGTTCGCGGAGTTTCGCGCCCTGATTGAGAAACGCGGCTAGATTTTCGAGCATGGACTTTAGATTTCCGTTTGACTTGATGCCGACTCCAACCATAATCGAGGCCAGCTAGCTATGGCCAAACTTGTTATCCTGACTCAAGGCATGACCGGCCGCACCCACGAATTGAAGGTGGATAAAACCACCATTGGTCGTGTGGAGGATAACCTGTTCCAGATCGCCGAGCCGTCCGTTTCCAGTCATCACTGCGAAGTGCTGTTGCGCGGCAACGAGGTGGTCATCAAGGATTTGAACTCCACCAACGGCACGTTCATTGACGATGAAAAGATCACCGAGAGCGTGCTGAAACCAGGCCACACGCTGCGCCTCGGCCAGATCGAATTGCGGCTCGAAGACGGCGCGGCCGCACCCGCCAGTGCGCCCGCGGCGGCACCGTCCAAGAAGCCGGAATCCGCCACCCGCGGGACCCGCGGAGTCAGTTTGAGCGAGCTGGAAAGCGGCGGTCGTCCGCCCGGATTTGACACCGCCGCCGTTTTTACCAAGAAGCGCAACAAGGTCGGCACCTATTTTTGGATTGGCGCCGTTGTCATCGGCCTCCTGATCATCGGCCTCCTCATTTACGCGCTTTCCCTGACCAAATAAACCAGCATCGCGGCCATGAAACCGCGTCTTTCCCTTCTGGCTTTCGGCTTTCGGCTCCGGTATTTTGCGGCGCATGTTCGAAACGGTTAAAACAGAAATAACGACCGGCGCCGGAAAACTCACGCATCTGCGGAGGTTTCTTTGACGTCCCCACCGCTCAAAAACGCCTCGGCGAACTCAATTCGCTCATGGCCGATGACAATTTCTGGAACAACCGCGAAAAGGCGCAGACGCTGATTGACGAGGCCAACTCCCTCCGCAGCAAAGTCGAGCCGCTCCTTCAGGCGGAAAAACAGTTGGACGATTTCCGGGTGATGCTCGAACTCGGCGAGGCCGAACCGCCCGACGCGCAGTTGAAAGTCCAACAGGAATTGGAGCGCGACGTCGCCCGCTATCTGAAGGAATTGGACGCCCTCGAACTGAAGGTTTTTCTCAACGGCCCGCATGACCGGAAGAACTGCATCCTGAGCATCAACGCCGGCGCCGGTGGCACCGAGGCCCAGGACTGGGCGGAAATGCTCTCGCGCATGTACCAACGCTGGGCCGAGTCGCGCGGCTGGGAGGTCGAGGTCACCGACGCGCTGCCGGGCGAAGGCGCGGGTCTCAAGAGTGTCACGATGCTGATCCAAGGCGAGAACGCGTACGGCTTTGCCAAGGCCGAACGCGGCGTGCACCGGCTCGTGCGCATCTCGCCGTTCGACTCCAACAAACGCCGCCACACAAGTTTTGCGAGCGTGGACGTGATTGCGGAAATCGAGGAAACCGATTCGGAAATTGTGATTCCACCGGGCGAGTTTCAGGTGGACACGTTTCGTTCCGGCGGCAAGGGCGGGCAGAACGTGAACAAGGTGGAAACCGCCGTGCGCATCACGCATCTTCCGACCGGGCTGGTGGTCGCGTCACAAACCCAGCGGTCGCAGCATCAGAACCGCGCCACGGCGATGCGGCTGTTGCTGTCGCGGATTTACGCCCAGCGGCAGGACGCGGCGAAGGCCGAGATGGAACGGTTTTACGGGGAGAAGGGCAGCATCTCCTGGGGCAACCAGATTCGCAGCTACGTCTTTCAGCCGTATCGGATGGTGAAGGATTTGCGGACCGGCGTCGAAACCAGCAATGTGCAGGGAGTGATGGACGGCGATCTGGACCCCTTCGTGAACGGCTGGCTCCGTGCCGGTTGCCCAATCAAGCGGATGCAGGGCGTGAAGGATGATTAGGACTAACGCAAAGGCGCAAAGGCGCAAAGGGGAAAACCTTGCGGCTCTGCGTTAAAAAAATGGCAAACATACTGGACAAAATTGTTGAAGCAAAGAAACGCGAAGTCGCGAAGCTGCCCGTGCGACTGATCGCGGCGGGCGATTTACGCGACGCGATGCTCGAGCACGGCGAGCGGCGCGACTTTCTCGCGGAGCTGCGCCAACCGCGCCACGGCGACATCGCGCTGATTGCCGAGGTCAAGAAGGCTTCGCCGTCGGCGGGTGTGATTTGTGAGAATTTTGATCCGGTCCGTATTGCCAAAGAATACGAAGCCGCGGGTGCGAGTTGTCTGTCGGTCCTGACGGATGAGCAATTTTTCCAGGGTTCACTCGATCATCTCCGGCAAATTCGTGCGGCGGTGAAGATACCCTTGCTGCGCAAGGATTTCATCATTGACGAACGTCAAATTCTGGAAGCCATTGAATGGGGCGCGGACGCCATTCTGCTGATCGCCGCGATTTTGACCGATGAACAACTGGCAAAATTTCATTCACTGGCGACAGAGTCCGGGCTGGCCGCCCTGGTGGAGGTTCATGATGAAACGGAATTGAATCGCGCCATGAAAATGGGCGCGAATTTGATCGGCGTGAACAACCGCGATTTGAAAACTTTCAAGGTGGATCTGGCCACGACCGAACGGCTCGCCACGAAATTGTTTCCGACACCCGCCACTCGTCCCGCGTCACTTCTGGTCGCCGAAAGTGGCATTCACACGCGCGCCGACGTGGAGCGATTGAGGAAATGCGGCGCGGGCGCGATGCTGGTCGGCGAATCGTTAATGAAAGGCCGAGATATCGGCACGAAAGTCCGCGAATTGATTGGGTAGAAATATCGCGCCCCTCGCCCCGTCCCTCTCCCCGCTTGGCGGGGAGAGGGTGTCCGCCAGGACGGGTGAGGGGAATTTATTTGGTATTTTTTGCCAGTTGCTTTGCCAGCTGAATTGCGGAAATCATGCTTGATGGACTGGCGATGCCTTTGCCGGCAATGTTGTAAGCCGTGCCGTGATCGGGCGAAGTGCGGATAAAGGGCAGGCCCAGGGTCCAGTTGATGCCGGTATCAAAGGCAACGGCCTTCAGCGGCGCCAGCCCCTGGTCGTGATACATCGCCACCACCGCGTCGAAATCGCCGTGCAGGGCATAATGAAATACCGTGTCGCCGCTCAACGGGCCGACGACGTCCAGCCCGCCCTTTTGCGCCGCCAGCACCGTCGGCGTGATGGTTTTGATTTCCTCGTCGCCAAATTCCCCGCCTTCGCCGGCGTGGGGGTTCAGGCCGCAAACGGCAATTTTCGCACGCGGCAACCCCAGATCGCGGCAGGCCTGGGCGGCGAGTTCGATGGCAAGTGTGATCCGCTCCGGCGTGATTTTTCGAGGAACCGATTTGATCGAGGTGTGAATCGTCACCAGGGCCACGCGCAGCCAGCGGTCATGCTCATCGTGGCCCAGCAGCATCATGGCATAACGTTTGGTTTTGGAGATTTTCGCAAAAAATTCCGTCTGGCCGACGAATTTATGTCCGGCGCGGATGATGGCCTCCTTGTTGACGGGTGCGGTGACGACGGCGTCCAGTTCGCGGCGCAGGCAGCGTTCCGCGCCGTCGCGCAATGCGGCAACAGCCGCGGTTGCGGCCATGGGTGAGCCGGGAGGCAAATGTTCCGGCAATGGCTGGGTGAACGGTCGGGTGGTAAAAAACCTCCCCGCGCCGTCGTAACCGGAAAATTTTTCCAACGGCAGACGGGTTCCCGATTTTTTGTTCAGCCGGTGAAGGCCCTCGGCGTCGCCCATTAACAGATAGCGCGTGTCGTCAGCGGATGCCAGGGCGGCGAGGGCTTTGAGGGTGACTTCGGGGCCGATGCCGGTGACATCGCCCAGCGTGATGCCGATCCAGCGAGTCATGCGGTTGGGGGGAGGGTTAAAAAAAGTGGCGGATGAAGGTTTTTTTCTTCAAGCCGTCGATCCACTGTTTTTCGAGGCGCGATTGTTCCTGGGCGCGAAGCGTCGCTTCAATGTCATCGCGGACTTCGCTGAGCGGTCTGACATGGGCGGTGCGCTTTTGCTCCACGAGCATGAGATAACAGGCCTGGGGCGTGTCAATGATATCGCTCACCTGGCCCGGCGGGAGCGAGAAGGCGACATCGGCCAGTTGCTGGCGGAGTACGGAGCGTTCAACCCAGCCCCAATCGCCGCCCTGTTCGCGTTGCGAGCCCTGGGAGTAAACGGACGCCATCTGGGCGAAGGAGGCGCCTTGCTTGATTTGAGTCAGAATTTCCCCGGCCATGCGGTGCGCGGATTGATCGTCGTCGGAGCTTTTATTAAGCACAATCATCCGGAGTTTGATCTGGTCCCCGACCTTGAAATCATCCTGGTGGGCGAGGTAATAGTTTTCAATCCGGTAGGGTGAGACGACAATTTCCTGGGAAACGTTTTTCAGGCGCATTTGATATTCGATGTACTGATCCCGCACGTCCTGGCGAAATTGTTCGTACGTCATACCCTGCGCCTGCAGGGTTTTCATGAAGGTGATGCGGTCGCCAAACTTGTCGCGGATGCGATCCTGGACCAGTTCATCCACGTAACTGTCAGGCAGTTTGTAACCTTGGACGTCAAAATCATGAAGAATCAACTGGCGATCGATCAACTGTTCCAGGCCGTCGTTGAAGACGTCGGAAGCTTTTTGGTCAAAGGCGTCCGACACATCGTCCTGGCCGGCATATTGCTGGCGCAACGCGTCAATGGCCGGGGCGACAAATTCCACGACCTGTTCGCGGGTGATGACCGAATTGTTGACGATGGCCAGGATGCCATCGGCCAGTTCCGCCCGCAGTGGCAGGGCACAGCCAAAGAGCACCAGCAAGACCGGAATGAAACGAACAAATTTCACCGAATATTCCGGCATACTAACAGGCGCCATGGGCGGGTCAAGCGCCGCCACCGGTCAAGGTTCCAGGCGGTTCAGCCAATACATCAGGGCCGCCAGCATCACCGCCACCCCCAGCCCGATGAGGATGGAACATTGCAGGATCAGTTTCTGTTTGCGGCGGTGGGCCCTCCCTCCCATACCCGGCAGCAGGTAGGATCGCTTACGCTCTTTATCGCCCAAAGCAGACATGCCATCTTGATTTCTAGCATGCTTGCCATGGGTATTCAAGTCTCCCGGTCACCTGCTTGACGGAAAAGGCAACGACCGGCATTTCACAACGCCGATGGCCCGGCAGGGGCATTCTGGTGCGATTGAATTTCGCGCTCCACCGGACCAATCTCAATCAGCGCCAATGGCCTTCGACCCATACGTAACCATGGTAACGCCTGCCCCAATGTCCGGTTACCCATACGGCATTCGGATGCGGACGCGCCGCCCAGCGTCCCCCAACCCAGACCCAATGGTCGCGCCAGACCCAGCAGCCGGGGGTCCAAAACCATAATTCCACCGGCCCGGGGCACGCGGGAACCACTTCAACCTGTGGCGGCGGCGGTGCGGCGTCCACCACCACTTCGCTGCCCGCCGGGGCAACCACCGCCCGGGGTGGACGTTCATAGACCACGCAACCCGCCAGCAAAGGCAGGCTCACGGCAATCAAAAGTCCTTTGACTAAAATGTTTTTTTCCATAATCACCCTCACAGACGACGATGGGTTGCCGTTTGTTACATGGCACGACGCCCGTTCGCCGCCGTTCTTTTGATTTGTCCAATTTTGATTACTGCACTTCCACCTGCCGCACCACCGGGCGTTTGACCCGTTTGAAGAGGAAAATCAACGGAAGGCAGCACAACACCATCAGCCCAAACACCCGGAAGGTGTCCACAAATGCCCACAAATGGGCCTGCTGGTTGAGCAGGTTGTAAAAGAGCGCGTAAGCCTGGTCTGCGGCCGTCACGGGATCACTATGCGGGGCGAGCACGGCCTGGGCGGCATGAAGTTGTCGGACGAACCCCGGGTCAGCCGGTGTCAAATGCCCGACCATGAGTGCCTGATGTGCCTGCGCGCCGCGCGCCACCAGGGTGGTGACGAGGGCGATGCCGACGCTCCCGCCCAGATTCAGCATAAGATTGTAAAGGCCGGTGCCGCTTCCGATTTCCTGCTGGCGCAACTGGCTCATGGTGGCCGTCGTCAACGGCACGAAAATGAAGCTGATGGCCACGCCGTTCAACACGGTCGGCAGGACGACACTGGCCATGCTCACCTGAAGATTGATGCCGCTCAGCATATAGGAGGACAGGCTCAACATCGAAAAACCAAAGCACAGCAGCACGCGCAACGGAATGCGTCCGACCAGCCGCCCCACCAGGAAGGTGGTGAAGAAGGCAGCCACGCCGCGCGGACTCATGGTGTACCCGCTTTGCAACGCCGGGTAACCCATGAGCGTTTGCAGGAACAGCGGCAGTTCCGCCGTCGTGCCGTAAAGAATGATGCCGATGACCGTCATCAGCATCAGGCCGGTGGCAAAGTTCCGGCTTTTCAAAATCCGCAGATTTACCAGCGGGTCCTTCACCCGAAATTCCCACAAGATAAACGCGATCATCGCCACGACGGAAATGCCGATAAACCAACGGACCCAGACCGCGCCCAGCCAGTCCGCGTCCTGCCCCTTGTCCAAAACAATTTGCAGCGTGGCCAGCCACAACGCGAGCAGGCTGAACCCGGTGAAATCGATCGCGGCTTTCAGGTTGCGTTTGATGTACGGCGGGTCTTCCACGAGCCATTCCGCCAGGAATATCGCCAGCAGGCCGATCGGCACATTGATGTAGAAAATCCAGCGCCAGGAATAGTTGTCCGTAATCCAGCCGCCCAGCGTCGGGCCGATGATGGGCGCCACCACGACGGCCTGGGCGAACGTCGCCATGGCGATGCCCCGTTTCTGCGGCGGAAAACTTTCCAGCAAAATCGCCTGCGCAATGGGCACCATCGCGCCGCCCCCCGCGCCCTGCAAAATGCGCGCCAGAATCAGCATCGGCAGATTCAGCGCCATGCCGCACAGAATCGACGCCAGGGTGAACATCCCGATGCACGAGATGAACACGCGTTTCCGGCCAAAATGATTTCCCAGCCAGCCGGTCATCGGCAGGATGATGGCGTTCGAGACGAGATAACTGGTCAATACCCACGTCGCCTGGTCGGTGGTCGCGGACAGGCTGCCGGCGATGTGCGGCAGCGCAATGTTGGCGATGGACGTGTCCAGCACCTGCATGAACGTTGCCAACATCACGCCGATGGCGACGAGCCACGGGCTGTGACGCGGATGCCAGTCCTGAGGATGAACGTCGCCGGGCATGAAAGTCCTACTTGCCGTTGCCGTTCATTTTCCGCTTCAAGGCAAATCGAAAAACCAATGCCGCCAGGATGGCCAGGCCCGCCGCCAGCAGCGCAACGGCCCAGGCGGGAATTTCAAAACGGCTGACTCGCACGCTCGGGGTCACCGACAGGCCGGGGCCGAAGGTGTGATCGGCGGGCAGCGGCTCGTCGAAAAGAATTTTCACCGGCACGCGTTGGACCACCTTCACGTAATTGCCGGTCGCATTCTCCGGCGGCAGGAGGCTGAAGGCCGCGCCACTGCCGGCTTGCACGCTGTCCACGCGCGCACGGAACGTCCGGCCACCCAACGCGTCAATCTCCACGCTCACCGGCTGGCCGGGCTTCATTCTTTTCAACTGCGATTCCTTGAAATTGGCAATCACCCAGACGTCTGTCGGCACCAGGGACATCAATTGTTGTCCGATCTGGACATAATCGCCCGGTTCCACGGCCTTGCGGGTGACGCGGCCATCGCAGGGGGCATGGACTTTCGTGTAGGACAGGTCCAGTTGCGCCGCCTGCACGTTGGCCTCCGCCAAACGCAACTGCGCGAGCGCCATGGCCACGGCGGCCTCGGTCGCGGCCAGTTCCGCACGGGATTCATCGATTTTTGAGGTGTCCGCGATGGCCTTCTGCCGGGCGGCTGCCAGATTTGCGTCCGCCTCCCCGACGGCGGCCTGCGCGGCGTCGAACTCCTGGGCCGAAATCGTGTTCTGCTTTCGTAACTCCGTGAAGCGCTGAAAATCCGATTGCGCCCGCGCGTCCGTTGCCTGGGCCGCATCGGCATCGGCCTTGGATTCGTCGGCGGTGGCCTTGGCCGTGGTCACCTTCTCGTTCATCAGTTCCAGGGCAGCCAGAAATGATTTGTAATTGGCCGCCGCGGCGTCGGCGGAGGATTGTTTTTGCGTGACGCTGGTCGAATAATCCGCCGGATCGATCTCGACGAGCAGTTCATTCGAGTGGACCATTTCGTTGTCGAGCACGTGGACGGCGGAAACCTGCCCGGCGATGCGCGGGGCGATGGAAACCACGTGCGCGGCGATGAAAGCGTCGTCGGTGGATTCGTGCGTGAGCGCGTTGACCAGATAATCGAGCCCGAAAAACAGGAGCACGGCCAGCGCGCCGGTCGCCGGCCACACGAATCCTGGTGAATTTAATTTTGCCAGACGCGCGCTGCTGACTGTGGGCGGGGCGGCTGATTTCTCCTCGTTCATAACCTTGCTTTCTTCCCTTTTTTTGCACCGGCGCCGGACAGGAACAAATCCACGATGCGCTCCGCTGCGGCGCGGTTCAGGCGGTAATGGGGCATCAGGATGTGGGCCACAATGTAGAGGTGTGCCTGTCCATAAAAACCGTAGGCCAGATCGCGGCAGTCAAAGCGCTGGTCCAGTTCACCCGCGGCGCGCGCCCGTTTCATCAGCGAGTGCATGAATTCCAGATTGCGCTGGCAGCGGTCGAGATAGCATCCATGGTGCGGCACTTCGCCGGGCGCGGCAAACGCCGCGGAGAATGCGAGGCGCGTCAGGTCGCGGTTTTTGTGAAAATAATCAAACAACGCTGCGAGGATCTCCACCAGTTGCCCGCGAAAATCCTCCGTGCGCGCCACCGCCTGTTGCACCACCCGCAACCGCTGGTCGAGCGCCTCGCTGACCAGCGCCTGAAACAATCCGGCCTTGTCGCGAAAATGATAATACAACGCCGGTTTGGACACGTTCGCGTCCCCGACGATCTGCTGGACGGACGTGGCGGCGTAGCCGGCGTTGGCGAAGTGCTTGAGCGCCGCCTGCAAAATCTGCCGCCGGGTCTCGGGACCGTGTTTGGCCATAACCTACCGAACGGTAGGTAATGTTGGGCCGTTTGTCAAACTTTTGTTTGAATCAGTGACACCCTGATTTGGTTGTAGGGCACGACGTAAGGAGTGCCGCTCCAAACGACTCGTCGCCTGCGAATTTTGAATTATTGCGGAAAAGGCCCTTATCAACGCGAAGCCTGGGCGGCGCGGCGCTTCTGGACCTCGGAATGGCGGCAACTGTAAAGAAAGTAAATGGCAATGCCGATGGCCATCCAGACGATGAGCCGTGCCCAGGTGTCGGCAGGGAGATTCGCCATCAAATAACCACAGGACAGCACTCCCAGCGGTGCGACGAGCCAGAACGCCGGCACGCGGAACGGTCGTTGGATTTGCGGGTCGGTGAAGCGCAGGACAAACACGCCGGCGCAGACAATCGCAAACGCCAGCAGCGTGCCGATGGAAACCAGTTCGCCGAGCAGCCCGATGGGGAAAAGCCCGGCGACAAGCATGGCGACCGCGCCGGTGATGATTTGCGCAATCCATGGCGTCCGGAATTTCGGGTGGACGGCGCTGAAAATCGGCGGCAGCAGGCCGTCCTTGGACATCGTGTAAAAAATTCGCGGCTGGCCGAGCAGCATCACGAGAATAACGGACGAAAGCCCGGCGATGGCGCCGATTTTGATGAAGTATTCGAGCCAGGCGAGCGACGGGCCGAGGGTGCTGATGGCCACGGCGATGGGCGCGGGCACGTTGAGCTGCGTGTAATTGACGACGCCGGTGAGGACGAGCGCGACGGCGATGTAAAGGACGGTGCAAATCCCCAGCGAGCCGAGCAGGGCGATGGGCATGTCGCGCTGCGGATTTTTTGCCTCCTGCGCGGCGGTGGACACGGCGTCAAAACCGATGTAGGCGAAGAAAATCACGCCCGCCGCGCGCACCACGCCGCTCCAGCCGAATTGGCCCGGGCCAATTGCCGGTGGCACAAAGGGATGCCAGTTGGCATGGTTGATGTAAGCCGCGCCGACCGCGATGAACGTCAGAATCACCAGCAGTTTCAGCGCGACGATGACATTGTTGAAATTCGCCGACTCCTTGATGCCGATGACGAGGAGAACGGTGACCACGGCGACGATCAACATCGCGGGAACATTGAGCACCGCGCCGGTGCTGGTCCAGCCGTGGGCGAACAGTTGCCAGACGTTCCACCAATGTAAATTGGCCGCGGCCACGTGGTCGTATGGCGCGGAAGTGAACGAGGCGGGAATCGTAATGTGCAAATCCTTCAAAAAGGAAACGACATAGCCCGACCAGCCGACGGCGACGGTCGAGGCGGCAAAAAGATATTCGAGAATCAAATTCCAGCCGATGATCCACGCGACCAATTCGCCGAGCGTGGCGTAACCGTAGGTATAGGCTGAGCCGGACAGCGGAATCATCGAGGCAAATTCCGCATAACAAAGCCCGGCGAACGCGCAGGCCAGCCCGGAAAGGATGAAGGAATAAACGATGCCCGGCCCGGCGTATTGCGCGGCGGCGTGGCCGGTGAGGACGAAAATCCCCGCGCCGATGATCGCACCGATGCCCAGCGACGTGAGATTGATGGGGCCGAGAGCGCGTTTGAGGCGTTGATCCTTGAGCGCCTCGGACTGCAAATCGGCGACGCGCCGACGGGCGAACAAATTCATGCGCCAAGTTTCATGGGATTGGCCGGCGCCGGCAAGCCACTTTTCCGTCGAAAAGCTTGTTGACTTCATCCGTGCGTCTGATAGATTCCCGCTCCCTTTTGTTCGGGTAACAATGAAAACACATTTGCCCAAAGTGAATTTGGACCAGCGGAAATGGCACGTGATTGATGCCGATGGCGCCGTGCTCGGCCGGCTGGCCGCGCAGGTCGCCGACATTTTGCGCGGCAAAAACAAGCCCGTGTACACCCCGCACCTGGATGCCGGCGACTTTGTCGTGGTCGTCAATGCCGAAAAGGTCCGGCTCACCGGCAAGAAGGAAACGGCAAAGGAATTCATGACCTATTCCGGCTGGAAGGGCGGCGAGAAATACACGACGGTGGCGCAAATTCGGGCGCGGCACCCGGAGAAGCTCGTCCTGCACGCAGTCAAGGGCATGATTCCCAAAAACCGGCTCGGCAGCCAGTTGTTGACGAAGCTGAAGGTCTTCAAAGGTCCGAAACATCCGCACGCCGCGCAAAAACCCGAGCCGCTCAAGGCGGCGGCCTGATTTGACTTATGGCAGCAGAAACCAAAAATGAATTTCTGGGCACCGGACGGCGAAAAACCGCCGTCGCACGTGTTCGCCTCGCATCCGGCAAGGGCAAAATCACCGTTAACGGGCGGGCGTTTGACAATTATTTCGTGCTCGAAACCCAGCGGTGGCAGGCTTCCCAGCCCTTGACGGTCACCGGCACGGCCGAAAAATTTGACGTGCGCGTCAATGTCGCCGGGGGCGGGCCCAACGGCCAGGCGGATGCGGTGCGGCACGGCATCGCCCGGGCGCTGATTTCCGCCGACGCCGCGCTCCGGCCGGTGCTCAAGGCCGAAGGAATGCTGACCCGGGACTCGCGCATGCGTGAACGCAAAAAGTACGGCCAGCCGGGCGCGCGCAAACGTTTCCAGTACTCAAAACGTTGATCGCGCTGGAAATTTTCCAGGCCCCGCTGGCAAGACCGGCGGGGCTTTTTTGTTTGGGGAGGGACAGCGTGTCGCTGTCCCTGTAAGAAAATTTGGGTCGCCGACACGGCGACCCTCCCAGTAAGATTTTTAAAAATGAAAACGAAGAAAGTGGCCATTATCGGCGCGTCCGGTTACTCCGGTGAGGAACTCGTCCGGTTGCTGTTGAACCATCCCCACGCGGAACTGGTGGCCGTGACCTCGCGCCAGAATGCCGGCCAGACCCTGGCACAAGTCTTTCCCAAGTTCGCCAGCCATCCAAAATCGAAGACACTCCGGTTCAGCGAACCGAAGGCCGGGCTGCTTGCGAAGCAGGCCGACGTGGTGTTCCTCGCGCTGCCGCACGGGGTCGCCGCCGAATACGCCGTGCCGCTGCTGGATGCCGGCTGCGGCATCATTGATTTAAGCGCCGACTTCCGGCTCAAAAGCGCGGAAATCTACAAGGAATTTTATGCGCACGACCATCCCGCGCCGGACCTGTTGCCGAAGGCGGTTTACGGGCTGCCGGAAATTTATCGCGAGCAGATCAAAAAAGCGTCGCTGGTTGCGTCGCCGGGCTGTTATCCGACGAGCATTTTGCTGCCGGTCATTCCCTTGTTGCAAGCCGGTCTGGTCAAGCCCACCGGCATCATCGCCGATTCCTTGAGCGGCGTGAGCGGCGCCGGGCGGAAGGCTGAGGCGGATTATTTGTTCTGTGAATGCAACGAAAGCGTCCGGCCCTACGGCGTGCCGAAACACCGGCATCTGTCGGAAATCGAGGAACAACTATCACTGGCGGCCGGTTCCAACGTGACCATCCAATTCACACCCCATTTGATCCCGGTGAATCGGGGCATTTTGACGACGCTGTATCTCGCGCCGGAAAAAAATTTTTCGACGGCGGCGGAAATGAATGCCTTGAACGAAAAAATTTCGACCGGTTACGCCAGGGCCTACGGCCGCGAACCATTCGTCCGGCTGCTCGAAGGCAACGCCCTGCCGGACACCAAAAACGTCGTCGGCACAAATGTCATCGAGATCGCGTGGCGGCTCGATCCGCGCACGGGCCGGCTCATCCTCATGAGCGCCGAGGATAATCTGGTCAAGGGCGCGAGTGGCCAGGCGGTGCAAAGCCTGAATCTTCTCTGCGGTTTCCCGGAGACGGCGGGATTGGTCTGATCATGCCTGCGACCACTGTTCAACCGGCAAAATGGAACGCGGCGGATTACGCCGCAAATTCCGTCGTGCAGCAAACCTGGGCGCGCGAACTGATCGCCAGGCTCAAATTACGCGGCCACGAACACCTTCTGGATGTCGGCTGCGGTGACGGCAAGGTGACGGCAGAAATCGCCCGGGCCCTGCCCGGCGGCTCGGCCACCGGGGTGGATGCCTCGGCGGAAATGATTGCCTTTGCGCGGAAAACCTTTCCCGCGCGGAAAAATCCCAATCTCACCTTTCACGTCCGGGATGCGCGCAAAGTCGGATTCGACCACCACTTCGATTTAATTTTTTCCAACGCGGCGTTGCATTGGGTGGACGATCACCGGGCATTTTTGCGCGGGGCGGCGACGTGCCTGCGGTCCGGCGGCCGGCTCGTCGTTTCGTGCGGCGGCCGCGGCAATGCGCATGATGTTTTCGTTGCGTTGCGGCCGGAAATGCGGCTCAAACGCTGGCGCCCGTTCTTCCGCCGGATGCCCCGGCCGTATTTTTTTTATTCGCCGGAAGATTACGAAAGATGGCTGCCGCGCTTTGGGTTCAAAACAATCCGGGTCCGGCTCGCTCCGAAGGATGCGACTTACGGGGGACGCGAGGGTTTTGCCGCCTGGTTGCGCACGGCCTGGCTGCCTTACGTCCAGCGGGTGCCGGCAGATTTGCGGGAGGAATTCATTGCCGCGGTTGCCGAACGTTACACCACCCGACACCCGCTGGACGCGGACGGGAAAGTCCATGTCCGCATGGTGCGGCTGGAGATTGCCGCGGTAAAAGTTTGAAATCCATGAGCGCGGTGCGCAAATTTCAGCGCGCAGCATCCAGCATGAAACGATTGTTCAAAGAGATTTCAAATTCCATTGTGGCGCCGCAGGGCTTTCTGGCCAGCGGTGTGTTTTGTGACATCAAACGTCTCGGCACGGGCAAGGGCTCGGACAAGGGTCAAAAGCGTGACCTGGCTTTGATTGTTTCCGAGGTGCCGGCTGCCGTCGCCGGCATGTTTACGACGAATCAGGTCTGCGCGGCGCCGGTGAAGGTTTGCGTTGAACGTGTGAGCCAGGGGATCGCCCAGGCCATTGTGGTCAACTCCGGCAACGCCAACGCTTGCACCGGCAAGAAAGGTCTGCAAGACGCTCGCGGGATGACCGCCTGGCTGGCCCGGCATCTGCATATGCCGGCGAAACATGTCCTGGTCGGTTCCACCGGTCGTATTGGCGTGACGCTGCCGATGGCCAATGTCCGTGCCGGCATCACTGAAGCCGTGGCGCTGCTCGGCCATTCCCCGGCCTCCGCTGACCAGGCCGTTGAAGCCATCATGACCAGCGACACCCGGCCCAAGCAATTCGCCGTCGAATTCACGCTCGGCGGCAAAACCGTCCGCATCGGCGGCATCTGCAAGGGCGCGGGCATGATTCAACCGGGAATGTCAGCAACGGGAGCCCGGCCGCCGGCCCTTCCGGAGGGGTTGCATGCCACGATGTTGTGCTTCCTCACCACCGACGTGGCCATCGAGCCCAAAACACTCCGGACCGCGTTGCGGGATGCCGTCGCCCAAAGTTTCAATCGCATTACGGTGGATGGTGACATGAGCACCAACGACACTGTGCTCGTTCTGGCCAACGGGTTGGCGGGAAACCGGAAGTTCGGAGTTCGGAGTTCGGAGTTCGGGGTTTATCAGGCGGCCCTGAATCAGGTCTGTCTCGAACTTGCCAAAATGATTGTACGCGACGGCGAAGGGGTGCATCGGGTGGTGACCGTGCGGGTGACGGGCGCTAAAACGGTTCAGGACGCCGATGCCGCCGCGCGGGCGGTGGCCAACAGCGCGCTGGTGAAAACCAGTTGGCACGGTGGGGATCCGAATTGGGGCCGGATCATGGACGCCATCGGTTACAGCCCGGCGATGGTGGTGGAGGAGAAAATTGACATTGGCTACAGCGCGCCCGGCAGCCGGAAAATTTTGTGGAGCCTCAAACGCGGCCAGCCGACCAGTGCCACCTTCAAACAACTGTGCGCCGCCGCGGCACCAAAAGAATTCGATTTGCACATTTGCCTGAATCTCGGCCAGGCGGGGGCGGTGATTTACGCGGCAGATTTGACGGAAGCTTACGTGGATTTCAACAAGGGTGACGTGGGCGATCCCGGTTCACTTGGCGGTTGAACCGAAGGATGTCTAGGGTGTACCCGGAGCACCGGAGGATGAACCACCCGGGGGTGAATCAGGAACAACTCCAGCGGCGGCGTCCAAATCGGTCGGGGGAAAAATCTTGGCTATGGGATCGCCCGCCTGTTGGGCCTGCGCATGTTGAGCCGCAATCATGATCATTTGTTCCTCCGGCGTAAGTTGCGGCTGGGCTGGCCCGCCGGCGGAAGTCGCACTGCCAAAACCCGGCCCCCCCGGATTCCCCGGATTCCTGCCGTTATTTCCCATATTTCCCATGTTGCCATTGGGGCCGGAACCGCCGCCAAAGCGTGCAAAATTTCCACCGCCGGGACCGCCCGGGCCGCCGAAACCGCCGGGCGCCGCTCCCGAGGGAACAAATCCTGAATTCATGACGACCGGCGTTGGGGTGCTGATCGGAGGGGCTTTGACCAGCGGAATGGCCTGCACCACGCCGTGGTTGTTGAAAGTCACGATGCCGGCCTTTTCATCAATGCGCGTTACCTCGATGTCATCCTGCCGCTGGCCTTCGCTGAGAATATAGGATTTTTCCGATGCTGGCGCGGGCGGACGGGGTGGTACGGCCACCTTGAAGAGCACCTGGGCTGTGCCAAAGATGGTCATGATGCCATCCGGGGTGATGGTCGCGGGTGGCGTGTTATCGATCGGAGCGGGGGCTTGCGGCGGGTTCAGTCCAAAAATATTGCGCGTGGCGATCGGTTCGTAGGGATTGTTTGGCGACATCCGATTATCCGCGTACAGGCCGGTATTCAATACCAGCCCGCCCACCAGACAAACCGCAAGTTTTCCCAAGCGCTTCATGCTCCTAGCGTACTTTCCTTCAATTAACACCAATTTCAAGCCAAAGTTGCCCTGAAAGTTGAAAAGTAGCAACTTACGGGCCGGTAAAACGCAAATGGCATTAATAAGCCGCCTGGGCGCCCTTGATCTGGCGCTTCTTCATCCATGGCATCAAACTCCGCAACCGGCTGCCGACCTTTTCGATGGAATGCTTCTCGCCCCTTTTGAGCAGCGCCCGGTATTTCTGGTAGCCGCCCTTGTATTCGGCAATCCAGCCCCGGGCGAACTTGCCGGATTGAATGTCCTTGAGGGCCGCCTTCATCCGCCGTTTCACGCCGGGGTCGATGATTTTGGGCCCGACGGAGACATCACCCCATTTGGCGGTTTCAGAAATGGAGAAGCGCATGCCGCTGATGCCCGCTTCATTCATCAAATCAGCGATGAGTTTCAGTTCATGCAGGCACTCGAAGTAGGCCATCTCCGGCTGGTAACCGGCCTCAACGAGCGTTTCATAGCCCGCCTGCACCAGCGCGCTCAGGCCGCCGCACAACACCGTCTGCTCGCCGAACAAATCCGTCTCGGTTTCCTCCTTGAACGACGTTTGCAACACGCCGGCGCGCGTCGCGCCGATGCCCTTCGTCCACGCCAGTGCCACCTGCTTCGCCTGGCCGCTGGGATTTTGATAAACGCCGATCAACGCCGGGACGCCTTTGCCCTCCGTGTATTGGCGGCGCACGATGTGGCCCGGGCCCTTGGGCGCCACCAGAATCACGTCCACGTTCTTCGGTGGCACGATGGTCTTGAAATGAATCGAGAATCCGTGCGAGAACAACAGGGTCTTGCCCTTCGTCAGATTCGGGGCGATGTCCTGCTCATAAACCTTCGCCTGTTTCGTGTCCGGCAGGGCGACAAAAATCACGTCCGCACGCCGGACCGCCTCGGCCGTCGGATACACCTTGAAGCCTTTTTCCCGGGCGACGGGGATGGACTTGCTGCCTTCGTAAAGACCGATGATGACGTGGCAGCCGCTGTCCTTGAGGTTGAGCGCGTGGGCATGGCCCTGGGAGCCGAAGCCGAGCACGGCGAGCGTTTTGTTTCGCAACACGCCGAGATTGGCGTCCTTGTCGGTATAAACTTTTGCAGGCATGGATGAATTTACGATTTTTGATTTACGATTTACGATTTCCAGACCGGTGGCCCGGGGCCGTTCCGGTTCAACAATTCAATGCTTCAAGGCATTCACTTTCTCGGCAGGGCGGCCTTGCCCGTGCGCGTGAGTTCCAAGACCCCGAATGAATCCATCAGTTCCAGGAACTTGTCCACCTTGCTCTCGGCGCCGGTGATTTCGATGGTGAGCGACTTCGGCTGCACGTCCACGATTTTGGCGCGGAAAATGTCCGTGATCTGCATCACCTCGGCGCGCGACTTGGAATCCACCGCCACCTTCGCCAGCACCAGCTCGCGGTCCACGTATTCGCCCTCGTGAAAATCCTGCACCTGGATGACGTTCGGCAGCTTGTTGAGTTGCTTGACGATCTGCTCCACCGTGGCCTCGTCGCCGTGCGTGACAATGGTCATCCGCGACGTCTTTGGGTCCTGGGTCGGACCGACGTTGAGCGTGTCAATGTTGTAGCCGCGTCCGCTGAACAGGCCGGCCACGCGCGTGAGCACGCCGAACTTGTTCTCGACCAGAATTGAAATGGTATGTCGCATAAGTCCCGTTGGAACGGAAGGACAGGCTAACAACCCAAATGAATGGGGTCAATTTGCAAATTCATCCATGCCACGTCGGGCGAAAAGCAACCACGAAACAGGCTCGGCATATCTACCACGTGGGCTTCGCGATAACCGGCTCCAATAAGGCATGGGTTAAAAAAACGGATTGTGTTGCTTTTCCTCGGCAACCGTCGTCAACGGCCCGTGGCCCGGACAAATCAGGGTTTCCGGCGGCAACGACAGAATCTGTTCCCTTATTTTCTGCCGGGCCAGATCCCATGCGCCATTGCCGTTGCCCATCGAGCCGGCGAAAATCGCGTCGCCCACAATCGCCACGTGCGGGGCGTCCTCCTGCCAGTTGCCGACGATGTACGTCACGCCGTCCTCCGCATGGCCGGGTGTTTCGCGATGAGTGACGCGCAGGCCGCCGAGATGGACGATCTCGTTCGGCTTGTTCCGCTGGTCCACTGGCGCGGCCTTGGAACCCAGATGCAGCTTGGCCCGGGGAAAGGCCTCGCGGATTTTCGGCAGCGCCTCCACGTGGTCGTAGTGCGTGTGAGTGATAAAAACGTGCCGGAGCTGAAGCTGGTTTTCGGCGAGGCAATCGAGCACGGGTTTCGCGTCAAAGCCGGTGTCAAACAGCGCCGTCTCGCGGTTGACTTCGTCCCAAATCAGGTAACAATTCACCGTCATGCCCTCTTCGGCGGTCGTGAACACGCGCAGTTCGCGCCAGACACTCAAATCCTTTTCCGCCGGGAGCCAGCCTTTGGCGATGCCTTCGAGCTTTGAAGGATTCAACCCGATCAGTTTTGCGAGAGCGGAAAAATCCGGCTGCTGGCCGGTTTGGCCGCTTTCCTCCAGTGCGGCCAGTTCGGTCCCGGAGATTCCGGCGGCGGTAGCGGCGGCTGCTGCTGGAACGCGGCTCATGGCGCGCGCCTTGCGGATGATGTCGCCCAAATGGTCCTCGAGGGTCATCGAGGAAACGTTGCCGCCTTTTACGGTAGGTCGCAAGCTTCGGATTGCATTGCCCCTGGCAATGGCGCAATTTCCTCCCGTGAAATGCACCAGACACCAGGCCGAGGCGATTGGCATTTGCGCCTATTGCGGCCGGGCCGTGTGTGCCGGGTGCGCCGGGCCTGCCGAAACACTGCGCCTGGTTTGCTCCCCGGAATGCGCCGCGGCGCTTTTCCAAAACGATCAGGCCGTGCAGTCGTTGCTCCAAAAAAGCGTGCAGAACGCCCAGGCCAGCGCGTTTTACTGCTATCTCTGCGGCGGCTTGTCACTGGGCGCCGCGGTGGCCGCGCATTTTGTTTTGCCCCTGCCGTTTCTGGTTTATTTCGCGGCTGCTTCCGGCGTCGTTTTTGTCGTTTCGGGAATCTGGTATGGCCGGACGGTGAGAAAACAAATTCCCAACCCCTGATGACCTCAACCTACCATCAACTGCTCGACGCGACGATTCAACATCTGGAAGATTTGAAATCGCGCGGTGTCCGCCACGTCGCCGTTGCACCCGAAACCCTCCGCGCCCTGGCGCCACCGCCCGCCGGGAAATCCCAAACCGCAAATCCAAAATCTCAAATGGACAAAGCCGCCGCGCCGTCACTGTCTGCACCATCGGCAATTTCAGCGCCGGGTGCCGGGCAGACCACCATGCTCGCGTTGCCCGGTGAAGTGCCGGCTCTCGACGCTCGACCTTCGGCCCTCGACAAAGTTGCCGCGTTTGCCGCCCTGCGCGAACGGGCACTGGCCTGTGTGAAATGCCCGCACCTCGCGTCGTCGCGCAAAAACGTCGTGTTCGGCGTCGGCAGCATTGACGCCCAGCTCATGTTTGTGGGCGAGGCGCCGGGGGCAGACGAAGACGAACAGGCCGAGCCGTTCGTCGGCAAGGCCGGCCAGTTGTTGACCAAGATCATCCAGGCCACGGGGCTGCAGCGAGCCGACGTTTATATCGGCAACATTTTGAAATGCCGGCCCGACACGCCCGGCCAGTCTGCCGGCAACCGCAAACCAACCGCCGATGAAATGGCCACGTGCATTCCGTATTTGCACGAGCAGATAGATTTGATCCGGCCCAAAGTCATTGTCGCGCTCGGCGCGACGGCGGTGGAAGGATTGATGGGCAAGACGCTCGGCATCACCAAACTGCGAGGGACCTGGAAGACTTATCGCGGCATCCCGCTCATGCCGACGTATCATCCGGCCTATCTGCTGCGCAACCAGGCGATGAGCGAGAAACGCAAGATCTGGGAGGACATGCTGGCGGTGATGGAAAAACTCGGCATGACCATCAGCGAAAAACAGCGAAATTATTTTTTGAAGACGTGAATCTTCCAGCGATTCGCGGATTGCCTCGCCGTCGTTTTCGGCTATAAACCGCCCGTGCTTAAATCCATTTTCCAGCCGCTCCTGACCTGGTATCTCGCCACGCTCAAGACCGCCGGTTACCCGGTCATTGTGCTGCTGATGACGATGGAAAGTTCCGTCCTGCCAATTCCCGCCGAAGCCATCATGCCGCCGGCGGCTTATCTGGCCTGGTTTGAAGGATTAACCATTTTCAGCCTGCATTTCGTTGGCTGGCCGGCGGAAATCGGCCTGGTCGCCGCCGGCACACTCGGCTCGTGGTTCGGCGCCAGCATCATGTATTGGCTGTCGCGCGTGGCCGGCCGGCCGCTGCTCGTGCGTTACGGTCGCTATATTTTGATGCCGCCGGACAAAATTGAGAAAAGCGAGCGCTGGATGTCCCACTACGGCCCGATGGGCGTGTTCGTTGCGCGATTGCTGCCGGGAGCGCGGCAGCTCGTCGGCATTCCCGCCGGAGTCGCCCGGATGGATTACCTGAAATTTTCCGTTTTCACAGTTTTAGGCGCGGCTACCTGGTGCTCAGTGCTTTGCTATGTCGGTGTCAAGGCGGGCCAGGATGAACAGCTCATGCACGGCGAGATGCGGCATGTGGCCTTGTGGCTCGGCGGCGGCGCGCTCGTGCTCGGCGGACTTTATTACTTCTTCGTCCACCGGCACATGACCGGAAAGTCAGAAGTCAGAAGTCAGAAGTCAGAATAAAATCCTGCCCGTGGACGTTCCGACGCCTGTCAGTCAAAGGTGGTGCCGAACCATTTTTGGTAGAGCGGCCCGACCACCGGCATGGGCTTCATCTCGCCGTTGATGGCAGCGATCAGCCCCAGAATCCATAGCACCAGCATCGAAGCCCAGAGAGCCAAAATGCACAGCCAGCCGAGGATGGGAATAAACACGAGAATGAATTCACAAAACACCACGGCGATGCCGGTCAGGAAAAAACCGAGCATCTGACGGAGGTGAAACGCGCCCAGCTTCGTCTTTTTGTTCATGTGAATGATGATGGCTACAATGAAGCCAATCAGGGTGAGGTAGGCGATGATGGCGACCGTTTTATCTTCACCGCCGGAGGCCGGTGCGGAGGGGGTCGATGGTGGTGGCGTGGTGGGGGGCGGAGCTTGTGTTTGGTTGTCGGACATGGATTTCCTTTCGTTGAGTCCGCCGCTCAATACGCCGCCAGCGTTTTTTCCGCAAGCACAATTTTCGGTGAAATTTCTTTGCGCCTTTGCACCTTTACGCGAGATTCCCTGCGTGCCGATCAGTGATTCCATCCGTAAGAAACTGGGTACCTTGCCGCACAAGCCGGGCATTTACCTGATGAAGGACCGGTTTGGCACCGTCATTTACGTCGGCAAGGCGCGCGACCTGCGCAAGCGGGTGAGCCAGTATTTCCATCCGTCGCGCCGCATGGGCTGGGACCTGAAATTCAACGCCCTGGTCGAGGCGATTTGCGACTTCGATTTCCACGTCGTCCGCAGCGAACCGGAGGCGTTCCTGTTGGAAGGCAAGCTGATCAAGGAATTCCACCCGCGTTACAACGTCAGTTTCCGGGACGACAAACGGTTTCTGATGCTCAAGGTGAACCTGAACGACCTGATCCCGAACTTCACCTTCACCCGCTTCCGGAAAGATGACGGGGCGCGGTACTTCGGGCCGTTCTCGAACTCGGGCGCGTTGCGCAACACGCTGGCGCTGGTGCGGCGGCAGTTCAACCTGCGCGGCTGCCGCGCGTTCACGCCGGGCGAGGCCGACTACAAACATTGCCTCTACGCGCATTTGAAATACTGCACCGCGCCGTGCATCGGCAACGTCACCCGCGAACAATATCTGGAACAGGTGACGGCTGCGTGCGATTTTCTCGAAGGCCAATGTGTGGAAATGAAGGAACAGCTCGCCGTCGAAATGAAAAAGGCGGCGCTGGCGCAGGATTACGAAAAGGCCGCCGGCCTGCGCGACCTCATCCGCGACCTGAAGGAAACGACCAAGAAGGAGCGGAAATTTGAGCGTGTGCCGTACACGCTGCCGCTTTCCATCGACCCGGGAAACGATTTAATGGAGCTGGCGAAAGTGCTCGGTTTGCGCAAGCCGCCGCAGCGGATTGAAGGTTTCGACATTTCCAACATCAGCGGCACTTTTGCGGTCGCGTCGCTGGTCAGCTTCAAAAACGGCCGGCCCGACCGCGCGAATTATCGCCGGTTCAAGATCAAGACGGTGGAGGGCCAGGACGATTTCGCCAGCATGGCGGAGGTGGTGAAACGGCGTTATGCGCGGCTGAAACGGGAGATTGGAGATGGGAAATCGGAGATGGGGAAAAACAACCGGAGTAAAATCCGAACTCCCAACTCCCAACTCCCAACTCCTAATTTTCCCGACCTCATCATGGTGGACGGTGGGAAAGGCCAGTTAAATGCCGCCTGCGCTGAACTCGAACAATTAGGTTTGGAAAAAATTCCTGTCATCGGACTGGCGAAGGAGTTCGAGGAAATTTACCGGCCGGGTGAAAGCAAACCGCTGCGACCCGGCCTCGACCATCCAGCGGTGAAATTGTTGCAGCGGATTCGTGATGAATGCCATCGGGTGGCGAACAGCTACAACGCGCAGTTGCGGATCAAGCGGATTTCCGAGAGCGTGCTGGACGAATTTCCCGGCATCGGCGAGGCCCGCAAGGCGGCCTTGCTGAAAAAATTCGGCTCGGTGCAGCGGTTGAAAACGGCAACGCTGGAACAAATCGCTGCCGTTCCCGGCTTTGGCGGAAAAGCCGCGGCGGAATTAAAAATGTTTCTCGCGGCTCGCGGCTAAGTTTGGCGTTTTCTGAAAGTGAAAACGGCCACACTCCCACCGCCGAGGGTCAAACCGAATCCAAGCAGAAGCAGACATATTTCATTAAGGGTAATGGCTCCTTCGTGCCGATATTGCGCAACCGCCGGCATGACAAACGCCATACCTGCAAGGATGCCGACCACTCCCGCGCTGATGATGAGGATTCGCTTCATTTGTTTCGTTTCAACTTTTTTGAATTCCCGCTGGATCGCTTGCGGCTGACCGATCCGCTGAATGGAAACCTCAAAAGCCTTTTGTCCGTTCAATCCCGATTGCATCTGCTGCGCGATGTCCTCGCGCAGATGAATTTCCAATTCCTCCAACGGCACGGGCGTTTTGATGCCGGCGGCGAGCATTTGTTTTCGCCATTCTGAAATTGCCTGGTCGAGGTCGAACATATTGCCCCTTTCCATTTTACGAACCTGACATCGCCGCTTTTTTCAAAGCGGCTTTTTCCAGTCCTAAAATGAGGCCGCCTAGAACTCCGACGGGCACCGTCCAAGCCCAACAAATTGCCACGAAAAGTTGGCTTTCGGTGAAATCAAGGCGCGGCAAAACGACATGGACAAAAACAGTCACCCACACGACATACAGCAGGCAACCTGATAGACCGGTTATCAGCCTGACTTGCCGGTTAAGAATGACTGGGAAAAGGCGGCCGCCCAAATGCCCGATGTACAAAAACAAAACCGTCGTCGCTACGGCTGCCAACCCAAACATTCGCTCCCCGGACGTCAATTCAGGATCGAAAACAAAGTAAGCTGTGAAAGGCAGCAAAAACATGCAAAGGCTGAAAATCAATGCGATTTGTGATCTTTTTGATGCACGCGCTTCCTTTGTTTCCTCAACTTTTTTGAATTCAAGTTTCAACATGTTCGCCTTTCCGATTACTCGAACCGCGGTTTCAAAAGCCAGTGGCACATTTGTTCCTGATTTCATCTGTTGCTCAATTTCCTCGCGCAAATGACATTCCAGTTCCTCCAGCGGCACGGGGGTTTGGATCCCGGCGGCAAGCATTTGTTTTCGCCATTCTGAAATTGCCTGGTCGAGGTTGAACATGTGTCTTCCGGATTCACGAGCCAGCCGGTGCAACTTTTTTTCGTGAGGCAGCACCGATTCCCAAACACAAACCAAAAAAAACTCCGCACGGAGGACAAGCGGACCAAAGGACTGCCGCCCATAATTGCCCGAAGGGAAATTGGTGTCCCGGCAGAATGTAGCGGTCAAACATCCAGCCCCAAACAATCCACGGCACGCCTCCCGAAATAGCAATAATGGCAACCCTGTTTCGCCGGTCCGGGATGACCGGAAAAATTCGATAGCTCAGTCGCCCGACGCCAGCGAGCAGAACCATTGTGGCAACCGCAGCCAGGCCGGCGATTCGCTGGCCGAAGGTCATTTCATTGAAAAGAACGGTTCCGCCGAAGATCACCGAAGCCAGGCTCAGACAGGTCACTAACGCATTCCGCCCTTTTTTCCACTGGCACTCTTCCGCGTTTGCTTCAACTTTCTCAAATTCGTTTTGGACCATGCGCGCCGGCCCGATTTTCTGAACGGCGGTTGTGAATGCCTCCGCTTCGCTCCGCCCCGATTTTATCTGCCGCTCGATTTCGTCGCGCAAATGAATTTCCAGTTCCTCCAACGGCACGGGGGTTTTGATGCCGGCAGCGAGCATCTGCTGCCGCCATTCTGCGATGGATTTTTCGAGGTTGAACATATTGTTCATCCCGTTCATACACCAGCCACTGAAGATCTTTTTAACCCGGCTTTTTCCAGTCCGCCAATGAACCCGTATAAAAACCCGGTTAACGGCAGCATGACCCAAAGACCACCCACGCCGAATGTGGGAAGCGTAAAGAAGAATACCAGCGGCTCGGTGACAAGGGCAAAAAAACATAGACTCATCAGCCCCATCAGCCGGTTATTTGAATGGCAAATCACATCCCTCATTCGCCGGCTCAGGATGACCGAAACAGGACCTTGGCCCGGCAGCCCGATGCTGGCGAGCAAAACCATCACCGCTATCGCCGCCAGCCCGGACATTTGCTGCGCGGTGGTTATTTCCGAAAAATGCCCAAGTTTTGAAAGGATGCACATTGCCCAAAACAACGATTCCACACCCAAACACGCGACCATAATGGTCCGGTATGGTTTCAAATTGCGTGCTTCCTTCGTTCCGCCAATTTTCTCGAATTCATTCTTGAGCATATTTGCCTTTCCAACCTCTTGAGTAGCTTTGTCAAAAGCCCGTCGCGCGTTCAATTCCGATTTCATCAGTTGCTCGATTTCTTCGCGCAAATGACATTCCAGTTCCTCCAGCGGCACGGGCGTTTTGATGCCGGCCGCGAGCATCTGTTGCCGCCAATCAGTGATGGATTGTTCGAGGTCAAACATATTGCTCCTTTTGCAATCCGGCCAAGACCGAATGAACCAGCGACCATTGTTCGTGGTGTTTGGCCATCGCCGCCTTGCCGTCCTTTTTGAGCGAGTAGTATTTCCGCTTCCGGCCGGTTTCGCTTTCACCCCAACGCGCCTTGATCAGGCCCCGGTGTTCCATCCGGTGCAGCACCGGATACAACATCCCGTCGGTCCAGTTTAGTTTGCCATCGGAACGGGACTTGACCTCCTGAATAATGGCGTAACCGTAACTCTCGCCTTTCGCGAGCAACGATAAAATCAACGGCTCGGCCGACGCCGCCACCAGTTCTTTTCGAATCATAGGAGTACGATACATAGAAACTATATGTATGTCAAGCCGGAAAATAAGGCAAGGAAATTCGTGCCAATCCGCCGGATTCGTGTCTTTATGTTCCCATGAACGTACAAGTGGCCATTCTTTGCGACGCCGCGACGCAGGACAGCAGCAACAAGCTTAACGTGCTGGGCGGGTTTGACACAATTTACGCGCAGCAATTGCCCGCCATCCATCTACAGTGCGCGGTCGCGCTGCGCGTCACCTTCGCCGCCGGCGACGAGGGCCAGCGCAAATTGGCGCTCAATTTCATCAACGCCGATGGCCGGCCCGTCATGCCGGCCATGGAAATCCCGGTGGCCATTGCGCTGCCCGAGGACGTGCATTTCGTCACCCACAACTTTGTTGTGAACATCCAGAAATTGAATTTCGTCGAGGCGGGGTTGTATTCGGTGGACGTTACACTGGACGGCCGGTCGCTGGCGAGCATTCCGCTGCAGGTCAAGCTCATCCCGCGCGCGGCGGCGTGATTCATTTATGATTTATGATTTATGATTGTCCACCCGCGGCGCAACAAATCATAAATAGGCAATCGCAAATTCTTTGGTGACTTTGGACTTTAAATTTTGGACTTCGGACTTTTATAATTCACCCATGGCAAACGAACCAATCCTGCAACTCGATTTACCCGGCATCAAAAAACTCCGCAGCGGCAAGGTCCGCGACATTTTCGACCTCGGCGACGCCCTGCTGCTCGTCGCCAGCGACCGGATCTCCGCCTTTGATGTCATCATGCCCAACGGCATCCCGCGCAAGGGCGAGGTGCTCACGCAGATTTCGCATTTTTGGTTCGAGAAATTCGCAGGGCTCGTGCCGAACCATCTGCTCGCCAAGGCGTCCGATCCGCTGCCGAAAAATCTCCAGCCGTTTGCCGGCCAACTGGCGCGCCGTTCGATGATTGTAAAAAAGGCGAGGCCGCTGGCCATCGAATGCATCGTGCGCGGCTATCTCTCCGGCTCCGGCTGGAAGGAATACAAGCAATCGCAGACCGTCTGCGGCATCCAACTGCCCGCCGGGCTGACCGAATCCGCCGAACTGCCCGAACCGATTTTCACGCCGTCCACCAAGGCCGAGGCGGGCCACGACGAAAATATTTCCTTCGAACAGGCGCAGGAAATCGTCGGCCCCGAACTCGCCACGCAGGCGCGTGATTTGAGCCTGAAGATTTACCGGGCGGGACGCGATTACGCCCGCCAGCGCGGTATCATCATCGCCGACACCAAGTTCGAGTTCGGCCTGAGCGACGGCAAATTGATCCTGATTGACGAGGTAATGACGCCGGATTCCTCGCGCTTCTGGCCCGCCGACCAGTATCAGGCCGGTCGCGGCCAGCCGAGCTTCGACAAGCAATTTGTCCGTGATTACCTCGAGACACTCGACTGGAACAAGACGCCGCCCGGCCCGGTGTTGCCGCCGGAGGTGGTCGCCAAGACCAGTGCGAAGTATTTGGAAGCGTACGAGCGGCTCACAGGCAAGAGCCTGTGACGGAGTAAGGAGTCAGGAGAAAGAAGCAAGGATGCAATTTGAGGATCTCAAGGCTTGGCAGAAAGCCAGAGATCTGACGAATGGCGTTTACCAGATTTGCAGGATGTCGCCGTTGAAAAATGACTTTGGTTTGCGCGATCAGCTACAACGAGCTGCAGTTTCCGCCATGACCAATCTCGCGGAGGGTTTTGATCGGGTGGCGAAGGTGAAAAACTTCAATTCTGGAACATCGCCCGCGCTTCCGCCGGCGAGGTAAAATCGCTGCTTTACGTTGTACACGACAATCAACTGGCCGAAGACACTGCAGTTCAAAAACTCCGGACCGTAGCCATAGAAGTCAGCGCTCCAACTCAAGGTCTGATTAACTCATTTTCAAAAAAACGCGCCGAACGCTAGCTCCTTGCTGCTTACTCCGTTATCCTTGCTTCGTGAATTCGCTCGTCGAAGATTTTCTACAATACCTGCGCCACGAGCGGGGGCAGTCGGACAACACGGCAAAGACTTACGCCGCGTTGCTCGGCAAATTCACCGCGTGGGCGGCAACACAAAATCTGACGGATTGGAAATCTGTCGAGTTGAAGCATCTGATGGCGTTTCTCCAGCACGAACGTGAACGCCCGCTGGTGGACGAGCCAGAAGAATCCACCAAACGCCTGAGCAGCGAGAGTGTTTATCTCGAAATCGCCGCGCTGCGGGCACTTTACCGGTTCGCCGAAAATGAAAAGTTGTTACCAGCCAATGTCGCCGAAAATCTCTCGTTGCCGCGCCGATGGAAACGTCTTCCGAAGGCGCTGTCGAACGATGAAATCACCTTACTGCTCGCTCCCGAATTGCCGGAAACGCCTGAAAGCTTGTGCGATCAGGCGATTCTGGAACTGGCCTACGCCTCCGGTCTGCGTTTGTCCGAGTTGAAAAATGTGCGGCTCGAACAGCTTCATCTCGACGCGGGATTCATTAATGTTATCGGCAAGGGCAACAAGGAACGCGTCGTTCCGGTCGGGAAAAAGGCCGTGGAAGCACTGAACCGCTATATTGGAGTCGGGCGGCCGAAGCTCGTCACGCCGCGGTCTCCGGCGAATGTGTTCCTCACGAAACGCGGCACGCCGTTTGCGTCCGTGACGTTGTGGTTGCGGATCAAGCGCCGGGTGCAGCGCACCGGGGTTGCACGCAACATCACGCCACACATGTTGCGGCACAGTTTTGCCACGCATCTGCTGGAACACGGGGCGGATTTACGGGTGATTCAGGAATTGCTCGGTCACGCGAACATCAGCACGACGGAGGTTTACACCCACGTCACGGGAAACCGGCTGCGGGAGATTCACCGGAAATTTCATCCGCGCGCCTGAGCCGGGAAGAACTTCAGCCCTCCCATCGAGGCGGATGACTCTACGACCCGTTGTCGCCGATGGCCTCGACCGGGCAGCCTTCCTTGGCTTCCTTGCAGCGCGCTTCCTCGTCGGGCGAACCGGGCTGTTTATAGACGAACGAATAGCCGCCATCATCGTTCCGCTTGAAATTGTCCGGCGCCGTCTCGCGGCACAGGTCGCAGTCAATGCACTGGTTGTCCACGTAATATTTGCCCGGGACGTTTTCGGGATATTTATTTGCCACGTCTGCCATAAATTCGTGCATTTAATATGACCGCCGGGGCGGGTGCTGGCAAGCCCCATTTGTCATTAGAATTCCCTCCCGCCGATTAAAAACTTTTAATTGCGCTGTCCGTGGGTATGTTTCTGCCCGTGCAACAGGGACACGTTCGCAGAACGAAAATCATTTCCACCCTCGGCCCGGCGACGGATTCGGCGGAAATGATCGGCAAGCTCATTGACGCCGGCGTCAACATTTTTCGCCTGAACATGTCGCACGCGCCGCACGATTGGGTGCGCCGCGTGGTTCAAGACATCCGCGCCGCCGCCGCCGCGCGCAAACAGTTCATCGGCATCATGATGGACACGCAAGGGCCGGCGATTCGCACCGGCGACCTCGGTGTGCCGCTCGATTTGCAACCCGGCCAGAAATTTACCCTCACGGTCCGCGGCGAACGGGACCTGGAGGAGCATTCGGTGGACGTGAATTACGAGAATTTTGTCAATGACATCAACGTCGGCGACGTCGTGCTCGTGGACAACGGCGCCATCGAGATGAAAGTCCTCGCCAAGTCCGGCAACAAGGTTGAATGCGAAGTGCTTACCGCGGGCACGCTCGGCAGCCGGCGCCATATCAATCTGCCCGGCGTCAAGGTCAGCCTGCCCGCGCTCACGGCCAAGGACATCAAGGATGTGAAGCTCGGCCTGGAAGTCGGCGTGGACTTTGTCGCCCTGTCATTTGTCCGCGAAGCCCGCGATTTGCTGCAGTTGCGGGAGCTGTTTGAGGAGGGCAAACCGGCGCCGGTGGTCATTGCCAAAATCGAGGACCAGCAGGCGGTGGCCAATCTGGAATCCATTGTCCGCGAAGCCGACGCCATCATGGTGGCGCGCGGCGATCTGGGCATTGAAATTCCCTACGAAGAACTGCCCATTGTCCAGCGTCGCATCGTCAAGACCTGTTTGCGCCACGGCAAACCCGTCATCGTGGCGACGCACATGCTGGAGAGCATGATTGAATCGCCCATGCCCACCCGCGCCGAGGTGACGGATGTGGCAAACGCCGTGTTTGAAGAGGCCGACGCCATCATGTTGAGCGGCGAGACCACGGTCGGCAAATATCCGCTCAAGTGCATCGAGGTGTTCGACCGCATCGCCAAGCGCATCGAACGCAGCGGCAACGCGCAGTTTCATGACTCGGCGGAACTGACCAACCCGCGTGAAAAACTGGTCAAGAGCGCCGTCGTCATGGCCAACGAATTGAAGGCCGAGGCCGTGCTGGCGTTTACCCGCCACGGGCACATGGCGCGTTACGCCGCCTGGATGCGCCCACGTTATTCACCGATTTACGGATTGTGTGACAACGAAAAAGGCGCCAATGAACTGACACTTTGTTGGGGGGTCATCCCGTTCGTGGTGGAATTTGATTTCATCGATCCGCAGAACACCATTGAACGGGCGCTGAAAACGCTAGTCGAACAGGGCCGGCTGCATCGCGGCATGACCGTCGTCATTGTCGGCGCCATTTCCGTCGGCACCGAAATCGTGGACGCCGTCCAGATGCGGGTGGTGTGATCCAATTCCGGCAGCCGGCGCAAGAAATCCCGCTCCGGTGGCCGCTGTTTTTCTCCAGATTCGACCTCGCTTGACAAACCCCGCAAAGTGGGTCGAGGTTGTACCGTGAAAAAGGAGCGAACATTGTTTCTGATTGTCCTGTTCGCGGCGTGTCAGGCCGGCGCCCAACAACCGTCCAACACCCCATCGGCGTCACAAACCAATGGCCCGTCCGCTTCCGCAACCTTCACCGCCGTGAAACCGAAGTTCCACTGGCTGGGTCCATCCGGACCGGTGCCGGCGGAAAACAGACCGCGGCTGATGGAGGGTCTGGATACGCGGGCGTGGACGACGGTGGCGGAAGACGATTCGGGCAGGTTGGTCTTTCCGGACGCCGAGACCCACGAAGCCGGGTTGTGTTTGTTGTGGTGGGGCAGTGAACCGCGGACTCAATGAGTTTCAAGTGGTGCGGCACCGCCGAAGGGGACGGACAGGAATTTACAACGTCAATGCTTTTGCCGCTTCCGTGGCGAGGTTCAGCATCACGCTCGGAAACAGGCCGATCCAGAACATGCCGGCGATGCAGACGCAGACGGAGAATTTGACCGGCCCGGACAGGGGGATGGGCGACAAATCCGGCGGGTTCCGGCTCCAGTAAATCGCGCGGATGACGCCGAAATAGTAGTAAAGCGAAATCACCACACCGACGAGCGCGGTGAACGCGAGGCAATAATAACCGTGATTCGCCGGGCCGGCCTGAATGACGGCTTTCAGCAGCAGAAATTTTCCGAAGAAACCCGCCATCGGCGGGATGCCCGCCAGTGACACCATCGCCAGGGTCATCGTGACGGCCAGCAGCGGCGAACGTTGATTCAAACCCGCCAGGGCGGAAATATCCTCGTTATCCAGGTGCCGCATGACGACGCAAATGACCAGGAACGCCGCCACCACGGTGAACAGATAACCGGCCAGATAATACAACAGCGCCGCCTGCCCGCTCACGCTCAACGCCGCCACGCCCAGCAACAGATAACCCGCGTGCGCGATGCTGGAATAGCCGAGCAACCGTTTCAAATTGCGCTGCGGCAGCGCGCACAGGTTGCCGTACAGGATCGTGATGCCGGAAATGACGATGAGCAAATCCGCCCAGTGCTTCGCCACGTCCGGCAGGGCGGTGAAGAGCACGCGCAGCAAAAGAACGAAGCCGGCGGCCTTGGAACCGACGGCCAAAAAGGCCGTGGTCGGCGTCGGCGCGCCCTGATAAACATCCGGCGCCCAAATCTGAAAGGGAAACGCCGCGATTTTGAAGCCAAGGCCAACCAGAACGAACAGCACGCCCAGGAGGAAGATTTTATTGGTCTCGAATTGCGCGGCGACCGACGCGAGTTCATTGAAATTCAACTTGCCCGTGGTGCCCCACACCAGCGCGATGCCGAACACCAGAAACGCCGACGACAACGCGCCGAGAATCAGGTATTTCACGCCCGCTTCGAGTGAAATCAGCCGGCCGCGTTGAAAACTCGTCAGCACGTAGAACGTGATGGTGATCAGTTCGATGGAAACAAAGAGCATGGCGAAATCGTTGGCCGAGGCGGCGAACAACATGCCCGACAGCGCAAAGATGATCAGCGAGTAGTATTCGGTAATGCCCCCGGCGATGCGGTCGGAGAATTCCATCGACATGAAAAGCACCAGCATGGCGGCCACGAGGAAAAACCGCTTAAAAAAAACGGCCAGCGTATCTTCCACAAACGAACCGTTGAAGGCCGTGCCGGTGGTGTAATCACCCAGGTTCGTGATGAGCAGGGTCCCGAGTGTGGCAATGGCCAGGTAGGCAAGAAACCGCCGGCGTTCGGGCGCGAGGCTGAAGCCGAAATCCGCCAGCATCAGTACGACGCCAAGCGCAATCACCCAGATTTCCAGGCTCATCAAGGAAGCGTTCATTGATTCAAAATCGTATTACCGGCCATGGCGACGGCGGAATTGTCGTGTAGCACCCGCGTCCCGCGGATGGTTTCGGGCGTCGCGCGCGAAACGGTTAGCGGACGAGACGCGGCAGGGTTTATCGGATCGACTTTGTTCTCTCGTGTGTCTATCCAACTCGGCGGGACGCCGAATTGAACCTGCCGGAGGCGGGTGCCACCCATGGCAACCGTTTCCCCTCGAGCCATCGCCACAATCTTTTCCGCGTCGGGCGTGATTTTCTCCGTCAGCAGCCGCGGGAAGCAACCGAACACGAACAGGCTCGCCAGCAGCAGCGCATAAGGCAGCTTGCGCCAGAGATTTGAGGCATCGGCCAGGCCCGCCCATTTGTCCGGCAACGGCCCGTGCAGCACATTGCGGATGGCACGTGTCATATAGACCGCGCCGATGATCAATCCGCCCCAGAGTGCCAGGCCGGTCACGAGCGGAAAGACCTTCCAGGCCCCGAAGAACACCGTGACTTCGCCGACGAAATTGGCAAAACCAGGCAACCCGCATCCGGCCATCGCCGCCATAAGCAGCGCCGTGCCGATGAACCGCAATTGCCGGCACAACCCGCCGAGTTCGCTGATCTGGAGAGTGCCGGTCTTCTGATAAATGTAACCGCTCAATGCAAATGTCAGCGCGGCGAGAAAGCCGTGCGCCACCATGATGAACTCCGCGCCGGTCACGCCGATGAGGTTCAGGCTCGCGATGCCGAGGAAAACAAATCCCATGTGCGCCACGCTGGAGTTGCC
>JBEKTH010000039.1:0-35981 GCA_049516255.1 Verrucomicrobiota bacterium
TGCAAGTTCACGGCGGGCTGCTGCTGAGCTTCCTTGCGGGAATGGAACAGCCGCAGCGCCGTGGCGCGGTCGGTGGTGTACAAGCTGTCCTGCTTGCCCGTCAGATCGTCGTGGATGTAGTAGCGTCCGCCGCTTTTGCGGCGGTAGAGCCGGTATCGTTGTCTCATATCTGTTTTATTCAGCGATGAGGTTACAACGATTGATTCGCGCCTCGTTAGCGAGTAGTGGGCGAGTTAGCCGGGGTTACGCTGAGTTCTGACAGAGTAACGTTTTGCTGGCACTTCTGCTGGCACTCACTTGTGGAAATCTCACAAACCTTTGCCGCACTCACGGTTAGGTCTGGAGGCGAGGGTCGGAATCGAACCGACGGATGAGGCTTTTGCAGAGCCCTGCCTTACCACTTGGCTACCCCGCCACACAGAAGACCCAAGCTAATTTCGATTTGTACCGGGAGCAAGTTCAATCGACATAACCCAGCCGGTGCCGGTGCCCCCACAACGCCTTGGGTTTATAAATCCCCACCGGCGTAATAATCCCCGTGATCAATTCCGCCGGCGTCACGTCGAACCCCGGATTGCGCGCACCGCTCGCCGGATTCGCCACGCGAACGTAAATCCGCCGGCCAGAGTTCGGAGTTCGGAGTTCGGAGTTCGGAGTTGTCACCCTTCCCCATGCACCCAGCACTTCGCTTTCGTGCCGTTCCTCAATCGGGATGTCGAAGCCGCGCTTCAAATGCCAGTCAATGGTCGAAAGCGGAATCGCCACGTAGAACGGAATCCCATGGCGCTTCGCCAAAACCGCCTTGGTGTAGGTGCCGATCTTGTTCGCAACCTCGCCGGTGCGCCCGAGCGTACGATCGCTGCCGACGATGACCAGGTCAATCTCGCCGCGTTGCATCAAATGGCCGGCCGCATTGTCGGCGATGATTTGGTGCGGGATTTTTTGCTGCGCCAGTTCCCACGCGGTGAGCGTCGCCCCCTGCGAACGTGGACGGGTTTCATCGCAAAAGACCTGAAATTTCTTCCCCTGCGTCTGTGCGGCGTACATCGGCGCGGTGGCCGTGCCCACATCCACGAACGCCAGCCAGCCGGCGTTGCAATGGGTGAGAATTTTTGCGCCGTTGCGAATCAGCTTCGCGCCGTGGCGACCGATGGCTTCACAATGCGCCACGTCTTCGCCGGCAAATTCCTCGGCGGCGGCCAGCGCGAGCCGTTGTTGTTCCTCAACGGTTTCGCCGGCACGCATCGTGGCACGCACTCCGTCCATGGCGTTGACGGGATCAACCGCCGTGGGCCGCGCGGCTTTGAGGGTCTGATAAACGGCCTCAACGTGACGGCGAAATTTTGGTAAATCGTGTCCGCGAAAGGCCAGCGCGCCCTGGGCCAGACCATAGGCCGCCGTCGCGCCAATCGCGCCGGCGCCGCGCACCACCATGTTGTGAATGGCCCCGGCGGTTTCGCGAAAATCCTTCGTGGCTACGATTTTGAATTCGTGCGGAAGCAGTCGTTGTTCAATGAGCCGGACGGCGTTCCGCGCGGGATCGAAAGCGACGGTGCGATAATGCCGGGTGCGTCCGCGGACGGTGACATTCATAGGTTTGCCGAAGCAGCGTTCAACCGTTTGACCGTCAAATCAAGCACGTTTGGACTCGGTTTGACGCCGTCATGCGGCGACCCTTCAACGAACCTCAACCTTCATCCGCCGGATTTTGGCCTGAATATCCCGGTAAACCGGTTGCTGACGGAGCTTACGGAGGTCGGGGTCTTTGGCGAGCCAGTCGAAATCGCGATAACCGAAGTTGAGCGCCTTCTCCAAGGCGAGGACGGCGCGGTCGAAATGTTCAGTGAGGGTGTAACTGCAGGCCAGATTGTAATAGACGAGCGGATTGCGCGGTTCGAGCCGGGCCAATCGTTCATCCACTTTCAACCCTTCCAGATAACGGCCCCGCTTTGTGAAATGGTCGCCCAAAAGCTGCAGCGCCTCCACATAATCGGGATCACGGCGAACCAGTCCCTCCAGGAATTGAATCTTGGTGTCGAGGTCGCGCTGGCCGGCGCGGCTCAACTTCTTTCTGGCACTGCTTTTAACCGGCATACAACAACAACAGTTTTTCGTAGTCATCGCTCCAAGTCAAGCGGCCGGATGTAAAAATTTTGTGGCATCTTCCGGAGCACGCCCTCAGAATCAGTCCAGTTTCTGCCAAAAATGAAATGTTTTGTCACCGGTGCCTCCGGCTTCATCGGCTCGAACCTTGTCCGCGAACTGCTCTCGCGCGGACATCGCGTCAAGGCATTGTTGCGACCGGGAAGCGACGGGCGGGCGCTCGCCGGCCTGGAGTTCGAACGCGTGACCGGCGACGTGAGTGGCGGGGCATTGTTGAGGCGCGAAATGGCCGGGTGCGATTGGTGCTTTCACGCCGCGGCGAGCTACCATCTGTGGCTGCGTAATTATCGGGCCATGTACACCACGAACGTCGAAGGCACGCGCAACGTGATTGAGGCCGCCGGCCTGGCCGGCTGCCAGCGCATTGTTTATACGAGCACCGTCGGGTGCGTCGGCCTGCCGCAACTGGTCAATGGCGCCACCGTTCCGTCGGATGAATCGGCAATCGTCCCCGAAGCGCAATTGACCAGCCCTTACAAACGCTCGAAGTGGCAGGCGGAAGAAGTGGCGGCCAAGTTCGCGCGCCAAGGCCTCCCGGTGATCATCGTAAATCCCTCCGCTCCCATCGGCCCCCATGATTTGAAACCAACGCCCACCGGCCGGATTGTCGTGGACTTTTTGAACCGTGAACTGCCCGCGTACGTCGATACGGGATTAAACTGGATCCACGTCCGCGACGTGGCGACCGGTCACATTCTTGCGGCGGAAAAGGGACGGATTGGCGAACGCTATATCCTGGGCCACGCGCAGGGTAACTGGACGATGCAGGAGACGCTGGCGGCCCTGGAGGAGATCACCGGTGTCCCATCGCCGAAAATCCGGATACCCTATTGGGTTGCTTTGACGATGGCGCACGTTAACGAGGGGATTGCCTCCCTCACCGGCACGTCACCCAAGGCCCCTCTGGCCGGCGTGCGCATGGCCCGGGACAAAATGTGGTATCACCCCGCCAAGGCCATCCGGGAACTGGGCCTGCCGCAAACACCTCCGAAACAGGCATTCGCCGACGCTGTCGACTGGTTTCGCGCCAACGGGTACGTGAAACCCTGACCGGCCGGTGAATTTGCCAATTTTTGTGGAGCAATTGACAAAGCTGTTCTTGCCTTTCCGCCGCGGGTCGTGAAAAATTTCACAAAGTTTATGGCGCACGTCAAATTGCACATTCCGGGGCCGGTCGAAGTGAGCGAGAAAACGTACAAGGCGTTCCGCAAGCCGATGATCGGCCATCGCGGCCAGGGGTTCAAGGACCTCTATGCCGCCATCCAACCGCAACTCCAGCAACTGCTTTACACGAAGCAGCTCGTTTACATCTCCACCTCGTCCGCGTGGGGTGTGATGGAAGGCGCCATCCGCAATCTCGTCGCCAAAAAGGTCCTCAACTGCATGTGCGGCGCGTTTTCGGACAAATGGTTCGACGTATCGAAACGCTGCGGCAAGGACGCCGAGGCCCTGCAGGTGGAATGGGGTTCGCCCATCCGCGCCGAGGCCGTGGACAAAAAACTGGCGACGGGCCAGTTCGACGCCCTAACCCTCATTCACAACGAAACCTCGACCGGCGTGATGAGTCCGCTGGCCGAAATTGCCGCGCTCAAGAAAAAATATCCCGACGTGGCGTTCATTGTGGACGCCGTCAGCTCGATGAGTGCGACGAAAATCGAATTCGACGCGCTCGGCATCGATGTGTTGCTGGCCGGCACGCAAAAGGCATTTGCCCTGCCGCCGGGCACCTCGGTCTTCACCTGCTCACCGGCGGCACTCACCCGGGCAGCCACTCTTAAGGACCGCGGCTATTATTTCGACTTTGTCGAATTCCAAAAGAACGCGGAACAAAGCATGACGCCCAGCACACCGAGCATCGGTCATGTTTATGCGTTGCAATCGAAACTGGAGGACATTTTCGCCGAAGGACTCGAAAACCGGTTTGCCCGCCACAAAAAGCTCGCCGAAATGACGCGCGCCTGGGCGGCGAAACATGGTTTTACGCTGTTTCCCGAACCGGGCTTTGAATCCGTCACCCTCACCTGCGTCAACAACGGCGCCAAACCCGGCGGCCGGTCCGTGGACGTGGCGAAACTGCAAAAACTTGTCAAAGACCAGGGCTTCCTGATCGACGGCGGCTACGGCAAAATCAAGGGCAAAACCTTCCGCGTCTCCAACATGGGCGACGAGACCGAGGCGACCATGAATCAGCTCTACGCCGCCATGGACAAAGCGATGGAACAAATCTGAGTTGCGCAACGGGCAAATCCCGCCGAAAATCGGTTACCGATGTCGGCGCCAGATCAAACCTCGTCTACGCCACCGCAGCGATTGCCCCACTGGGTGAGAGTTGTCGTGATCGGCCGTAATTGGAAATTCACCCTGGTGCGCCTCGTTATTCTGGTCGTCACCTGCGTCATCGTGTTCCCCTTTATCCTGTTGCCCGTCCGCATCGAGGGCATCAGCATGTTACCCACCTGCCGGAATGGCGCGGTGAATTTCGTAAACCGGCTCGCCTATCTGCGGCACGGCCCGCAACGCGGTGACATCGTGGGCATCCGGCTGTCCGATCCGAGCATTATGTGGCCGAGCATCATGTATATGAAGCGTATCATCGGTCTGCCCGGTGAAACGGTGGCCTTTGTTGATGGCCAGGTTCTGATCGACGGCAAGGTGCTCAAGGAACCTTACGAAAAAGAAGACGATTGCGATTGGACCCTGCCTCCAGTCAAACTCGGCCCCGACGAGTATTATGTCGTGGGTGACAACCGTTCCATGCCTGCAGAATACCATGTGTTCGGGAAAGTTGAGCGCGATCATATCGTCGGGCGGGCTGTCCTATGAAAATTGTCCTTCGCGTCGTGTGGCTGGCCGCCTTGGTGGCGGCCGGCGTCTGGCTGTGGACGGTGTTGTTTCCCAGCCCTGAAAAAGTCGTCCGCCAGCGTCTCGCCAGCGTCGCCCAACGCGCTTCCTTCGCCGCCGATGAAGGTGCGCTGGCACGCCTGGCCGATGCGGAAAGCCTGGCCGGCTATTTCTCCCCCAATGTCGAAATCAACCTCGACGTGCCCGGCCGCATCCAGCACACCATCCTGGGCCGTGACGAAATCACGCAAACGGCCGTGGCCGCCCGTTCCACGACCAGCAGTCTCAGCGTCAAATTCCTCGACGTGGACGTGACCATCGGCCCGGACAAACGATCCGCCGTGGCCGACTTCACCGTCGAGGCGCGCGTCGGAGACGACCAGGACCTGATCGTACAGGAAATGAAATTCACCCTCCAGAAAATCAGCGGCCAATGGCTCATCACCCGCGTCGAAACCATCCGCACGCTTTCCATTTTGGACTTTGAACTTCCGCGCGCTCCTTCCATAGTTTTGGCATGAACGTTTTTGTCACCGGCGGCGCCGGCTACATCGGTTCCATTTGTACGGAACAACTGCTCCAGGCCGGTCACCAGGTCACGGTTTACGACAATCTCAGCGAAGGCCATCGCTCGGCGGTGGATGCGCGCGCAAAATTCATCCTGGGTCAGCCGGAGCAGGAGGGCCACATTCTCAACGCCGTCAAAACCGCCCAGCCCGACGCCATCATGCACTTCGCCGCCAGCGCCCTGGTTGGCGAATCCATGACCAACCCCAAAAAATATTTCCACAACAACGCCTTCAACGCGCTCAAACTGGCCGATGCCGCCGTCGAATGCGGCGTGAAGAAATTCGTGTTCAGCTCCACCTGCGCCACCTATGGCCCGCCCGACCGGATTCCCATGACCGAGGATCTGCCGCAGCGCCCCATCAGCCCCTACGGCGAATCCAAGCTGATGTTCGAGAAAATCCTCCAGTGGTATCAAAGCATTTACGGCCTGGAGTTCATCGCCTTCCGCTACTTCAACGCCGCCGGCGCGAGCGAAAAATTCGGCGAACATCATCGCATCGAGACCCATTTGATTCCGCGGGTGTTGCAGGTCGTGCTCGGCCAGTTGCCGCAGGCCGAGATTTTTGGCACCGACTATCCGACGCCCGACGGCACGTGCATCCGCGATTACATCCATGTCCTCGACCTGGCCCAGGCGCACATCCTCGGATTGCAGCCGGGCAAAACCGGTTTCTACAATCTGGGCAACGGCGACGGCTACTCCGTGCGTGAAGTCATTCAGATGTGCGAGCGGGTCACGGGCAAAAAAATTCCCGTTGTGGAAAAACCGCGGCGGCCCGGCGACCCGCCCCGGCTCGTGGCCTCCGCCGCAAAAGCGATTCGTGAACTGGGCTGGAAACCGAAATACCCGAAGCTGGAAGACATCGTGACCACCGCCTGGGCCTGGCACAAACAGCATCCCACCGGCTACCCGGATTGACGCTGCATGTTTGATTTCGCTTTCACCTGTGGATGATATCCCGGTTCACAACACGGGTCTCCTGCCGATGGGCAGTCGTGCAAATAGTTTGACATCGAAGATGCTTGCCGGATTGAACAGAGGGTGGTAGGTGAACAAAGTGAGCTTTAAATCCTGTCAATTATGAAACCACATCGCGGCACACTCATTCTCGTCCTCGGCATCCTCGGCCTGGTCGTTTGCGCCCCGCTCGGTATCGCGGCCTGGATCATGGGATCCGGTGACCTGAAACAAATGGACGCCGGCACCATGGACCCCAGCGGGCGTGGCAACACCCAGGCCGGCAAAATCTGCGGCATCATCGGGACGATTCTCCTGATTATTGGAGTCATTGTCTTCGGCATCCTGTTCACCTTTGGTTTTGCCGCCGCCCTGGCACAACATCACAGCTGAGGCGGTTCGGCGCACTATTTCCCTTGAATCTCCGGCGAGGCGCGAATCCACTGTTTGTGGACACCTGTCTTTGACGCATTACGCCTTCACCGGGTTACGGCGCGACAAGACAACGCAGCGAGTCGTCAGAAAATGGCCGGTTTTCCTCAATCGGCGCCTAAATTGTTCTAAGTTGGCAAATCCTTGCCGGTGGTCGTCACGGTGAGCCTGCCGTGCTTCACGCCTTTGGCGGTGACCAACTCATCGGCAATTCTACGAATCACAGCCGCCTTGCCACGCACCAGCAGCACTTCGAGACAATTGTGGTGGTCCAGATGCACGTGCACGGTGGAAAGGATCACGTTGTGATGATCGTGCTGGATGGAGGTGAGCGTCGCCTGCAGGTGTGGCTTGTGGTGGTCATAGACCAGGGTGATGGTGCCGGCGATGTCTGCGTTGCCGGATTTCTGCCGGTGCTCAACCAGATGACTCCGAATCATATCGGCGATGGCCAGCGACCGGTTGTCGTAGCCTTTTTCGCCCGACATTTGGTCCAACTGTCGCAAGAGTGACGGGGGCAACGACACACTGAAACGGCTGACGGTTTCTTTTTTCACGCGCACTGACGGTAACAAAGCGATTCGCCACGTCAATTCGCCACGTCTGGCAAGATTGGTGTTACGAATAACAAAATTCGTATGAAGATTGGGCTTGCGCGGAAAGCGGTTAAGTTGAAAATTTTGTCATGCACATTCCCGGCGGGTTTATAGCAGGCGAGAAGGCAGCGGATGTTTGTGCGGGCATTTCATCCGGCGCACCACGTTAATTTCTATGGCAACAGTATCTTCTGCTTCCGATGCGGTTTCCACGTCTGTTCCTGGCCTTTCGACTGGCGTGAAGGGCCGGGTGGTTTCCCTGTATGCGTTGCTCATTGGCTTTAATGCCGGAGCATGGATTTGGGCGCTGATCGCTTTTTACAACCATCCGGTTCTGCTGGGCACGGCGCTCCTGGCCTACACCTTTGGCCTGCGTCATGCCGTGGATGCCGATCATATTGCGGCCATTGACAACGTGACGCGCAAGTTGATGCAGCAGGGCAAACGGCCGGTCGCCACCGGTTTCTTTTTTTCCCTCGGCCATTCGACCATCGTTTTTGCTCTATCGGTCGTTATCGCGTTGACTTCCGTTGCGATCAAGGACCATTTCGGTTCCCTTGAATCCATCGGGGGATTTATCGGAACGGCCGTTTCCGCGTTCTTTCTTCTGGCCATCGCCATCGCCAATATCATCATCCTTATCTCGGTTTATCGCACCTTCCAACACGTCAAGCGGGGGGGCCGGTTTGTTGACGAGGACCTTAACCTGATTCTCGCCCAACGCGGATTTTTCGGACGTATCTTCCGGAATTTGTTTCGACTGATTGAACACAGCTGGCAGATGTATCCCATCGGCTTTCTTTTCGGTCTCGGTTTCGACACCGCCACGGAAGTGGGCCTGCTCGGCATCTCGGCAACGGAAGCCACCCGGGGCCTCCCAATCTGGTCGATCCTCGTTTTTCCAACCCTTTTCGCAGCCGGCATGGCGTTGATTGATTCCACCGACAGCATTCTGATGCTCGGTGCCTATGGCTGGGCCTTCGTCAAACCGATGCGCAAAATTTATTATAACATGACCATCACCCTGGTTTCGGTCCTGGTGGCGTTACTGGTCGGCGGAATTGAGGTGCTGGGTCTGATCGGCGATCATTTTAAAATACAGGGTGCCGTCTGGGACCTGGTTGGCTCCCTGAACAACAACTTCGGCATCATCGGCTTCATCATCATCGCAGTGTTTGGGTTGAGTTGGACGGCTTCGATCATCATCTACCGCCTGAAGCGATACGATGAGATTGAGGTGAACACCGTTCCGGTCGATTGACGCCCCACTTTCAGCAAAGTTTTCCTGCCGGAACCGTTACAACCCCATTATCCCACGGAGTCAAATTGCAGCCACACATTCATTTCCATTAAAAATTGGCTTGCCAAAGGCCAGGGTCAGGCTTCATTTTCCGACATGGCAGCAACGCGGCAACCCGACAACTCCGACAGCCAGTTCTACCAGCCGGCGGAACAGTTCTTCCCTGCAAACAACAAGCTCGCGCTGACCTTCGACGACATCACGCTCGCGACGCTTTATTCGGAGATCCTTCCGCGCGACACGCACCTCGGCACCACGCTCGCGGAACATTTGCACCTGAACATCCCGGTCATTTCGTCGGACATGGACACGGTGACCGAATCGCGCATGGCCATCGCCATGGCGCTGAACGGCGGCCTCGGCCTCATCCATTACAACATGCCGGAACGCCAGCAGCTTTCGGAGGTCAGCCGCGTCAAGAACCACGTCCACGGCCTGATCCAGGAACCCATCCAGGTGGCGCCCGACCAGTTCATCGGCGACGTGCTCGCGTTGATTGAGCAAAAACGATTCGGCTTCAGCACGTTTCCGGTCGTGGATAAAAAAGGCAGGCTGGTCGGCCTGCTCTCCGGCCACGTCGTCAAGCCGCGCTATGCCAAAAAGAAGGTTGCCGAGGCGCTGACGCCGCGTTCGCAAGTTCACACCGTCAAGGAAAAGGAACTCGGCAAGGACCCGATTGCGCGCGCCGACAAATTTTTCACCGAGCATATTGGCATCCACAAACTACTGGTCGTGGATGATGATGACCGTTTGCAGGGCCTCATCACGATGAGCGACGTGGAGCGCATCACGCAGGAGCGCAACGCGCAGTTCAAGCCCGCCCGGGACGCCCACTTCCATCTCCTCTGCGGCGCGGCGGTCTCGGCCACGCGCAACGCCTTCGGCGAACTGGACCGTGAGCGCATTCTCAATCATGTCGGCGCCCTCGTCGAACGCGGCGTGGACGTGGTGGCGGTCTCGACCGCGCACGGCCACAGCAAGGGCGTGGGCGACACCGTGCGCGTGCTGCGGGATGCCTTTCCGAAATTGCCCATCATCGCCGGCAATGTCACCAGCGCGGCGGCCGTGGAATATCTCGCCGGCTGCGGCGCGAACGCCATCAAGGTCGGCCAGGGGCCGGGTTCCATTTGTACCACGCGCATTGTTGCGGGTGTCGGCATTCCACAGATGACCGCCCTTTATGTCTGCTCGCGGGCGGCGGCGAAAAAGAAGGTCACGATCCTCGCCGACGGCGGCATCACCAAATCCGGCGACATTGTGAAGGCACTGACGTTGTCACAGGCGGTGATTTGCGGCGGGATTTTTGCCGGTTGCAACGAAGCCCCGGGCGAGGTCATCGAGATCAGCGGCAAACTTTACAAGCAATACCGCGGCATGGGCAGTTTCGCGGCGATGAAGGCCGGATCGGCGGCGCGCTACGGTCATTTGCCGAACCCGACACAAAAAGTCGCGCCCGAAGGCGTCGAGGCGCTCAAGGAAGCGTGCGGTTCGGTGGACCGGGTGCTGGCGCAACTGATCGGCGGCATCCAGAGCGGCATGGGTTATCTCGGCGCGGCGAACCTGCCACAACTCCATGAAAAAGCGCGTTATATCCGCGTCAGCCCCGCCGGGATGCGCGAAGCCGCCCCGCACGATGTCGTAGAGTTAAAAACGGGGAATTGAAGTTATTTTCCCCGTTCACTTTTCCAATCGAGATCATCCAGATTTATCACGCGCGGCTGTTCCAACAGTTTTTTGTCGTTGTAATTGGAGTTGGTCGGCGAAGAAATCGCATAAGCCATGTTCCAATTCATCCACCACGTAATCATCGGAAAATGATTCTGGACTGCGCGCAGTAATTTCATGTTGTCCGCCGGCGGTTCGTCCCTGCCAGCCTGATCCTGTCCGCGGCGCGGTCCCCACTGACTGAATGCCAGTGGTTTTCCCAATTTTATCAGCGACTGGTAAGCCGGAACATCGGCAGGGCCAGGCTCGTGGTCCCACGGAACAAAAATGGAAATGCCAATCATGTCAACGTATTGGCTGCCGGGATAATACAAAGCGCCGTTCGGGTGACTGCTGCTGGGTTCGAACACGAACAACAGATTGTTCAGGTGCTTCGTCCGGACCAGATAATCGAAGGTCGCGCAGTAGAGTGCCTTGAATTTTTCCGGCTTTTGTCCGCCCCACCAGAACCAGTCGCCGGAGGCTTCGGCAAACGGATTCAAAAAGACCACCACGCCTCGTTTTTGCAATTCTTCCAGGCCGGCGGCAACCTCATCCAGTTCGTGAAAGAAGAAACGATGATATTCGTGGTTCAGATTGAGAACCGAATCAATGTCGCATTTCCCGCCACCATTGAATGAGCCTGGTGACGCGGGATTTCGCATGATGAGATAAATCTGAACCAAACCGCCCTTGCGCCAGTATTCAGCGCAGAGCTGGTTGGGCGCGTCAGGAAAAAGGCCGGCACTTTCATGATATTCGACACCGACCAGCCCGACCCACTTTCCGGTTTTTTCGTGAATGATTGCCAGATTGTTGCTTGGACTCGAAAGCGGCAGGACGGCCCGGCCCCAGGATTCAAATTGTCCTGAAATCAGCTTTTTGTCCTCCTTGAAAGGCAAACTTCGCAGATATTTTATAACGGCCCGGGCGTCGGGCGACGCGTTCGGATTTGCGGTTTCGGAAGGGTTTTGAGCCGCCGATTTGATTTGCAGCAGCGTAAACGCGAGCATGAACCACACGGTAAATTTGCCGAACGGCCGACCTGATTTCATGCAGATCATAGCTACACTCAAATTACCCGATCCAATTAAAACTCAATCGGCTCGTTCAGTTTGCCGCATTGGGAGCAGCGCGAACGGTCCACGTCCGGGTCGTCGGTGTAAACATAACCGCAGCTGGAGCAGCGGAAAATCCGGTCTTCGGTGTGCGTCGGCCAGAACCGGCGCCGGCGCATCTCGGAATAAATCCCCAGGGCGCACAGGGCCCCCAGCAGCACGGCCACGTAAATTACAATGAGCCAGTCAGTGGACATGTTATAAACCGGTGGGAGCGTTCGTCGCGGGCGGCACGACCGTGCGCCAACCGAAAATCAGGTTGCCGAGGGTCAAACCGAAAGCGGGCGCGAAACGCGCGGCCCGGGCCAGTTCGAGCGCCCGCTGGTCGGCATCCGCATCGCGGATTTCATCGGAATCATCCGACGGCAGCAAAACCGCCGAGACCACATCGCCGGCGGCATTGACCAGCACCTGCACCCGGCTCGGGGCGATCACGTCCGCATACGGCCACGCCGGCAATTCCATGGGCGTCAACAAAGGCCGCCGCGCCAGGCCGCCTTCGACACGCAAGCTTGAACTTTCGGTGAACTGTGGTTCCAGCGGCACAGCCGGGACGGTAAACCGGGGCGGCGGGGTCAATTCAAACCGGAATCCGGCAAAATGGTTTGTCTGCATAAATTCGCTGAAAACGGCGCCCAGGTCTCCGACCGGGAGTTGCAGCCAGCGCGGCGGTTCAGTCCATTCCAACTGGTGAAACTGCACGTGCGGCGGCTCCAGCCATGCCGGTCCGGCAAACCCTTCGCGACTGGGCAGTGCAAAGAGCGTCGGGTCGTTTAACAACAACCATTCGCTCGAACGGGTGGCCAGTTCCAGCTTCGGCGCGTCGGTCGTGGCGCGCGGGGTGATGGGCTTTCGCCCGCCGAACATGAAAATCAGCACGACGTGCGCGGCCAGGACGAGCACGATGAGCAGCAGCCAGCGGCTCAATGGCCAGGGACTTTTACCCCGGGGGCTTGGTTCCCCGGCCGAACCCAAATCGCCGGACCCGGTCTTCATGGCTGGTCGGACCCGCTGCTGACCCGCGGCAGCGTGGCCAGCAGGACGTCGCGCATGCCGGCGTCGCGCGCGAGCAGGGTCAACTGGACGAGCTGACCGTACGTCACCGCCTGGTCGGCCTGCACGATCAGTGTCAGCGGTTCGTGGGATTTTTTCGCGGCGTCACTCAGATGCGATTTCAACTCGTCTTCCGTGACGATCTGGTTGGCAAAGAACAGCCGGCCGTCGGCGTCGATCGCGACCGCCACGGTCGGCTGGTCGGTGCCGGGCAGATCGCCGGCGACGGGCAGGCGCAACGACAGGCCGGGCGTGGGCAGGAGCGCGGCGAGCGCCAGAAAAATGACCAGCAGGAAAAAAACCACCGCGAAGGGCGCCACATCAAATGTGCTGCGCAGCAATCGGGCATTGCGCGGGAATTTCATGGCGATTTCGGCCCGCCGTTTTCGGTGACAATGTTGACGATTTCACCGGCGGCGCGTTCCATGTCGAGGACGATTTTGTTGATGCGGCTGACGAGATAATTATAGCCGGCATGGACGGGTATGGCGACGGCGATGCCCGCGGCGGCGCAGATGAGCGCCTGCCAGATGCCCGTCGAGAGCGAGCTGATGTGGGCGTAAAGGCCCTCCGCCTGCAATTGCATAAACATGCGGATGAAACCGAGCACCGTGCCAAGCAGGCCGAGCAGCGGCGCCAGTTGCGCGATGGTCGCCAGCAAATTCAACCGTTCCTCGAGTTGCGGCACCTCGGCGAGGCCGGCCTCTTCCACCGCCTCGCGCACGCGGTCGCGCCCGCGGTCGCGGTTGAGAATGGCGGTTTTGACCAGGCGCGCCACCGGACCGGGCGTGGCATCACAGATGGAAATGGCCTCGACGACATTGTCGCGCTTGAGCACATTTCGCACGCCGTTGAGGAATTCAGCGGAATTGATTTGCGAACGGTGGCAGTACAGCACGCGTTCGATAAACACCACCAGCGCAATGGCCGCGGCGATCAAAATCAGCCAGATCACCGGGCCGCCGTCGGTCAGAAACGTTGGCAACATGTGACTTTTATAGGCCGTAGCCGACCAAGTTCAAAGCGCAAAATGGCGCGGTTTACTCATCCTCGTCGTCATTCTCGTTCTCGTAATCGAAAGTCCGGGGACGAGAACGGGGACGAGGAGGAATTTTTCCCTCGTCACTCGTCACTGAATTTGTATTCTCCGTCCATGGAAAAACCCGACCAACTTCGTGAATTGTTCCGCAGGGGCAACAAGGAAGAAACCACTTCGAGGCGTGTACTGAAAAGGAGGGTTGGATAATTCATGGCTGTTGCAGATGAAAAAGTTCTCGTTTTTCCGCGTTCGCTTTTTGAACAGCTAGGCGCCTTTCAGGGTTTCCGAAGTGATATTGATCACTATTTGCCGGCAATCCTTGATAAAAAGAATAACAGTTTTCAGCCTCGTGCCCAGGCCGAGACCAATCCGAATTTCAAACAGATCATCCCTTATGTGGTGGTCACTGATGGAAAGAGCATTCTTCATTATGTTCGCGGCAAGAAAGCTGGAGAACAACGTCTGGTTGCCAAAGGTTCAATTGGTATCGGCGGACACATCAATGACGAAGATCACACACTGTTTGCCTTCGGCTTGCAGGCGTTTCAAGACGCCGTCAAACGGGAGGTGTGCGAAGAACTGACCGTTCAGGGAACATTTGACGCAAAACCCGTTGGCCTGATCAACGACGATTCCACCGAAGTCGGACGGGTTCATTTTGGCGTGGTGCACGTGTTGTTTCGTACGCCGGAGAAAGTTAAGAAGAACGAGCAAGTCATCACGCAGGTTGAGTTTATCGCCATTGAAGAGCTCAAACAAAGACGTGAGCAGATGGAATCCTGGTCGCAGCTTTGCCTCGACAATCTCGATGTGTTGCTTAAGTAAATCGCGATTTAGTACATATTTAACTGGCATGTGAAAAACTGGATTTTCAAGGACGAACCGTCCCTGCCACCAGACCCCAAAGCCGCGCGCACGCGGGTTATTCTCCTTTCGCTGCCGTTTGTGCTGCTGGGAACGGCGGCGCTGGTCATGCTTGTGCATGACCTGATCGGCGGAATACCGCGGCAAAGGCTAATGACCATCCTGAGCTTTATCGCGGCCTGTATCGGGTTCGTGGCCCTCATCTTCGGCATCAACGCCAAAAAAATGGCGATAAAAACCTCCGGCCTCAAAACCGCGGCACCGGGAGCTTCAGAAAAACCCTGGCTCGAACGCCCGGACTGGTCGGCCGGCCGCATCACGTCCGGAGCGCGCAAATCCGTGATTTTACTGTGGATTTTTGTGATTTTCTGGCTGGCGGTCTCCACCGTTATCACCGTTCTGGCCGTGCCACCGGAATTGCAGCGCGGCAATCACGCGGCGCTCATCGCCCTGATTTTTCCCCTGATCGGCGTGGCCGTGCTGGTTTTTGCGGCCAACACCACCCGTGCCTGGCGGCGATTCGGAAAGTCCTATTTTGAAATGGCCGCGATGCCCGGCGCGCTCGGCGGAACTCTCGAAGGCATGATCCAGGTCAACGCGCGCCTGCGGCCCGAACACGGCCTGCACCTCCGCTTGAGCTGCCTGCGCCGCTCCACCTCCGGCACCGGCAACAACCGCTCCACCACCGAGAAGATTCTCTGGCAGGACGAAAAATGGCTGCGACCCGATTTGCCGCAAACCGATGCGAACGCCACCGGCATCCCGGTCTATTTCAAACTGCCCCTCGACCAGCCGGAATCCACCATCGCCGTGGGTGACGGCATTCATTGGAAACTGGAAGCCTCGGCCAAGGTGCGCGGGCCGAACTACCACGCCACGTTCGAAGTGCCCGTGTTCAAGGTGCCGGAAACACCCGTTCCCGCCGACGACCCGACCGCGCCCTACCAGATGTCGTTGGACGAAATCCGGAAGCTGATTCATTCGCACGTCCAGGTCAATGATCTGGCGGGCGGCGGAAAGGAATTCATTTTCCCCGCCGCGCGCAATCCGGGCTTCGCCAGCGGAGCGACCGCCTTCCTGCTGATTTGGACGGCGATCGTCGTCTTCCTGGTTTGGAAACACGCGCCGTTCATTTTCCCGCTCGTGTTCGGCGTGATTGATTTGCTGATGGCCGCGTTCGCGTTTGACCTCTGGTTCCGGCGCAGCCGCGTGGTGGCCACGCCGGCGCAGATACAGATTGAAACCGCGTGGCTCGGCATCAAAAAACAACACTCTCTCAAGGTTTCCGAGGTGGCCACCATCGCGACCGATGTCGGCGCCACCGCCGGCCATACCGCGTATTATGACCTGAAAATCCGGACGCGCGACGGACGGGAACTCGCGGCGGCGAAAAACCTGGGCAGCAAACCTGAAGCCGACTGGCTGGTACACCAAATGGCGGCGGCGGTGAAAAACTCGCCGTAAAAATGGCTCGCATTCGTCGCGGGCCTTTTCACAATTCACCCCGGATGGCCCAACCCCGTTCCATTCAGGTCCCGCCGCGCTGGCGCAAGGAAGTCGAGCGTGTGCTCATCACTGAAGCACAGCTCGCGCGGCGCGTCCGTACCCTGGCGCAGGAAATTGAGCGCGACTTTCACGGGCGCGAAACGGTCGTCGTCTCGCTCCTCAACGGCACGGTCATGTTCCTGGCGGATTTGTTGCGGCATTTGAACCTGCCGCTGCGGCTGGATTTCCTGGGCGTTTCCAGTTACGGCGACGGCCTGGAAGCGGGCCACCTGATTTTCACCAAGGAACTGCGGCTGGACGTGCGCGGACGCGACGTGCTGCTCCTGGACGACATCCTGGACACGGGCCAGACGTTGGCTCGCGTGCTGCCAAAAATTCGCGCCCTCAAACCGCGCCGCATCAAAATCTGCGTGTTGCTCGACAAACCCGCCCGCCGCGTTGAGAAAATCACGGCCGATTACGTCGGGTTCACCGTGCCGGACGATTTTGTGGTCGGCTACGGGCTGGACTTTGCGGAGCGGTACCGCAACCTGCCATTCGTGGGTGTGTTGCATTCGCACATCTACAAGCAGGCGTGCAAACGGATCAACCGGAAGTAAGACCGCCTGTTATGTCTGCTGAAACAACAGCGAGGGTTCAATTCGTCAAAGACGCAAAAAAAACTCAAAAGCATCAATAGAATCAATGGAAACTGAGTGTTTGACTCGGTGTTTACAGGTAGTAGGATATATAGGGAATATGTCATGAGCACTCTGGAAAAAGAACGAGCATTTTTTAAAGCCAATCAAGCGGAATGGTCCAAGGCATACTCAGGGAAATTTGTTTTGGTGAAGGACGACAAACTCATCGGTTTTTTTGATAATCCGGAAAAAGCAGTTTCCGAAGGGCTGCGCCGTTTTGGTGCTGAATCATTTCTGGTTCGTGGTGTAGATGAGAAAGAAGAGACGGTTCGTATTCCGTCCCTCATGTTCAGTTTTCTAAATGCCTATTCTACATGTCCAAGTTAGCGGACACCGGATTGGCCCTCAAGGACAGCCAGTTCCAATCGAGCCGAGCCAGCTTTTGGCTATGCGGGGACCGGTGGTGCAAGTTTCTATCAGAGTACCCCCTGAAATCGCAGAGAGACTAACAAACGCAGCGCAACCTGTTCCCCCTCCGATAGTGGGGTTTGCTTTAATTGATAGTGGCGCTGCAACTTCGTGCATCGACAATGCGGCTGCTCAGTCTTTGGGGTTGGTGCCAAGAAAAAGAATGCCGCTCGCGCTGGTGCTTACGGCGACGTTTGGACGTTTATCGCTTTGGACGCGGATACCAAGCTAAGGGTGAAGTCGAAGTGTTTGCTCTTTGCGGTCATAAAAAAGCCAAAATCTGTTACGGCTGGTCGCATCCCGATGGCCCAGACAACACCGGGGAGCGGTTTGTAACCGTGCTTGAAATTCCGCCTGTTGTTTCACCGAAAACGGCGGTAAAAATGGCAATCTACAGTGATATAAAAAAAGGAAAATTATGAAAATCGACGAATATAAGGTCTTGTCAGCATTTTTAACTGAGGCACTCCAAAAAATGGTTAATGAGCATATTAAAATGGGCTATCAACCATTTGGCTCTCTTGGTACGGTTTTAATACCCGAAGGCCGTGTCATCTATTGCCAGCCAGTCGTAAAATATCAGCTATCAAATTAAGGCACTACCGATTTACCCGTCGACTTGCTTCGACCCGTTCGTTGCCGTAGAGTTCACACCTTGGATTGTATTTTTGAATGAAATTAAAGTCATGGCCCATTTAAACGACAATTATCTCAAGCTCAAAGCCGGTTACCTGTTTCCGGAAATCGGCCGGCGCGTGAAGGCGTTTTGCGACGCCAATCCCGAAGCCGCCCAGCGCCTCATCCGCTGCGGCATTGGAGACGTGACCGAGCCGCTGCCGCCCGCCGTCATTGCCGCGCTGCACAAGGCGGTGGACGAAATGGCCGCGCGCGAGACCTTCAAAGGCTACGGCCCGGAACAGGGCTACGAGTGGCTGCGCGCCACCATCGCGCAAAACGATTTCCGCGCCCGCGGCTGCGAAGTGGCCGACGACGAGATTTTTGTCAGCGACGGCACCAAATGCGACACCGGCAACATTCTCGACATCCTTGGCCATAAAAACAAAATCGCCATCAGCGACCCGGTTTATCCGGTCTATGTGGACACAAATGTGATGGCCGGCCACACCGGCGAGGCCAATGAAGTGGGCGCCTACGCCAAGCTCGTTTATCTGCCATGCCGGCCGAGCAACGGTTTCATTCCCGAACCGCCGAAACGGCCCGTGGACGTGATTTATCTTTGCTCGCCGAACAATCCGACCGGCGCTGCCGCCAATCGGCCGCAGCTTGAGGCATGGGTGAAATACGCGCTCGAACACAAGGCCGTCATTCTGTTCGACGCGGCTTACGAGGCGTACATCACCGACCCGGCGCTGCCGCATTCAATTTACGAGATTCCCGGCGCGCGCGACTGCGCCATCGAGTTCCGCAGCTTTTCCAAAAACGGCGGATTCACCGGCACGCGTTGCGCCTACACGGTCGTACCGGAGCCCTTGCGGGCGGCCACCAAAACGGGCGAAATGCAACCACTCCATCCATTGTGGCTGCGGCGCACGACGACCAAATTCAACGGCGTGAGCTACATCGTCCAGCGCGGCGCGGAAGCGCTGTACTCGCCGGACGGCAAGGCGCAGGTGCGCGCGCTCATCGAGCATTATCTCGGCAACGCGAAGGTGTTGCGCGAGGGCGCAAAGAAGGCCGGACTGAAGGTTTTCGGCGGCCTGAACGCGCCGTATATCTGGGTGAAAGCGCCAAAAGGCGTCACCAGCTGGCAGGTATTCGACAAAATTCTTGGCGAAGCCAACGTGGTCATCACGCCCGGCAGCGGTTTCGGCTCGAAAGGCGAAGGCTATTTCCGCATCAGCGCCTTCAACAGCCGTGCCAACGCGGAGGAAGTCGCCCGCCGATTGCAGACGTTGAAGTGGTGAAAATCAGGCTTGCATACACATTTTTTCAAGTATAATGTGTATTCAATGAAACGAACCAACATTGTTTTGGATGAAGGCCTGGTGCGCCAGGGTTTGCGGGCCACCGGCATGAAAACCCGGCGGGCACTGGTGCATCGCGCGCTCCAGGAACTGGTCCGCCGCGAAAAACAAATGAGTTTGTTGTCGCTCAAAGGCAAGGTTCGTTGGACAGAAAATCTTGACGCCATGCGACGCAGCCGGATTTCATGAGGCTGCTCGTTGATTCGACGGTTTGGATTGATTTTTTCGCCGGACGAAAGACCGCCCAGACCGAGAAGCTGGAACAGCGCATCCAGAACCGTGACGACATCTGCTGCTGCGGTTTTGTGCTGGCCGAAGTTTTGCAGGGTATTCGCGACGAAAAGCAATTTGTCGCTGTCAAACGGCAGTTCGAAAATTTGATCTATCTGGAAGATGACCGGACGACGTTTGAGCTGGGCGCGACGATTTACCGCGAATTGCGACGCAAAGGGATAACGATCCGGAATTCCGTGGATTGCCTGATTTCCGCCATCACCATTCAGCATGGTGTGAATTTCCTGGAAAACGATCGCGATTACAAATTCATCGATCAGCATTATCCGCTGAACCGGGTTTGAAGCCACACTGGTCACGGGAGGACAAAACGGCAAAACAGGGCAAAATTTACTGCGACGTTGTGAACGGCAATTTGTGAACATCGTTGTCTGTTTAACGTTGGGGCTGATTCTTGCCCGGCTGGCGGCGGAACTGTGGCTGGCCGCGCTCAATCGCCGCCACGTGCTCGCACACGCGGGCGAAATTCCCGCGGCCTTTCGCGGAATTATTGATGAGCCAACCTATAAAAAATCGGTCGCGTACACGTTGGCCAAGGAACGGTTTGGAAACGTCGAGGAAATCTATTCCACCGCCATTTTGCTGACCATTTTGTTCAGCGGCGTTCTGCCGTGGGCATTTCAGATGTTTTCCCACGGGCTCGGCCAGTCGGCGTGGACGATGGCGGCATTTCTATTCGCGGTGGGTTTGGCGATGTCGCTGCCCGGACTGCCGTTCGATTGGCATGCCCAATTCCGGCTGGAGGAAAAATTCGGTTTCAACACCACGACGCCAAAAACCTGGTGGACCGACCGTTTAAAAGGCCTGCTGCTCGCGGTCGCTCTCGGTTATCCGCTGCTGGTGCTCATCCTGAAAATTGTCCAATGGACAGGAGCGTGGTGGTGGTTCTGGACATGGGCGGCGTTGCTCGCGTTCCAATTCCTGATGCTGGTGCTCGCGCCGGTTTTGATTCTGCCGTTGTTCAACAAATTCACGCCGCTGCCGGAAGGCGGCCTGCGCGAACGGTTGCTGGCACTGGCCCGGCGGACCCAATTCCACGCCCAAAGCATCCAGTTGATGGACGGCAGCAAACGGTCGCGACATTCAAACGCGTTTTTTACCGGCTTCGGCCGGTTCCGGAAAATCGTGTTGTTCGACACGCTGGTCCAGCAATTAACTGAACCGGAACTGGAGGCGGTGCTCGCGCACGAAATCGGCCATTTCAAAAAAAAGCACATCCCGAAAATGCTGGCCTTCTCGGCGGTGAGTTCGCTGGCCGGGTTTTATTGCATCTCCGTTCTGGCCCGGCAGGACTGGTTTTACCGCGCGTTCGGCTTTGAACCAGGGAACGTGGCCCCGGCGTTGTTGTTGTTTGGATTACTGGCCGGGACGGTCACATTCTGGTTTTCGCCGCTGATCCACTGGTGGTCGCGCCGTTATGAATACCAGGCCGACGCCTTCGCCGCGCGTGTGGTGAACGAGGCGCAATCCCTGATTGGCGCGTTGCGCAAGCTGAACGAAAAGAATTTGAGCAACCTGACGCCGCATCCCTGCTACAGCGGATTTTACCATTCCCACCCGACGTTGCTGGAACGTGAACAGGCGTTGGCGGGGAAAAACGACTAAAGCGGAGCGCGAATTGTCTCTACTCGCAGTGTCCCCCTGGCAATCACTTCGCCGTGGTTCAAGACTTCCTCTAAAAAGTTCGCGCATTGAACCCTTGAAAAGGCGCAATTCCTGGGAGCGCCGGCGTCTCGCCGGCGAGTTCCGGTTTTCGGCTTCCGACTGGCCGGCGGGACGCCGGCGCTCCCAGGAGGCTCAGGAGAACAACCATCCGCGCACCCGACGTCACTTGTCCACGTCCCTGAGTTGTGCCATATTCACTCCGATACTCTCGGGCAACGCAACCCAAAGCACTGATGTCAACCGTCGTGGACAGGCAGCCCGTGCCGCACAAAAAGTGCGTGCTCATCGTGGACGACGACCTCGAACTGGCGTCGATCTACGAACATCTTCTCGAAACCTTCAATTACGACGTCAGCACCGCGGCCAACGGCGTGGCGGCCTTGAAACTCCTGCTCAGCCGGGACGTGGACGCCATCATTTGCGATCTCCGAATGCCGGAACTGGAAGGCGATTTATTTTACAGCACCCTCGAGCGGATGAAACCGCATCTGTGCCGCCGGTTCATCTTCCTGACGGGCGCAGCGGACGATCCCAAATACCATTCGTTCCTCAAACAAGTGAAGTCGCTGGTCTTGCACAAACCGGTCCACCCGGAGCGGTTGCTCATGGAATTGCAACGCTTGCCGGAGACGTGACTGGTGGCGGCGCCATCCGCTTCCACTCACAGAGATCTCGCCTGCGCACGCCTGCTGCCTCCATGGTTGTGGCAAAAACGACAGCGTCCTGATTCTATTGTTGTAGTGTCGGCGCTGTCCACCCTCCGCAGTACTGCTACGGAGGACGGGTGCGCCGATTTCGAGCCACAGGCTCGACGCTACAGCAAATTCGAACAATATCGCAAAAATTTCGTCATTGCGGGAAGGATTTGACCTGCTAGACTGGTGGCTCGTTTTTTACCGACCATTTAACCGTTAACCGAAGAATTTTATGTCACAGCATCGCAGTCTGCGCGCGGCGTCCGTGTTGGGCGGCAAGCGCAATGTCCTCAAACGTTTCGAACGCACGGCGCTGCTCAAAAAGCGCGGCCAGTGGAAGGACGGCGACCGCATCACCGGTCTCCGCAAAACCAAACCCGAGGTGTGACGGGTGACGGGTGACGGGTGACGCGAGTTCCCGACACTCGTCACGCGTCACCTGTCACTTTCCGTGGTTCGTTTGCAAAAATTTCTGGCGGAGGCGGGAGTGGCTTCCAGGCGCGCCTCGGAACCCATCATTCTCGCCGGGCGCGTGCAGGTCAACGGCCAGCCGGTCCGGGTGCTCGGCACCAAGGTGGATCCGGACCGGGATGCGGTCACCTTGGACGGCAAACCCGTTCGGGCCCGGCGAAAGCTTTACGTGGCCCTGCACAAGCCGGTGGGTTGTGTTTGTTCGCGACAGGACGAGCTGGGTCGACCGACGGTTTACGATTTATTGCCCAAGGAATGGCAAAATCTTCATTCCGTGGGGCGGCTGGATTTTAACACGGAAGGATTGCTTTTCCTGACGAATGATGGACAATTCGCCCTGTGCCTGACTCATCCGCGCTATGGCGTTCGTAAGAAATACGTTGCGACGGTTGAGGGTAAAGCCGATCGGGCGATGTTGGAACGATTCTTGCGGGGCGTATGGCACGCAGGCGAAAAACTCCGGGCGCAGGCGGCGAGACTCATTTCAGCCGGCCGCATGCGCAGTGTCGTGGAGCTTGAACTGGCTGAAGGCAAAAACCGCGAAGTACGGCGGCTGTTTGAATCGCAGGGATTGGCGGTCAAACGGTTGCAGCGGACACAAATTGGCAAAATAAAACTAGGCGAATTGAAGCCCGGCCGCTGGCGGGCATTGACAGAAACCGAGATTAAAACTTTACTTGCAGAAATATGAAAACGAATTGCTGGTTGATGTTGGGCGTGATGCTGGTCACAAGCGCAGTCGCGCAGAACAACCCAAATGCGGGCGCCCCGGCGTCCGCGCCGACCACGCCCCCGCCGGCTGAAGCCGCACCCGCGACGGCACCGGCCACGGAAACCGCTCCGCCGGTGGAAAAACCCAAGCCCGCCAAACACAGACACCACGCCGCCGCCAAAGTCGTCCCGCTGGCCGAGCCGACGGTCACGCTCGTTCCCGGCCCGGCGCAGGTCGCCGTCAAGAGCCTCACCGCCCGCGGTCAGGCCGGCCTCAAGGGCGAAGTCGTGGCGCACCTCAAACAAGGCGATACGGTGACGGTTCTATCCCAGATTAATCTCGACAAACATAAGGCCAACGAACCCGCGCAATGGGCCCAAATCGCCTTTCCGTCGAGCGCCCATGTCTGGGCTTTCGCCAAATTCATCGACAAGGCGAACAACACGGTTGTCTCAAAGAAACTGAATCTCCGCGGCGGCCCGGGTGAAAATTACAGCGTCCTCGGCACCATTGAACGCGGAACGACGGTGAACATCATCCGGACCAAGGGTGAGTGGGTGGAAATTGAGCCGCCGGCCAATGCCTACGCCTTTGTGGCCGCCATGTATTTGACGCAGACCGCTCCGCCGCCGCCACCGACGCCCACCACCGTAGCCCAGCAGCAACCGCCGGCCACCCAGCAGACGGTCCAGGCGCCGCCAGTGGACCGGACGGTGTCGCATGAAGGCGTGGTGGGACCGGTCACCAGCCCGGTCGCGCCGACGAAATACATGTTGTACGATCCGGACACGTATCAAACGATTGACTACCTTTACTCGACCGCTCCGGATCTCGACCTGAGCCGTTACGTCAACATGCGGATCATCGTCACCGGGGTCGAAGGCATCGACCCGCGCTGGCCGAGCAGCCCGCTGATTGCCATCCAGAGCATCCAGGTGGTTGCCACCCAGGGCGTCAAACACGTTGACCTCAGCAGCCCCAGACAACGTGGGAACGCTCATTGATGGGCGCGCCATCGCGGCGCAAATCCTGCACGAACTTGCTGGCCGGGTGGCCGCGCTGAAAACGCGCGGGGTTTCACCCGGCCTCGCGTTTGTGCGCGTGGGCGAGGACCCCGCCTCCAAGGTCTATGTCGGGCGCAAGGAGAAGGCCTGCGCCGAACTCGGGATTTTTTCCGATACACACGTCCTGCCGGAGCCGACCCGTGAAGGTGAATTGCTCGCATTGCTGGAGAAATTAAACGCCGATCCGCGGGTGCATGGAATTCTGGTGCAGGCGCCGCTGCCGAAACAAATCCGGGAACCGGTGGTTTACTCGACCGTGTTGCCGCAAAAGGACGTGGACGGTTTCCATCCGGTAAACGTCGGCAAACTGATGCTCGGGGATTCAACGGGCTTCCAGCCTTGCACGCCGGCGGGCATTCGCGAGTTGTTGGCCCGCTCCGGGGTCAAAACCAGCGGTGCCGAGGTGGTGATTCTGGGCCGGGGCAACATCGTCGGCAAACCGATGGCCGCGATGCTTTGCCAGAAGGACAAAAACGCGAACGCGACGGTGACCCTTTGCCATTCCGCCACCCGTGACCTCGCGGCGCATTGCCGCCGCGCGGACATTTTAATCGCCGCGATGGGGGTCGCCGAATTTGTGAAGGCGGATATGGTCAAACCGGGCGCCACGGTGATTGATGTGGGGGTGAATCGCGTGAGCGATCCGGGCGCCAAAAACGGCTCGCGGCTGGTGGGCGACGTGGATTTCGCCGGGGTACAACCGGTCGCCGGAAAAATCACGCCCAACCCCGGCGGCGTTGGCCCGATGACCATTGCCATGTTGATGCAAAACACCGTGCGCGCGGCCGAATTGAGCTTGTAGCGGCGGTCGGTGACCGCCATTTTTTGAAAAACGTGAATAAATCCGGCGGCGCTTATCAGGCGCCGCCACAATGAATATCATCATTTATGCAACCCACTCGAATTCTGCCCGATTTGCAATGTTCGCTCGTGTGCGAAGAAGTCCGCCAGGAATCCAACGGCAATTTTTTCCTCATTGGCGTCATTAACTTCCTGCGCGTGCCGCAATTGCCGGTGGTCGCCGGGCGGTTGTTCGTCTTCAACCGCTGGACGGCCGGCATCGGCCAGTTCATCGAAGGCGTCAGGTTTATCGCGCCCGATCAGACGACCGTCCTCAGGAAGGGCGAAATGAGATTCGAGCTGAAGGATGCGGCGCTGCACGCCACCAACGTCATGGTCTTCGGCCAGATCGAATTCAAAACCGCCGGGACCTACTTCGTTGAAGTGCTCGTGGACGACGTCATGAAATTGCGTTATCCGATCCCGGTCATTCATGCGCCGCCGCCGGAGCAAAACCCGCCGCCCAAGCCGCCGGAACCGCCGGAAGCAAACCCGGCCTGATCAGTCCGGGTGCGTTGCCGGGAGCGCCGGCTTCCAGCCGGCGAATCCCAAAAGGAGCAGAACGTCAGCTTCGCCGGCAAGATGCCGGCGCTCCCGGCATGTCTCAACGCTTTAACGGCTGGCCCTTTTCAGATAATCTGCCGGTCGATGAGTGCGCCGGCCAGAGCAATCGTGGCGTGGGAACCTTTCACCCCGCGTGGCGTGGCGGCGTTTGCCAGTGCGGGGCCCGGGCGTCTGCTGCTCGTGCAGTTCCTGGCGGCGCTGCTCGCCGCCGCCGCGTTGGTCTGGTTCGTTGACAAAGGTTGTTTTCCCGTGGTGGGAGCCGCCGTTCAAAAACTGCCCGCCACCGGCGAAATCCGTTCGGGCCGTCTGGATTGGCCGGATCACTCGCCGGAACTGCTGGCCGGAGGCCGTCTCCTGGCATTGGACGTGGATCTGGACCACTCCGGCCAGATCGGCCCGGCCGCCGATGTGCAGATCGAATTTGGCCGGGAAACCATCCGTTCGTTTTCGCTGTTCGGTTATTGGGAATGGCCTTACCCCCGCGGTTACGTCATCGCCCTCAATCGCAAAACACTGGAGCCGCTCTGGGGCGCCTGGGTAACGGCATTGCTGGTCATTACGGGCGCGGTGGCAACGTTTGGCTTCCTGCTGAGCTGGTGGTTGCTGGCGACCCTCTATTTTCTGCCGGCCTGGCTGCTCGGCTTTTTTGCGAACCGAGACTTGAATTTCCGTCAGAGCTGGCGGCTGGCGGGTGCGGCCCTGATGCCGGGCGCGCTGTTGATGACCGCGGCCATCCTGCTCTACGGCATCGGCTTTCTGAATCTGGTTTCCTTCGGGTTCATCTTCGGCGCCCATTTTTTGATCGGCTGGATTTATCTGTTTGTGAGCCTGCTGTTTGTCCCGCGGGCGCCCATCGCGGTCAACCAGGGCAACCCGTTCCGCGCTCCGCGCAAGGAGCGCGCATGAGCTTCACGGGTGGTGTCCTAATCTCAAGATTTGGGTAGGGCGGGCAGTCCCCTGCCCGCCGCAAATAGGAAAACGGTGCGCACGGAGTGACGCGCCCTACCGAAATAAGGACACTGCCGTCACACGCGCTTCGTTGACACGGGTCGCACCCGTCTTTAGCCTGCCGCCATGTCTCGATTGCCGTTTGAATTGCTCCTCGCGCTGCGTTATTTGCGGCCCAAACGGACGTTCGTCTCCATCATCACGCTCATCTCCATCGTCGGCGTCGCGCTGGGCGTGGCCGTGCTCATCATCGTCATCAGCGTGATGAGCGGGTTCGACCACGATTTGCGCGCAAAAATCCTCGGTTTCAACGCACACCTGAGAATCGCTTCGCGCGGTGAAACGATGGAGAATTACGACGCGGTGATGGATCTGGTGACCGCCAATAAAAATGTGGTGGGCGTGGCGCCGTATGTCCTGGGACCGGTGCTCATGGAAACGGAGCCGGCCAACGATGAACAACCCTACTTTGCCGTGCCGTATGTCCGCGGCGCGGATCCCACCCGCGAAAACTCGGTGAGCGTGCTCCCCCAAAGCATCATTGCCGGAAAATTCGACCTGAGCCGGCGCGGCCTGGTCATCGGCACTGCGCTGGCCCAGAGCCTGAACCTGGCCGTGGGCGACCGGGTTTCGATTTATTCGCCGAACGATTTAAAGAAAATGAAGGAACATCAGGGCAAACCGGACCAAGAGGCCGTGCTGCCCGATGATTACACCGTGACCGGCATTTTCGACGTGGGCTACTATGATTACAACTATTCCGTCGCCGTCACCTCGCTGGGAAACGCCCAGGACCTTTACAATCTGGGCGCCAGCGTGCATGGACTGATGGTCATGCTGCGCGACCCATATCAGGCGGTGGCCGTGAGCAACGAACTGGCGACCGCCCTGGGGCCGAGCTACACCATCACCACCTGGATGCAGGAAAACTCCGCCATTCTCGGCGCGTTGATTGTTGAAAAGAACGTGATGTTTTACCTTTTGTTCTTCATCGTCATTGTGGCGGCGCTATGCATCCTGAGCGCACAAATCACGTTCGTGGTCCAGAAAACGCGCGAGATCGGAATGTTGAAGGCGCTCGGCGCCACCAACCTGCAAATCTCCGGCGTGTTTCTCACGCAAAGCGCCATCATTGGCGTGCTCGGCGTGCTGGCCGGTTACGGACTCGGCATCCTCGCGCTGACGTATCGCAACGAATTCCTCCATTTCATGAACCATTGGACCGGCTTTGAACTGTTCCCGGCCTCCATCTATGGCTTTAGCGCGCTGCCCGCGGTGATTGCCGTTCGCGATATCGTGGTCATTTGCAGCAGCTCGTTTATCATCTGCATTCTGGGCGGCGTACTGCCCGCGTGGCGGGCGGGGCGGTTGAAACCCGTGGAGGCGCTGCGTTATGAATAAAGTTGGAAACATCCAACATTCAACATTCAACCTCGAACAGCCAATGGATGGCGGATCGGCAATTCCTTGGGCGTTGAATGTTGAATGTTGGATGTTGAATGTTTTTCATTCCAGAAAGGGAGGCCGGGCATGAACGAAGCATTGCTCTCCGCCCGTGCACTGGCCAAGTCCTACACCATGGGCCGGCGCACGCTTGACGTGCTGCGCGGCGTAAGCCTCGAAGTGTTGCGCGGCGAATTTCTCGCGTTGCGCGGTGCGTCCGGCGCCGGCAAAAGCACGCTGCTGCACTTGATCGGCGGACTGGATTCGCCGAACGCGGGCGAAATCCATTTTGCCGGGCAGAATATCGCCGCGTTTTCCGAACGGGAACTCACCGACTTTCGCAACCGCCGCGTCGGCTTCGTTTTCCAGGCGTACCATCTGCTGCCGGAACTCGATGCGCTGGAAAACGTCTGTCTGCCGGCCCGGGTGGCCCGCGTGCCCGCCGCGCGGGCGGAGGCGCGCGGACGCGAATTGCTCGCCCGGGTCGGCCTCGGCGACCGGTGGGAACACAAGCCGTTTGAACTTTCGGGCGGCGAACAGCAGCGCGTGGCCATCGCCCGCGCCCTTATCAATGAGCCGGAACTGGTCCTGGCGGACGAACCGACCGGCAACCTCGATTCGCGCACGGGCGGTGAAATCATTGAATTGCTCAAAAAACTGCACGCCGAGAAGCAGACCACGCTGGTCATTGCAACGCACGATGCCAAGGTGGCGGCGCATGCGCGGCGTGTCTTTGAACTTGCGGACGGCCGGATTGTCGAAGATTTGCCGCAAAAAGGCCGTTGAAAACCGCTTTTCCGGCCATTAGCCTGCGTCCGCCATGCTTGAAGATCGTGACTACATGCGCCTGCCGGAGTACCGCCGGCCGTACCTGTCTTTTACCGTGGCATTGTTGGTGGCGAACGCGATCGTCTTTGTGCTCGAGTGCCTGCTTTCTTCCAGCCCGACGAGGTTGGTGCCGGACAATCCATTTTTTTACAATTATTTCGCGTTGAGTCTTGAGGGTTTGGAACATGGTTATGCCTGGCAATTGCTCACCTATCAGTTCATGCACAGCGGCCTGTTGCATATTGTACTCAACTGCTGGGTGATTTACGTTTTCGGGCGGGTCATGGAGGAGGTCCTTGGCCCCAGGAAATTTCTAGTTTTATATTTCTCCAGCGGCGTCATTGGGGGACTGGTGCAAATGCTGGGAGCACTGGTCTGGTCCGGTCACTTCGGCACGGCCGTGGTGGGGGCCTCGGCCGCCGCGCTGGGATTGGTCGCGGCTTTCGCCACGCTTTATCCGGAACAGGAATTGACCCTGCTCCTGTTTTTCGTGCTGCCCGTGACCTTGCGGGCGAAATATTTGCTGTGGGGCACGGCCATATTAAGTTCGCTCTGCATCCTGTTTCCTGATTCGTGGTTGGCGGTGTTAATGGGCGGCAACATCGCCCATGCCGCGCATTTGGGAGGCATGTTGACCGGCATCGTGTTTGTGCGCCAATTTATCCAGGGCCGCTGGCCCTGGGGGCGGTGGGGCGCTTCGGCGACACACCCGGACGCGCCGCGGGAATTTGCCGTCACCCGCGCCGGCAAGGGCAAATTCTGGCGTTCGGCGGCGGGCAAGCCCGACGAGGAATTGTCCACCGACGAATTTGTAAAAAGCGAAGTGGACCCCATCCTCGAAAAGATTTCCGCGCACGGCATCCAAAGCCTGACCGCCCGCGAACGCGAAATCCTGGAAAAGGCCCGCTCCAAAATGGCTAAGCGGTGATGAGCGCCCCAGGCTGCCGGCCGGACACGTTTATGTCGGTCATCCTCCGTACGAAGATATTCCTGTGCCTGCTCCTGGTTTTTTCCGGCAAAACCGCATTGGCCGGCGACGCCCCGGAATCATCGTCACCGGTGACCGTGACCGAAAACGCGGACCAGATCGTGATGGAAAACGGCATCGTCAGCCTCACGTTTGCGAAGAAAACCGGCGATGTCACCTCGATCAAGTACCGGGCCAATGGGCACGATCTGGAACTTGGGAATGGCAAAGCCGTCATGTATTTTGATGCAAACCTGGGCGGCGGCGTCAAACCGGATTATTTTCATCCGTTGAGCCAGCCCGGCGCACGCTTCGACATTGTGCAATCGGCACTGGATTCAGGGGAAGTTGCGGCGGTGAGTGAACCCACACCGTCCTTTCCATTCCACACGGAAGTCCATTGGATTCTGCCACGGGACATGCCCGGTTTCTATGTGTACGTCATTTTCCGGCATGGTCCGGGCATGGCAGCCGCTTCACTGTCGCAAAGCCGCACGGTCATTAAAGGCGTTCCCGGCCCGCGTCTTTTCACCCATCACATCGTGGACGACCAGAGAAAAGGCCCGTTCCCCACCGGCAAAATCGTTGACACCGTTCAAGACGCAACCTTCCGTTACGCCGACGGGACCATTTACACCAAATACGACAACAGCGCCTTCATCGCCGATGACCTCGTGTACGGCATGGCGGGAAACGGCATCGGGATTTGGATGATCCTGCCCGGCCGGGAATACATCAACGGCGGGCCGCTGCGCCAGGAATTGACTGTCCACATGGATAACGTCCTGCTGTGGATGTTTCAAGGCACTCATTGCGGCGCCAGCGCCATCAGCCTGAAAGCCGGTCAGAAGTGGAGCCTGTTTTACGGCCCGGCCTTTGTTTATTTCAACCAGGGCGGCTCGACGGACGCGCTGTGGCAGGACGCGAGGATTCGTGCGGTCAGCGAGGAGACCCGGTGGCCTTACGATTTCATAAACAATCCGGATTACCCTTTGTCACGAGGAACGGTCATCGGTCAGATCAAATTGAGCAACGGCGACAGCACGAAGGGAGCCTGGGCGGTCCTGGCCCCGTCGGGCATAAAGGATTGGTGCCAGTCCAGCAGCGGATACACTTTTTGGACCCGAACGGATGACTCCGGGCATTTTGTCATCCCCAAAGTGCGTCCCGGCAACTATACCCTGTTCGTCAGCGGCGCGAACCAGTTTGTAGATTACCGCGAAGACGGCATCCCGGTGGGACCGGGTAAAATCACCGACCTGGGCACGTTGACCTGGAAACCGGTCACCCACGGACGCACCCTGTGGCAGATCGGTGTGGCCGATCGTTCGACCGGGGAATTCAAAGACGGCGATGACGTGCGCCATTACGACAATTTCATCCGTTATGCCCGGGAATTTCCAGATGATGTCACGTTCACCATCGGCAAAAGCGACGCGGCCAGGGACTGGAATTTCGCGCAATGGGGCTGGTACAACAAAAATCCTTGCTGGACGATTCGCTTTGACGAACCGAAGACATTGTCCGGCCGTGCCACCCTGACCATCGGCGTTTGTGCCTCATCGGACCGGCGATTAGACGTGAAGGCGAATGGCCGGGAGATTGGCGTTCTCAAACTTCCCAAGACCGGCACGGCGCCCTATCGCAGCGGCGGGCAGGACAGCGAATACCACGTTTACACGCTCCCCTTCAACGCGAGCTGGTTGAAGGCGGGAACCAATGAAATCACCCTGGGCATCGAGGGTGCGGTTCCCTTTGCCAATCCGGACGAAGCCCGGCCAGCCCGGATAGGCGCCGTGATGTACGACGCGATCCGGCTGGAAGTGCAGGAGTAAAGCAGTCGAGAGTCGAAGGTCGAGGGTCGAGGGCTTTTCGCTGGCACTCGACTCTCGACTCTCGACTCTCGACGTTTTAGGCTTGTGCCATGATTACGCGTTATTCCCGACCGGAGATGCGGGCCATCTGGACCAACGAGAACAAGCTCCGGCTCTGGCTCCAAATCGAACTGCTCGCCAGCGAGGCGCTCGTTTGGGAAGGCGTCGTGCCGCGCGCGGACTTCGCCAAAATGAAACGCGGCGCGGACAAATGGTTTGCCAACCTGCCCGGCCTCGTCGCGCGCCAAAAGGAACTTGAAAAAACGCTCAACCACGACGTCATCGGCTTCACCACCGCCGTCGCCGAGAAAATCAACGACCGGGCCAGCCGATGGTTCCATTTCGGCCTGACCAGCAGCGACGTGATTGACACCACGTTTGCCGTCCAGATGGTCCAAAGCGCGGACCTGCTCATTACCGACGCAAAGACGGTGCGAAAATCCATCGCGGCGCAGGCGCGCAAATATAAATTCACGCCCTGCATCGGCCGCAGCCATGGCATCCATGCCGAGCCAACCACCTTCGGCCTGAAACTCGCACTCATGTACGACGAATTTGGCCGTGCGCTCGAACGCTTCGAATCCGTCCGCAAAACCGTCGCCGTCGGCAAACTCAGCGGCGCGGTGGGCACCAGCGCACATCTTTCACCACGGGTCGAGGCCTATGTCTGCAAAAAACTTGGCCTGCGCCCGGCGCCCGTGGCCACGCAAGTAGTCCAGCGAGACATCCACGCCGAATTCATGACCACGCTGGCCCTCGTCGGCGCGAGCATCGAACGCTGGGCGGTCGAGTTCCGCCATCTCCAGCGCACCGAAGTACTCGAAGCCGAGGAACCGTTCACCAAGGGCCAGAAAGGCAGCAGCGCCATGCCGCACAAGCGCAATCCCATCACCTGGGAACGCCTCACCGGCCTGGCCCGGGTGCTCCGCGGCAATGCCGTTGCGGCGCTGGAAAACGTCGCCCTCTGGCACGAACGCGACATCAGCCACAGCAGCGTCGAGCGCATCATCTTCCCCGATTCCTGCACATTGCTCGATTACATGTTCGGCCTGCTGACGCGGCTGATGGACGGCCTGGCGGTTTATCCGGAGAACATGAAACGCAACCTCGGCCTGAGCCTGGGCATGTGGAATTCGCAGACCGTGCTGCTGGCCTTGATCAAAAAGGGCCTCACGCGCGAAGCCGCTTACCAACTGGTCCAGGACGCAGCCATGAAAACGTGGGAAGTGAAGCACGCCGGCCGCGACGACGCGGATTTTGTTGAACAGTTGAAGCAAGACCCGGCGGTGGCGAAGTACTTTAAGACAGGAGAATTGGAGAAACTCTGCTCGCTCGACTTTCATTTCAAGGAAGTGAACAACCGGTTCAAGAAGCTGGGACTTTAATCAGGGCAGGCCGATCAAGGGGTTTCACCGAGGGGAAAGGTCGGTTTTATGACCGAACTGTCTGACGGCAGCCGGGTGGTCCCGGAATATTTTCCGTGATAGGCCGCCAAAAAATAGATCATCACGACGCCCACCGCCATGGTCACGCCGCTCCAGAACAACTGCCATTGCGTGCCAGCACCTTGAGCGCAGGCTTTGAACCACCAGCCGGTCCCCAGGTAGCCGAAGAGGTTGCCGACGCCGTTGATCATCAACGCCAACATGGCCTGGGCCCGCGCCCGCCATTCGGGTCCCACGCGTTCATTGATGTAGATCTGCGCGGTGATGAAATACAGCGTAAAGGACAAACCGTGCAAACTGGTGCCGGCCAGCACCCACACCTTGCCATTCACCGCGCACAGGGCAAAACGCAACAATCCGGCGACAAGCCCTGCCACAAAAATCCATTTCAACCGCCAGCGCAGGAACAAACCCGCCAGCGAAAACATGGCCATCAATTCCGTGGTTTGCGCCAGCGTCATCCAGGCGGACGTGTGCCGGAAACCAAGTTGTTGCAGTTGCAACGGCGTGAACGGATAAAACGCCGCCAGCGGAATGCTGAACAATGCCGCGGTGATGAAGACCGCGCGATGATCACGGTTCTTCAGCAAGACCACCGCGTCCCAACCCAGCCGCTCCAACAGGGTCGGATGCCCGGTGGATTTCGGCGGGGGCACACTCGGCAACAGGAAGGTGAACGCTGCCAGCGCCAGCCAGGTCGCCGCGCAGGTGTATTCCGACAGCGTCGAGGCGTCTGCATTCAGCGCGCTGACCAGCCAGCAACCGGCCATCCAGCCCACGGTTGCCCCGGCGCGAATGGGTCCGAACTGGCGCTGGGAATCTTGCAGGCGCGAGAAAACAATCGCGCTGACGATGCTGCCCGTGGGCGCGGCGCAGAGGGCATAGATTTGAACCAGCAGCAGCACCAGTCCCGGCGACCAGCCCCGGTTGATGCTCCAGGCGACAACTGACATGGTGGCGGCACTGGCCACGGCCAGGCCGCGCAATACGGCGACAGGCGAGGCGTGGCGGTCCGCCATCGCGCCGAAAATCAGCGGTGAAACGAGGGCGGCCAGGGCGGAAGTGGCAAAGGCGTAGGGCGCGATGCCCTCCAAAAGATGGGCCTTGAACACCACGCTCAAGGGCACCATCCAGATGCCCACGGCCATGGACTGGATCAGGAACAGCGCCGCCAACTCACCGTATTCCGACCAACGGATGGTTCTCACGCGTAAAACTCCCTGGCCAGCAAACCGGTCAGCCGGTGCACCGCCAGTTGCAAATCGGCCAGCCGTTCCAGTTGTGTCTCCGGTAATTGGCCGTTTTCAGCGGCGCGCTGGCAGCGTTGAAAGCGGCGGCTGAACGGCAGCTGCGGGTGGTTGAAACCGAGTTCGGCCAGCAGCTTCTCGACTTCGGCGGCCAGCTCGCGCGCGGCCCGGATCTGGCGCAAGGCCTTTTCCGTCGTCGTCGTTCCGGCGCGCACGCCCAGGAGCTGGCGGCATTCAAATTTTTGGCAACGCACCGGGCGTTCGGCATAGATGGCGCAGGCGCACGTGGCGGCATTGAAGGCGGGACACGGTTGCGCGACGCGCGAACGATGGCCCTGGAACAGCGGCGACGGGTCGCCCGGCTCGGGCCGGACGTCGGCAAACAACACCCCGTTGCAGCACATCCCGCATTGCAGGCACAGCGCGTCAATGAACTTGTCCATCGTCGAAATAGGCCGCGCCATCCTACAGACCGCGGACCCCTTCGGCAATAAAGTCAGCGTCTTGGAAGTGTCCTAATTTCAAAATTTGGGTAGGGCGGGCAGTCCTCTGCCCGCCGCAAATTCGGAAAACGGCGCGCACGGAGTGACGCGCCCTACCAAAATTAGGATACTGCCAGCGCCTTTCCCCGGCTCCGCCCGCCCGGGTCGTGGTGTCGGGGATTGTTGGTGGTAGGCTGTTTTGAAACTACTCCTCTTCGTTCTTGAACCAAAACCCCGCGAGCTTTCGGCTTTTGGAGATGAGAATTATGCCGAACAGGGCTTGAACAGCATCACCTATCCCCCAAGAAATAAGACGAACAAACGCTTCGTTAAATTTAGGAACCCCTGCATCCGGTATAAACAGAGCGGCAATACCAGAAATCACACCCGGAATAGCGCACACGCAAACGTAAAGCCCTATGATCTTAATTAAGACGTTCGCCAGTTGTTTTGATTTCATGCTCAAAAACTGAACCTAGGCCGTACAAGAATCAAGGTGCGACTTCGGCAATCAGGCGTTCAATTGTCCATGTTTCCGTTGCCAGTTTCAAGCCCACGGCTGGCGTGCAACCCAGCGTCGAATGAACCTTGCAAAAGTTATAGGCCGCAATAAACAGGCTGATTGCGTTCTTGTGGTTTTCCAGCTTTCGTGACCAACCCAAGCCCAAACGTGCGAACCGCTTGTTAAAGTGCCTCACCGTGAGGTTGGAGCGTTCCACAAACGACGTATTGATTCTGTCCTGACGCGGTGAACCAGCCTGAATCTGAATCTTGACGCCCGTGCATTGTGGCGGACTGTAACGCCGTGCCGCTTCGCCTTTGGCGTCAAACGGCATAGCGTATAGTTTCTGCATAGTTGCGAAGTCCAGGCGTTCCAGCAAGTGCCGCCGCACGATGGACTGATATGGGCGGAAAGAATCGGTTGTGATCTGAATCCGGCCAACGATACGCTCCGCAACATCGGCAACAAATTCGTTTGTATTGCTATAATTCCGTTTGCCGGTGTGGTAGCCAACGATGAACTTTTCGCGGGCTGTCACGGCCAAATAGGTGTATTGGTCGCCCCGTTGCTCGTCGGCTGGTGTCGTGCGCCGTTGGCTAATCCCGACCCGGCTCCAAAGTTCATCAATTTGAAGCGATTCGGTTTGGATGTTGCGCACGGTGCGGTCTAGGAACGCCGCGCATTTCTCGCCTACGGTGTTCAGCACGGCCAGCACGGTCTTGT
>JBEKTH010000040.1:0-35875 GCA_049516255.1 Verrucomicrobiota bacterium
CGAGACGGTTCAAGGCGCTGAAAATGCCCTTCCGAACTTGCGGGTCAATGCGCGTGAGAGATTCGCGCAAAACTTTAAGCAGGCTGCCTTCGAGCGAGCGCGCAGCCTTTCTGTTCGGCCAACGGGGAGAATGAAGTTTTTCCCAAAGAGCGACGACCTTGAAAACTCTTGCCAGTTGCGGATTCGCGGCGCAGTCCCCGACCGCCAAGAGGTCGATGTTTCTGTCAACAGTGTTCTCCGGCACGGCGAGTTTGGCCGCGCTGAATTTCTTGCGTCCACCTCTGCCATGTGTTGGTTTTGTCCTCATATCTTCGTGGTCTTACTGCGCAGTTGGACAATGTTCTTCGCGGCCTTCGCCGGGCGCACCTTGAACCATTTTTCCGCCTCGGCTTTCGTGGCCAGCCCTTTGTAGTGGCCGTGAATCATCGCTGGACTGTTGCCCGCCTGCTGCGCGGTCAGGTTCTCGTTGGCGTGCAGGGCGAAATGATACGTGCAAAAGGCGTGGCGCAGACCGTTTCGCTTCGCCGGGATTCCCAACTCGTCACGCAGCTTGCCAAACAGGTCGTGGAAGCTGTCGAGCGTGCCGTTCCAGACAGCGCCCTCGTTGCCACAGTAGTCTTTCAGCCACGCTGCCAGCGCGGGCACTATCTCGATGAGTCGGCGTTGCCTCGTCTTGGCTTTGGTTGCCGTGATTTCAATGTGCCCCGGCACGCGCCACACGTCAGGCCACGTCAAGCGGGCAACCTCTTGCAAACGCAGACCGGCCAGCCCTCCCAGCGCGATGACCGGAAGCAGGCTGCGGAACTTCTTCCTCTGACTGCATTCAAGCATCGCGCGAAGTTCTTTGGCCGTGTGGAATTCGACATCTCCGAAGTCCTCGACCTCCTTCGCCATGCCGTCAGCCACAAGCAGCCGGTGGTTCGCATTCAGGTAGTCGCGCTCGACGCACCATTTCAAGAGCATCTTTACCGCGTTGCGCCTGCCGTTCCTCGTGCGGGCCGATACTTCGCCGTGCCCGTTGAGGTACTTTGTGAGGTGCTCTTTGGTGAGGTCGCTGACCGAGTGGCCCGGGAACGTCTTTGCAAACTCGCGCAGCCACATGCCGATGATGTAGTGCCAGCCGGGCGACAGTTGCGGGCGCTTGCCGTCCTTCGCGACCGTCTTGAACTTCCGGCTTTCGACGAACTGCTCGACGGCTTCGGCCAAGTCCTTCCGTTTTACTGTCGCCACGGTGGTCAAAAAGCCCTCTACGCCAGCTTCAAGCGTGTGCTCTTTTAGCTTTCGCAGCGCCTCGCAGTACGCGCCAACTGCCGACCGGATGGAAATGCGCCTGCCGGTCGCTTGGTAGAACCGCTGCAACTCCTCAAGCGCGTTCAACGCGTCCGCAGCCTGCCCCGGCGACAGCGCGGATGTCCTGCCCATCGCCAAATCCGCAATCACCTTGTCGCCCTCGCGCTTGGCCTCGGCGTAAGTCTTGAAGTCCCGCATCCGGCTCTTTGGCTTGCCGTCCACACGGGCGCGCCAGTAAAGGCGGTAGATGCCCGATTGCTTGTAAATCGTCGCCAGCACCTTGCCTTTGCCGCGGTGCCTGAGTCTTTTTGGGAACTTCACCTGTTGCTCGCAGTCGGCCACTTCACTGGCAGTAACGGTTTCTCCATGCACGGCCTGCACATGGCGCGCCACCTCGGCTGGTGTCGGGCGCATCCCGTTTCGTTCCAAGTCCTCCCGGGCGCTGCGAATCATTTCGGCCCTGTCGGCCTCTAAAGCGCCCGAAATGTTTGGCGAATGTTTGGGCGAGCGCTCAGCGTCGCCTTCGTTCAGGTTGGCGACGCCTTCGCAATCGCCAATGTTTTCAATGTTGATTGAATGGTCGGGGCGGTGAGATTTGAACTCACGACCTCTTGCACCCCAAGCAAGCGCGCATACCAAGCTACGCTACGCCCCGGACCAGAAACTGATTCTATCCTTTCGACGGCGGCTTTCAATCGCGAAAACTACTCGCGTTTCCGGGACACCGTATGGGTCGCGTGGCCGTAAAACGCCTCCGCACATTCCATCAGTGTTTCCGACAGGGTCGGATGCGGATGCACGCTCCACGCAATGTCCTCCGCCGTTGCCCCCATTTCGATCGCCAATACGGCTTCGGAAATCAATTCGCCCGCGCCCGCGCCGCAAATGCCAACGCCGAGCACACGTTCCGTTTCCGGATCAATAACCATCTTCGTCACACCATCCGTGCGGTCAAAGGACAGGGCGCGTCCGGATGCCGCCCACGGAAACTTTGAGATCTCATAGCGGACACCGCGTTCCCTGGCTTCGGCCTCGGTCAGACCGCACCAGGCCAGCTCCGGATCGGTGAAGACTACGGCCGGAATGACAATCTCGCTCAACGGCACGCTGTTCCCGCCATTGATGTTCTCGACGGCGATATGCGCCTCCTTGTTGGCCTTGTGAGCCAGTAAAATGCCGCCCGCAATGTCACCGATGGCGTAAATGTTCGGGTCATCGGTCTGCTGGCGTTCGTTGACTTTGACAAATCCCTTCTCATCCAGCTCGACTTTGGTGTTCTCCAGGCCCAGATCGGCGCTGTTCGGCACGCGCCCGACCGCCACCAGCACGCGGTCGTATAATTCGGATAATTTCTGGCCGTTGTAGTCCATTTCCACTTTGATCTGTTTTCCAGCGGTGGCCATTTTGGTGACCCTCGCCTTTAGTCGGATTTCCTTAAACGCGCGTTTCGCGTTCGCCACCACCGGCCGGGCCAGGTCAGGATCGGCCCCGACGAGGATGCTGTCGAGCGCCTCCACCAAGACGATTTTACTGCCGAGGCCGGCGTAAACCGTGCCCATTTCCATGCCGATGTACCCGCCGCCGACGACGAGCAGGTTTTCGGGGATGTCCTCGACTTCCAGAGCCTCGGTCGAGGTCATCACGCGGGGATTGCCCAGGTCAAACGCCTTGGGCATTGCGGCCAGGGAACCCACCGCCAGGATCGCCTGTTCAAATTCAATGAACTGCTGGCCTTTATCCGTCTCCACGCGCAGTTTGTTGGAACCTTCAAAATAACCGCGGCCCTGGATGACCCGGACTCCACGCATCTTGGCCAGCGTGGCCACGCCGCCGCTGAGCTTCTCCAAAATGGACTCCTTCCAGGCGCGCAGTTTGTCCAAATCCATTTTGGGTTCGGTGAAGGTGATGCCGCGATGAGCCGATTCCCGCGCATTGACAATCTGGTGCGTCGCGTAGAGCAAGGCCTTCGATGGGATGCAGCCACGATTCAAACAAACGCCGCCCAGCCGTTTTTCGCGTTCGACGAGAATGACCTTTTTTCCGAGGTCCGCCGCATAAAACGCCGCCGCGTAGCCCCCCGGCCCGGCGCCGACAACAACGATTTCAGTTTTGATGGAATCCATAATTAAATCCTGCTCGTCCTCGTCCTCGTCCTCGAAACTTTGGAACAATAATCCGTCTTCCGTTCGGTTTCCGGTTTCTCAGATCGGTATTCAACCGGCTCTTCATGAAAAGTGGTTGAACCATCGAATCGGTCGATCAACCCGCAAAGCATCGAAACAATCCGTGACAGCAATTTCTTCCCTTCCGTCACACGTTCTCCGGTTGCCACCTGTTTGGCCACCAGCGCATCGAGGCATGCCGCGCATTCTGTCGCTGAGCCGCGTGCGTCGTCGAAGAATTTTGCCCGCACCTGACGCTGGCGTTTACCGTTGCCTTCTGTTGTGTTTAACAACGCGGAAAGACTGGCACGGTCCAGTTGGTCACGCACCTCACTGGTTTTACCGGTTGCACTTTGAGAAACCTCTTCCAACAACGGCGTCACCCATCCGATAAATTTTAATTCCAGACGATAAACGTCCAGTTTTTCATGATCAAACATCACAGCTTCGATTTTTCTCTCCGTTTTAGGGTTCGTTGGGTTTTCGTTCATTCGATTACGAGGACGAGCATGAGGAAGAGGACGATTACAACTTCACCGCGTCTTCCGCGAAATCCTGCAACGCCGCCACCAAATCCACGATAAACCTCGCCGCGGTGCCGCCGTCAATCACGCGATGGTCATACGACAGGCCCAGCGGCGTCAGCATGCGGATTTCAACCTTGCCGTCGCGGGCGACCGGTTTCATCGTGCCGCGGCCAAGGCCCAGGATCGCGACCTCGGGTTTGTTTACAATGGGTGTAAAATGCGCGCCGCCGATGGCACCCTGGTTGGAAATGGTGAATGTGCCACCCTTGAGTTCATCGCCGGAAACCTTGCGGTCACGCGCTTTCTGTGCGAGTTGTTCCAGTTCCTTGGACAAATCCAGTACCGACTTCTTGTCCACGTCGCGCAGGACCGGCACAATCAGGCCCTGCTCCGTGTCCACCGCGATGCCAATATGATAATACTCCTTGATGACAATTTCATTGGCCGCCTCGTCGAGGCTGGAATTGAAAATTGGATGTTTCTTTAATGTCCCCGCCAGCGCCTTCAATACCAGCGGCGTGAGCGTCAGGCGCGCTCCCTGCTTTTCGTAGGCGGCCGCGAATTTTTTTCGCAACGCGTTCAATTGCGTGAAATCGGCCTCATCGAACTGCGTGACCCGCGGAACCGCGCTCCAGCTTTCCGACATGCGCCGCACAATCACCTGGCGCAATGGCGTCAGCGGTTTTTTGGTCACCGGCCCCCATTGGGAAAAATCGATCGACTCGGCAACCGGTCGGGCCGGGGCGCCCGCCGCGCCGGCCGCCGGCCGGGCGGCGGCCTTGATCAGCCGCTGGATGTAGGCGCGCACGTCGCCGATGACGATGCGCCCGCCCGGTTCACTGCCGCGCACCCTGGATAAATCAATGCCCAATTCGCGGGCCACCCGGCGGACCGACGGTGACGCCACCGGCGCGGCGGTCGGTTTTGACGCGGCCTCTCCGGTCTCAGCGGTTTCTTCCTCGACTGCCGCCTCTTCGGGTTCCGGCGCTGCCGGTGCCGGTGCGCGTTTGGCGGCGGGCGCGGGCCCGGCGGCCGGCTGGCCGCTTTCATTCAACGTGATCAGGCGCTGGCCGATGCTGATTTTATCACCGGGCTTGACGTGGATTTTGGCCACGACGCCGGCGGCAGTGGAGGGAATCGAGGCCACCGCCTTTTCGTTTTCGAGTTCGATGATGGCCTGGCCTTTGGCGACCGGGTCGCCTTCCTTGATAAAGACATTGACCACGACGCCGGAATCGGCGCCTTCACCCAGTTTGGGAAGTTTTACATCCATAAATCAACAGGACGCGCAACATGCAGTAAAATGCCGGCACTTTCCAGAAATAATTTTCATCCTCAAATTCGGCTCACCTCGAAATCAACCCGCTCGTCCTTTTCAGCGAGTGCTGCCACCGGCTCGACGCCTGTCGTTGTCGGTGGACGGACAGAATAAATGTTTGACGGGCAATCAAACATTGGGCGTCTTCTCCGCGATTCCAGCCCGCGAAGCACCCGAAAACGCGCGCCCTTCCTCGCGATTCCCGGTGTATTGGCTTGACATAAAAGCTTTTAATCACTAAGAATAAGAATCCCTTGTTTGTCAGTTCTGAATCATCTCAACCGAATCTAAAAGTTAGGAGCACGTTATGAAAAACCATCTATTACTAACAATCGCAGGCATTCTGGCCTTAACCGCAACCGTGCAGGCGCAAAATCTGTTTGTATCGGATATCAGCGGCAACATCTATGACTTCACGCCGGGCGGCGCGCGAAGCACCTTTGCCTCCGGCTTGAACGAACCTGAAGGACTGGCCTTTAACAGCGCGGGCGACCTGTTTGAGGCGGATTTACTCGGTGGCAATATCTATGAATACACGCCGGGTGAAGTGCGAAGCACCTTTGCCTCCGGGTTGGATCAGCCTCTTGGACTCGCCTTTAACAGCGCGGGTAATCTGTTTGAAGCGGATTCCCAAAGTGGCAACATCTATGAGTTTACACCGGGCGGAGTGCGAAGCACCTTTGCCTCCGGGTTGTCTGGTCCTGAAGGACTGGCCTTTAACAGCGCGGGCAATCTGTTTGAGGCGGATATAGCCAGTGGCAACATCTATGAATTTACACCGGGCGGAGTGCGGAGCACCTTTGCCTCCGGGTTGTCCTATCCTCTTGGACTGGCCTTTAACAGCGCGGGCAATCTGTTTGAGACGGATTGGGGCACGGGCAGCATCTATGAATTCACGCCGGGCGGAGTCCGAAGCACCTTTGCCTCCGGCTTGAATCAAGATAATGGAATGGCCTTTGACAGCACGGGCGATTTGTTTGTGGCGGATTATGGCAGCGGCAACATTTATGAATTCACGCCGGGCGGAGCCAAAAGTACCTTTGCCTCCGGTTTGTCGGGTCCTGAAGGACTGGCCTTCCAATCCGTGCCCGAGCCTTCAATGTGGGCAATACTTGGAATGAGTGTCGTCGCGCTGTTCGGTTTGCGTCATAAGAAGTAAAAGTAGCGGTTGGAACTGTGGCGCACCGGACCATGGTTTTCCCATGTACCCGCCATGGCCCCGAATTGATGCCGGGTTGGTTTGAACCAGGACATCAACGAAAAACTGTTGGCCCGCAGCCGAAATTGTGTATCACCAATTCAAGTGGGGGCAAATTGCCAATCGCCTTTAAACAATCTGCGGCTGAATTTTTTCCGGGTTGACCCCTAAATCCTTGATGGCCTGTGCGACGATTTGTCTCTCGATTTCACCCTTTTCTGCCAGTGCGTAAAGCGCGCCGATGACCGTGGACTCGGTATCAATTTCGAAGAAACGGCGCAACCGCGCCCGCGTGTCGCTGCGGCCAAAACCGTCCGTGCCGAGCGTGAACAAACCGCCCGGGACCCAAGGCGCAATCTGGTCGGGCACGGTGCGGACGTTATCCGAGACGGCAATAAAGGCCCCCTGCTCTTTCGCCAGCAGCTCTTCAACGTAGGATTTCCTGGGCGGCTGCGTCGGGTGCAGCATGTTCCAACGCTGGCAGCGAATCGCATCGGTGCGGAGCAGTTTGTAGCTGGTCGCACTCCAGACATCGGCGGAAACGCCGTACTGTTCCGCGAGAATTTCCTGCGCTTTCAACGCCGAGTTGATGATCGGACCGCTGCCAAGAATGTGGGCTTTGAGCTTTTTACCCCCGGGACCAGGTTTGAATTTATACAACCCTTTCAAAATGCTGTCCTCGACGCCGGCGGGCATGGGCGGCATCGCGTGGTTTTCGTTGTAAAGCGAGAGGTAATAAAAAATATCCTCGCCTTCGACATACATCCGCCGCAGGCCATCGGCCACGATAACGGCCAGTTCAAATCCAAACGCCGGATCGTAAGGCAGGCAGGTCGGGATGGTGCTGGCGTGCAACAGGCTGTGGCCGTCCTGGTGCTGGAGCCCCTCGCCGTTCAGCGTGGTGCGACCGGCGGTCGCGCCGAGCAAAAAGCCCTTTGCCCGAATGTCGCCCGCCAGCCAGAACAAATCGCCGACGCGTTGCAGGCCGAACATCGAGTAGTAAATGTAAAACGGTATCATCGGCACGCCATGGGTCGCGTAACTCGTGCCCGCCGCGATGAACGACGCCATCGAACCGGCCTCGGTGATGCCCTCCTCGAGGATTTGCCCGTCCTTGGCCTCGTGATAATAGAGCAATGAATTTCTGTCCACCGGCTCGTACAGCTGGCCTTTCCACGAATAAATTCCGACTTCCTTGAACAAACCGTCCAAACCGAACGTGCGTGCCTCGTCGGGAATGATTGGCACAATCTGCCGGCCGATCTCCTTGTTGCGCACCAGCGAACCCAACAACAGGGTAAAAGCCTTGGTCGTGGAGACTTCACCGGAGTTGTCACCCTTGAGCAACCGGTCGAAGTCGGCCAGCTTGGGGACATTCAACGGGGCCGGCTTGACGACGCGCGCCGGCAGGAAACCCCCGAGCGCCTGGCGGCGTTCGAACAAATACTTCATCTCCGGGCTTTCCGGCGGCGGTCGGAAGAATGGCGTTTCAGCGATGACATCGTCGCTGATCGGGATCTGGAAGCGTTCGCGGAATTCGCGCAGCTCCTTCTCGTTCATCTTTTTCTGCTGGTGGGAAATATTTTTGCCTTCACCGGCTTCGCCCAGACCGTAGCCCTTGACCGTTTTGGCGAGAATGACCGTCGGCTGGCCCTTGTGCTCCATTGCCACTTTGTAAGCCGCGTACATCTTGCGGGCATCGTGGCCGCCGCGCAGCAGTTTGCTGATTTGCTCGTCGCTGAGATGGTTCACCAGTTCGAGCAGTTCGGGATATTTGCCGAAGAAATGTTTGCGCGTGTAACTGCCGGGCTCGACGGTGTATTTCTGGTAATCACCGTCCACACACTCCTCCATGCGCTTGAGCAGGATGCCGGATTTGTCGCGCGCGAGCAAATCGTCCCAATCGGTGCCCCAAATCACCTTGATGACGTTCCAGCCGGCGCCCCGGAACAAACCCTCCAGTTCCTGGATGATTTTTCCGTTGCCCCGCACCGGGCCGTCGAGCCGCTGCAGATTGCAATTGATGACCCAGATCAAGTTGTCGAGATTCTCCCGCGCGCCGAGGGTGATTGCGCCGAGGGTATCCACCTCGTCGCACTCGCCGTCGCCGAGAAAGGCCCAGACCTTTGGCTCGTCCTTCCAATTCACCAGCCCACGCGCCTGCAGGTAACGGTTGAACCGCGCCTGATACAACGACAGGATGGGCCCGAGCCCCATCGAGACGGTCGGAAACTGCCAGAACTCCGGCATCAAATACGGGTGCGGATACGATGACAGGCCGCCGCCTTCGGCGAGTTCCTGTCGGAAATTCTGCAAATGTTGTTCGCTCAGCCGCCCTTCCAGAAACGCCCGCGCATACATGCCGGGAGCGGCGTGACCCTGAAAATAAACGATGTCGCCGGGAAAGGTTTCCGTTCGTCCGCGCAGAAAATGGTTGAACGCCACCTCGTACAGCGTCGCCGACGAGGCAAACGTGGAAATATGCCCGCCGACGTTGGTGGTCGAATTGGCCTTGACCACCATCGCCATGGCGTTCCAGCGGATGTAACTCTTGATGCGGCGCTCGATCTCCCGGTCGCCCGGAAACGGCGCCTGCTGCTCCGGTGAAATGGTGTTGAGGTATGGTGTGGTGACGCCCTGCGGTGCGGAGCGCAGTTGACCGGCAAGTTTTTCGAGCAGGCGCGCCGTGCGTTCGGGTCCCTGGCTCTCCAACGCAAGTTCAAAAACCGACTGCAACGATTGACTCCATTTGTCGCCATTGCCCGCACCGGAGTGGCCGGACACACCGGAACGCGAACTGTAAATTTCTTTTTTTCCCACGCTCACTGTGTTATACACCTTTTTTCAAGCGCGACAAATGCGCACGCAGAATTAAAATCCATATCGGGGCCAGACACCAGCAAAATCGGCGTCCGCCGCCACATGAAACTGCTCGATCTCACGCTCGCCACGCCCGCCGCAAATCTCGCATGGGATGAGGCCTTGCTCAACTCGGCGGAAGCGGGTGACGGCGGGGAAATCCTCTGGTTCTGGGAACCCCAGGAATACTTCGTGGTCGTCGGGTATGCGAACAAGGTCGAAACCGAGGTCAAGGTCGCGGCGTGCACGGCCCAAAAGGTCCCGATTTTTCGCCGCTGTTCCGGTGGCGGAACGGTTTTACAGGGACCGGGCTGTTTGAACTACACGCTCATTTTGCAGATAACAGAAAATCCCCCGCTCGCCAGCATCTCCGGCGCGAACCGGTTCATCATGGAACAAAACCGCGTGGCGATCGAATCGGAAATCAGAAGCCGGACGCCGGACGCCGCCATCGCCGTCCAGGGCCATACCGATTTGACGCTGGTCACCCGCCACCCGCCACCGGTCACTCCCCGAAAATTCTCCGGCAATTCCCAGCGCCGCCACCGGCGGTTTCTCCTGTTTCATGGCACTTTTCTGTTGAACTTCGATCTCCCACGGGTCAATGAGCTTCTCCACATGCCTTCCCGGCAACCCGACTATCGCCACCACCGGGGTCACACTGATTTTCTGACCAATCTGAACCTGCCGGCGGTCCGATTGAAGAGCGCACTCGGCCGGATTTGGAACGCCGCGGAAAGGTTGCAGGAGGTCCCCGATCGGGAGGCGCAAAAGCTGGCGGCGGAGAAGTATTCAACCGCCGGCTGGAATTTCAAATCATAGCCCCGTCATTTCAGTCGTTTACTCTTCACCGTCGCTCGAAATGACAAGTAGTTTGACTAAGTGGCATCTTAACCGTAGATTTCGAACGAATGCTGGCCGTTGAATCAAAGGTGGCGAGAGCAGAAACGGCTGACTCGCCTAAAGCCAACCCGAACCGTTCCTGGAAACATATCGTGGAACCGCTGGAGCCATTTCTCCAGGCGGTCATGCAGCGATTGATTGAGCAGGTCAACGGTTTTGACCCGCAAATCGTTCCCTACGCCCAATATGCCCTCAGCGGCAGCGGCAAACATTTGCGGCCCACCCTTGTCGCCCTGGCCGCCAACGCCGTCGGCAAGGCCGGCGATGCGCATGTCAATGCGGCCGTCATCATTGAAATGGTCCACCTGGCCACGCTGGTGCATGACGACGTGATGGACGAGGCCGAAATCCGCCGCGGCCGGCTCACCCTGGCGGCAAACTGGGGTAATGAAATCGCCGTGCTTTTTGGCGACTGCCTGTTTGCCCAGGCGTTGAAGCTGGCAGCCAGCTTCCCGACGCCGGAAGTCTGTCGCGCCGTGGCCATGGCGACCAACACGGTTTGTTCCGGCGAAATCCTGCAAACGCAGCATCGCCGGAAATTTCTAGTCTCGCGGCACGAATATTTCCGGGTGATCGAAATGAAGACTGCCGAGCTGTTCACCCTCTCGTGCGATTTGGCGGGGCTTTTGGGTGAGACCACGACGGAGCATCGCACCGCATTACGACACTTTGGCGCCGCCTTTGGCACGGCCTATCAGGTCTATGACGATTGTGTGGACTTGTTCGGTTCGGAGGCGGCGGCGGGAAAATCGCTCGGCACGGACCTGGCCAAGGGCAAGCTGACCTGGCCGGTTTTGCTGGCCTGGGAGCGCGCCAACGCCGCGGACCGTGCCCATCTGGAAAACCTGGTCAAGGATTGGCAGCCGGAGAATTTTCCCGCGGTGAATGAGTTGCTCGAAAAATACGAAACCTTTGAACCGACCCGCGAGGTGGTCGCCCGCTTCCTGGACCAGGCGAGCCGGGCCTTGCGCAGCCTGCCGGAATCGAGCGGTCGTGCCGGCTTGTCAAATCTGTCTGATTTTTTGGCGCAACAAACCGCCGCCCTGGCTGTTTGTGTTAAGTACCCATGATTATGGCCGAACCAGTCGCACGTAATGACTCGGAGCCTTCCGCGCCAGCCGATGAAGACGTACTGGTGCGGCGTGCGCGCACGGGAGACCTGGGGGCTTATGACGAACTCGTGCAGCGATACCAGGAACGCATTTACGCCACGGTTTATCATATGACCTCGAATCACGAGGACGCCAATGATCTGGCGCAGGAATCGTTCATCAAGGCGTTCCAGGCGCTAAAATCGTTCAAGGGGGGGTCCAGTTTCTACACCTGGCTTTACCGGATCGCGGTCAACAAGACGATTAACTTTCTTAAGCAACGGAAGAATCGCATCCACATGAGCCTCAATGACTTGGATTTCAATGCTGAGCATGACCCCGATCTGGTTGCCCTTATTTCCGATAAAACGCCACGACGGGAGGCCGATCTGACTGAACTTCAAGAAAAGTTGAACGAGGCTCTGATGAAACTGTCTGAACCCCATAGATTGGTCGTCGTTCTGCATGATGTGCAGGGATTGTCACACGATGAAATCGCAAAAGTAATGAATTGCAATATCGGCACGGTGAGATCGCGGCTATTTTACGCACGACAGCAATTACAGGCCTGGTTGTCCGACTATTTGAAACCAACATGAACGAAAATCAGCCGAATTTTGAATCGTTACGCCGTTTGCTGGCGCTCAAGCGCCACGAAACGCCGCCCCCGGGATATTTTAACAATTTTTCAAGCCAGGTCATGGCCCGCATCCGTGCCGGCGAAACTGAAATGGCCGACGGTTGGTCAGGTCGTTTGTTAGCCTCTATGCCGTGGTTGTTGAGCGCGCTCCAAGCCGTTGAAACCAGACCGGTGTTTGCCGGCGGGTTTGCCACGGCTCTTTGCGCACTGCTCCTGTTTGGGGCCGTAATCGCGCAGCGGCCGGATTCCGCATCAACGGCATTCCTGCAACCGGTCGCAACACCGGAAGCCGCCTCCTTTGCTTCAGTCACACCTGCCGCTCAGTCAACCTCGGTGCTGCCCGCCAACCAGTTCATGGTCGCCGACAACAGCACCAACCCTGTGTTCAGCAGCTTCCAACCCGTCGCCGCTTCTTTCGGTCAAATTCCTGTCGGCGCGCAGTTTGTGAACTATTCCGGATCGGGCAATTAGCGTTGCCCTCCAGCAAGATCCAGCGCGTTGGCGCCACAAAGAACATTCCGCGCCGTTCCGGCGCTGGTTTTGCCCGTTGTCTTGTGTGTAAAATCCTGTCGCGAACGCCTCGGCGCCCCCTTTTCCCACGTCAAGTCAGACGCTTGTACACTTGAAACGCCGCCGCCCTTGCCATTAAATCAGGCGGGTGCCAACCAAAGTCATCGCGGTCGCCAACCAGAAGGGCGGCGTGGGGAAGACCACCACCGCCGTCAATTTGGCCGCCTGTCTTGCCGCCGTCGGCAAACGTGTATTGCTCCTGGACCTTGACCCGCAGGCCAATGCCACGAGCGGATTAGGGCTGGAAAAAACCGAGGGCGCCAGCGCGTATCGGATCCTGCTCGGTGAAGGCAGTCTCCTGGATAAAATCAAGCCGACCGCCTTCGAGCGGCTGGAGGTTGTGCCCAGTGAGGTGGATTTGTGCGCCGCCGATCTCGAGCTGGCACGCCTGGACAATCATCTGCTCCGCGTTGCCGAAGCGCTTAAGCCGGTCCGGGACAGCGGACGATTTGAAGTCGTGCTCATTGACTGCCCGCCGTCGCTCGGGATTTTGACCCTGAACGCCTTTGCCGCCAGCGACGGCCTGCTGGTGCCGCTCCAATGCGAATATTACGCCCTCGAAGGCATCTCGATGATGAACCGCATACTGGGACAGTTGCGTGAAACCGGCGTCAACCCGCGCCTCGATATCTTCGGCGTCGTGATGACCATGTTCGATGGCCGGACCAAACTTTGCAACGAAGTCGTCGGAGAAGTGCGGAATTTGCTGGGTGCCCGCGTGTTTGAAACCGTCATTCCGCGCAGCACGCGCCTGGCCGAGGCGCCGAGTTTCGGCAAGCCAATCATTCATTACGATAAATACAGTTCCGGCTCGGCGGCGTATGAATTGCTCGCGCAGGAAGTGCTCCAGCGGCTGGAAGCCGCACAGTAAGCTTGCTGTCGATTTCGGAATTCAATAAAGTCTTCTTTTTTTAAGACGATTATGGCCAAAGAAATTCTCGAAATGCCGATTGACTTGGCGACCATGGAGTTGCCGGATACGAAAACCATCCGCCTGAAATGGCCGGACGGATACGACCCGGATTTCAAGACCGGACAATTCATCACGCTTTACTGGCCGGACACTCCCACCTACAAGCGCGCTTATTCGTTGTCATCCTGCGCCCTGGACCGCGGCTTTTACGAAGTCACCATCAAACGTGACGGTAAAATGGGCACGCGGCTGGTGGATTGGGCCAAGGCCGGCGACAAGCTTTTTGTCATTCCGCCGGTCGGCAAGTTCCTGCCTGTCTATGAGCCGAACAAACACCTCGTTTGTGTCGCCGGCGGTTCGGGCGTGACGCCGTTTCGGGCATTTGTGCGCGAAGCCACCCGGCGCAAACTGGACACGAAGATCACCGTCCTTTATAGCGTGCGCACGACCCGCAGCATTATCTTTCAACAGGAGTTTCATCAGTTGGAACTCGAAAACCCCAACTTCAGCTTTTACGTGACCTGCACCCGGCTGGACGCGAACGACCCGTGGCAGGGACGCCGGGGGCGCATCACACCAGAATGGGTGAAGGAACACGTCCATGATCTGCCCAACACCGTCTTCTACGCCTGCGGCCCGAACGAACTGGTTGAGTTCGCCGAGGAGGTTGTGCTGCACGGCATGGGTGTGCCCAAAGAGCAGATGAAAACGGAAAAATGGGGCTGAACCGCACGCCACTATTTGCCGCGCACCAAAAGCTGGGCGCGAAGCTGATTGATTTTGGCGGCTGGGAAATGCCCGTGCAATACACCAGCATCGTCGAGGAACACCTCGCCGTCCGCAACGCCGCCGGGATTTTTGACATCTCCCACATGGGTGAAGTCACCGTCAGCGGCGCCGGCGCGGCGGATTTTCTCAACCACACGCTCACGAACGACATCCGCAAACTGGCGTCCGGCCAGTGCCAGTACACCCTGATGTGCAATGAGCACGGCGGGGTCATTGACGACCTCTATGCCTGCCGGCTTTCCGACGAGGTCTACCTGCTCATCATCAATGCGTCGCGGGTCGAACCGGACGTCGCCTGGTTGCAGGCCCAGGCCGCAAAATTTTCCCGGCCCAACGAATTACAGGTTACCGATGCGTCGCGTCGTTACGCCGCCGTGGCGGTGCAAGGACCACGCGTCCGGGAATTTATCGGGCAGTGCATTGCGGGCGGTTCAAACTGCGCGACGCGGGCCCGCTGCGTGACGGATTTGAAAAAGAACCAGATCGGCGGGTTTCCCTTCCGCGGCGGGGACGTGCTGGTTTCACGGACCGGCTACACCGGTGAGGATGGATTTGAAATCGTCGGACGCGAAGATCCCATCCGGCATGTCTGGGACGCGCTGCTTGAGGCCGGCCGGCCGTTTGGCCTGAAACCCTGCGGCCTCGGCGCACGCGACACGCTGCGCACGGAGGTCTGCTATCCGCTTTACGGCCACGAACTGGATGAAAACACGACGCCCCTGGAAGCCGGGCTCGGGTTTTTCGTTGCCCTCGACAAAGGAGAATTTGTCGGCCGAAAGACATTGGCGGAACAAAAGGCCAATGGCGTTCGCAAAAAACTGGTGGCCTTCACGATGACCGGAAAATCCGCGCCCCCGCGACCGCATTATCTGATTTGGGCGAACGATGCCAACGTCGGGACGGTGACCAGTGGCACGCAAAGTCCGTCGTTGGGCATCGGTATCGGCATGGGTTATGTGCCGCCGGCCCTGGCCAAACCCGGTGCGCAGATTGAAATTGAAATTCGCGGCAAATACTCCCCTGCCCTCGTCGTCGCCAGGCCGATTTATCGAAGATTTTAAGACGTGGAGATTGACAAATTTACCGGGTGCAAACCTGCTGCCCGGACCGGGGACGATTCAGGCTCTCCACCTTTCAGACCGTGGTAACCTATGGGGTACCGTACTGGAAGACGCGGTAGAATCTCGCGGTATCACTGAAAGGCACGGTTAGAGTGCCTGGAGGGCCGGTATCGGTCCAGCTTGCGACGGCATTCGTAGCGGTCACTTCCCCGGTCGGCGAGGTAAACCAGGAGATAAGATTGGTCGAGTATTCCACTTGATAAGTCCGGTTTGAAGTGGCCGCCCAGGCCAAAGTGAGGGTGCTTTGAGCCGGTTGCGCCTGCGCGGTCAGCGGCATAAAGGGCAGCGGGACAAAGCCGGCCAGCTGCAGACCGTTCTGGATCTCCGGATTTTGCATGAACAGGCGGCAGACGTTTTGGTTCCGGTAGTTCTCGATCATGATGACGATGGGCCCCTGGTCAATGCCCAGTTCAGCGTTATCGTACCACGCGGCGCTCAGGTTAAACGCGTCAATGAACCCGTATTGCGTCCAGAACTTCTTCTTGCCGTTGGTGTAAAAGTTTTTCAAGGACGGCAACGATATCTCGGGGGCGAAGGCCATGGCGCCGCCCGCGGCGGTGAAGGCGATCGTGCCGTTATCATTTTCGGCCGGTGGGGCGCCGTGGGCCGAATAACCGCTTGGATCATCCGAAGCGGTCAATCCCCAAATCAAGCTGTTATACCCCGCCCAGCCATCCGGGTCGGCAATACAATAAGCCTGCTGGGCCAGCGCCGCCCGATGCGAGTTCTCAAAGTAGGTGCAGTTCTCATTATTCATGTAGGTGTCCCCGACATGGCGGAAGTCCACCCAACAGTGGGAGTATTCGTGTCCGAACAAGGGCGGGAACGTGACGAACGAATAGCCATAATAGCTGGCCCAGACATATCCACTGGTCCAGTAGCTCCACGAGGCAGCTGGCAGGGAATTGCTCGTGGCACCTATGCCAAGCAAATAAATCAGCATTCCTTCGTCGTAGCCGATCCAGTCGCCAAAAGTACTGAAGCCGCTATCGGGCAGCCAGCCCATCCGCACTCCGTTGGTGCCCGGTACGTCTGGCGCCATCCAGGACCAATTCACCCGGTTGAAGATCGCACTCGCCGTTGTCTGGATGCTGGTTTCGGTGGCGTTGGTGCCATTGAAGTATTGTTTGGCGTAGAGAATACCCCCCAGCAACAAGGTGGTGTCAATCGATGACAACTCCGAGCTGCCTGAGCGTGTCGCCAAGTTCATGTCCAGGAAGTGATAGAACCAGCCGTTGTAGCCGATGTCGCCGGAGGCATTGGTGCCCTGCGGCCCGTTCCAGAAGGTGTTTAACGTGGTCAGGACCCGCGCGGCGCCCTGGTCGCGTGTAATCCACCCGTGGTCAATGGCAATCCCGATGGCGGTCAGCCCAAACCCGACCGACGCAATACTGCAAGCCGAGCCGGTCGTGGAGCGGTCCGGGATAAGGCCGTTGGCCGGATTCCCCGCATACCAGAAGTAATCAAAATTGGCCTCCTGCAGATAATCCAGAAAGGCGTCGTCACTGGGAAACGGATTGGGCAGAGTGGAAACTGTGGCTGAAGGCGGGCTGGTCTGCGACGTCGCATTTACTGCCGTGACCTGATAATAATACGTCTGGCCGTCGCTGACGTTGAGATCGCAATAACCCAAGGTCGTCAGCAGGCCGGTATTCAGCTGGGTAAAGGGACCGCCGCTGCTGAGTGAGCGATACACATTATAGCCCGCCAGATTGGGACCCGGATCCAGGTCCCAGTGCACAATGGCGCTTTGATCGCCTGAGAATGCCACCACGTTGGTTGGGGCGACGGGCTGAGCGGCAGCCACAAAGGCAACTACCAGGAATAAAATTTGGAGAGCCAGAATTCGGCGCATATACGAAACAGGGTGGCTATAATATTCATCGTATCACCCAATAAGTCAGGGTCAAGACAAATCATGGCGACAGAGATGTCACAACAGGGTCGCAAGGGGATTTGCTCCGGCAATAGAGCGGGCTTTGCCGACCAGGTTTGAAATTTTTAAGAATTGTTCTCCCTGGCTGACTGGAAACCATATGGGGTGAAGACCCCAGGATTCGGATTGCAAAAGATGTTGACAATTTCGGATCTCCTTGCAAAAGTGTTATGTACCCGCTGCCTGTATTTGTGAGGGACATTTTTTGGCAAGCGGAAAACAGTAAAACTTATGAAAAATATCATAAACTCTTCAGAGACGAATCTTCAGGTATTTCAGAACCTAAAGGAAAGAGCCAAACACACAATCTGGGTCTTTCCAGTCTGGGTTCTGGCAGCAGGCCTGGTGCTGGCCGCCTGCCCGGCTCAAGCCTTAAATCTGCTTCAGAATCCGGGGTTTGAGGTCAACTCGGGGCACTTCATTCCGACCAGCTGGACGCGTTTTGCGCCACCGACTGCCGCCATATATCAACCTTTCGGTAACTACTGGATTGAAGTCAGTGGCGTAATTAATGGAAACCTGGTCAACGCCCATTCGGGAAATGACTATTGGAAGGAATGGGGTGCTTGTTACGACGGTACAAACAACGTGGCGGGACTCTATCAGACCTTCGGCAGCACTCCGGGCTCAACCTATCAGGCCAGCGGGTGGTTCTTCATCAACAGCGGCGATGAGTTGGGAGCGGACTGCTACGTTTGGATTCAAGTTGAGTTCTACGATTCGAGCACCAATCTATTGGCCCTGGATAAATCGGGCAATTTCAACATCAACGCGGGGTTGAACGCATGGGTTCAACTCCAGGTAACCAACGCCTGCGATGTGACCCAGCCGGTTTCCACCGGCGATCCGTTTTTCAACACTTATGCGATCACCGGCGCGGTCAGCCAGTTGACGGCCCCGGCGGGAACTGCCTCGGTCGTTTATCGCTATTGCTATCTCCAGTATCAGAGCGAGGGAGGCTCGTCGTATTTCGATGACGCCGACCTGGAACAGTTAACCGGACCGTTGCCTCTGACCATCAATAATCTAAATCCCCAAAACGAGATCTTCGTGGCTCCCAGTAATGGCGTGAGTTTTGACGTCACTTCGCCCAGCGGCCATATCAACACCAACGCCATTCACCTGGTCTTGAACGGCGTTGATGTCTCCACCAACGTGACCTTCAGCGGTTCCTCCTCAAACTGGACCGTTTTCTACAACGGACTCCAATCCAACACCGCTTATACTGTTTCCATCACGGCCACAGACAGTTTCAACTTTAAGGCGAGCGCCAATACTACCTTTCAGACCACCTGGCTGGGGGTGGCGGCGCCGACCTACATATGGGAAGCCGAGGATTGGGATTTCAGCAGCGGCATGTACTATGATAATCCCGACCTCTGCAATGCCCCCGGCGGTGGCAATTGCTACTTCGGGGTTGTCGGCGTGTCCAACGTGGACGAGTACGTCACGGCTCCTCCGCCCGCGCAATTCTATCGTGGCGCTACCGACGGCATCGGCACGAAACCATCGGGAGATTACTCGCGGCCAAACCTCTTTGCCGCGGACAGGGTTGATTATTGCATCAATCCGTTCGACGGCGATCCACTGTACGACGGCGGCTGCGAGTGGGTGAACTACACCCGCGATTGGCCCGCCAGCACCAATTGGATCATCGGCCGATTCGCTAACGGCGCCAATATGGTTGGCAGCATTCAGATGAGCGTGATCAGTGGCGGCGTGACCAATGTTGTGGGGACCTTCACGATGAATCCCTACCCGGCCGCACAGCCGAGCTATACCACTTTTCAATTCGTCTATTTGCTCCAGACCAATGGCAGCGGGCAGCTGGCGCCGGTGGTCCTGAATGGCAAGGAAACCTTGCAAATGACCAGCGGTGGCAACATGCTGCCAACGTTTTACATGCTCGTCCCCGCCCAGGTTGATTTGCCGTTCTTGAGCAAACTTTATCCGGACGGCAAACATCCCTTTGAGCTTACCAACGCTTTAAGTTTCACGGTCACAACTGTTGGCGCAACGTTCCCTGCCAACGGCGTCCAGGTGATCGTGGACGGCAATGATGTCTCCTCGAACCTGGCCATCACCGGATCGGCTTCGAGTAATAATGTGGTGTATCCCGCCCTGCAACCGAATGCCATGCACACGGCGATTATTAACGTGACCAATTCACTCGGCCACGGCATCAGCATCACCAATCAGTTCGATACCTTCAGCCAGACCAATTATATGGTTGAAGCGGAGGATTTCAATTATAACGGTGGACAGTACGTTTTTTCGGCGAGCTATTCTCCGGACTGTTATGCGTCGTTCGTATCAGTCACCAACATTGATTTCCACCATACAATTAATGCAGGTGAGCCGACGGACGGTTCCGACTTCCAGTATCGTCAAAACGGTATTCCGCAGCAAGTCGCCCAGGATTACCTGCGGACGGCTTACGTCAACAGTTTTTCGAGTGATTATCAACTGTATTGGTTTGGAGGCGGTGACTGGGCCAATTACACCCGCGATTATCCGTTGGGTACCTTCAACCTTTACGCCCGTTCATCCGGGCTGGGCGCATACACCATGAATCTCGGCCAGGTTGTCAGCGGTGCGGGGACCACCAACCAGGTGCTTCAGCCGCTTGGCCAATGGAGCTCTGTCGGAGCGAACATCAACACCTTTGCCTGGGTGCCACTAACGGACGCGGGGGGAGTTGCGCCGGTCACGGTGAATATTACCGGGGTGGCCACATTCCAGGTTTCAACCCCCACCGGTGATTGCTACCCGAATTATTTTATGTTGGTTCGGACCTCGACGATTAACGCTTCGGCTGCCCGATCGGGCAGCAACATCAACATCTCATTCCCGACCCAGAACGGATGGAATTATCGCGTCTTTTACAGGACGAATCTGGTCACCGGCAGTTGGACCCTGCTGAACTCGACCGCCGGCAATGGCTCGGTGGAATCCGTGAGCGACTCCACCACCGGAGGCAATCAGCGGTTTTACAAAGTGACGTCTCCATGAAATGCACCAACAACATGCAACCCATTCTGGAAACCATTTCCGGGCGACGCCGGCTTGGTTTTACCTTGATTGAGTTGCTGGTTGTGATCGCGATCATCGCCATTCTCGCGGCCATGCTGTTGCCGGCCCTCAGCGCGGCCAAAATCAGGGCACAGGGCACCAGCGACATGAACAACACCAAACAACTGGCAACGGCGGCAATCATGTATGCTGGCGACAATCAAGATCACAACGTGCCCAACATGGATGGCACATCGCCCGGCGTAATCGCCGGCTCGGATTCACAACATCCCTGTTGGGTAGCGGGACAGCTCACACTTGGTATGGGTGGAAACAAAGACAATACCAATACCGCCATGTTGGTTGAGAACCAGGCGTATCCCAATGCTGGCTTCCTGGGGAATTACCTCAGCAAGAATTACAGAACGTTCAAGTGCCCGGCGGACCAATCGGTTTACACCCTCTATGGCCAAACCTACCCGCGAGTTCGCAGTTATTCGATGAACACTTACACGGGCTACCCGGCCGAATCCGGCACAGGTGGCAGTTTGTCCCAGCCCGTCAACCCCCAGAACGCGCCCTTGCCCTTCTCTACCCTTTCCAGCGTCCGCTCGCCTTCGCGGACATTTCTTTACCTGGACGAGCGACCGGATAGCATCAACGATGGCGTTTTCAGTACCGACGAAACGCTAGGCAACCTCCATCTTCGCGATGTTCCTGCCGCTTACATCGGTGGCGCAGCCGGCTTTTCCTTTGCCGACGGCCATTCCATCATTCACAAATGGAATCCTGGTTGGATTACTCAACCGATCCAGCGAACCCCGATCAACGACCATTATTTTTCACCTGGCGATCCTGAGATAACGGACCTGTACTGGATCCAGCAACATGCTGTGGGAGTACTCGGCCTGCCGTAGCCGTTTGCTGGCGATCGAGCTGCGATAAAAAAATCCCGGAGGTCCTCGGTTTCATGGAATTTTTCCCGACCTTGAATTATTCTGACAAGCGCCGGTGATTTGTGTTAAAAGCCGGCCTGGACAGGAACCAGAACGCGAAATGAAAAGAACCAGACTGCTTACGGTCTTGCTCGGGATGATCATGCCATGCTGCCTGCAGGCCGCACCACCGGCCGGCGACGCCAACATGAACAATTTCGTCAACACATTGATGAGCCGGATGACGTTGGATGAGAAAATCGGGCAATTGAATCTGCTGCCGCTGGGTTTCGATGTGACCGGGCCGCAATTGAGCCTGGACGTGGAAACAGAAATTCGCCAGGGCTCGGTGGGTGGGGTTTTGAATGTCTACACGCCGGGGGCGGTGCGAAAGCTGCAATCGCTGGCCATGAACGAGAGTCGTTTGGGCATCCCGTTGTTGTTTGGATACGATGTGATTCACGGCCATAAGACGATTTTCCCGATCCCGCTTGGTCTTTCCTGCACTTGGAACCTGAATGCAATCGAGCGGAGTGCGCGCATTGCGGCGACAGAAGCGAGCGCCGATGGCGTGAACTGGGCGTTCGCCCCCATGGTGGATATAGCCCGGGACCCACGGTGGGGAAGAATTGCAGAAGGAGCGGGAGAAGACCCGTATCTGGGGGCGCAGATCGCCCGGGCGATGGTGCGTGGCTACCAGGGCGACGACCTCAGCCGGAGCAACGCGCTAATGGCGTGCGTAAAGCATTTTGCCTTATACGGCGCGGCGGAGGCGGGCCGCGACTACAACACGGTGGATATGAGTCGTCTCAAGATGTACCAGTATTACCTGCCACCGTACCGGGCGGCGGTGGAGGCTGGAGCCGGCAGCGTCATGACTTCCTTTAATGAAATCAACGGGGTACCGGCCACGGCCAATCGCTGGCTGCTTGCCGACCTGCTCCGGACGCAGTGGGGATTCCAAGGCTTCGTCGTCACCGACTACTCGGCCATCAGCGAGATGACCGCGCACGGCATGGGGGATTTGCGACAGGATGCTGAATTGGCCATGACGGCGGGGGTGGACATGGACATGTTTAGCGAAACCTACCTCAAGTATTTGCCGGAGTTGGTCGCACACGGAGAAATCCCGGAATCAATGATCAATCAAGCCTGCCGGCGAATCCTCGAGGCGAAATATAAACTCGGGTTGTTTGCCGATCCGTATCGTGGCTGCACCGAGGAGCGGGCACGCACGGAAATCCTCACACCCGAAAACCGGCAGGCAGCTCGGGAAATCGCAGAGCAATCGTTTGTCCTGCTGAAGAACGACCAGCAGATCCTGCCCCTGAAGCAATCCGGAGTCATTGCCTTGGTGGGTCCGCTGGCGGAGGACCAGCCGGATGTGTTGGGGTGCTGGCACGCCGCCGGTGACGGGCGACAGGCCGTTGACGTTCTAACGGGGATCAGCAATGTGGCCGGTTCCTCAGTCAGGATACTGGTCGCGAAAGGCGCAAACCTGATAGACGATCCTGCGCTCCGGGCAACGCTGAAGGCGTATGGTGCGGAGATCCCGGTGGATAAACGTTCGCCCGAACAGATGTTGGCGGAAGCGGTGGAAGTGGCGGGCCGCGGCGACGTTGTGGTGGCGGTGCTGGGGGAACCGGCCGCCATGAGCGGTGAAGCCGCCAGCCGCAGCGAAATCGGACTTCCGGAATGTCAGGAAAACCTGTTGCGGGCGCTGGTAAAGACCGGCAAACCACTCGTGCTGGTGCTGATGAACGGCCGCCCCCTGACCTTGACCTGGGAAGCGGAGCATTGTGGCGCCATTCTCGAAACGTGGTTTGGCGGCACCGAAACGGGCAATGCCGTGGCCGATGTGTTGTTCGGCGATTACAATCCGTCGGGGAAACTGACGGCGACCTTTCCGCGCGACGTCGGCCAAATCCCGATCTATTACAATCACAAGAACACCGGACGCCCCTACCTGGGCGATCCGGGATACCGGTATGTTTCCCGTTACCTGGACGTATCGAATGACCCGTTGTATCCGTTCGGCTACGGTTTGAGCTACACCACGTTCTCCTACGGAAACGTTGAACTCAGCCAGACCAACCTCACTGGCAATGAGACGCTGCTCGCTTCAGTTGACGTAACCAACACGGGCAAGCGCGTCGGCGAGGAAACGGTGCAATTGTATTTGACCCAGCCGGTAGCCAGTGTGACGCGCAGTGTGGAGGATCTGCGGGGATTCCAGAAAGTGCCCTTGCAACCGGGTGAAACCAGGAAGGTGACATTTCGCATCACCCCGGAAGACCTGAAATTCTATAACTCGCAACTGGAATACGACTGGGAACCGGGCGAATTCATCATCCGGATCGGCGGCAACTCAAGCCAGTTGAGGTCGGCGTCGGTGCACTGGAACAGGCAGGCAGTTCCAGCTCAAACCGACTGAGCGAGCCATTCATCTGTAGATGAGGTAGTTAACGCTGACAACAGCCCGAGGGCCGTTATTTTTTGGGAAAGTTACAAAAATATGACTTGACATTTTTCTGAGCGTTTGTCATAAAGACAATGCAATTCAAGGTATTAAAAAACAGAATAAACAATTATCTCAAGGATCAGCCATGAAATCTCTCAATCGCAGCTTTTATGTTTCGGTGTTCACAGGCGTTTGCCTGGCGGCCGTCAGTCCGGTCATGGGGCAAAATTCCGGGTCAGCAGTCTTCTCGAATATCGGTATTACACCCCTAAATCCGGCGGGGTCGGCGGTCGGTACGATCAATTCAGCCATCATAATTCCGCGTGTATTCAACGACGCCCCTGCCGCTGTGGGGACGTACGTCAACGGCTATCCCGGATCCATCTCGCTCAGCGAGGCGAACGTGGCCTCGCCAAGCGGCTTCGCCGACCGGGATGTCTGGTATTACTCCAACAATGGGGGAGCCAGCCCATACAACTTCCAAAGCGGTGACTACTTCAGTGCTTCCTTCAGCCTGACGTTGAGCGGTGGCCTTCCCGGCCTGGATTTGGAGGGCGGTTTTCTGTTCAGCAATCCTAGCGGCAATTTCGGCGGCGATGACCAAATCGTCACCGTTGGGCAAGGGGGGAATGCCGGAGTGGAATTCCAAGCCGGAGGGCCTTCATTTCACCTATTCGCCCCCAACGGAACCTACATTGACGGCACAACGATTACCATGGGGTTTAACTATACGATCGACCCGATCACGACCGCGAATGCATTTCAGTATTCCGTGAACGGGGTGTACGGCCAGTCTTCACCTGGGGACACCTACTTCGATTTAGGCCCTGGTCAAGTCGTCGGCAGCCCGGGCGACTATCTGGGAGGCTATTTCCAAATCCAAACCGTTGTTGTCCCGGAACCATCCACGCTGGCTCTCCTGGGCTTGGGCCTTCTGCCGCTGACACGGCTGTTGCGCCGACGCGCCTGAAACTCAATCTCACTTCACTGACACGGCATGACGAAAGTTATGCCGTGTTTTTTCTTTCCTGGCATAAAAGTGTCGCACCGCGCCCTCATTGTGCTTGTATCAAATCCAGTCAGCGGCGAAAATGACGAGGGTTGGCACCCAGACTGAGATTGAATTCGCACAAGCTTTCCCCCACCCTTGTCGTGAAGATATTGATTTGTTAAACTGACAAATAAACCGTGAAGCCGCTCATTTTGATTTTCTCCGCCGTTGTTCTGGCTGTGTTGCTGGGCGGATGTCTGAGCCCCGAAGAGCAGGAAGACCAGACAAACCAGCGCCGCTACGACGCCATCATCAAAAAAAACCAGGAAATGATAGACCAAAATCAGAAAAAAATGCCTGATCAAAACCAGTGACCCGGCCGCAATTTTCTTGTTTCATTGTTGGGACAGCCGTCTTAAGTTGAATTAAACCAGCATGAAAATGAGATTCCAATTTATACTGACTGCATTCCCGCTGCTGGTCGTCGGTTTTTGCCTGGCTGGATGCGCGTCCGCCGGACTGAAAGGATACCAGGGCAGACCGTTTCAAGACAGCACGCATCGGGGCGGTCCGCAGAAAATTCCCGGGCGCGTCCAATGCGCCTGCTACGATTTTGGAGGTGAAGGCGTCGCCTATCACAACACGGATTCCGTGAACCACGGCAGCGGAGAACTGAATCCGGCCAATGGCTCCTATCTCAATGAGTTTCGGATGAAAGAGGGCATTTCCACGTCTTACACGAAATTCCACGATGAGATTGACAACAATCCTTACAACCTGGTGGTGCCGCCCGCGGAGCAACTGTATGTCGGCTGGACGGTACCCGGCGAGTGGTTCAACATGACCGTCGCCGTTGAACACACCGGGGTTTACACCTTTGACCTGTTATATACCTCGAACCGCGGCGGAACGATTTCCATGGATTGGAATGGCAAACCGCTCGTTTCCTCCATCAGCATCATATCCACCCGCACCGACAAGGATCCTGTTGCCTGGCGGCAATGGCATCATTGGAACCTCATGACCAACATCGCCGAAGTGAAATTGCCCAAGGGTGTGGGTGTTTTGACGCTCCACATCCTCACCGAAGGCAACATGAACCTGGCCTGTCTCGATTTTAAGCCAAAAGCGAAATAGCCCGCGTGCTCCTTCGAGGAGCGAAATTGGCTGTCTTCATCAAAATCTGCTTTGCCTCCCGGCCTCTTGCTGGTGAAATAGGCGAAATTTATGAGCAACGTTCCTTCCGACCTCAAATACACGAAATCCCACGAATGGGTCCGCGTCAGCGGCGACACGGCGACGGTTGGCCTAACCGACCACGCCCAGCATGAATTGACCGACATCGTCTTTGTCGAACTCCCCGAAATCGGCAAGCAATTCAAAAGCGGCGATGCCGCTGCCGTGGTGGAATCCGTCAAGACCGCCAGCGACCTCTATTCGCCGGTCAGCGGCCAGATTCTGGAAACCAACAAGGCCGTCGTGGACAATCCGGCCCTGGCAAATACCGAGCCTTACGCCGGCGGCTGGTTCTTCAAAATCAAGTTAAGCAATCCTGGGGAACTGGATGCCCTGCTGTCGCCGGAAACATATCAGGCACAAATCGGCAGCTGAAATTTGCCCGGAACGCATGGAAACGAAAGAAACCACAATATATTTTTCTGAAATCCATGTTCCTCTGTGTTCCTCCCCGGTTACATTTCCCAGGTGAAAACGCGTCTCTTCATCAAGTCATATTGTCCGTGGTGCCACAAGGCGATGCGCTGGCTGGATGAAAATGGCATCGAATACGAGACGCTCGATGTCATCGCCAACGAAGCGGCCTTCGATGAGATGGTGCGGCTGTCCGGGCAGGATCTGGCGCCGGTGATCGAGGTGGACGGCAAGGTGCTGGCGGATTTCGGCCCGGAACAACTGGCCAGGTTTTGGGAGAAGAATTTTAGCCACAGATAATCACAGATGGACACAGATATGGAATTTCCCGCCTGAAATAGATTTAATCTGTGTTTAATCTGTGTTCATCTGTGGCCCGGAAAAATGACGACGACTGAATTAAAACCGCGACCGCGTCTGCCGGAATGGCTGCGCATCACGTTGCCCACGTCAGACAGCTTCGCCCGCACGCGCAGCCTGCTCGATGAGCTGAAGCTGCACACGGTTTGCGAAAGCGCCAAATGCCCGAACCATTGGGAATGCTGGAGCAAGGGTACGGCGACATTCATGATTGCCGGCGACCGTTGCACGCGCGCCTGCGGCTTTTGCGCGGTGTCCACGGCCAGGCCGCTCGCGCTCGAGGCGGACGAACCGCTGCGCGTTGCCGAAGCCACGCGCCGGATGCGGCTGCGCCACATCGTCATCACCGCCGTTGCCCGCGATGATCTGGCGGACGGCGGGGCCAATCACTTTCGCCGGACGATTGACATGGTGCGCGAATTGAATCCCGGCATTGTCATCGAGGTGTTGGTGCCGGATTTTAATGACCACGACGGGTCCATCGAGACCGTGCTCGCGGCAAACCCGCACATTTTCAATCACAATCTGGAAACGGTCCGGCGCCTGACGCCGGGCGTGCGGCATCGGGCGACGTATGACCGTTCCTTGAGCGTGCTGCGGAAAGTGAAGGCCCGGCGCGGTGACACGGTTTACACCAAGTCCGGTCTGATGCTGGGCTTGGGCGAGCAGCACGACGAATTGCTGACCGCGATGCGCGATTTGCGGGCGGCGGGTTGCGACATTCTCACGCTTGGCCAGTATTTGCAGCCGACGTTACAACATCTGCCCGTGGTCGAATTCGTCACCCCTGAAAAATTTGCGGAATACAAGGTTCGGGCCGAAGAGCTGGGCTTTGTTCACGTGGCCAGCGGCCCGATGGTGCGGAGTTCCTATCACGCGGACGAGTTCACGCTGCCGTCAGGGACCCGGTGAAAACGAGTTGCGGTGGATGAGCAGGTACGCCGCAAAACCAAAACACAGGATGCCGATGGCAAAGCCGATGATGGTGATGATTTTTTTCAGCGTGCGGGCCTGTTCATAGGTGCGTTCGGTATTGCGTTTCTCCGCGGACATAAAGGCGGCAAAATCCCTGTCGAGTGCGTTGGCGATGGCCTCTTCATCCTTGAGCTGGAGCACGAACCATTCGCCGCGGATCGGCTGCCACTCCGGGGGCAGTTCGGAAAGTTTGCCGGCGCTGGCAGGTCGAAAGCCCAACTGGGACCAGAACGGGGAACTTTCCTGTGTCCACATCCGGAAGACGCCGTGATTGGACGCCAGCGTCTGGACGCGCTCCCAAAACAACTGCCGCGCCTGATCGGCATGGGCAAAATCGAAGTAACCTTCGCTGTGCAACCACGCATGTTGGCGGACAATTTGAATGCCGACGGCCCCGAGCAGCCTGCCATCGGTGCTTTCGACCACCTGAAATTCCGTCAGACGCTTCTCCAGGTCGTCGGCCGGCAACAGCATGGACTGCCAAAGCGCCTTGAGGCCTTCACGGTCATCCGTGGTCGCGCGCCGGACGCGGAGAACGGTTGAATCCATGCGCTAAAATTGCCGCGGGCGCCGGCAAAAGTCAAAACGACAGAAAACCCCCTTACGTATTTGCATTTTTGTGGACCTGTGCCAATTTCAGCGGACGGAATTAATTTGAACCATGAATCCAATAACCACACAGCAACTTGTCAACGCACTGGAATGGCGCTACGCGACCAAAGTATTTGATCCCGACAAAAAAATCCCGGCCGAACTCTGGCAGACCCTGGAGCGCGCGCTTGTGCTTTCCCCGAGTTCCTACGGTTTGCAGCCCTACCGCTTCCTTCTCATCCGGGACGCGGCCAAACGCGCGGCCTTGCTTCCGCATTCCTGGAACCAAAAGCAAGTCGTCGATTGCTCGCATTATATCGTGTTCACCGCCCGCACCAAGATGACCGAGGCGGACATCGACCGGTTCCTCGCCCTTACCAGCCGGGTCCGCAACCTCCCCGCCGAAGCCCTCAGCGCCTATCGTGGAATGATGGTGGGTGACTTGGTACAAGGCCCGCGCAGCAAAATCGCGCACGAGTGGGCGACCCGGCAGGCGTATATCGCGCTCGGCAATTTGATGACGTGCGCTGCCGTTTTGGGCGTGGACGCCTGTCCAATGGAGGGCTTTGTGCCCGCCGAATACGACCGCGTGCTCGGTTTGGAAAACAGCGATTATGCCTCGGTCGTCTGCTGCGCCCTGGGTTATCGCTCGGCCAATGACAAATACGCCGGACTCGCAAAAGTGCGGCATGAAACCGCTGATTTGGTGCGTGTGATTTGACGGGCCGCGGAGGCGCCGGTCGGGCCCCGGGCAACGTCCGGCGCAAGCGTTAAAACACTGGCCACACGGTCGCGCCCGGGTTAAACATAGCCACCATGAAACGAATATTCTCTCCCGGAAACGATTCCATGCCGACCAGCCTTGGATTGCTGGTACTCCGGCTTTGGCTCGGGCTGACGATGTTTTTCAACCACGGCGTGGACAAACTGAATCACTTCAGCGTCATGTCGTCAAAGTTCCCCGATCCCTTGGGCATAGGCCCGGCGCCAAGCCTGGCCCTGGTGACGTTCGCCGAGACGGCGGGCGCCCTGCTGCTGGCCCTGGGGCTTTTGACGCGCTTTGCCGCGTTGGCGCTGGTGATCGACCTCGGCGTCGCCTTCATCATGGTCCACAAATCGGTGACCGGGATGGGCGAACTGGCTTTCATCTATTCGGCGGGTTATGTGGCCCTGTTGCTGGCCGGTGGCGGCCGTTTTTCGATGGACCAGGCCTTGTTTGGCAAAAGCAAGACGGGTTGGACAAAGTAAGTAATCGAACTGGCGGGAACCTGCCAAAGCCTGGCCAAAGTTGCCAGCGAATGTGCGGACGGCAATTTTCACCTTGATTCGCGCCACGTTGATTTCAAACACTTCGTAAACCGGACAGCATGGCTAAGCGAGCCTGATGAAGAACTTTAGGGACACTCAGAAACCATTTGACTGACATCACCTGATTTGTTATACAGTTGGAGCGTTGGAAACAGGTCAGTCTTATGTTTTACATAAGTCCTCGACGCAAAAGGTGGTTACGGCAGTCTTCGGTCTCGCCGTCGCAACTTGTTTCATTGTCAAGCCCACCCCAGTCGTGCCCATGGCTGCTTACTTTCTCGCGACGTAACTTCAACCTTCAACCCCTGGATCCACGAAAACAAGGATACGAATGAAAACTCACAGCAAGACCAGATTGGTTTCATATTCAGTTGCAGCGTTATCGCTGTTCACCCGTGTCATGCCAATTAATGGGCAACGCGTCAAACGGCAGATTCCCGCCAGAAACAATGGCGCAATCGCAGCGCTTCTGGGTTTGACAGTCGGCACAGCGTGGCTGGCCCCGGCCCAGTATGATCCGTCGGCACAGTTCTCTGCCACCAGCAATCCGAACGGCGTTTGGACCTACGGCTTTGAAACCGTTCCAATCGGTTCTTCGTTTAATCTATTGGCAGCCCCTACTCCGGTCGCCTCATTGCCAGGTCCAGCCATTGATTCCTGGGAGTCTCCATCGTTAGGCAACTTCCTGGGTGTCTTCCATAACGGAACAGCGGCTGCCCAAACCGTAACCACCAGTGGAACGGAAGTCTCGCTGTTCGATTCAGGCATGCTGGCGATGAATGCCGGACCCAACGATGAGTACGCCATGGTGCAGTTCACCGCTCCAGTTAATGGGATCTACACGATTCAGGGAACCTTCGAGGGCATCGATACCGCCGGCACAGTGAGCACTGTGTATCTCCTGGCGAACAACGTTGTAGTAACCACTGGCAACGTGCTTGGTTTTGGACCAGGAAGCGATGTCCCGCTTTCATCTGGACCGATTCTTCTCGGTGCGGGCCAAACACTGGCATACGCGGTCGGGGGCACTACTCTCAACAGCATGACGGCATTGATTGACGCCCAGGTCGCCGCTGTCGCTGTTCCAGAGCCGTCACCGTGTGTATTGCTCGGCATCGCTCTTGTCACATTCACCGTACGCGGCGGGTTTGTCCGCAGACCCAAGGCCGCCATTGTGTGAATACGGTTCGGGGCGCGAACGCGTTCTTTGATCCATTGGTGGCCTGAGCACCGTTTAAATCAATCAACCGGGCGTCCGACGAAAGTTGGGCGCCCTTTTCTTTGGGCCATGGATATATCCGGCAACCGCGTGAATCACGTTCTTAACGAAGGGGAAGCAAATGGCGCTAATTTCAAAGATTATTTTTCTTGCTTCGATGCCTGTGGAGGCGTATTTGCAAGTCGCTTATGAATCCGGAGGTCATCGAGGAGCATCTTAAACTGGTCTTGCTGCAATGGACGGTGATCATCGCCGCGGCATGGGCGTTTGGCCGTCTCGGTAAACGCTTCTTGAATCAGCCGCTGGCCGTCGGCGAAATTGCGGCGGGCATTCTGCTCGGCCCGTCCGCTCTCGGCGCCATCTGGCCAGCGGATTGGCCGGTGCTCTTTCCCAAGGAAACCCAGCAATCGCTCCAACTGCTCGGCAAACTGGGCCTCATCTTTCTGCTCTTTCAGGTGGGAATGGAATTTGACTACAGCCATTTGCGAACGCGCTCGCGGACGGTCACGCTGGTGTCCATGCTTGGCATAGCGGCGCCGTTTTTGTGTGGCTTGGCCATTGCCCCATGGTTGCACGACCGGTTTGCCCCGGACACACCGCGATTGGGCTTTGAACTTTTCTTCTGTATCGCGCTTTCGATTTCCGCGTTACCCATCATGGGACGAATTTTGCTGGAAATGAAGCTGGAACGCACCGCCATCGGAGCCATGGGTATCAGTGCGGCGGCGATTGATGATGTCATCGGCTGGGTTTTACTCGGCACGGCCACGTTGCTGATGACGACCAAATTCAATGTTTGGAGTTTGCTGTTGCAACTGGCGGGCATTGTCCTGTTTTTCGTTCTGCTCCAAAAGTTGATTGGCCCGTGGTTGCGGGCTCTTTGGCGGCGGAAGGCTGCCAACTCGAACGCCGCCGCCATGCCGAGCTCGTTCCTGGCGCTGTTGATCATGGCACTTTTTGCCAGCAGCCTCGCCACGCATTATCTGGGAATCTTCGTCATCTTCGGTGCGTTTTTGTTCGGCACGTCACTGCATCAGGAGCCCGGCCTGGTGAAGGCGTGGCGCGACCGGTTTTCCGATGTGGTGCTGGTGGCGTTTGTACCGGTTTTTTTCACCAACACCGGCTTGAACACCAAAATCGGTTCGCTGCAAACGACCGAGGCCTGGCTCGCCTGCGCGTTGGTGATGGTAACCGCCGTGGTGGGCAAACTGGGCGGCTGTTATCTCGGTGCGCGCGTCACCGGCCAGCCACCGCGCGAGGCCGGGTGCATTGCCGCGCTGATGAACACCCGCGCGCTCATGGCCCTCATTGTGATCAACGTCGGCCTCGATTTGGGCCTGCTCACGCCACCCTTGTTCACCATGCTGGTCATCATGGCGCTGCTGACCACCGCCATGTGCGGGCCGTTGCTCCGTTTGTGGCTGCCAGGTGAATTGCGCGAACCTTCCGGTAACGGTGTAAAACCATTGCTCGCAGCTCAAGGTTAGTTTTGTTGCGAATGCAAGCACCCTGCCACGGATGATGCCACTTGAGAACGTGATGCCCGGCGTGAGCCGGAATTTTTACCGCGGACAAAGCCAGGCGGCCAACTTCGCGCGCTTCTTCCGGGTTTGATTCAACCTCGTAATTATCGTTACAACATGAACGGCAAAATCAAAACCGTGGCCATCGTGGGCGGGGGCCCCACGGCCTGCACACTGGCCATCCTCCTCGTGCGCAAAGGCATCCGCACCGCCATTTTCTACGTGCCAAAACAGGCGACGCTCCTCGTCGGCGAATCCACCGTGCCCGCCATCGTCCCCATCCTGCGCCTGCTCGGCGTGGAGGATGAAGTGCGCGGTTACAGCGAACTCAAGCCCGGCGCGACCGTCAACATGAGCCCTACGCAAAATTTCTATTTTCACTTCGACCGGATCAACAACGGGCTTCCGGGATACGCCTACAACGTGCCGCGCGACCGGTTTGACGCCACGCTGCTCAACGCCGCGCGCAAGGCCGGTGTGAAAATCATCGAGACCGCCGCGAAGCCGGAAAAAATTCCCGGCACGGACAAAATTAAATTGAGCGACGAATCGCTCGCCGCCACGGAAAATTATTTCTCCGGCCAGTCGGATTTGATCGTGGACGCCACCGGCCGTTTGCGCTTGCTGCCGAAATTGCTCGGCATCGCCGGACGGGAAGGCGGACGCAAAGACACGGCCCTGTTCGCGCACGTTGACCGGGCCCTGCTGGACTTCAAAGGCCACGTCCACAGCACGCGGCTGGATCACGGCTGGAGCTGGCGGATTCCGCTGCCGGGAAGGGTTTCCGTCGGCATCGTCATCCCCTCCGAACATCTGCCCAGGTTTGGCGCGACGAAGGAGGAACGCTACGACAATCTGCTGAAGCAGGATTCCGTCCTGTCCAGGGTGGCCGGGGATTCAAAGCGGCTGACGCCGGTGATGGAGCACGCCAATTACCAACTTGTCTCAGAACGCATCATCGGCGACGGTTGGGTGCTCGTTGGTGACACGGCCGGTTTCATTGACCCGGTGTTTTCAAGCGGGCTGCTGATCGGCATGCAGGGCGCGGTGATGCTGGCCAAAACCATCCAAAAAGGTTCGCCGCGCGATTTCCAACGTTACCAGGAACAAGTCATGCGCCATCTGACAATTTGGCACGGCATCGTGGATTCCTTTTATGACGGACGGCTGTTTAATGCCGCGGTCGTGGGCGAAAATCTCAAGAAAAAATACTCGCTGTTCTTCAAGATGTTTCCCTACTTCGAAAACAACTTCGGACGCATCTTCACAGGCGCGGCTTCAAACTCCCCGTTCCATATCGGCGTGATGCGCAAGTTCATCCTTTGGAGTGCGGACAAAGAGGATTACACCGCCATGAAGATACACTGACGATAAATTTCCATATGACCAAAATGTTGCGTCGTGCCGTCAGCGAGGACATCCGTTTGCAATTCGAATCCGCCATGCAACCACTCTGTGTCCATGATTGATTGGGACATCGGCATTTGTATGCCTTCATTTGTCGAACTTAATCACTGTGAATGAATACGGTGGAAAGTCATACTCAACCTCGCCTTTTTCAAAGTTGGCTTGCCACTGTTTTTCAATTGGATGAATCCGGCCCGGCGCGGCTGCCAAATTCATCATCCTAAGCGGGCCGGCCAATTCTTCAACAGTGGCTGGCTGCGTCGGTGAATACCCGTGAATAATAATCGTTGCCACAGTGGCCCTTGGGCCAAGGTTGACCACATCCAAGACCAATGTCTTCCCGTCTCCACTGCGCTTTGCGCCCACCTTCAAGTCATTGCCAGGGGCCCTTGCCCGGCTCTCGATGAATACCGGTTCGTAGTTGTGAGCAATCATTTTTGTCACATAACCCGGCGGCTGCAACCACACTTGGGACGGATTGAGAAACAACAATCCCTGGTCCCAGCCGTTGTCATTCTCACCGTCCGGTTGCAGGCAGTTGGCCGAGGTAACAACCGGTATCCGTCCATCACGTTCCACCGCACTGATGGCCAGTGCATTGGCCAACGCCCGCCGCTGCGAATGGTTGTTTGCGTTGAGTTCAAACACCACCACTTTATACTTCGCTCCATTGGCAATCTCTCCTAACGCATTGTCATACGAAAACATTCCCGCCAGACTGCTGTCCGGCGTCGGGCCATCCGTCCAGACATGTAAATCAAACCACACTTCACGGTGATACTGTCCGGCCAGTTGCAGGATTTTTTGCTGCGCTGACAAGCTGGTGATCTTTGAATCTGCACCACCGAAATGGAAAGGGTTGGTGATCACTTGATGATATGAAAAATCTCCGACCACAAGAATGATATTGGTGTCCTCAGCCCAAATGGCCTGAGCCAATGCCTGGAATTTCTGATAGTAGGTACCGTTTACCGTCTCCTCGTTGCCCAACTCCAGATATTTCAAGCCATATGGCTGTGGATGACCGTCCGCCGCCCGTTGCCCACCCCATACCGTGTTGGTCGAACCATTGGCATATTCCATAAAATCTGCCATGTCCTGCGGCGTCTCGTTGATGTTGAAATCCAGTATCCCCAGAAACCCTGCCGCCTCACAGAAGTTCAGAAAATCAGGTATCCCCCACCCGTCTGACGAGTACGGATACCATGTCCCCGTGTAGGGCGGACGCAAGTCTCGCGGCCCGATCATATTCGTCCAGCGGTATCCTCCGGCATTAACCATTGAACCCCCATACCGCAAAACCGTGATGCCTTGATTAATCAGCCCTTCGGCCACGTCCTTGCGCACCGGCAATCCCTGGAACTGCCCCCACGCCCCCGGTTCCACAAACGCATAACCTACCACCACCGAACCGGGCTGGGTTAACGTAATTACAAATTGTCCATTGGTATTACTGGCCGAGGGCGTCAACGAAAAACTCAAGTGCTGCCAGTTGTTGCTCGTCACCAAAAGATTGGTTTGCGCATACACCGTGATCCCATTTGAACTCTCCAAAGCCAGCGTGATGGGCGTCGGCGTGTCCGCCCGCACATCCAGGCAGCCGTCATACTCGTTGCCCGCGATAAAATTCATTCCCCAATGATTCAAACTTCGGTTGGCAACCCCAAACGCTCCTGTGCCACCCGTATAAGTCACCCGCTGACTTTGCGTCCCCACAAACACATTGCTTGTCTCCAGCGCACATTGACCAGTGGCTGAACCACTCACCACTGCCGTCCACATTCCGCTCACCGCTCCGGGCCAGTTGCTCGCATCATACATAAACGGAATATTCGTGCCGTTGATTTGAAAATCCTGGAACTGCGCGCCCTGTTGGTAGTTCCTCAATCCCACTTGCCCGCTGGTTAAAGGGTATTGAGTGTCCGTGTATTGGATAAGACTGCTGCCGTTGACCAGCACGGTGATGGACGCATTGGTGTATTGCACTTCCAGGTTGATCCACTGGCCGGTCGGGACGGCACAGGACACCTGGCTGATCGGTTCCCAGTCCTGACGATGCCGCCCCAGCACCACGTAACCGGCCGGGGCCAGCGACACTTCATAACCCGTGAAGACATCCGCGCCCA
>JBEKTH010000041.1:0-32205 GCA_049516255.1 Verrucomicrobiota bacterium
GAGTTCAACAGCGAGATGACCACCGGCATGTCCGCACCGCCGATGGGCAGGACCATCGCGATGCCGAAGAACAGCGCGAGCGAGAACATGACGATGAAGGCCGTCACGGCGTTGCCGCCGGTGGCATTGAACGTGAGCCAGCCGCCCAGGCCGAGAATCACGAGCAAGATCAGGCCATTGAGAAAGTTCTGGCCCGGGAACGTGTGCGGTTTTTCAAATTTCCCCTCCAGCTTCAGGTACGCGATGATGCTGCCGGAAAACGAGAGCGAACCGATGAGCGTGGCGAACAACATGGGAATCGTGATGGACGCGGCAACGTCTTCCACGCCGTGTGCGCGCCGCAGAAATTCCAGGCTCGCCACCAGCGCCGCGGCCCCGCCACCCAGACCGTTGAACATCGCCACCATTTGCGGCATCGCCGTCATTTTCACCGAATACGCGCCGATCGCGCCGATGATCAGGCCGATAAGCGTTCCAATGGCGATGAGCGTGTAATTCAGGTTCCAGCCCTGGGACCAGACGTAATCACCGGTGGTTTTGTGCAGGGCGAGCAGGGCCACCAGCATGCCAAACGCGGCCACCAGGTTGCCGTACCGCGCCGTCTTCGGCGAACTCAGGAATTTGATGCCGATGATGAATAAAACCGCGACACCGATGAAAATAAGGGCGATGGTCGAGCTCATTTTTTCTTTTTCTTGAACATTTGCAGCATGCGGTCGGTGACCATGAAACCGCCGAAGACATTGGCCGAACCGAAGACCACCGCGACAAAGCCGAGCACCCGCGCCAGCGGGGTCGCGGCGTCCGCCAGCACCAGGATGCCGCCGAACAAAATGATGCCGTGGATGGCGTTGGTGCCGGACATCAGCGGCGTGTGCAGCATGGACGGCACCTTGGAGATGACCTCAAAGCCGACGAAAACGGCGAGGATGAAGATGAACAGGACATTCGTATCCATAATATTTCAACCGGGTTTGGCCACGAGCTTCTCATTGACGATCTTGCCGCCGTGAGTGATGAGGCAGCCCTTGATGATTTCGTCGTCGAGCTTGAGAACAAATTGTTTGTTTTGCTTGTCCCAGAATTCCTCGATCAAACTCGTCAGGTTTGCGGAATACACCTGGCTGGCGTGGAGCGGGACGCGGCCCGGCAGATTGGCGATGCCGACAATCTTCACGCCGTTACGGTCGGTCACCTGGTCCAGGACCGCGCCTTCAACATTTCCGCCGGTCTCAATCGCCATGTCCACGACCACGCTGCCCGGCTTCATCGCGTTGAGCATTTCGGCGGTGACCAGAATCGGGGCGCGGCGGCCAAACACCTGCGCGGTGGTGATGACCACGTCGGAATCTCCGCAGGTTTTCTTCATGGCGTCGCGCTGTTTCTGGATCTGTTCCTCGGTCAACGGCTTGGCGTAACCTTCCTTGGTCTGGCCGGTTTCACCAATGTCAATTTTAAGAAATTGCGCGCCCAGCGACTTGACCTGCTCCTCCACGACCGGCCGGGTATCGTAGGCGGTGACCTTGGCGCCGAGCCGTTTGGCGGTGGCGATGGCCTGCAAACCCGCGACGCCCACGCCGATGATGAAAACCTTGACCGGCAGGATCGTGCCCGCCGCCGTGGTCATCATCGGGAAAATCTTGTTGGAATAGCGCGCCGCCAGGATGACCGCCTCGTAGCCGCCGAGGTTGGCCTGTGACGACAGCACGTCCATCTTCTGCGCGCGGGTCGTGCGCGGGATGAATTCCATGCTGATGGCGCTGATGCCCTGTTCGGCCAGTTTTTGGACGAGTTCCTTTTCATTGAACGGATCCAGGAGGCTGGCATGGATGGCGCCGGACTTGAGCAGCCCGATTTCCTCGACCGGCGGCTTGCGCACGCGCAGCACCAGGTCAGCGGAGCCGAGCAACGTCTTGCGGTCGGTGGCAAGCGTCGCACCGGCGGCAGTGTAGTCGGCATCGGCAAAACCACTGCCGAGCCCGAGGCCCGTTTCCACTTCCACCTGGGCTCCGAGTTTGACGAGCTTGGCGGCACTGGCGGGCGTCAACGGCGCCCGGGTTTCGCCGGGATGTAATTCTTTGGGAACGGCAATCTTCATTTCATGAAAAACGTGGCCGGCACCTTATCACACCCCTGTTACTCCGTTAACTCAAATGTTGCCATTCTTTGCACGGCAATTGCCCTGACTGACAGTCACAACAAATTAACCTTTAACATGATGTGGCGATTGGAGTTTAGCCGCCTTAATGAAGGCGCGGACTTTGGCGTGATCCTTCTTCCCCAGGGCGGATTCGACACCGCTGGAAACATCCACGCCAAACGGCCGCACCTGCTGGATGGCTTCGGCAACGTTCTCCGGCGTCAAACCGCCGGCGAGAAAGACCGGTTTGCCAAGCTTTTGCGCCTCGATGGCCAGGTTCCAATTGAATTTTTCGCCGGTTCCCCCGAACAGGTCGGACGCATAAGCATCCAGCAGCCACGCGTCCGTCCGGTATTTCGCCAATCCCTCCAGCGACCCGGCGTCCCGGACGCGGAAGGCTTTCATGCTCATCAGCCCGAATTGCGTGCAGAATTCCGGCGGCTCGTCCCCGTGAAATTGCAGCAGATTCAGGCCACATTCGCCAATCGCACGCCGGACCAGCTCCTCGGCAGGATTGACGAAGACTCCGACGCGCAGGGTAAATGGCGGCAATGACCGGGAAATCTCCGCTGTGGTCTGCGGTGGAACGAATCGCGGGCTTTTTTCATAAAAATTGAACCCCAGCGCATCCGCGCCCGCCTCGACCGCCACCTGCGCGTCCGCCAGATTCGTGATGCCGCAAATTTTAACCCGTGTGCTCACTGTTTCACTTTCCTTCTTCAATTTCCATAAATTGTACCTGTTTAGACAAACTTCTGCGAGCGATTCCTCAACTGCGATCTCATCTAGGTTGATAACAAACCGCCCAAGATATTCGCTGCCTCTTTGCATACCTCTATAAACTGCAGCAATTAAACAGTAGCGTGAAGGGCATTTTTCTAAATATGACATTATCAACCCAATGAGTTTGTCACTGAGAATCTCGTTGCTCATTTCGACAACAATCCGCTCAGAGCCAAACATATCCGTATTGAAGTAAAAGGACTCCGATTCCCATGGATTAACGCGCAAATGTTCCACTCCCTTGTCAAAATTCAACCAAAATTCTTTTTGCATTCCATCTCTGATTTTATCCTGCAAATCATAAAATCCATCCGGCGCCTCTTCCAAAGAATTAAAACAAATGCAAAAAGCGCGACTGTTCCGTCGCTTATCCAGCTCCAGCCTTTTATCAATCTCGTTCTCACTGGCACTATAAACCTTCATTTTTGTTTCTTTGTAGGAGTCGAGGTGACGAGACTCAAGTCAATTGATTTAATCTTGAGACTTCTCGCGTTGTCTCCTGCTTTAGCGCGGCAGCCACAACGTTTAGTGGGCGAAACGGCTGACGCCCTGATACACGATGAACGCGGCGACGTAGGCAAGGCCGGTCATGTAGGCGATCTGGAACAGCGGCCATTTCCAGCCGCCCGTTTCGCGGCGCATGACCGCCGTGGTGGACAGGCATTGGGCGGCGAGGATGTAAAAGACCAGCAAACTGGCACAGGTGGCCGTGGTGAACATCGGCGTGCCGTCGGACCGCGTGGCGTGGCGCAGCGAATCGTACAGGGACGCGCTGTGATGTTCCGCGGCGTCCTGCCCGACGCCATAAACGATGGCGAGGGTGGAGACGATGACTTCGCGCGCGGCAAACGAACTAATGATGCCGATGCCGATCTGCCAGTCGAAACCGAGCGGCTGGAGCACCGGCTCCAGAAGGCGGCCCATCCTGCCCGCGGCGGAATGGCGCAACGAGAATTGCGCGGTCAGCCGGTCGGCGGCCTCGTGGAGTTGCGCAGCCTTCTGCGCGTCGCCGGATTCCTCCCATTGCGCGGCTTGGGCCGTCAGCGCCACCGCGGCCGGTGGCGGCGCGGATTTCGGATAATGCGAAAGCGCCCACAGCGCAAGGGAAACCACCAGGATGATGGTGCCGGCCTGTTTGACGAAAATTTTCGCGCGGTCGAACGTGTGCAACAGCGCCGTGCGCAGGCCGGGCAGGCGATACGGCGGCAGTTCAATCAACAACGGCCGGCTGCCGCCCGGCAGAATCGTGCGGTTGAACACCACGGCCGACAGCACCGCCGCCAGCGCGCCGGTCGCGTAGGCCGCCGTGAAAACCAGCGCGGCCTTCAGCGGAGAATGGGGGAACAACAGCGCCGTGACCATCGCATAAACCGGAATCCGCGCCGAGCACGTCAGCAGCGGCGTGACCAGGATGGTGACGAGCCGGTCGCGGGGATTTTCGATGACGCGCGCGGACATGATGGCGGGAATGGCGCAAGCGTGCGCCGAAAGCATCGGCACGAACGCTTTGCCCGGCAAACCGAGCCGGCGCATGATCTTGTCCATCACCAGCGCCGCGCGCGACAGATAGCCGGTGTCCTCCAGCAGCGACAGGGCAAAGAATAAAATGCAGATTTGCGGCAGGAACACGAGCACGCCGCCGACACCGCCGATAACGCCGTTGATCAGCAGGCTTTGCAGGTCACCCGCCGGTGTGTGCGCCGCCACCCAGGCGCCCACCGTGCTAAACAGGCGGCTGATGAGGCCCATCGGAATCTCTGCGGCCCAAAAAATCAGGACGAACAGCAGGATCATGACGATTTGAAATACGATGACGCCCGCGACCGGGTGAGTGAAGATGTCGTCAATTTTTTCCGTCCGGGCCGAACGCCGGGCCGCGGATGCGTCCATCACCTTCGTCGAAACCTGTTCCGTCCATTCGTAGCGCGCCTGATAGGGACAACTGTGGCAACCTTGGGCGCAGGCGGGTTTGTCGTGGTTGGCGGCCTGGGCGGCCCCACCCGTGACGAGCCGCTCGATTTCGTTCTTGAGTTCGGCCATCCCCATGCCGGTGCGCGCGGAAATGGCAACCACGGGACAACCGAGCTCGGCCCGGAGCTTCGCGACGTCAATCCGGATGCCGTCGCGCCGGGCCGTGTCCATCATGTTTAACGCCACGACCACCGGGCAATCCAGTTCCAGCACCTGGCTGAGGAGAAAAAGATTCCGCTCCAGGTTCGTTGCATCCACGACCACCAGGGCGGCATCGGGCGCGGGGTGATTATCCAGCCGCCCATGCAAGGCGTCGCTCGCAATTTTTTCCTCCGGCGAAGAGCTTTCCAGACTGTAAAGCCCGGGCAAATCCACCACCACCACCTGGCGGGCGCCGAAATGAGCGCGGCCGACACGGCGTTCCACGGTGGTGCCGGGGAAATTGGCGGTCTTGGCGCGCAGACCGGTGAGCGCGTTGAACAGGGTGGTCTTGCCGGCATTGGGATTGCCGACCAGCGCGAGGGTGAAGGCGCGATGCGGCAGTTGCCCCGAAAGCTTTTCCCCGGCGCCGGCCGGCGCGGACCCGAATTTCACGGCGTCACTCATGCCCGGGCGCTTCCCGCATCGCGCAATGGTCGGGCGTGCAGACTTCCAGCCAGACCCGCGAGGCCAGCGAGGCAGACAAACCCAGCCGTGAGCCGAAAACACGGACCACAAGCGGATCGCCGGTCCGGACGACCTCCAGCCGGCGTCCGACGCAGATGCCGAGCGTCTTGAGCCGCTCCATATCGTCGCCATCGGTCTCGATGCGGCGCACGACCGCGCATTGCCGCGGCGGCAGTGCGTCCAGCCGGGTCTCGGGCGCCGGAGTTAACCCGTTCGTTGTCATTGTGAAATAAATTAATGGCGGTGGCGATTCTTCGCTGTCGGTGGCTTGCGATTTGTTGTCGGCGGCTTGCTCCGGCGGTTCTTACCGCGCGTCAACAAGACAGGCAAGCCACCCTGGCTGTCAAACCGGGCCGCGTCACGACCAATTTTGTCTCGTAGTTGGAACGCGATTCTTCAAAAATAAGCCATGCCGCGAACGGTTTATTTCGATTACAACGCCACGACTCCCCTGGATCCGGCGGTGCGCGACGCCATGCTGCCTTTCCTCGGCGAATGCTGGGGAAACCCTTCCAGCGTGCATCATGTGGGGCGCCGGGCGCGGGCGCAACTGGACGAAGCACGCGAGCGGGTGGCCAAGGTGTTGGGCGCCAAACCCGGTGAAATTATTTTCACCAGCGGCGGCACGGAGAGCAATAATCTGGCGATTTTCGGTACGGCCCGGCTGCTCAAGCCCAAAGGCCGGCACCTGATCACTTCTGCGATTGAACACCACGCGGTGCTGCATTGTTTCGATTACCTGGAACGGAAGGAAGGATTCGAAGTGACGCGGCTGCCGGTGGATGCCGAAGGGCGTGTGTCCGTGGACGATTTAAGAAGCGCCCTGCGCCCGGATACCATTCTCGTTTCCCTGATGGCGGCCAATAATGAAATCGGCACCCTTCAGCCGGTGGGTGAATTGGGTGCGGTCTGCCGCGAACGCGGGGTTTTATTTCACACGGACGCGGTGCAGTGGTTTGGCAAGGAGCCGGTTGAGAACATTGACCGGTTCCATGCGGACCTGGTTTCGGTTTGCGCTCACAAGTTCCATGGCCCGAAAGGTACAGGCCTGCTCTATATCAAATCTCCGCTTCATCCCGACCCGGTGGTTTTTGGCGGCGGACATGAGAACGAACGGCGGGCAGGCACGGAAAATCTTGCCGGGATCGTCGGGTTGGTGGAAGCCATGGAAAGATTCGTCGTTCCTCCGGTTTTCAAAAGTGAGAGCCTGCAACCGTTGTCCCGGCAATTGATCGACTGCATCGCCGCCATCCCGGGAGCGGAACTGGTCGGTTCTCCCGGGCAACGGCTGAAAAATACGGTTTCCTTTGTGGTGAATGGCTCTGACAGCATTGTGCTGTTGGGTGGTTTGGACATCGAAGGCATTTGCGCCTCGAGCGGTTCCGCTTGTTCGTCTGGTTCTCTTGAACCATCACACGTCATTGCCGCCTTGGGCATGCCGGGTTCCGCCAACGCGCTTGTGCGTTTTTCCCTGGGCCGGGAATCCACGTCTGAAGAAGTAAACTTTGTCTGCCGCGTTCTCCCCGGGGTGATCCACCGTGCACAACTCGGCCAATAAGCCTCCAGCCCTTTGTGAAGTCTTTGTTAAATTTGTGGAGAACTCCGCCTTTTGTGGGTTTCTCTTTTTTTTTTCTTCCAAACCCGTCTGTCTTCCCCTTACTTTCAACCGATGAAACCTTGACACAAAAGGTTGTTTGCCTTATTCACAGCCCTTAATACTGATACTATTTTATAAAGAAAGATACTATTAAACACCACCCATGAACCTCACCATCACCAAGGAGCAAATTCTCAATGGACTGCAGGCGGTTCAAAACGTGGTCAGTTCACGAACCACGCTCCCCATCCTTTCCAATGTGCTTTTGCGAGCCGAAGGTGATCGGGTTGAATTTACGGCGACGGACCTGGATGTGACCGTGGCCTGTTCCGTGGAGGCCAAGATTAAAAAGGGGGGAGCGACAACCATTCCGGTTCGAAAGCTGTTTGGGATCGTCCGTGAATTGAACGGTGGGGAAATCGACATTGAAGTGGATGATAAAAATGTCTGCAGCGTCCGCTGTGGAACCTCGTTCTACAAAATCCATGGAATTGGGGCGGACGAATTTCCCCCCCTGCCAAAGTTCAAGGACGACAAAAAAGTGGTGATAACCCAGGAAACCGCCAAGTCGATGCTGGGAAAGACATCCTTCGCGATTTCCACGGATGAGTCCCGCTACGTGCTCAATGGAGTGTTTATAAGCCTTAAGGACCACAAAATGACGGTGGTGGCAACGGATGGGCGAAGGCTGTCACTGGCGGACGAGGAAGTGGAAATTTCGGAAAAGAGTCAGGGAGAATTCATAATTCCAGCCAAGGCGGTGAACGAACTGAATCGACTCCTGCAGGAAAAGGGGGACGTGGAGATCAAGTTCGGTGAGAATCAGGCAGCCTTCAAGCTAAAGGACGACAAGGGATTTTCCGTTTTGGTTCTCACCAAGCTCATTGAGGGAAATTATCCCAATTACCGGCAGGTCATTCCGGCCGAGACCAAGGAGCGTGTGCCCCTGGTGCGCGACGAATTTTTACATGCCCTGCGCCGGGCCGAAATCATGACCAGTGAGAAGGCCAACTCCGTCAAACTGACCTTCAGCAAAAACAACCTGGCCATTACGGCCAACTCGCCGGAAGTGGGGGAAGCCCGGGAAAGCCTGGCGGTAAACTACAAAGGGAAGGAGATTTCCATCGCCTTCAACCCGAAATTTCTCATCGAACCGCTCAATGCCCTGACCGAGGACGAGGTGTTCTTCGAACTGACGGATGAACTCAGCCCGGGGGTGTTGAAGATAAACGGCCCGTTCCTGTACGTGGTTATGCCGATGCGCTTGAGCTGATCCGGTCGCCAGGCCTTGCTTATAGCCGGGCCATTGAGTTTGACGGGGTCTCCCCTTGCTGATAATTTCTGTATATGATCCCGGTTCGGCTGAGTCTCATAAGCGCTATTCTGCTGTTCGGAGCCAGCACTCTTTATGATCAGGCGGCGATCGTGGTTGCGTGTGTGGGAGACAGCATCACCGCTGGCGTCGGGGTCACCACGCCGGCACTTGACAGTTATCCCGCCAAACTTCAACAGCTGCTGGGAACAAACTATAACGTGATAAACTATGGCGTCAGCGGTACCACCTTGCTCCTTCAGGGCGACATGCCTTACTGGACCACCACCAACAATGCCGCTGCCCATGGTTCGCCCTTGCCGAATATCGTTATCATCATGCTCGGTTCGAACGATTCGAAACCGCAGAACTGGCAATACGGGACCAATTTTTATTCCAATTATCAGAGGTTTATCCTCACTTTTACCAATTTGTCCACGCAACCGCTGGTGTTGGTCTGCACGCCGCCGCCGTGCTTCGGCCCCAACTCGCCGCTGATCAATCCAGGCATTGTAGCAACGAACATCTCGCCTCTGGTCCGGGAGGTGGGCACCAATCTCAATCATCAAGTCATCGATATGCAAATCCTGCTCGCCGGCCACGGCGAATGGTTTCCCGATAACGTCCATCCCAATTCACAGGGCACATCCGTGATGGCCGCGATCGTTTATACGGCGCTTTTGGGCGATACGATGTACGGTGGCATCCCCAGCCCGGCCATTGGGGTGCCGGGGGGCGCCAATGTGGTTTTGAGCTGGCCTGCGGGCGGTGCCGGCTGGGTTCTTCAAACCATTCCCGCTCTGGGCGGAACCAACGACTGGAGCATTGTCAGCAATGTCATCACCAACGACGGAACCACATCTTCCCTCGCTTTTCCCCTCCCCGGTTCCAGTGCCCTGTACCGGCTTTGGAATCCTTCGGTTCAAGATCCTTAAATCCCGAATGGCTCCATTACGGAACGCCGACGCGCTCGCTGGTCACGTAATCGCCGCCCAGACGCGGTGAACGTCGTCATGATCATCCAGGCTTTGAAGAAATTCTCCGACCTCCGCCCGCTGTTCCTCGGTGAGGGTGGGATGGCTTTTCGGCAGATACCCCGGTTCGCTGGTGATCACCGTCCAGCCGTTCTGTGAAAGCCAGCGGGAAGCGGCGTGCACGGCCGTGCGATCGCAAATGAACCGCGCCCCGACCGTGCCTTCCGGGACATCGTCGTTCTGCTCGGGCGTTAGTGGTTCCACCTCATTCGCGCCGGCCTCGATGGCGGCGGCTTCACGGTCAATGGTCGCGTCGGGATGATGCGCTTCCACCAGGCCGACGGGGTCGAACAGGAACTTGTTGCTGCCCGCCGTGCCGAGCTGCCCGCGCTTGAACAATACGCGGATTTCCGGCGCGGTGCGGTTTACATTGTCCGTGAGCACCTCCACAATCACCGGCACCTTGTGCGGCGCGTACCCCTCGTAAAGGACGTGCTCCATCACGAGTTTTTCATCACCGGTGCCCGCGCCCTTTTTGATGGCGCGCTCGATGACGTCGCGCGCGACGCTTTCCTTGCGCGCCTTTTCCACGGCGGCGAAGAGGCGCGCATTCATCGCCGGATCCGCCCCGCCCAGCTTCGCGGCGACGGAGATTTCGCGGACCACTTTGCTCGTTTGCCGGCCTTTCTTCAGCCCGGCCACCAGCCGTTTGGCATGCAACCATTGGCGTCCCATGGGAAAAATTTAGCAAACTGCCGCACGATGGCGAGCGCGGAACGCAGCGTTCACCGGCCGCGCAACGGCATCAGTCCGAAGTGCAACACCAGCCAGACGGGCACCGCCAACAGCGCAATGGCGGTAAAGCGCTCCCAGGTCCACGGCAAATAATGCGACTGGATCGGGAAAATGGTGATCATGAAATAATTCGCGAACCGGGTATGGCCGATGAAACGCAGATGATGGGGAAATTTCTTCCGCAGGCCGCTAATGAGCGCCGCCAGGCCCAACGCGAGGGTGAGAAAGGTCACCAGCAAATTCACCGGCAGCCCCGCGTTCAACTCAATTCGCGGCAGGTTCAGTCCGCGCGACACAAAATACGGCCACAACCACTGGGCACCCGCCCACAGAAAACTGAACCCGGACTGGAGGGCCGTGCGGAAATTCGCCTTGTACGCCGTCAATTCGTTCAGCAGCAAACCGAAGTAAAGCGGCACGATGCCCCAGATCAGCGCCGCGTGGTCGAACGGCGTGGCGATCAACTCAACGAACGTGGCCCAATAATGCTGGATCATTCGTGGTGCTTTGAAAGCGCACGCTGCTTTTAGTGAGTGGCGCTGTCAATCTTCTGTTTGACCTCGCCGACCACATTCGTCGTGGTCTCCTTGACCTTGGCGGCGACATTGGTGGCGGCCTCGCTCATCGCCTTGACGCTGACGGCAACCGCGTCGGTGGTGGCGTCCTTGAACGATTCGGCGGCGTTTTCGGTTTCAGCCGTAACCCTTTTCGCTCCGGTCTTTTCCTCATGCATCACGACGACGGCAATCACCGCCGCCACCAGCAATAAAACAACCAGTCCTTTGATGATTTTCATAAAACGTGTTTTGGACGAAGCCAACCGGGGTTTCGTTCGATCATCCCGGACCCAGCTGGCCATGGAAGGCGCTGTAAACCATCTCCACGGCCGCCGAGGCGAGAATCATGCCCATCACCCGGCTGAGGACGTTGGCTCCGGACCGCCCGATCAGCCTCATAATCCAGTCGCCCAGCAGCATCAATATCAGCGTCGCTGCGAGCACCACAGCCATCACCGCACACGTTAGGGATTCCTGGAAGAAGCTGTGCGTATTGTTGTCCGTCAGCACCACCACCGACAGCAGCGCACCGGGCGTGGCGATGGACGGCATCGCCAGCGGAAAAATGGCCACATCCTGCCCGGCGTCCTCTGCTGAATTATGGGTCAAATCCCTGCCGAAAATCATCGTCAACGCAAACAGGAACAGAACGATTCCCCCGGCGATTTGGAACGAAAGCATCTCAATCCGCATCGCCTCCAGCAGATATTGTCCGAGGTAAAGAAAACCGGCCAGCAGGAGGAACGCAATGAGCGTCCCACGCAGCGCTGCGCGCTTGCGCGCCGCCGAGGTCATGTCCTTGGTCACCGACAAATAGAGCGGCACCGTGCCGATGGGATCCACCGTCACCCAAATGGTCACAAAATCGAACAACAATTCGTTCCACGTCATGCGCGCGTTAGTTTAGCTGCCCACCAAACATTCGCCAGCAATTCCGCTTTCGTTATCGCGCTGAAATCACGGTGCCCGTTGGAGCACGGGGCATTGCTCCGCGCGAATCGGTTGGCTACGCTGTCGGAGCACGAACATCGCTTCGCAGAGATCGGAGGGACTCGCGGAGCAATGCTCCGCGCTCCGGTCCGCTTACGACCTACGTTCTTTGATCGCCGCCAGGATGTCCGCAATCACTTCGGCCTTCGGCTTCGCGCCGAGGTTGCCCTTGCCATGAAGACGAACGGAAACATTTCCTGCTTCCATGTCGCGGCCGCCGATGACGAGCATGGTATGAACCTTTGCCTGTTCCGCGTCCTGAATCTTGCCGTTGATTTTGTTCGTCGAAAAATCGGCTTCGCAGCGGACGAAATTCGCGCGCAGTTCGTTCACGATGGCCTTGGCATAGTTCACCAGCGGCCCCTCGTCGCCGAGGGTCATCACACGCACCTGCTCGGGCGCGAGCCAGAGCGGGAAATTGCCGGCGTAATGCTCGATGAGAAAGCCGATGAACCGCTCGTGTGTGCCGAGCGGCGCGCGATGGATGCACAACGGCGTCTTGTTGCTGTTGTCCTTGTCGCGATAGACCAGGCCAAACCTGACGGGCACGGCAAAGTCCACCTGGTTGGTCGCCAGTGTGAATTCGCGGCCAATCACACTCCAGACCTGCACGTCAATCTTCGGGCCGTAAAACGCCGCCTCATTCGGCACCTCGACGTAGGGAATCTTCGAATCAATGAGTGTCTGGCGGACCATGTCTTCGGTCTGCTTCCACAGTTCCGGTTCGTTGACAAACTTGGCGTTGTCGCCGGTCAGGCGCGCCGGGTCGTGCGTGCTGAAGCGCATGACGTACTTGTCGATGGCAAATATCTTAAAATACTTCAGATACATCTCGTTGACGGCGTTAAATTCCGCGGCGAATTGTTCTGGTGTGCAATAGATGTGCGCATCATTCATATTTAAGCTGCGGACGCGCATGAGGCCGAACAATTCGCCCGACTGCTCGTAGCGGTAACAGGTCCCGTATTCGGCCAGCCGCAACGGCAAATCGCGGTAACTGCGCGGTTCCGCCGCAAAAATGCGGTGATGATGCGGGCAGTTCATGGCTTTGAGGTAATAACGTTCAGGCTCAACCAATTCAGACCACTTTACTTTCGAAAAAATCGATGCAATTCCAGCTTTATCTAAATGAACTCGAACATGCGGTGGCTGTTGCCAAAAATCTTTTTCAAACTCTTCAAGGGTATAATTTCTCTCAAGCAGTCTGGGAAATATTTTTCTCAGACTCTCTTTCATTGATTTACCCGACTGCTCGATAGACCGAGACGATTCAGTAATTGCGACTTGAGCTTGGCCTTCTTCTCTTAATTCCATCGGCGGGAACATTGACTCCGCATACAACACCGGCAAATGACCGGACGTTAAATACATTTTCTCCCGCGCGATGTGCGGCGTTTTCACGCGCACGTAACCGGCGGCGAATTCGGTTTCCTTCGCCAACTTTTCCAGTTCCTCGACGATCGCGGTGCCTTTGGGCAGCCAGAGCGGCAGGCCCGGCCCGACGTATTCGGTGTCAATCGCGAACAGCCCCATTTCCTGGCCGATCTTGCGATGGTCGCGGCGCTTCGCCTCCTCGAGCATCTTGAAATACTCGTCGAGCTGGGTCTTGTTCTTGAACGCCGTGCCGTAGATGCGCTGGAGCTGCGGGTTCTTCTCGTCGCCCTTGTAATAGGCACTGGCCACGTGCGTAAGCTTGAACGCGCCGATGTTGCCGGTGCGCATCACGTGCGGTCCGGCGCACAGGTCGATGAAATCGCCGTTCTTGAAATAAGTGATTTCTTCGCCTTCGGGAATGGCTTCAAGGTTGCCGATCTTGAACTTGCTCGGATTGCCCGGGCGCTCGGTCAGACCACCAAGCCGGCCGCTCTCGGAATCCTTCAGCGCCTGCTCGCGCGTGACGGTGATTTTCTCGAAGACATTGTTCGCCTTGATCTCCTTTTTCATCTCGGCCTCGATGGCGGAGAAATCCTCGGGCGAGATGCGGTGCTTCAGGTCCACGTCGTAATAAAAGCCATTCTCGACCGGCGGGCCGGCGGCAAATTGGGCGTCCGGCCAGAGGCGGAGGATGGCCGTCGCGAGCACATGCGCGGCCGAATGACGGAGGCGCTCCAGCTCGGTCATCTTGGCGCGGTCGTCCAGGGTCTTGCGCTGCGGGTCAGGTTGCGATTGTTGTTCAGCGGACATGGCGGAAATTTAACAACAAAGGAACGAAGAAACCAAGCAGAACAGAAAACATCGAACATCGAACGCCCAACATTGAACGTCGAATCAGGCCGTCGTCGCGCAATTCATTCGATGTTCAGCGTTCAATGTTCGATGTTTCTTTCCTTATCGCGCGGATTTCCAGATGGCCAGCAGCGCGCCGAAACCGCACAGCAACAGCCCGCTCGCGGCCACCGCGCCGCCGTGGACAACCTGCGGCAGGAATTGCAGCGTCACCGCGCCGGCCGCCGGGCCGATGCAGTTGCCGACGCCGATGGCGGCCTCGTGGATGCCGCCGTGGTCGCCCCTGGCTTCGCCTGCGTCCATCGAATAGAACAGCGACGAGTAGTAAATCAGCCCGATGGCGCCGCCGAAGAATATCTGTGCCACAATCAACACCGCGAGGCTCGGCACCGTGAGGATCGCGGCAAACGAAACGATGAGCAGGGCGAACGCCGCCACCAGCCAGCGGAAGCGGTAATGCCAGCCGGTCCAATACCACAGCATCAGAAACGTCCCGAACCGCACGAAGCCCCAGAGCGAACAGGCGAATCCCGCGAACATCGGTGAGAGATGAAACCGCGTGGCCAAGCCCGGCAGCTCGGGAATCAAAGTATTGATGGCGATGTAAGCGAACGGATTGGCGAGCCAGGCCATGCGCAGGAACGCCTGCGCTTTCGCCGGTGAAGGCCGGTTGGGGTCGGGCACAGACGCGGGCGCAGGTTCGGCGCGGGTGGCCAGCGTAGTGCCGCTCACGCGTTTTTCCAGCCACCACACCGCCGCCAGTTGCGCCAGGCACAGGACCAGCGGCACGTAAAAAATGACTTTGAATCCGAACGCTTCCACGAGTGTGCCGCCGCCGAAAAGGGCCAGGGCGTTCGTGGAAGCCCAGACGACATTGTAGGTGCCAACGGCGCGCGGCAAGGTGACGGCGTTACCGCCCTCGCTGACGAGCGCCTCGATGGTCGGCCACAGGAAGCACATGCCGATGTTGAGCAGGCCGGTAACGAACATCACGCCGGCCGCCGAGTGGAGTTGCGAGCCGGCAGCCAGGGCCAGGCTCATCACGCTGAAACCGATTTTGAGCGCGGCGAAATAGCCGTGGCGCTGGGCGAACCGTCCGGCCTGCCAGGCGGAGATGGTGTAAATGAGGCCGTTTAACGCGGCAAAAGCGAGGTTGCCCTTGTTGCCAAAGCCAAACTCGTCCCGCATCAAAAAATAAACATAATATGAATAAAGGGACGTTGAAAAGGAACTCAGCCCTTCAAACGTGAAATAGACGGCCTTCACCCCGTATCCCCGGTCAGTAGTCATACAATCCGCTGTCGCGTGTGTAGCCGCCGCTGCCGCCGGCTTCCCCGCCGCCCATAAAATCGCCGAGCAGATCACCCATGTCGGCCTCAATCTTCTCAGGATCCTCGCCCGCTTCCAGCCGTTTGATGGCCACGTCCAGCTCCTTGGGAACGGAACCCGGCGGCATGAGGTCTTTCATCTTCTTCATCAGGTGTGCCATGTGCCGCGGATTGCTCTCGTCCAGATGCTCCATATCACGTTCCAGCTCCATCATGGCGCGCTCGACCCGCGGGTCGTCCAGATCCGGCATCGGCGGTTCACCGGCCACTTCGCCTTTTGCCGCCGGTTCCTTCAATCCTTTGCTCAGGGCAAAGCGGCTGACCTGCTTGGACATTTTTTTGTTGCCGCATTTGGGACAGACCGGTGACCGGCCGGGATTCAGGCGCCGGGACAGAAAGCTGTAAATCTTCCGGCACTTCGGACAGGCAAATTCGTAAATCGGCATCGGATTTACGATTTACGATTTACGATGGGCGCGCCACAAAAAAATTTACGAGCCCGGGAAATCCACAGGCTCGTAAATCGCAAATCGAAAATCGTTGATGGCCTTACTTCATCCGGTCGAAGCTTTTCTGGAGGATCTGCCAGTCTTTCAGGCCGGTGACCTTGCTTTGATACGATTTGATGATTTCAGCCTCTTTCGCGTTCTTGGTCGGCTTGTTGTTTTTGTAGAAAATGCCGAAGTAACCGGGAAAATCAGCGCCGGCCAGTTTGTAGGCGGCCAGTTCGTCGTTTACATCATGTTCTTTGGGAACCTCCCGGAACACGCCGCCCTTGCGCGGGTTCGCGGCATCGAACGCGCCTTCATAAAACTCCACGCATTCACTCAGGCATTCGATGAAGCCAAAACCGTCATGGTCCATCGCGGCCTCCATCATCGCCAGCACGTGGTTCGGATTTGTGGACGTCGTGCGCGCGACAAAGGTAGCGCCGGCGGAAATCGCCTGCTTCATCGGGTTGATGGGATAATCCACCGCGCCCCACTGGTCGGTCTTGCTCTTGAACCCGAGCGGCGAGGTCGGTGAAGTCTGCTTCTTCGTCAGGCCATAAACCCAGTTGTCCATGACCACGTAGGTCATCTTGATGTTCTTGCGCGCGGTATGGTTGAAATGGTTGCCGCCGATGGAAAATGCGTCGCCATCACCGCCGAAAACAAACACGTGCAGGTCCGGCCGGGAGAGGGAAACCCCCGTGGCAAACGGCAGCGCGCGCCCGTGAATGTAATGCACGCCGTGCGCCTGCACGAAATACGGAAACCGGCTGGAGCAGCCGATGCCCGCGACGGTCGTGATGTTCTCGTGCCACATCTTGCGCTTCTCGATGAGCTTGAAGTAAAGCGCGAGCACCGAGAAATCCCCGCAACCGGGGCACCACGTCGGATGATCGGCGGCGATCTCTTTTTTCGTCAGACCCTTGCGTTCGACGCCGGGCGCCGCTGGCGCCGCGGCAATCCCGCTTTGCGGGACGCGCGCAGGTATTTCAGCAATAGCTTCACTCATAAATTCAAATCCTTCACCAAAGCAGAAGTTAGACCGCTTTTACGGCCTCACCGTTCGAGGATAACTTCGTTTTTACGGCAGCAAGAATCTCCTTCACCTTCCAAGTCAGGCCGTCGGTCTTGCTGATGCTGCGGATGCGCGCATCCGCATAACGCCCGCGCAACAGCGTCGCCAACTGGCCCTGGCCATAAAGGCCTTCGTCGTTCATCTCCACGACAAAGACGTGATGAAAACCTGAGAAAATGTCGTCCAACCCGTTGGGCAGCGGATTGAGGTGACGCAGGTGCAGCGATGAAATGCTGTCGCCCTCCGCCCGGGCGCGGTCCACGGCTTCACAAATCGGCCCCCGGGTCGAGCCCCAGCCGACCAGGAGCACGTTGCCTTCGGGCGGGCCGTAAAGTTTCGGCGTCGGCAGCGTGGCGGCCAGCGCCTGAAGCTTCTTGCGGCGCTTGGCGGTCATTTGCATGTGCAATTTCGGCGAGGCGGTCGGATGCCCCATTTCATCATGTTCCAGGCCGGTGGCGATGGGATATTTACCGCTGTTGACGCGCGTGCCGGGCACGACGCGCGGCACGATGCCGTCCGGCGTGGACAAATCGTACGGCTTGAAATCCGGTACGGGCGAAAGGTCGGGGAAAATGTTCTGGCAGATTTTTTCCAGGTCTGGCTCCAGAAACGCCTCGATGCGCGTGGCGATGGCCTGATCGCTCAGGATCAAAACCGGCACGTTGTATTTGCGCGCAATGTTGACGGCTTCAATGGCCGTATAAAAGCAGTCCTCGACGTTCGACGGCGCGATCACCACCCGCGGTGCGTCGCCGTGTCCGCCGAAGCAGGCAATGTAAAGATCGGATTGTTCCACACTGGTCGGCATGCCGGTGGACGGCCCGCCGCGTTGCACATCCACAATAATCAACGGCATCTCGGCCATCACCGCCCAACTGATACCCTCGCTTTTCAGGGAAATTCCCGGGCCGCTCGAACCGGTCACCGCCAGACGGCCCGCATAACTGGCGCCCAAGGCCATGGAGATGGAGGCGATTTCATCCTCGCATTGGACAAACATGCCGCCGTATTTCGGCAATTCACGCCGCAACAGTTCCATGATGTCGGACCAGGGCGTGATGGGATAGCCCGCGCCGAAACGAATGCCCGCGGCGATGAGGCCGTGGCCCAGTGCCTCATTGCCGTTCATTACGACCTGATGTCCTTCGCGCTTTTGGCTTTCGGAAAACCGGAAGGTCTCGAGCAGATTGCTGACGTTGTGGGAATAACCGCCGTGAAACGCCGCGAGCGCGTTTTTGACAATGCTCTCGTCCTTGCCGCCAAAACGCTCGGCGATGAGTTTTTCAAGCCGCGTCACATTCAGCTCGAACATCCGCGCAATGAGCCCCAGCGCGTAAATGTTTTTGCCCTTGTCCTTGGCCGTGCCGCCAATGGCTTCAATGGTCAGCGACGAAATCGGAATGCCCACGTGATGGTAATCCTTCTGCCACTCCGGCTTGGGCTCGACGTGATCGGTGTCGTAAAGCACAATCCCGTTCTTCTTGAGCGAACCGATGTGGTCCTCGTATGAATGTTGATAGAAGGCGAGCAGCACGTCGGCTTCATCGCCCGCGCTCAGGACCTCGCCGGAGCCGATCCGAACCTGGAAGATCGAAGGCCCGCCGGAAATCGTGGACGGAATGGTCATGAACGTCATGACCTCCTGTTCGCTGCGGCCGGCCAGGCGCGCCAGAAATCCGCCGATGGCCTGGATGCCATCCTGCGAATTGCCGGCGATCCGAATCACCGCTTCGTTGATGCTGGATACCTTCGGTGCGCCGCCCGGGGACGACGCGGTTGCCATTGTGTCACTCATGAAACCTCAAATTCAAAATTTAACCGCGCAAGGTGGGGTGCATTACCTGAAGGTGAATCGGCACTCCACCGTTGCCATGACACATTAAGCTACGCGAAGCGAGCGTGTCAAATTCTAATCGTGTGTATATGTTCTTTTTAATAAACGATTTGTGCCAATTTTTAAGACTGCCTCAGGGATGACAAAAATGTAAATTAGTTATCATTATGTCAATGGCCGGGCTGCGGAAAGTTTCTATTGCCGCACCGGTTGCTTGCGGGGGAACCATCGGGTGCGCTAGCGTTCACCTGACCGCATGACGCTCCAGGAACAATACGACGACGCGATGTTCGATTTCAGCCGCGGCGACTTTGACGGCGCCATCGCCAGACTCAGGGCGGTATTGACCGCCGACCCCGCGCACTTCGACGCGCAACTGGCGCTGGGGATGGCGCATTATCGCCGGGGCGATTACGCCGCCGCCATCGCCGAAGGCCACAAAGCCGAGCAACTCCGGCCGCGTGAACAGCTCGTGCACACGAATCTTTCGTTGTTTTACATGAAGGCCGGCGACAAACCAAAGGCCGAGCATCACGGCTTACAGGCGAAAATTGAGTCGTGGCGCGCCGATGCCGCGAAAACCGGCGAACCGGACACGAAAACTGGGAACGATGCCGAATTGCAAATTGCCCGACCCAGGCCGCCACCGATTAAATTTCCGAGCCAGCCATGGAAGAAGAAAAAATAAATGGGAGGGACGGCCTGTCGCCGTCCCAAAAGTAAAAACGCGGTCGCCGACACGGCAGCCCGCTCAAATTAAAATATGAAGACCGCCTACGAACTCGCGATGGAGCGTTTGAACAAGGACACCCCGGCAAAAAAATTAAGCCCGGCGCAGAAACAGGAACTGGCGGAACTGGATTCGAAATACGCCGCGAAAATCGCCGAGCGTGAAATTGCTTTGAAGGACGAAATCGCCCGGGCCGGCGCCGCCGGCGAGTCCGAAAAGCTCGAGAAACTGCAAGGGCAACTGGTCGCCGAGCGCCGGAAACTTCAAGCTGAGTTGGAAGAGAAAAAGGAACAGGTGCGGCGGGCAGCCCGATGAGATGGGGGACCTGAGATGTTCCGCAGCGGCTGGCCCGCCTGGGCCCTTTGTGCTTCGGCGCGGCATTTTTCGCTCCGCGAAAAATGGTGCGCGCGAGAGGACTTGAACCTCCAACCCTTTCGGGACCAGATCCTAAGTCTGGCGCGTCTGCCAATTCCGCCACGCGCGCATGTTAATTACCAGCCACTTGCAAATAAATCCGATTTGGAATTTGACGTTGTGCCACTTTTTGTGCCACTTTGATGGCGTGCAAACCTATGCAACGCCCAGCAAGGTGACTCAGCGGGCCAACCGCCCCAAACTGCCTGTTTCCAATCGGATTCATGCGGGGGCAACCTATCACAAGGTTTTGGATGGCCGCAAGCGGGCAATCCGGGGACTGTGGCAGCGCGGTTCCCGTTTTTATGCCCGCATTGCAGTCGAGGATTTAAACACGGGGCGCAAACAAGTCCGGCGAGTGCCGCTGGAGGGGGTGCACACCGTGGCTCAAGCCCAAAGCGCCATGCGCAACTTGCTGACCAAGCGCGAAGAGAATGATCTGCCGGTTTTAAGGCGAACGCCAAAGTTTGGTCAGTGCGCCAAACAGTATCTGGCTTACTACGAAACGGTGAAGGATGCCAAGCGGCCCAAAACCCTTCAGACCGAGCGCGGTCATTTGAAGGCGTGGGTTGAACATCTGGGCGAAACGCGCGTTGACCGGATCACCCCGGCCATGATCAATGCCTTTATTGCGAAGCGGCAAGGGCAGGGGCTTAATGCGCGGACGGTCAACCTCGGGGTCACGGTCCTGCGGAATGTTTTGCGGCGGGCGATTGACGATGGCTGGCTCAAGCGGCTTCCCACCGAAAATCTGCGCCCGCTCAAGTGGACGCCCCGCAAACGGGAATTGTTCAGCGCGGTGCAGATTGACGAACTGTGCGCCCAGGCCATCGAAATTTCCAAAAACGGCCGGGAATTTGTGGATTATATCCGCCTGCTGGCTTACAGCGGCGCACGCATGGCCGAAGCCCTCCGTTTGAAATGGTCGGACGTGGATCGGGAACGCAAGCAACTGACGATTGGCGCGGACGGCCTGAGCAAAAACCGCAAAGCGCGAGTGGTGGATTTCAACGCAAAGCTGGAGGCGCATTTGGAGGATATGCAGTCCCGGCGCGCTCCCGACACTCAATGGCTTTTCCCTTCACCGCAACGGGGCAACCTTGATCGGCCATCCAGGACCTTCCGTGAAACCTTGTTGCTGGCGCGCCGGGCGGCAGGGATGCTCCAGTTTGCTTTCCACGATCTGCGGCATTATTTCATCAGCTATTGCGTGATGTCGGGGATTGATTTTATGACGATTGCCAAGTGGGTGGGCCATCAGGACGGCGGCATTTTGATCGGCAAGGTTTATGGTCATTTGTCGAATGAACATGCCCAGCGACAGGCACAGCGGGTGAACTTTGGCGCTGTAGTCGTCGATCTTGCCACCAACGGGTAAGGTAATTTCTCGTTTTGACTTTGCTGATTTTGTGGTAACATCTTGGGCATGGAGGTGGTAGGCATTAACGCAAAATTGTCGGGACCGGGCAGAACAGCATTGATTGTCCGGCCTGGCCTCACTCCGGCCATCTTCGCCGAAATCCAAAAGCTTTCAGTAACACCGTTGTTAAGTGCTCTGTCCTTTCAGAATATCGATGATTGCCTGGTTTTTTACTGTTCAGGTTTTTCTGAATATATTAGATCAAACATAATAGAAATGCTGAATCGCGCGGAAGAAAACGCTTACGAGTTGCAAAGAAAATCAAGCTATTCAACTTGATGTCCCGCACCAATTTGTAACAAAGTGTCACTTGACTTTCGCCGCTCATTTGTTAAAACTGAGCCTCTAGAAACAAGCAGAGAGTTTTCACTTGGAAAGATGTCGCTTTATGAGTGCGATGCGCTTTCAACAGACCGCAAAGAGGTTCGGAACGGTCATGGCCTTCCTGTTGGTGGCGGTGCCTTATTTCAGTGTCGCCCAAATCGTTGATCCCATCGTTGGCCCCCTGCCAAGAATTATCAGTCCGCCAAACCGCGCCGTGTTTTTTGCACCGGTGGACATCCCGATTTTCGCGTATGCCATCAGGACCAATGTGGAATTTTATGCTGGCACCAATGATCTGGGGCGCGGTTTCAATTTGGGTCTGGGTTTGAGCGCTCTTCCGCCCGGAACAGTCCAACCTGACTTCGTTATAGCCGGACCCATTCCGCGCTTGGGGCATATTTTTTACCGGGTATGGACCAACGCACCGGTCGGCGCTTACGCTCTGACCGTGGTGGCAAGTGACGGGGTTGATGCCATTGGTTCAAGCACCTCTGCGCCGGTGAACATCACCATTTTGGCATCTCCCACCAACACGAGCCTGCCGGATGTCGTGAACATTGTGGCCACCGATCCGATTGCAATTGCCGGCACCAACTCGTGCGTCTGGCCGGGCGAGCCCAATGCCGTGCCGTCCTGGACCAACTGGCCGCCAACGGTGGCGCAAACGTTCACCAATTGGGGACCCAAGAACGCCCTATTCACCGTGCACCGTTTTGGCGATGCCAGCAGCAATTTGACAGTCAATTACAGCATTGGCGGCACCGCCAGCAACGGCGTGGACTACGTCGCGCTGCCCGGTTTCGTGACCATTCCCGCCGGTCATACCCGCGCTTTCATTCCGATTGTGCCCATTGACAACGGCGCGCCTTATGGTCCCAAGACGGTCATCCTCGCGCTGACGCCGGACACCAACGCACCGCCTGATTACATCGTCGGCTTCCCGCCGCGCGCGGAGGCGCTCATCTTGGAGTACTGGCCGCGACCGTTGCCGCTTCTGTTGCCTGACGGCAGCTTCCATTTCAGCGCCCCCGGACCGGATGGCGCATGGTTCTGTGGCCAATATTCACCCGACTTGATCAATTGGTCATCCATCTGCACCAACCAAGTCTTCCAGGGCTCGATTGATTTCATTGACCCCGCCGCGCTAGGCAATTCAAGTGGTTTCTATCGCGCCGTGCCACTAACCAACGCACCCTCGGATTAAGGACAAAACTGCCGGTGCACAATCTCTGCACTTGAAAAAGGTAGTGTCTTAATTTGGAATTGAAGTCAAAAAATGGCATATGGTCAAATCAGCATCTATAAACATCTTAACATGGAATTGGCGCGCTAAGATGAAGCATTTCTCCAAGTCATATGGGGCAATAAAAAACGCCGGACTGCATAACCCGGGCGGGTTAACCGGCGGTGTTGTAATGCGGGCATGCCAAGGTTGGCATAGTATTAGTTTTAAAGCATTTTGACTGCCAAACATGGGTAGTTTTGCCCGGCTAGATCGTAAAACAGATTGTGGAAAAGGAAGGGCTGGCGTGTTTAAGATTCCAAGATGGAGCCACGCCAGCCGTTAGACAATCAGACTCGATAGTGTGAACTTCAACGAAGGCCGCATTCTTGTGTTGCTGCAACCGTTCTTCTAGTAATATTCGGCCATCCCCTTTTGCGTCTGCCACGATTGAAACTCGAATCACTCGGGGAAATCACTTTTTGATTTTTGCCGGTATGCCCTTCACTGTTGCTTCAAGGGCGGCAAAGTGCGATTTGACTTCCCCCCGTGGCCACTTGCCATGATCAAACCCGTATTTCTCCTGCATCCTGGCATCCCATTCCCTGTGCGTCCGCTTTATCTCCTCGGGCCACTGGGCGGGATGTGCCCCGTATTTCTCGCTCATCGTAACCTGATATTCGATTGCTTCGGTGCTTAATCCGCTTCCCCAGGTCGGGCCGCAACCACTGCCGGGTATATCACGCAATTGTGCCAGGCGATCAAGCAAGTCATGCCGTCGTTTGGCTTCGGGGACATGCGCTAAAATATCCATCAGGCGAGTGGTCGCGTTCCCACGCTCGGCAATCAACCGCCGGTGCTCAACGACCATGGGATCGTCGTGCCTTTTATAAGAGTCCTCGATGGCCTGAAGCAAAAGCGCTTTCTTTTTCGGGTCTTGCACTTCAGCCAGACTCAGTTTTTCGCTCAACTTCCTTGAGCCAAATGCCTGGAGTCCCGTCCGGATGGCTTCCAATAAAATCTTGTCCCGCCGCATTTCGATTTCGCCGCTCAATTGATCCACTTCGGCGGAAAATGCGCTATCCAAAACAATCGTATCCGCATTGCCCCCCATCTTTACCGCCTTCAACCCTTCCCGAATTGCCCGGCGCATGAGGGAGCTGCGGCTTTCTTTCAAGTCAGCCGCCAAACGGTCCAGTTCAGCAATCAATGCTTCGGGGAGTGAAATCGCCAACGGAATGGATTTTTCAGAATCAGCCATATCCAGTGATTATATGAACCAAATAAACATTATCAACTATTTTGTTGACGAATAATATCATATAACTATTATTTGTAAAGGAACAATAAACCAATGGAAAAAGCCATCATCAGTTTGAATGCCTGGCGCGAGCGTGTGGGCGTCACCGCCTGTACCGTCTGGCGCTGGCGCAAGAAAGGCTGGCTTAAAACCGTCAACATTTGTGGTCGTCTTTATCTCACCCAGGACGGCATCAACGAATTTTACGAACGGGCGCAACTGGGCGAGTTTTCCCAGACCCATAAAGCCCCCGTCCGCAGTCACGATTAAAATCTAAATCCCATGCACCACCAAACCCCAAAAACCGCGATTTCCATAATGTAACGTAACGTTGGAAAATCCCATGAATCCCGATCCCACTTTAATTCCCTGCTTTTTATGCGGCAACGGATTGGAGGTTAAAATGTCCAAGCGGGAAAAACCGTATTTAATTTGCGACTGGTGCGGGGTGCAGACGTTTATCCGTGGAAAGCGGGGAATTAAATCATTCAACGAATATAAAGCGGCGTTGAAAGGTGGGGGCATCATTACGACAGGCAAAAATAACCTGCAAATAACTTCATTAATAAACTGCCTGGCGGAATTGAAGGCCAAACTCCTGCAATTGGAGGGCCATCCAAATGTGTTTACTTATTTAACTCCGGAAGACCAAAAAGAACTGCCTGTACAGGTGTTGCACAAAGCCATCGAACAGGTTGAAAATCAATTGAAGGAATTTCTCAAACAGAAAAATGATCAATAAATAACGCCTGCAACGTCCGTATTTCTCTTTGCGCGAATTTATTTGAAGTTCAGAAAAGTGTAACAAAAGCTATGGTTCCGGCGTAAATAATGCTGACTTTTTTGGTTATGCTACGCACTGCCGTTGCCATTGCGTTATTTTTATTGCCGTTGTCGCTGGCATTTATGCCTGTGACGGGAACCGCGCAAACCAGCTCCAATGTTGTGGTGTCCTTCACGACTACCAATTCGACGCAGCTCAACACCGGTTTCGCCGGTTTTTGCACCGAGTTGCAGGCCAGCGCGGTGGAGTACTTTGACACCAATTTTCAGCAGATCACCGCGACGCTCTCACCGGGCTGGCTGCGGTATCCGGGCGGCTCGATGGACGACGCCTTTGCCTGGACAAACGGGTTGACGCTGACCAACTGGTTCACCAATTTTCCGTCGTGGGAAACCAATCTCCTCTGGCCGGCTGCAAAATTGGGCAACGGCAAGGGCGGCCTGAGATTTTCCGACTTCGCGACCCTGTGCCAGAACGTCGGTGGGGCGAAGATTGTCGTCACCATCAATGGTTTCACGGACTCGGCGGCTTCCGCCGGCGCATTCGCGGCGTTTGCCTTGAGCAACCATATTTCGGTTTCGGTCTGGGAACTGTGCAACGAGCCTTACACGCTCGCGGGCACTGGCGCCGACACTTTCTTCCTCGACGCAACGGATTATGTCGCGCAGATGAAGCCGTATCGCGACGCCATCAAGGCGGCCGATTCCAACGCGGTGGTGGCCATTTATTTCAATGACGCCGGTTATCCCGAACCCAACACCTGGGACAATGACCTGAAGAATTACAGCGACAAATACTGGGACGCGGTGGTGTATCATCATTATCCGTCGCTGCCCACGAGCGGGGTCACGTTTGCCGATTTGATGGCGCTGGACAACTGGCAATTGGTAAGCAACACCACCACCCGCATGACTAATTACCTGATACCGGACAACAACAGCAACGTAACGTTCCTCATTTCGGAATTTGCGCCGGCGCGTGGTGACGGTGCCGGCGGGCAATATCCGCCCACGACGACGTTGTATGGAGGGATTTACGCGGCGGAATATTTGTTGCGCCTTTCCACCCTGCCGCAAATGAGTTTCGTCGGCCCTTATCAATTGCTGAACGCGGCTGGGATCAACCAGACCAACACCTTTGACCAACGCGTCGCCACCGCTTACAACGGCGGCTACACAACCAACACAGCCGGGTGGTCGTTCGGCTTTTTCTTGAGTGCGCAGGTATGTGGTTCGTCGGTGGCGGACTGGGCGCTGACCCGATCCATTGCGGTGTATACCACCGTCGTTGGCACGAACGGCCCAACGGTGCCGATAGACACCAACGGCATCGGCACGATACCGGCGATTTACGCACAGGCTTATCAGGGCGGCAACGGTAAACGTTACGTGGTGCTCACAAACAAGGGCTCTAATGCCGTGCCGGTGCAAATCACCCAGGATGGCGTGGCGCTCACCAATCAATTTCTGGAAACGTTTGTTGCCGGTTCCGATCCCAGCGCGACTAATTATTCGCCGCAGAACAGCCCGGTTCAAATCCAATCCACAACCGCTACCAATGCCGTCACCATTCCCGGTTACAGCGTGGTGCGGCTGGAATGGACGGTGTTTAGCGTGCCGAATCCCGCCTTGGCCGTGACAGTCTTCAATTCGACCCAGAATTTATCCTGGGCTGGCCTGACCGACGTGCTTTACAATGTACAGGGCGCGACCAATCTTTTGGACACCTGGACTACCCTGGGCAGGGTGGCCAACTCCGTGACCAATTTTGATTTCACTAACTGGAATTCCGGGCCGCAGCAATTTTACCGTCTGGCAATTCCCTGATCAGTCGCAGGACGCGCTCAACGCCATGTTGCGATTCATTTTTTGATTGAGTTTAAGCTGGGCGAAGTGTAGAATGGGCGATAGTCGGATTAAGGGTGGCTGTGTAAAACAATCAGAATCCCGGATGGTTCATGAAATTGTGGAAAGGAAATCCATTTCTGATGTCCACTTTGATGGCTGGTTTGAGCTTGCTGTCAGCCGGCAGGGTGATGGCGCAGACCTACACCATTGGTTCGCAAGTCCAGACCACGAACACGGCTAGTATCACGCACAATTCCGGAACTGGCCTGTTCCAATAGACCGATGCCGCAAATTCATCCGATGGCACCGCCAGTCTTCCTCTTAATATAATACAAAAACATATGCGCCGTCATGCTATCATTCTTCTCGGAGTTTGCATGGCACTACGTACCTCCGCAGTAACACCCCCGACTTACACCTTTGCTCCCAGCGGCAAGGATGGCGGCGGGTGCATGGTTTCCGTGGCTCCTGATCCCTTTACCCCGGGACGGGTCATTTGCGGCGGAGATTCATGGCCCTTCCACCTCACCACGAACTATGGCCAGTTGATGATACCCATTTGCGTCCGGGACGCCAGCGACCATGACGGGCTGTTCGACTCGGCGGATGATATGGGTGCGGCAGCGACGCGGTTCTCGCGCAAGACAACCAATCTGGTCTATTCGGCCACGGGTGAGATCTTGGGCGGTGGAGGATTTCTTGTATCAACCAATGCCGGCAGCACCTGGGTGAGAGTTTCCACGCCGGCGAAATTTGTCGGCGATAACGATGCCGCGCCATTGGTGACACAGGGCCATCCGCGTTCGGTAGGCAACATGATTGCCCTAGATCCAACATCCGGGAGTAGCGAATATATTTATGTCGGCACCTACAGCAACGGGGTGATACGATCCTCCACCGGGGGCACAAATTGGACAACCATTACCATCCCGGGGTTGACGCCGCCTTATACTCGCGGCCTGGCGATGGACGACCTTGATCCCACCATCGTGTACGTGGCCTGTTATGACGCATCAAATGGAGACGATTCGGTTTACGTGATCAGTAATGCGCCCAGCGCCAGCAGCGCCACCCTGGTTTCTCAACCTCCATTCCCCAAAGCTGAGGAACTCGTGGTTGTGAATGGCATCCTGTACGTGGCGGCCAACACCAATGGCATTTACGAATATAACCCGACCAACCAAGTGTGGACCCAGCTTTACCATGACTCCACACCCAGCCAATTCTATTCGATTGATGGCTTTTGGGACACAAACACTGACCAAGCTGTGATTTTCGCCGGCACTACTACCGTTGCGTTGTCGGAGGCCAACGGTCTTCAGTTTAGCCTCATCCGGTCAACGAACTCGGGTACCGATTGGGTCTGCCTGACCACCAATGCCGCGGAGATTCATACCAATATGGTCATGGGTGGCCCGGGCGGCGATATCTGGTGGCTTACGGTCGCAAGCTCTGGCGGCGTGACTGATTGTATAGGCGGTTCGCAATATGTGGCCTGCCAGACCGCGCTGGACCCCACCGATCCCACCCACAACACCATTTATGTATGCGGCCATGGCGGTTTGTGGCGCAGCGATAACGCGCTAATGACCAATAGTCCGACCTGGTATCCGTGCATGCGCCATTTACAGGCGTCGGGATCCACTGCGGTAGCGGCCGACCCGAATGTTCCCACCCTGGCAGAATGCTCGGATGTTGATTGGACCTTCCAGTATTCCACGGACAACTTCTCTCATGTTACCCAAAAGGCCACCACCATAGGCGGCACGGAGAATGGATATTGTCTGGCAGTGGACTCGACGACCACTCCAGGCCCGGGCAACGTCAGCCCCGTCTATTTCGGGCGCGATACGGACCTGGCTTATTTGGCTAATCCAATGACGAGCAATTGGATCAGTTCTGGACTAGGCAGCCAGGGCAGTGTGTATGGTTGCTCGGTTAAATATATTTCCGGGATAGGAACAGTGGTGCTCGCGGCAGTCGAAAGCAGCGGCATCTGGAGAAAGATCGGAGGCGGTAATACGGGGAGCTGGGGTGGTGCCCCAATCTACACGGGCAACAACATTATGCAAAATGTGAGTTCGGCTCAGAGAGCGGTCTTCTCCTGGGGCGGAGGCTCCTCGCAAATGGTATATTTTACTGACCGTGTAAATGGCGTCTTCCGCTCGTCTGACGCCGGTGCCACTTGGTCGCTTATTATTTCTCCCAGCGGCCCGGGAGGAGCCGGTTCCGGCGGTTCCTTGGAAAGAAGCGGTTCCGTGGCGGTGGACCCGACGAGCGACAGCATTTGTTACGTTACCCAAACGACCGGCCTCTACTCTTCGACCAACGCCAACGCCGCGTCGCCCACTTTCAACTCAGTCACCCTTCCGGGCACTACTGGTTCGGTCACTCCAGGCTGGGTGGTATGCGACGATGTCGGCAACGTTTATGTCAATACGCTGATCAACGCCAACAACCAGCCGAAGCTGTTCTTTAAGGCCAAAGGCGATACCACCTGGTATGAACTGAGTCAGGGCGACCCAACTTTTGAATCCTTGTGCGGACAGACTTTAGAAATGGCGGTCGGACCGGGACCGGCTCACGTCATTTATTTATCCGGCTTGGGCATGTGCGTTGCCACCCAGAACTACCAGGTTCCCACCCTTCAAGCCTCGCTTGCCGGAACCAATTTAGTCCTCAGCGGCATGGGTAATGCCAGCACCCCTTACAGCATACTGTCTTCCACCAGCCTGGACCTGCCCACATCAAACTGGGGCGTGGTGGCGACTCAGGCGTTCGATATTGACGGCAACTACTCATGGACCAACAGCCTGAATTCGAACACTCCAGTGCAATTCTATCGGGTGGTGGTGCCGTGAGAGCGGATCGGGAAGCCCCTTTAGCATGCCCGCCACAGGACGACACCCTTGATGAGCCCGAAGGGGAAAATCGGCCCGGTTGGGCTCAGCCCTGCTGTTTTGCCTGCCCCGGAAGCACAGGACTTAAAATTTGAAAGTTGGCACTTTCAGGCCACTGCTTGCGAGTTCTCGTGATGCACACAAAAGCATTGATTTCATTGAGCAAAGTTCACTTTCTGTCGATTCTGTCAGGTGGTTATTATAGGCAGGATTCCGACCCCGAAAGTAGCACAAAAAGTAGCACAGAAACCCCGCTAGACGCACGGATATAAAAGTCCTGTGATTCTTCCCCGTTTGCGTTCACGTAATTGTCACCCAGCTTGCTGGATTGAAGGCCAAGCCAGTTGCCAACCGCGAGAACGCTCACCCATGAATGACTGGTCGTGATCGGTTTTTAACCCAGCACTGCGCCGTGTCGCCCTTCGCAGAACTGGTTTCAAATCCGACACCACCAGAACAAATCTCGCGCGAAAGAGTCTCACTCGTTTACGATCAACCAGGCCGCGAATTTGGTTTGCGAGAAGTTTAGAAACACCCTTGGTCTAATTTGTAAAGCTGCGTTCAGCCTATCCTCATGTTAGGCGGCATCAACCTGCTGGAACTGGCATCTCGTCCCAACCGAAATGCACGCAAATCAAATGCCACACGAGAGAGACAACGGCAATCAAAAGTATAAACGACGACATGACAACAATCGCCATCATAATCGGCTCCGCTCGATACCTTAAATCAAGCTGCCGCGCCAGCCTGAAAAGCAACACGACATTGTAGAGGAAAAGAATCGGGCTGGAATAAAAGACTATGCCTCGTGCCAAGTCGTAGATGTGCGCCACCAACAGAGAATGGGAGACTGCTAAATTGTGGAAAAGCACCAACGCAAGAACCACAAGTGCCGGTGAAATCAGGACAAGCTGAATGCAGCGCAACCGCCGTCTTTTGGCTGTGGTGTCGACTCCATCAATTTGCGATGTGGTGTGCATGACGATGCTGCCTAACGTTCCAAAGCCGAGCACCGCCACCGGCGGCGGGCTTTTGACTGCAATCTGTACTCTCGAATTTCATATCTCAACCGAAATCTCAAGCGGCGGTGGCCGTTGGCTCCAGCACGGTGTTAGCACCCCAATCTCCCGTTGGTCGAACCTTGGCGCGAAGAAACATTCGCGCTTGTCTGCCGCCCTGCGCCCCTTCACATTGTTGTCGCGAACCGGAAGGGAAGCCATAGACCGGCCTGCCAATGGTGCTCCATTTTGAGCCCGTGTGTTAGCTTGGTCCCGCATGCGCCGTCCTTGACACTGGTGGCGCGCCGTGATGCCTGGCACGCGGCGACGACCCCGCTTACGAGATTGCTCATTTGCTTTCTTGACCGTGCGGCCCGCCTCCGGTTCAGACATCTCTGGTTCCTGAATCGGCCGCGTGAAAATGTTCACCCTCATGTCGGCCTATTTCTGTTGCCTTCAGCTTGCTTCTTTCCTAAACAAATCCGCCAATTTCCCTATAAAAACGACTGTACTGCTTCAGCCATGTTTCTTACGAGGCATGGTGGATTCAAGTTGCTAGTGCGACAACTTGGAAGAGGCTGGACTCCAGACATTTCTGTTCCGACGCAAGCCCCTTCTTCCTGTGGGTTAAGGGCTTGCATCGAAACAGAAATGTCTTTCTTTGTGTAAACTGTTGCTGGTCTGAAGCATGATTTGTCGCACTACAATTGTGAAACTAAACATCGTCATACCACTTATCTCCTAATCAATCATTCCAGGGAGTTCTTTCATTTTCTTCTCCGCCTCCGGCTTCAAAAGCTTGGCCATTTGGCTCTCGGAATATGGTTGATAGGCGGTCCATCTTGCCCAAGTGGGAGGCAATGGAATGATAATGTCGTCCGATTTCCCGTGAAGCCAGACCGCAACAAAAAGGATGGATGGGCAGTCCAAACGACGAATTTCATAATCCTGCTTTTTTACTTGTGGTAATTGTTCTGCCATTCGCAACGCCTCCAGCGTCTCTTTAGAAAAATCAGTTTTATCAAGAGAGCTAAATTTCAGTAATTTCCCTCTTTTTTCGTCGGCGTTCAATACCATCGCTCCAACGGTGTCGGTTCCGTGCATAAGAAGATACCGCCAGCTGTAAAGTTTCACTTTAGAGAGAAATTGTCCCGACGCCAAATTCGTCAACGCATCAACACCGTAGTCTCCGTAAGGTTCAGCAATCGTCAAATCTTCGATGCGTGAAACTCCGAGGAAATCCAAGACCGTTTTTGGTTTTAGATCTGCTTCGAGGTATTTGTATACAACCTGTCGTCCACCGTCCGGTGCTTTGGGATAAATGATGGCCGCATTGCATCTGCTGGCCACATCACCGAAAGTCCCGCCGATAACTAGGCAAGTGAGCGTAAAACTAACGAATGCTTTATTGATTTGTGTCTGTCTTATGCACATGATGCCTAACGATCCAAAGCTGAGCCACCGCCACCGGCGGCCAGGCTCCGAATGCAATCTGGACTCTCATATTTCATATCTCAACCGAAAACT
>JBEKTH010000042.1:0-31845 GCA_049516255.1 Verrucomicrobiota bacterium
CGCGTCCTCGGCGTGGACCTCACGGCGGTTTCTGCCTTCCAGACGCCAACGGTGCTGGTGTTGCTGACGGAGTTGGGGCCAGACTTTGCCGACAAATTTCCCACCGCCAAACACCTTTCCTCCTGGCTGGGCGTCTGCCCGGACAACCGCATCACCGGTGGTAAGATCATGAGTTCGGCCACACGCGATGTGAAGAGTCGCGTATGGTCGATAAAATACTCTGCCGCATCTTCCTTCGAGTCGGCTGGCAACTCGTCATAATACATCTTGCCGTCATGCTTCCAGTGCATACCAAAGATGAACCTCTCTATCATAAACGTTCCGTGCGCTTAACCTTTAGGTCGATTGTATATTGGACGCCTTACAGGGCGTCATGTGGGAAAGTCGTGCGTGCCAAATGGCCTGTCAATAACTTTTGAAATTTGACGTGTTATGGACTGTGGGCATGAGCACCAAAATCGCCGCTGGTGCCTGTCCTCAAAAACTTACCACTCGCCAAATCGCCAACCGGGGCGTGACTATGCCTTGCGACTGCTCACCAAAGCCCAACAGGTCAGAATGACAATAAACAAGGCTCCGGTTGGGGCAACCCACATGTCACTGGCCAGGATCGGCGTGAATAAGAGATGCATGGTTTTGCCTTTCAGTTCCCGCCGGCAATTCATTTGCCGTCAAGGGGTGGACTATAACTAACTCCAACCGGAATCATAAGCAAGCTAAATAATCGCTCAACAGACCGGTTTCTCATTCGGTGTCGTCATGAACGGCAGGATTATCGGTCGTCCACCATGCGGCACTCTTGATCATCACACTTGGAAACGTCAATGACCTGGGCAAACCGGGGGAAAAGCGGCTCAACAAACGCTGCAGACGCTTCCAACCAGATTCAGGTGAAGGGACGGAAACTCATGGAAACGGGACCATGAAAACATTAAAAGCCTCTGTCTGGCCACCCTTGCAATTGGCATCGGAATTGCACCAGGTTCTGTCAGTAATGGCGGTTAGAGCGCCGATTATGGCGGATTTAAAGGAAAAGAAATGAAAATTGACATTAAAAAAATCGAACCGTTTATTCCCTGGGTCTGGGGCGGCGTTCTTGTGACGATTATCGTGCTGTTTTTGAAAAATGCTCTCACACATTGACCCACCACGTATTATCCGATCACGTTGAAGCGTCCTCTTAATTCCTTGCCGGTATAAAAATTTTTCCATTTACCGTTCGCGTCCACATAAGCCAGGCATCGGGATTCATCGCACTGAACCCAGACCAGGTTCATGCCCTTCATGTCCGTCGTTTTTTCCGCCGGACGGATATTGGGTAGGAATCGGATTCGTGCTCTATTCATTTGAATGATGGTATGTTAGCACGCTTGTCAGGCAGGCTCGTTGATGTTTTGGTTTAAGCCAGATTGGAGCAGTGCCAATGTTGGAGGAAACGGCCCCGGTAGTTGGGGCAGATTGATCGAAACGGGTGACAACGATCCCGATCTTTCCACCAACTCATGGACCCTTGATTCCACCAACGGTTGGTGGGCGTTGTATTTGAGTCCCGATGGAACACAACTACGTGCGCTTGCTTTCCAGAATTCTGGCGAGGTCAAAAGTCATGGCTGATCGCGAAGAAATCGTCTCCGGCCAATTCTATATCATGCCGTGCACCCATGTCGCGTCGAAACAATTGCGAAGAGGGACCGTCCAAAATGTGTCAGGCCAGATGCTGGAATGAAGCCGCCCGTTAACAGCAATGGCCGCGTCATCCGGATTCGCAGATTCAACGCGGGTATTGGAGGGCTTTTCGGACCTCGGCGGTGCTGGCCACATTCGCCTGCGCATCGCTGCCGGTTTTTTCCATCAGCCCGAGCATCACGTCGGTCAAGGAACCCGCGTAATAATAGGCGATGATGTCGCGGATGCCGTTTTGCAACGGATAATACGCATCGGTATCAGCCATGCCGTTGAGCAAATCGCGCTCCTTTTCGGCCCGCTGCGCACGCATCTCCAATTCCAAGGCCTGGATGGTATTATTTTGTATCCGGCTGAACAGCCACGTCCGGTTTAGGCGTGTGGAATCGATTATTCCTGCTTTTCATCCGTCGAAAGGGTCTGTAGGTTTGAACGCACAACGCTCAATCTGACATACTATTGCCCCAAGATCGCGAAGAAGTGATGATTGCGCTCACCCTGATTTGCGAGGCTCAATAGTGGCTTACCTTGACAATGAAGCATGAGAATGGCGCCGAAATCGAAATGTTTTTTGTGCGCAGCGCTCTTTTTGCTTCTGGTTCGGCTCGCTGAGGCAGTGGAGCCAACCGCAGACTTGGCGGTGAGAATTGACCCGCTCTTCAGCAACGTCGTGCAAAACAACTGGCCCGGCGGCGAAGTGTTAGTGGCTAGGGATGGCCGGATCATTTTCGAAAAGGGCTACGGCTACGCGCAGGTGGAATCGCACACGCCATTTACAGATCATACGCGGTTTCGCATTGGGTCGATCACGAAACAATTTACATCGGCCGCCATTTTCAAACTGGCCGAAGGCGGCAAACTTAGCATTGACGACCATCTTTCGAAATATATTCCCGATTGGCCGCGCGGCAATGAAGTCACGTTGCGGAATCTGCTGACGCATACCTCGGGAATTCACGATTTCACGGCCAAGCCGGGATTTTACGAGCATGTGACAGAGCCGATTTCGATGGAGGCGCTTATCGCTTCATTTGAGAACGATCCTTACGAATTCAATCCGGGTGAGAAGTATTCGTATTGCAACTCCGGTTATGTGTTGCTGGGACACATTGTCGAAAAAGTTTCTGGTGAGTCTTACAGCGAGTATTTGCGGAAAACATTTTTCAAACCGCTGGGGATGAAAAATACCGGCGCTTATCGCGCGGGAATGTCGTCCTTGGGCGAAGCATTTGGATATTCATACACGAATGGAACGATGGTTCGAGCGGTGAATTGGGATATGTCGCAGGTTTCGACCGCGGGAGAACTTTACTCTACTGCGCATGATTTATTTCTTTGGAACGAGGCGATTTTCAACCATCGCGTTTTATCGGAAGCCAGCTTGAAAACGGCTTTCACCATCGGGTTTTTGAAACTGGACGATCCGACCCATCCTGAGGATGTTGGATATGCCTGCGGTTGGACTCGAGACTGGTTGAATGGGGCACGGGAAATCAGCCACGGCGGCGAACTTTGGGGCTTCGGTTCTTATTTGCTTCGATTGCCGGATTACAACTTGACGGTGGTGGTTTTGCTCAATTGCGCTCCGCATCCTCCGGATATTCAGCAGTGGGTTTTGGCCCGGGAAATTGCGCGCCGGGTTCTGGGTTCGGAACTTCCAAATGACGGAAAGCAAAAGGTCGTCGAGATCACGCCCGCGGACGTAGCTCTCGCGGTTGGGAGATACGACCTGGGCGGCGGCGCAATCATGACTGTAACGACCGAAACCAATCACGTTTTTGCGCAAATCACGGGACGCCCGCGCTTCGAAATGTTCCCCAAATCAGATCGCAACTTTTTCGTCCCAGGCGGAAATGCAGAGGCGACTTTCGTAAGGAATGCAACCAATCAGGTCGTAAAGGTCATCTTGAAGCAAAGCGGAGATCGCATCGATGCTCAACGAATGTCAAATTGACACTTAAATCCTTGTCCAACCTTTTCTTCAAGTCGTGAGATAAACGACGCCGCGAAGCTCATTAGGGTGCTCCTTCTACAGTTTTGGTTCCGGAGAGGGTGAGGGTGTCGCAACGGGTGGTGTAAAAACTTCGGAATTTCTCATTGGCCCGAAAATCTGCGACAAGCACTTTACCCTTTAACTCGAACCCAGCAGGCATGGCTCGATTGTGCGCCTGAAACCCGCCGGCGTCAATGCCGTTGGGCTGCATTTGCCCCTGCACTCCGCTTAAAGGCCAAGTCTCTCAAAGGCTTCAACGGTGCTTTGGCAGGTCACAATCGTTAGATGTGGCGGATAGTGAAAGATGCTCAGGATATTCAATCCCATGTCCTTGGTCGGGTCAGGGATTATTCGCACCACGGAACCCACACCGGCCTGCCCGATCAGGTCCATCATGTGGCCAATGTCCGGCAAACAGTCCGTATGAATGGATTCCAATCGGTCCAGGTCCGTCAACAGGCGAAAGCCCGGTGACAATTCAGCCAGTTGTGCCGTCAGGTCGGCAAAGTTGTCGTTAAAATCCTGGCGTTGCACGTGCCCCACGTAACTGATGCGGAGCAATTGCTTTGACTTGTTGGTCATGATCAACAACACGAAAATTATTCTAGCCAACCTTGAAGCAAATTCCACTGAAAAGCGCCGAACCTCAAAAAACCTGGTTGCCGGCGCCGGGATGCTCCAAACGTCCCGGACAAGCTGTCTGCGTTTGACAACCCCCTCTTTTGTGTGTCTGATGTTGTGCGTGTTCACCGCTCCAAACACACCGTGAAAAACATGATTAAAACCCAGGGAGTCATCCCGTTATTCAAGCGAAGGCAATGGCCGCAGTGGCAAAAATTGTGCCCGGACATGACGTCGTCCCATAATGTGTGGCTCAAGCAACATCGGGAGATGCTGAAGGATTTTACGGCCCGGGGAATTGTCGTGCAGGAGGTGGAGGTGGATATTGACGCCTATATTTTTTGGGCTTCCGCGAAGAAACTGCTTTTGAACGGCGAGACCCGAACGCTGTTCGCCATCTACACGCTTTCCCACAGCCGGGACGACCAAAGTAATAATTGAGGATGGCGGTCTCAACGGTCGCCGCCTGAAATGACGTTCAAGGCTGACTCAATTCGAATTGGGAATCAAAAAGTGCTGCCACTGGTCGCTTTCCAAAATAAAATCACGATAACCCTGCTGGTTGAGCCGGTCCTTAAATTCCTGCGGAATATTTGGCATGGGGTACATGTCGTACTTGAACGGCCGTTTTTCGCTGACCAACAACTGAAACTTGGTTTCCCAGTCCTTCACCAAAGCGCTGACTTCAACAAAATCACCTTGCGGCACTGATTTTACGAGGGACGTATTCATGGCACCGTCCATAAAACACAAATTTGCTCCAAAGTCCATCCCAATCGGACGAATTCAACAATCATGATTTTTAAAATCAGCCTGTTTTACAATTCGACTGCGGGACAAGCTGAATCGACATGAAATCCGGCTCGACGAGATGGAATGAATGATGCTCGTCATCCCATTTGACAGGCCTTCTTTGTATGGTAAAACGCACATTATTCAGCATTGAGGCAATCGCCATGAAAGCGAAGCGTAATTTATTTCTTCGGGCTGCACGCCATGCATTCAGCGGGGTGGTCTGTGCTGGAGCAGTGCTGCTTTTTGCCGCCAGCGCGCAGTCGCAGAATTTGTTTGTGACGGATTTCTGGAGTGGCAACGTTTACGAATTCACGCCAGGCGGAGTGCGAACCACCTTTGCCTCCGGTTTCACCGGTCCCAGCGGACTGGCTTTTAACAACGCGGGCAATCTATTTATCGGGAATGAAATCAATGGCAATCTTAGCGGGACCAACATCATTTACGGGAACAGCGTCACCGAAATCACTCCGGATGGAACGCAGAGCACCTTTGCCTTCCCTGTGGATGAACCTCGGGGGCTGGCCTTTGATAGCGCGGGCGATCTGTTTGTGGCGAATGCCGTTCCGAACTCCGTCTATGAAATAAAGCCGGACGGAACGCAAAGCACCTTTGCCTCCGGGGGGTTGTCTTACCAACGGCGCAATCCAAGTCGCCGTTACCATGCCGTCTCCGTATTATTCAACCATCGTCCAGGTTTCAACGGACGTGGTGAATTGGACCAGCGTTTATACCAACACCCCGCCCTTCACTTTTACCGACTCAATGGGAACGACGTTGCCGTGTCGTTTCTATCGCGCGATGCTGGCACCGTGAAAGTTGTTTGTTCCCGGGTTTATCCAACGCAAAAAGTTAAATTTCTCCCGGCTTTTCCGCGGATTTAGGGAAGCGTCGTAAGATCCTGCCTCGGCGCTCGCTTTGCTCCAAACCCTTACGCTCGCCAGTTCAAACGGGTTAAAGCGTAAAAGAGCAAAAAACTAAAGCCCCCTCACACACCGAAAGCCAATGCTGCTGCTGGCGACGTACGGGACGGCGTCGTTGCGACACGCGCACCGCGCGAAGGAGGCGACGTTGAACCAACTGCCGCCGCGCCGCACACGGTCGCTCAACGGTCCGACCGGCCCGCGTGGATCGGTGCCTCCCAAATACGGACTGCCGGCCGGATAAGTCGGCCCTGCATACCAATCCCAACACCACTCCCATAAATTCCCCGCCATGTCATTCAAGCCATACCCGTTTGCCGGAAACGTTCCCACCGGACTCGTCCAAGGAGACGCCCCGCCTCCATAAATCTGCGTCCCGCCCAAATCATAGGAATTGGTGGAGCCAGGATAATAATTCGCCTGGCTTTCGGAGATTGTGAGACCCCACGGAAACCGCTGCCCGCTCAAGCCACCCCGCGCCGCCTTCTCCCACTCCGCTTCCGTCGGCAGCCGATAACCGTTCGCTCCCCAGTTCGCATACACCGTCGTGCCATTGTCGCCGCTGGTGAATATCTGCGTCAAGTTGGTATCCGTGTAATACACCGGAGTCAATCGCGCCTGCGCTGACCGCGCATTGCACCACTTCACACAGTCATACCAGTCCACCAGTTCCACTGGATAGTTCGTCGCCTTGTCTGAACCGGCATTCACAAAAGTATACCCTTGGTTCGTGGCGTAGGTATAGACCGACTGCCATTGATTGGAGCTCACCAGATTCGTATCCATGTAAAACGCCGACACAAAAACGTTCGTGGGGATGGCATCGGTCTCCCCATCCAGCGTGTCCCCCATCGTAAACGAACCTGCGGGAATGAGCGCCATGCCCGGAGGCATTAACTGGTAAAACTGCTGGGTCCCGGAGATGGGATTGGTCACGGCGTTCTGCCCGCTGACGGCGGTCCAGTTCACTGGTGAAACCAGATTCGTGGCGGAAAGCAAAGTGAATACGCCGTCATTGGTTGGCCACGTCAAGACAACATTAGTTCCGGAAAGAGTGATTGTCAGTTGCGCCGTCGCCGGGCCAGCCAGCATCAAGCTGAGACTGGTCAACACTGCGGGCAGGACCCGGCTTCGCGTTGGAGCTACGCCGAAACGAGTGAGCAGGGTTTTAATGCGCGTTTTCATCGACTGATTCCTTCGATAAGAAGATTTTATCGCGCCGTCCGCATAAGTCAAGGCAGAAGTGGTTAATTAATGTATCCGTGGGACAGTCTGCGGAGCACGCGTGCGACCTAGCGCAGAAGTTGAAATCAAAAAGTATGCCTGGGACGGCGGATGTTGCGGGACCGGTCAGCCAACGCGTGCCATAACCTTCGACCTCTGGATTGGTCGCAATCACGCACCTCCTCGCCCCGTCCCTCTCCTCCACTTCGCGGAAGAGAGGGAGTGTTTTCACTGGACTTAAAATCCTTTACAGCGCCGCCGGAACCCCGCAAAATATGGGCGTGTTGACTGAAAGTGAATCAAGGGTTCAGACGACGCAGTCGCCTCGGGCGGCCCGGCTTCAAACGGAATTTGAGAAAGAGATTGACGCGGCGATTTTGCGGTCGCAGGAACATCTTTTGGGCCTCCAAAAGCCCGAGGGTTACTGGGTCGGCGAATTGATGGTGGATTCCACGATCGTGTCCGACACGGTGGCGTATCACCATTGGAATGGGAAGGTTGACCCCGAGTGGCAGCGCAAGGCGGTCAATCACATTTTTTCCATGCAATTGGCCGACGGCGGCTGGAACATCTACCATGGCGGCCCGTCGGAGGTGAACGCCACCATCAAAGCCTATCTCGCCCTCAAATTGGCCGGGGTCCGGGAAACCGATCCGCGGATGCTGCGGGCGCGTGAAGTGGCGCTGCATCTGGGCGGCGTGCCGCGCATGAACACCTTTGCCAAGTTGTACCTCGCGTTGCTCGGGCTGTATTCGTGGGAATACGTGCCGACCATCCCCTGCGAGGTGATGTTGCTGGGCAAATGGTTCGGCGTTCATTTCTGGGACATGAGCAACTGGTCGCGCGCCATGCTCGTGCCGCTGGCCATCATCAACCATTTCAAACCCACCCGGCCCGCCAAGGTGGACCTGGACGAACTGTATCCCGAAGGCTTGCACGAACGCGACCTCGCCCTCGCGCCCGACCCGGAAGCGGTGTCCTGGCGGAATTTCTTTCTCTGGCTGGACCGCCTGCACAAGTTCGCGGAATGGTTCGCCGAGCATAAAATCCATCCGTTCCGCAAAACCGCGCTGCGGCGGTGCGAGCAATGGATGCTGGAACGGTTCGAGCATTCCGACGGCTTGGCGGCGATTTTCCCGGCCATGCTCAATTCCCTCATCGCGCTCCAGGCACTTGGCTACCCGGACGACCATCCGCAGGTCATCCGCGCCACGCACGAACTGAAGAAGCTGGAACACGAAACCGCCGACAGCGTGCGCATCGAACCGTGCTTCTCGCCGGTGTGGGACAGCGCCATTGTCGCGGTCTGCCTCCATGAATCCGGCATTTCGGAAAATCATCCCGCCTTGAAAAAATGCGCCACCTGGCTGATGGACCGGGAAATCCGCATCCAGGGCGATTGGTACCACAAAAACCCCACGCGCGTCGAACCGAGCGGCTGGGTCTTTGAATTCAACAACCAGTGGAACCCGGACGTGGACGACACGGCGATGGTGCTGCTGGCGCTCCGCAAAATTCCCACCGATGACCCGGCCCGGCGTGACGAGTGTTTCCGGCGCGGCATGAACTGGATGTTGACGTTCCAGTGCAAGGACGGCGGCTGGGCCTCGTTCGACAAGGATTGCACCAAAAACATCCTCGAAAAGGTCCCGTTCGCCGACCACAACGCGATGCTTGATCCCGAATGCGCCGACATCACCGCGCGTATCCTGGAACTGCTCGGGTACGAAAAGTTCCGGGTGAACCATGCACGGGTGAAGAAGGCGCTGAATTACATCCGCGAACAGCAGGAACCCGACGGTTCCTGGTACGGCCGCTGGGGTGTGAATTATATTTACGGCACGTGGCAGGTGTTGCGCGGCCTGCGCGCGTTGAATCTGAACATGCAGCAATCGTGGCTGTTGAAGGCCCGCGACTGGCTCGAAAGCGTCCAGCACGAGGACGGCGGCTGGGGCGAACGGTGCAATACCTACGACGACCCGGTCTTCAAGGGCCGCGGACCGAGCACGGCGTCACAGACCGCCTGGGCGGTGATGGGCCTGTGCGCGTTCGACGACCCGGAGAATCCGCATCTTAAGCGCGGCATCGAGTATCTGATCCGCACGCAGAACCCGGATGGTTCCTGGACGGAGCATGAAACCACCGGCACGGGTTTCCCGAAGGTATTTTATTTGAAATACGACATGTATCGCAACGCCTGGCCGCTGCTGGCGCTGGCGACGTACCGCAAAATTGTCGAACGCGCCGCCGCCGGTCAGACCGAGGACGTGAACGGCCATCCGCAACCTGCCATGGAAGCTTCGCCCGAGAGGTCGTCCCGTCCAAAGAATAGCTCAGCGCCATGAGATGTAGCGTCGAGCCTATGGCTCGATCCTGGCATTTAACCGCGAAGAACACAAAGGGCACAGAGACGGGGATGAAACCGCGAAAGACGCAGAACACGCGAAAGTTGTTTTTAAATCACAAATCGTAAATCGGCCAGGCCTTCTTTCGGCCTTTAACGTTCAGCCCTCAGCCTTTTCTCGAATCTCACCACTTGTCACTGGTCACCCGTCACATGCCCGCGTGCCCTGACACCGCTGGAAAGTAAAGGTCATTTTATTGAAAGATTCTGCGTTTGCCAGCGTATTAATGCGGAACGTGGTCGGCAGCGGCGCGATTTCGCTGTCCGTTTAGGGTTGGCATAGAGGTTTTTGCCCGCGGTGCGGCTCGGACAGCGCCCCCAAGTTGGTCGCATCGCACTTCTGAGCGCCTGGGTGAAGGCGTTTTGAACCTCGTCACCAACAGAGCCGAACGAAAGTTCGGCTCTTGTTTTTTTGGCAAAGCCCGCCCGACGCGAAGGCCGTTAAGATTTCCTGAGGCACAATTTCTGTAGATTCTTTGACAAGATAAGTTGATTGGCTTTTCTCCAGCGGTCGTATCTTAACCATGGATTTCGCTGTTCGTTTAGGGTTGGCATAGGGGTTTTGCTCGTGGCGTGGCTCGAACAGCGATTCCAAGTTGGCCGCGTCACCCTTCTGAGCGCCTCGGTGAAGGCGTATAAACCTCGTCACTGCGGGGGCCGGACGAAAGTCCGGCTCTCGTCACTTGTCACTTGCCGCCCGTCACACACCGGCGCACACTCGAAATCATACTTAGACTGCCTTCTTTGTCTGCAAACTGCAGCGTCCGCTTCAGTTTTGGATTGAGCGATGAAAATTGGATGTCATTATTACATTCGGAACCTGGCTGCGGTGGCCGTGGCCAAGCTTTGGGATATTAGGCGTCAAGAATATGTTAGAGCCAGAAACAAATAATACTCAGGTCATACCTGATTTTTTCTATGAGTTTATAAGCCGAATCATTCCTGGTTTGGTAGTTATAACCATTTCACTTTATTGGTCTGACAGTGATATCAAGGCTATTTTCTCCAGTGTCGGACTGTCGCTCTTCGTATTGGTGGCCGCTTGGATTATTGGCATGACTCTCGATGCGGGGGGCTTCACAATAGTAAAGCGGATTTGCCCCCAGCGTTTTTTGGAAAAAATACCCAGCTGTCACCCCAACACTCACGATCATCTCTGCAAGACGAATCGTTGGGAACGTGAAATTTTCAGCAAGGCACAGGCTCAGTCCATATTCTTCCGAAGCATGGCAACCATTTGTGCTCTCTCGATATTCCTTACTTCCACAGTCACAATCTTCTCGTCAAAATTAAATTCTATGTGCCCTGCTTTGCTTAAGCATTTGCCTGCCTTGCTCAGGCATCCTTGGATCTACGGAATTTGTGGGTTTGTCTTTTTCTTCGTCTTTCTGTCTTGTTGGTGGGCACAGAGAAAATGTCTTGAAAGTTGGTCAACGAACATCGTTAAGAAATAAAAGCAATTGCAGTCTCGGTCAGTTGGCATTCAAACCTCAGCCAGTCTGGCTTTGAACACCTTGCCGGAGTTGCGTGTCAGCGTTATTGTTATGTCGCACAGTTTTTTGTTTTTAGCCAATGGAAGCGGGTATAGCATGGCTGTTGGTTTATGAAACAAACCCGTCGTGAATTCGTTCGTGTTCTGTTTGCAGCCACCCAGGCGGCTGTGATCGGTCGCTTCCTGCCGGACACCTTGTGGGCCGCCGACGTTGCGTACACCCCAGCCGGCGACCTGAACTTCCTGGTCTTTGGTGACTGGGGACGACAGGGCGAAACCGACCAGGTGGACGTGGCGACGCAAATGGGCATTGCCGCGAACTCCCTCAAACCGCAATTCATCATTTCCGTCGGCGACAACTTCTATGAAGACGGCGTGGCCTCGACGAGCGACCCGCAATGGCAGACTTCGTTTGAAAAAGTTTACCGCGCCCCTGCCCTGCAGGTCCCATGGTACGTCGCCCTGGGCAACCATGATTATCGGGGCAATTGCGACGCGCAAATCGCCTACAGCCGGTTGAGCCAACGCTGGAACATGCCCGCGCGTTATTTCACCCAGACCCGGCAGATTGACACCGCCACCGCCGTGGACTTTTTCTTTCTGGACACCACGCCGATGGTGAAGAGCTACTGGCATGAACCCGGATATCGCGAACACGTCAGCACGCAGGACGTTCCGAAACAACTCGCGTGGTTCAAGGCGGCCTTGGCCGCCTCGACTGCGCCCTGGAAAATTGTCATCGGTCATCACCCGATTTATTCCGGCGGCGGCATTCTCGGGCACGGCGACACGCGCGAACTCATCGCGGACGTCCTGCCGCTCCTCAAGCAATACCAAGTGCAGGCCTACTTCAACGGCCACGACCACAACCTGCAACATTTGCAGGCCGGCACGGTGAACCTGTTCGATTCCGGCGCCGGCTCGCGGGCCCGTCCCGTGTTCCGGACCCAATACACCAAGTTTGCCGAAGCCTGTTCGGGCTTCACCGCGGTGACCCTGCAAGCCGACAACCTGAAAGTGCGGATGATTGATGACCGGGGAAGGTTGCTTTACACCGCCAACATCCCGCGTGCAGCTGCCTGAGCAAGGCCATGCCTGACGATTCGTTCAAGGAATTTGTGCTCGACCAGTTAAGCGCGTTGCCGGGCGTGCGCGCGCGGGCGATGTTCGGCGCGCACGGACTTTATCAAGGCGAACATTTCTTCGCGATTTTGGACGAAGGCCGGCTGTTCTTCAAAACCGACGCTCAATCACAGGCGGATTACACGGCGCGCGGCATGGGGCCGTTCACCTACGAATCGAAGGGCAAGGTGATGACGATGACGTATCACGAAGTGCCGCCGGATGTTTTGGAACAACCGCCGGAGCTGGTCGAATGGGCGCGGCGGGCAATAGGCATCGCCGCCCGTTCCCGGAAACCAGCCAAGCGGACAAAACGAGATTGAAGTTCAGGAGCGGACTTTTAGACAGAATCCACAAAATCCCGCCTTTAAAGAATCAATCCCGATCCGTGGAGCGCATTGTAGTGTGACGCGCTCATTACAAATAAAATCCGCGACCATGGATTTAATTCGCTTCGAGTGGCCGTGGAATTCATTCCCGTACGCGAAATGTTCGATGGGGGGGGGGGTAACACCCCATATCGGCCACCTTCACCCCATGGGAAAATCCGGCATATGAAACTCATACTTTATTCAATATGCGTCATCGCCTTGCTCTCCTCCACTGGCTGTATTTTCTGGGGAGGCGGGGGAGACCGCGGATACCATGGCGGCGAAGGCCATGTCGTAGATAATGACCATCCGGATCATGGCGACTATGGTGGAGACCATAGTGACAATGGCGGAAACCATGACGATCAGCATTAAACCAAAGGGTTAATCCGCATGCTGAGACTCCGCCGCAGCGTTGAAGTTCGGGAGCAGCCGCTCGATTTGCCGGAACCGGTTCAGTGCGCCGGCGGTTGATTGAGGTTCAACCAGTAGTTTCCGATATCGCCAACCACTTGGCGGAATTGGGCGGAGTCGGCGGGTTTCATGACATAGCTGTTCACGCCCAGCCGGTGACTTTCAATCAGGTCGATGTCCCGTTGCGAGCCGATAAAAACCACGACGGGGATGGTTTTGGTGTGGTCTTCGGCCTTGATTTGCCGGAGCACGTCGAGTCCGCTGACGGTCTTCAGCCTCAAATCCAGCAGAATGACCCTGGGCACATGCATGTCGCTCCAATTGACGAACATGCCGCTGCGGGAAATGAAATCCATCGCCTCGTAACCGTCCACCACATGGACGACGTTGGAGGAGATGTGGCGTTGCCGCAACGCCTCCTGCACCAGTTCTGCGTCTTTGGCGTCATCTTCCACCAACAGAATGTCCACAACTTTCTGCATCGGTATTTTAAACCGCGCGCTTGCCGGCGCAACTCCCCAAATCGCCGGGCTCACCGCTTCATGTGGACAACGCAGAGGGACGGACAACTTACCCGACGGATACGAATGCCCCCATCAACCGCGCTTGGCGAGAAAAATAACGTCACTTTGGTTGTGGCTAAAAACCCGCAATTCCCATCGTAAAATTCCCGACTGGCGTTGTCCTCCAAAGGATTGATTCAAGGGTTTTATTTTGGATCCGTTGACCGCGACCCTCGTTCCCTTGCAGGTCGCCCCGTCAGGCAACGGGGTCGTCATTTCCTGGCCGGCTTCAGCCACCAATGTCGTCCTGGAAACCACCACCAACCTGGCATCGGGCAATTGGACCCGGTTGGCCAACGGGGTGACGACGGTGAATGCAAATATTGTCCTGACCAACAACCTCAGCGGCGGAAGCGCCTTCTACCGTTTGTTTGGCCAATAAATCTCCCCCGCGACCCCGGTTTACCTTCGTTTTTCTGCTTTCCTTCTGCCGGAAGCCGGCGCAAGATCGCATCATTATGAAACTACCCCTGATTCTTCTCGGCCTGGCAGTCAGTCTGGCCTCTGCGCATGCCGACCTGGTCCTGCAACAAACTGTTGAGAGTGCGATGATTAACGGCCTGGTAACCACGCAAATCAAGGGTGATAAAATTCGTGTGGACATGCCCGCTTCCCCACAGGGCGCCATGAGTACCATCATGGATTTGAACTCGGGCGATTCGGTCACACTGATGCACTCGCAGAAGACCGCCATGAAAGTTCCCGGCGCACAAATCAAGGAGATGGTTGAAAACATGAAAAAGGCCCGGGCCAGTGCCGGCACGAATGCCACGCCGCCACAGTTCCTGGACACGGGCAAAACCGAAAAGGTGGGCAGTTACACCGCGGAAATTTACAGCTGGGCAAGCCCCGACGGCGCCAATCAGACCGTTTGGGTGGCCAAAGACTTTCCGGACTACACGGATATCAAGGTCCAAATGGACAAACTGAACAACTCGCCGATCGCCCAAATCTCCAAGGGCACGGCCCCGGATGTCAGCACCCTGCCGGGCATGGTGGTCAAAACGCAAATGGAGATGAACGGTCAAAAAGTGACATCCACCCTGGTTTCGGCCAAGGAACAGTCCGTGGACGCGTCCGTCTTCCAAACACCGCAAGGTTACCAGGAGATGACCCAGCCGGGTCTCGGGGGCGCGCCCAATCAGTAACCGCCAAGGCGGGCAACGGGATCACAATCATGAATAACAGAATTTTGGCTGTCCTCGTGGGAGCCGTGATATTGCTGACCGGTTCATGCGTGTTTGCCGCAGGCACCAACAATCCCACCGCCGAACTTAAGACGCTCGTCGCCAAAGTCAAGTTCGACATACAGTCCGGCAAAACAACCGAGTCAGCCCTGGGCGACGACCTTGAACAATTCGACGTTCTGCTCGCGGAACACAAGGGCGAGAAAACGGATGCGGTGGCGGAAATTCTCCTAATGAAGGCCAGGCTCTATTCGGAGGTATTTCAAAACACCGCCAAAGCCGATGAATTGATGAAACAACTCAAGAGCGAATTTCAAGGCACCCGCATTGTTGCCGAGTTGGAACAGCAGGAGACAATGGAAGCCGCGGCCAAAAAGATACAGGACAGCCTGGTGGTCGGAGCCAAATTTCCCGATTTTAGTGAAACGGACGTGGATGACAAACCGCTTGCCCTCACCGATCATAAGGGCAAGGTGGTGCTGATTGATTTCTGGGCGACCTGGTGTCCGCCCTGCCGCGCTGAAATTCCCAACGTCGTGGCGACCTACAAAAAATATCACGCTGAAGGCTTTGACATCATCGGCGTCAGTCTGGATCAGGACCGGGAGAAATTGCTGGGTTACACCAGTCAAAATGAAATGACGTGGCCGCAATTCTTCGATGGCCAGGGTTGGGGAAACAAACTCGCCGTCAAATACGGAATTGAATCCATCCCGGCAACCTATCTGCTGGACGGCAACGGCGTCATCATCGCCAAAGACGTGCGCGGGGAAGCGTTGGAGCCAGCAGTCGCTAAAGCCCTGACCGGTAAATAGCGCTCGCGTTCAATTTGCGTTTCCCCGATTCGTCCCGGGGATTCGACCGGCTTGCGTCTTCAAGTGCTGGCGCTGGTATAACGGCGCACGGAGAGCCGCCAGAACCATTCAGAAATCACCGCGCAGACCACACCCATCCCCAACAGCACCAGCCAAAGCGTCGGCGATGTCAATTTGTGGGCCAGCACGCGCACCGGCACGTTAGAAACAAGCAGCACCGGCAACACAAAAGTGAAGACCGCCTTGAACACGCCGCGAAAGGCTTCATCCGGCATCCGCGCGATGTTGAACAGGTTGTAATAGCCCCACACGATCCCCTGGGCGCGCACGGTCCAGAAACTGATCGCGGCGAGCATGAACATGAGCGAGTAGTGAATCAGAATGCCGACGGCGCACAGCGCCAGGAAGCCGAGCAACTGCGGCACCGTCGGATGCAACCCCAGCTTCCCCGCGGCATAGACCATGACGGCGACCGCGAACGCGCCATTCACGAACGAGCCGAGATCCACCTGCCGCAAGGAGACGACGAAACGCGTGTTCACCGGCAGCATCAGCAGAAAATCCATTTTGCCGGTGCGAACGAGTTCCGAAAGGTTCACGCAATTCGACAGGAAAATCGCCTGGTACGTTTGCTGGATGAAACTACTCGCGCCGACCAGCAGGACCACCTGCCATTGCGTCCAGGTGCCGATGGAGTTCGTTTGCAAATAGAGCACACTGATGAAACACAGTTGCAGCGCGAACCAGAGCACTTCGACGACGATCCACAGGATGAAATTGCCTTTGAACGACATTTCGCGCGTCACGGAAGTCTTCCACAGCGCCGCGTAAATCGCAAAGTAACGGACGAGGGACGAGGGACGAGGGACGAGAGTCCCGGCCACCGCCTCTTTCCCGGCTTGCTCTCGGCTCTCGTCTCTCGAGTCTCGTCTCATTTTTAGCCCCCGAACGCGCTGTAATGCCGGACGCCGCGCCGCCACATGAACCGCGCAAAGGCGTACGCCGCCAGCACCCAACCCGCCTGCACCAACAGCCCTGACGCCAGATCTGCGCCTGCAATCCTGCCCATGTAAATGCTGACGGGAAAATACATTTGATAGGGAAACGGCGTGAAAAAGAGGACGTGTCTGAGTGCCGACGGCAGAATGTCGAGCGGGAACATGTGGCCGCTGGCGAGATATTCAAATGCGAACAGAATGAAAATGAACGTGGAAACTTCCAGCACCCAGAACGCCAGCAGCGCCATCGCATAGGAAATGAAGAATTGCAGCAGCGCCGTCAGCACCAGTGAAATGAGAAACGCCACGAGGGCCAGGGCGTTGGGCGGGAGGACAAAATAGTGACCGAAACAGGCGATGAAAATTACCAGCGGCGCAACCGCCACGGCCAGGAAGGCGACTCGCCCGGACAAAAACAGGCACAGCCGGTACCATAGATAATCCATCGGCTTGAGCAGGAACTGGCTGATGTTGCCTTCGCGAATATCGGCGGCAATCTGCCAGTCGTCCTCGTTCACCGCCGTCAGCACGTCCACCACGGCGACCAGCAGATAATAGGAAATCATCTGCGCCAGCGTGTACCCGGCGATGGCTGTCCCCTTGCCCGCGTAAATCGTGCGCCAGAGCGACAACATGGCGAACAACGGGATGAAACTGAACAGGGTCCGCGCCAGGTAATTGACGCGATACGTCAGATTGTTCTGAATGCCGATCCCGATGACGTGCCAGTATTTTTTCATTCTCCCGATGCGAATGGAATTTAACCATGGTGGGAAAAATGGCGATTGGAAAATTTTGACGTCCGATATCACCTGCCGGCGGTCACAAATTTCAAAAAAGTAACGGGCAAAACACCGTCGGTTTCTTTGTGCGTGGCTGTGAACAGACCTGCTGGCTGAGTCTCGCACTGACGCTTCTCGATTCCAATTTCTCACCCCAAATTGCAACATTCAAACTTCTCACTTGAACCACAGGCTAGGTTGGCAGCATAAGTTGCTATTAATAAACGATTAATAATTGAATCGGATTTCGCTGATTTCTTCCGCATTTTGAAGACAACAGAGGTTAAAATACTTGACATTAGGGCCATTTGAAGATTAAATATCTTGTGGTGTTAAGCATGAGGTAGTGTGCCGTTGTGGTATTCGGGTGTCAGTAGTATGAAAATTTTTGGCCGTCATTTCAAACACCTGATTCTGGTGGCAGTGTTGTTCGCGTGCCCGTTCATTTCCCAAGTCAAGGCAGTCTTGCTTTCACCCGGTGGTGTGTTGGCCGCCACCTATGGGCCCGCTCCGTTGGGTGGGACGATACTTGCCACCACTTCCGTACCGTTCAGTTCCGGCGTTTTGCAGGGGACGCTAATTTCCTCAGTCATTTCCAGCGGCCTCAATACCAACGTTCCGTTTACTGGTCTGACTTTCACATACCAAATCGTTGTTTCCAGTTTGAGCGCCGACTCGGCCAGCCAGATCAGCGTGAGTTCTTTCACCTCCTTTCAAACGGACACGAGTTATAATAATACCGGCATCTATGCGGGCACCGAAGTGCCGGACTACATGAGCCGGAGTTCCGGGGCGGGCAACGTGGTACGGTTCACTTTCCTGACCAGCCCGATTGGTGCCGGGGCCAGCAGCGCCTTGTTGGTCATTCAGACGGATGCCCTAAACTGGACTTACACCACGGCGGGCATTACCGATGGCCAGACGGTGAACGTCAACAGCTATGCGCCTCTCGCTGTGCCCGAACCGGCATCGTGCGCCTTGATTCTCATGGGTCTGGCCGTGGCGGGGCTCCGCCTGCGCCGTTCGAAATAACCGGCCGCCGTCGGATCGGGTTTCACTCTACGCTCCCACTCAGTGCTTCCGCCAGATGTGTCGCCGCCGGCCGTCCCTGATCGATTGTCAGCCCGGGTGCCGCGTTGCTTTCCCTAATTCCTTCCGACCCGGATTTTCCTGCAGGTCCCCCGCCCCGCGTGTTTTGAATTCAAATTTTTATTTGCCGAACGGCGCGCGCGACTTTAATGTTCGCCTCACGACCGGTCGGGAGCCGGTTCAATTAAGGAACTACAAAGCCTATGATGAAAAAACCGCTTGCGGTCGCGGAGCTTAATGAACTGGTCGCGGGGCTGCAAAAGTTATCCCGCAACCTGTGGTGGAGCTGGGACCAGGAGGCGCAGGATTTTTTTTATGAACTCTCCCCGCGCGGCTGGCAGAATCTTTTCCACAACGCCGTCGCCGTCCTACGCGAGGTCTCGGAATACGAGTTGCGCGTGCGCCTGCAGGACGCCGATTTCGAGTGCCACGCCCGCGGCGTCCTGGGCAATTTCAACGCGTACCTGAAGGAGCCAAACACCTGGGGACACCACCACGCGCCGCAATTGCACCAGAATCCGGTCGCCTACTTCTCCGCCGAATTCGGGTTCCATGAATCCCTGCCCATTTCCGCCGGCGGCCTGGGCATTCTGGCCGGCGACCACGCAAAATCCGCGAGCGACCTGGGACTCGGTTTCGTCGGCATCGGTTTGTTCTACCGCGAAGGTTATTTTCAACAGGCCATCGACAACAACAACTGGCAGACGGAATACTACAACGCGGTTGACCCGCATAACGTGCCGCTGGAACCGGTGCTGGACGCGGATGGCGAACGGCTGGTGGGCAGCGTCGAAATCGGCATGAGTGTCGTGGAGTATCAGGTCTGGCGTGTGAACGTGGGCCGTATCCCGATTTATCTGCTCGACACCAACCTGCCGCAAAACGAACAGCATTTCCGCGACCTCACCACGCGCGTTTACGGCGGTGACAGCACCACCCGCATCATGCAGGAAATCCTGCTCGGCATCGGCGGCGTGCGCCTGCTGCGGGCGCTGGGCATCGAGCCGTCCACGTTCCATATGAACGAGGGCCACGCAGCGTTTCTTACGCTGGAACTCGTCCGCGAGAAACTGGCCGCCGGCAGGAAAATCGCCGACGCCTACGCCGCCACCAAGCAGGAATGCCTGTTTACCACCCATACGCCGGTCGAAGCCGGGCATGACCGGTTCAGCCCGGAACTGATGAATTATGCCCTGCAACGTTACCTGGGCGCACTGCCGGTTCCGCTCAACGAAATTCTCGCGCTGGGCCGCGTAAATCCGCAGAACGCGTTGGAACCGTTTTGCATGACCGTGCTCGCGTTGAAACTGTCGCGCGCCGCCAACGGCGTCAGCGAGTTGCACGGCGAGGTCAGCCGCCAGATGTGGCACGCCCTTTACCCCAGTGTTCCCGTCGAAGAGGTCCCCATCGGCCACATTACCAACGGCATTCACCTGCTCGGCTGGATGAAAGGCCCGGTACGCAAGTTCTGGCGCAAAAAGCTCGCCAACGGCGGTAACGGCGATACCGCCCTGTTCCACGACAAATTCAGCGGCAACTGGGCGCACGCATTGAACAGCGCGGAATTCTGGCAGAAGATGACCGACCCGGGATTTGTTTCCGACGAGGAAATCTGGGCGTTGCGTTACATGTTGCGCCGCGAGCTGATTGAATTCGCGCGGCGCCGGCTGCTGTACCAGAGCCAGCGCGTCACCCCCGGCGATTATATCCGCTTCGATCATCTGCTGAATCCCGACGCGCTCACCATCGGCTTTGCCCGCCGCTTCGCCACCTACAAACGCGCGCCGCTCATTTTCCAGCAGTTCGACAATATCGTGAAGCTCGTGAAGGACAAGCAGCGTCCCGTACAGTTCATTTACGCCGGCAAGGCGCACCCGCGCGACGACGATGGCAAACGTTTCATCCAGCAAATCATCCACCTCAGCAAACATAGCGACCTGGCGGGCAGTCTGGTGTTCCTGGAAAATTACGACGTCCACGTGGCGCGACAGATGGTTTCCGGCTGCGACATCTGGCTGAACAATCCGCGCCGGCCCCTCGAAGCCTCTGGCACCAGCGGCATGAAGGCCAGTTGCCACGGTTGCATGGGCTTCAGCATCATGGACGGCTGGTGGCGCGAGGGTTACGACGGCACGAACGGCTTCGCCATCGGCCCGGATTCGCATCCCGACAGTGTCGAGGAACAGGACCGCGTGGACAGCGCGAACCTTTACCAGACGCTCACCGAACAGGTCGTGCCGATGTTCTACAACCGCGACAACCAGGGCATCCCGCGCGAATGGATCAAGCGCATCCGCCGCGCCATGGCCACGCTCGTGCCGCAGTTCACCACCGACCGCATGGTCAAGGAATACGCCCAGAAGTATTATTTGACGAAGTAAATTGGCAGGGACGCCCCGCATCGCCGACGCGTCCGTTGGTTTGGTAGGGCCGAGCTGCTGCTCGGCCAGGCTGCGCGGCAGCGCAGCCCTACCGGTGTCCGGACGGCTCGGCGAGCCGTCCCCCCTTTACTAAACCATCCGCGCAATCAATTCCTTCCTTGAATTTCGTCGCGCAGCGCGTAAATTCTTCGCCGCTCAAATGAACTATAAAATTTCTCAACGCGCCGCGTCGCTGTCACCGTCACTCACGCTTGCCATTGATGCCAAGGCCAAGGCCATGCAGGCCGCAGGCGAGGACGTCGTCGGCTTCGGCGCCGGTGAACCGGATTTCGACACCCCGCAACACATCAAGGACGCGGCCGCCCAGGCGCTCGCCGCCGGGTTCACCAAATACACGCCGTCCAGCGGCATCCCGGAATTGCGCCAGGCCATCGCCGACAAATTCAAACGCGAGAATGGCCTCACCTACAAACCGTCGCAAATCATCGTGTCCTGCGGCGGCAAGCATTCGTGCTACAACGTCATCATTGCCACCTGCCAGGAAGGCGATGAAGTGCTCATTCCCGCGCCGTACTGGCTGAGCTACCCGGAAATGGTCAAGCTCGCGAGCGCGAAGCCGGTGATTCTGCAAACTTCGGACAAGACCGATTTCAAAATCACGCCGGCGCAACTGCGCGCCGCCATCACGCCCAACACCCGGCTGCTCATCCTGAATTCGCCGAGCAACCCGACCGGCAGCGTTTATACGCCGGAAGAAACCAGGGCCATCGGCGACATCTGTGTTGAAAAGGGTGTGCTCATCATGAGCGACGAGATTTATGAGCACCTGCTTTATGATGGCGCGACCGTGAAGAGCGTCGCCAGTTTTTCCCCGGCGCATCAGGAGCACACCATCATCGTCCACGGCTTTGCCAAGGCCTGGAGCATGACCGGCTGGCGGCTGGGCTTTCTGGCCGCTCCGGAGCCGATTGCCAAGGCGATTGACGCCGTGCAAAGCCACAGCACCAGCAACCCGACTTCGTTTGCGCAAAAAGGCGGGCTGGCCGCCATCACCGGTTCGATGGATCATTTGAAGCTCTGGGTGGCGGAATTCGACAAACGCCGCCGGTTCGCGCATCAGAAATTGAACAGCATCCCCGGCATTTCCTGTGTGAATGCCAAGGGCGCGTTCTACCTGTTCCCGAACATCTCCAAGACCGGCCTCAAGTCCACCGAATTCTGCGCGAAACTGCTCGAAGCGGAAAAAGTCGCCGCCGTGCCCGGCATTGCCTTCGGCGCGGACGATTACATTCGCCTCAGTTACGCCACCAGCATGGCGAAAATCGAAAAAGGCTTGGACCGGATTGAAAAATTCTGCAAGGGCCTGGCGAAGTAATCAGGTAGGGACGTGCGGCCCGCACGAACGTTTGTAGTTGTAGTGTCGAGCCTGTGGCTCGATGAGATTGGCGCACCCGTCCTCCGTAGTCCCGCAATGCGGGACGGAGGGTGGACAGCGCCAACACTACACCGGCTCGTCAGGAGCCTCGCCCCACCAAACCTTGCCGCTATCTGCTATCTGCCTTCCGCCGTTTCTGTCCCCCGCCTTCATTCGATGTTCGACGTTGAATGTTGAATGTTCGATGTTCCTATTCCCTATCTCCCATCTCCCATCTCCTATCTTCTATTTTCGATTTCCTGTGATTGCCCGGAACGAATTTGCGGATTATTGTAGGTCGCATGAGGTTCGTTCCGACCGTTTGGCTCGCTTTGCTTCTGGCCGGTGTCCCGGGTCTGACATTGCGCGCCCAGACTAATCTCCTGTTGAATCCGGGCCTCGAAACGCCGTTCATCAGCCCGACCGTCCCCAATGTCTCCGGTGTTCTTGCCACCAACTGGACGGCTTTGGCCGTCCAGGGCGCGCGATTGGACGGCCTGCAGGAAACGATGAACGTGCATGGCGGCTCCAACTGCCAGGAAATCATCGTCACCGGCCTGAACGCGACCAACGCGGCCATGTTTTATGAGCCGTTCACGTTTCAGCCGGGCAGCGTCTATAACGGCAGCGTCTGGCTGCGCGCCGCCACCAGTTCCCCGGTGCAGTTCGAGTTGCGCGGCTCCAACGTCACACATGGTTTCCTGCAAGCCGCCGCAAGCCACGTCCTGACGGTGGACACGAACTGGCAGCAGGTCATCATCAACGGCGGCTGGCAGAATGGCAGCAACGGCGAGTTCACCGTCAACTTCCTGACCAACGGCACGTTTTGGATCGACGACGCCAGTTTGAGCGACGTGACTTCGAATTATCTTCACGCGCCGCTGGTGAACACCACCTCCGCCGCGCCGGCCACGCTCTTCGGCATGCACATCAACATGTTCACCGCCACGAACAACTGGCCGCCGTTGCAGCAGGGCGTGGTGCGATTCTGGGACATCGGCATCCACTGGAACCAGGTGGAAACCAACACCAACTATTTCGTCTGGACCAAATTCGATGACAGCACCAATGTCGTCTGGACCAACAACCCGGCCACGCAAATCATTTACACGCTCGGCCAGACGCCGGCCTGGGCGGCACTGACCACCAACACACCCACGGCCAAAAATGGACCCGGCGCCTCGTCCGAACCCCGCGACATGAACGACTGGAGCAATTACGTCCAGACCGTGGCGCTGCGCTACAAGGGCCTCATAAAATATTACGAAGTCTGGAATGAGACCGATTCCCAGTCGTATTACACCGGCGCGATTTCCAACATGGTGACCATGGCCCAAATCGCGCGCGAGGTCCTGACCAACGTTGACCCGACGATAAAAATCCTTGGCCCGAACATCACCCTGGGCGGGCTGGGCTGGCTGGAACAATTCATCCAGGCCGGCGGACCACTGCCGGACATCGTGACGTTCCATGATTACACGGAGTCGCGCCCCGAAAGCAGCCTCGGCGAAATCGTCGGCCTGCGCGACATGCTGGCCCGATATCCGCAATGGAGCACGCTGCCCATCTGGTGCACCGAAGGCGCGGCTTCCACCAACGCCAATCCGCAGGCCAACGCCGGTATCGTATCGCGCGCGTGGCTGTTCTGGTGGACGCAAAACGTGCAGAACTGGTGCTGGTACACCTGGGACAAAGGCGCCTCGGCCGGCTACGTTCCCTTGAGCATCAATCCGCCGAGCGAAACTCCCGATGCCGGCGGAATCGCCTACAGCAACACCGCCAACTGGCTTGTCGGCGCGCAGATGACGGACCTGACCATTGACAGCAACGGTACCTGGATCGCCACGCTGCAACGGCTCGGATTCACCAACGCGCACGTCCTCTGGAACCCCGACGTCACCACGAACTGCGCGATTCCCGCAAGCTGGAATGTTTTTCAGGTGCGCGACCTCTCCAACAATGTCACCAGCCTGACCAACGTCACCGCGATCAGTGTCAACTTTGCCCCGGTAATCCTCGACAGCGTGCCGTCACTGGCCATCAGCAATGCCGGCGACACCAACGTCACGCTGTTGTGGCCCGCACCGGCCACCGGCTTCAACCTTTACAACACCACGAACCTGGCGCCGGCGATCTGGCAGCAAATCACCAACGCTGTGGCGAACTCCAACGGCAACGATCAAGTCACACTTATCCTCACCAACACCGGCAGCTTTTTCAGGTTGAGCTCGCCGTAATGGTTGTGGCTTGTAGGCGACGAGCCGACTCTCGCGTCTTCGCCATCCACCATCTCCCAACTCCTCCCACGCCCTCACCTTTTATCCTCTTCCCCAGGAGAGGAAATCGTCATTGGTCAGTCTTGTTTTTGCGAACGTGCGTCCGGCAAACCAGCCACACGAATCTTCAAGTAGACGGCGAGCGATTCTCCTTCTCCGGGGGGAGAAGGCCGGGATGAGGGCGGTTGTTGAATCAATTGGCAGGCAAAGATGGCCGATGTTCCCCGTCTTGATCCACGTGTCACACGTCCCCCATGCTCCGCCATCTGCCATCTCCCAACTTCCATCTGCCATCTCCTATCTGAAGCTTGTTCCCTGAGCCCGTTCCTTATAAAAAAACAAGCCCCGCCCGGTTAGGTTGATCCGCCGGCGGGACTGGAAGTTGAAGCTGAAGGTAGGCTAGCTGGCAGTTTGACTGGAAATCGAAATAACCGGCGCTATTAACGCCGCGTGCACCTCGCCAAATACCGCGAAGTAAATTCCTGGTGCACTCAAATAAATCTCCATGAAACTAATGAATGCAACTGACGTGCCAAACCTGATTATTCGTTTCTCTCATCAAATTGCTGCTATTTTCTATTGTTCACTTTTTTTGGGGTGAAGTTTATTGCCCCGCGCGGATAAAAGCATTCACTGACCATGACCATCTTCCGCCTCTTATCTTCGATGACATCGAACACACCGCGACATTGCGACCAGAAAACGAGGCGAATGCCCAATTTGGTTGACTTTATCCCGTGCGAGACATAAAATCACCCGCGTCGGGATGAATCGCTTGTCCAGAAGGATAGCTCAGGTTCCCAATTTCGTTGTGAAAACTGGATTCCACTATTTGCCTGGCGTGCTGGCGATTCTCGTCGGCATCAACCAAGTCGCCGCGCAAGACACGGTATGTGCCGCAGGGACCACCTTGCCAGGTATTGACGTTTCCCAATCCAATTTATCCATCACCTGGACGAACGTGAAAGCGGCAGGCATTGTCTTCGCTTACGCTGAGGCGACCGACGGCAATTCTCACATTGACCCTTATTTCAGCAGTAACTGGTCCGGCATGAAGACGGCTGGGATTGTTCGCGGCGCCTATGCGGTCTTTGAGCCGAATGTAAACGGCACGGCTCAGGCGAATTACTTTATGAGTGTCATGGGCGCGCTACAACCGGGCGATCTCCCTCCGATGCTGGAAGTGGACGCCAATGATGATGAGTCCGCCGCCACGATCGCAACCAACCTGAGTGAGTGTATTATTGAAATTGAGGCGCAAACCGGCCGGGCTCCCATTGTCTTAACCTACCCAACGTTCTTTAGTGAGTATGTGGGTGGCAGCACGAATTTTTCGTCCTGGCCGCTATGGATTACTGGCTACGTCGTTACCTGTCCCACTCTGCCAGCCGGTTGGACGAACTGGGCAATTTGGCAATACTCGGGTACGGGCACCGTTTCAGGGATCAGCGGTCCGAGCTTGGTGGATCTGGACGAATTCAATGGCTCAATGAGTGATCTGCAGGCGTTTGCCAATCCGCCAAGCCTTGACATCGCCCATGAAAGCACCAATGAAATCTCCGTGACGTGGCCTACGTTTGCCATCGGCTATCTGCTTCAGGAAAACCCGGCCTTGGACACGACCAATTGGTCCAGCGTGACCAATACGCCCGGGGTCGTGAGCAACCTGGAACAGGTGACTCTCGGAACGTCAACCAATCACGTCTATTTGCGGCTTTTCCATCCCTAAACGCCGGTCGCAGCATATCTGACATCGGAACCAGACGTACTCTACCCTCCACCTTCGTTCAATTTGGTAGGGCGTCGCTGCCGCAACGCCGGCTCCCTTCGATTCAATGTTCTAAGTTGAATGTTGAATGTTCGATGTTCCCCGTCTTGGTCCACGCGTCATACGTCCCCTGCTCTCTGCCATCTTCCATCTCCCATCCGCCACAGGCGTGGGACAGCTCCTTGCGATGGGGTGTTCACCCCATTGTGTGAGCACCGCCTCCGTCTTATCGTCATTGGAAAGTCAAAATTTTATCAAATGGAAACCAGGGAACTTTTAGCACGCTGGCATGTCCTGCTCAACGAACCGGGCAACCCGGTTGCTCATTTGGGTGTTTTGCAGGAAAGACTGAATATTTTGCACCGGCTCAACGAGCTTGGAGTCAGGGACATTGAAGGCGTCTCCCTGGTTACGGCGCTGGAGGCAACAAACACTTCGATGAGGAAAATCAACTACGCAAGCCCGGCTTAAAACCCCGGGCGCGCATTCTGCGAATGCCGCCGCATTATTATGACAACCTTATCAATAACTCTTTTGGCGGTTACTATCACCGGGCTTGTGGCCGGGAGCATCGTTGATTTTGGCGGATTCAACCTCAATCCGGTTTGGACAGCGGCACTGCCCTTCGGCGCGGTCTTTTACGGACTGTTCCTCATCTCGTTCATGCTGGAAAAGGAAGTGGCCCGGTTCGACGAGGACGAAGCGAAGGAATTGCAATTGATCAACGACAGCCATCCCGCGCCCGGTCCGAAACCGGCTGCCGAAACTTCTCGAGAAAGTTGCGGGTCAGATACAACGCTTTTGTTGCGAATCAGAAACACTCGCTTTTTTAGGCCAATCGCATATCCAATTTCATAAATGACATTAAAATTAAGCCTCGTGACATCCGCAATTAAGATGTTACTGCTTTTTATTTTTTCAAGTATCGGATCAATCAAGCAGTATCCCGCAATTTGATTTGCTTCCCAAGGCTCTATATTTGCAGATGGTAATTGTCTTTTGATTTCAAGACAGGCCATGCGAATCGAATTACCAATTTCCTTTGGCAAGGAAGGGTAAGCAACAAATCCAGTCAAATCCAAACTATTCATGAATGAAGATGGAATTAAAACTCAGGCTGATAAATTAAATACGTCCAATTCCAAACCGAGTCGAGAAGTTTCGAGAAATTTCAATCCGATTTATTTCCTTCATTTCGCCCGGAAAACTTTTAATCCTTGGGCATGGATTCAAAACTGATTCTCGAAGCGGCGCGCGGGACGCTGGACGGCACGCTGTCGTTCCCCGAGGTGGTCGGCAAACTGCTCGCGGCGGGCGTGGAATATTATCACGTGGATTACGTCGGGCTGCGCAAACGGTTTTACAGCGCGGATGGTGAGATGATGGCCACGTCCATCAATTATGAGGGCCTGCCGCCGGTTGCGCCGGAGTTCGATGCCGCCGCGTTGCGCGCGAACATTCTGGACAGCCAGCGCCAAGGCCAGAAGTATCGCGAGTTCACCCGGCGCGCGATGGCCGGTGGCGTGCAGGGGTATATCACCTTTCTGCGTGGCAAGCGCGTCACCTACTGGGGCCGCACCGGCGACCAGCACACGGAATGGTTCCCCGGCACCGGCCCGATCCGTGCCGCACCGGCCACCTAGGCCGGCCAGTCCTTGCGGACGGCCACCAAATGCCATCGTTCAGCATCTTTATCAAGCCGCTGCTGGAGCCGGAGGATTGGGGCCTTCAATACAAGCAGCACACTCTTGGTCCACCGGTGGCACGACCGTCCAGTCGGCGGCGGTGTAATTAATCATTGCGGCATAGCAAATGGCATGATGGTTGCCACCCAAGGTGTGTTGGATGACCGCCTGTGCATCGGCTGCTTGAAATTCTGTTGCCTTGGGCAACGCCGAATAATCAAAGAAAAGCGGGACTTTGGGCACGATGTCGAGGGCGTAATTGTAAACTTTGTAGTTGCCCACTTTCGCATCAACGCATCCGGCAAAGGTGGCATCGCCCGCGCGAGGTGAGGCGAACATGCAGGCCGACAACGGATTTTGCAGTTTTTCGGAAATGGCCAAATCCAGCGCGAGATAGGTCGCCAGCGCGCTGCCCAGGCTGTGACCCAGCACGGTCAGTTGATTTGCGCCCACGGCGGCAGCGATGGCGTCAATGACTGGCATTAAGGTCGCGCTGCCCACAGGTGTGTAATTCATGGTGGCGTATATGGAGAAGAAGCCGTTTTCAACCTTTCCAGCCATTCGTGCCGGTGCGGGTTGCGGAACAAACTCGATGTCTTCAATCCATTCGCTGGGATTGGCTGTCCCGCGAATCACGGCCGCATATTTCGTTTGGTCGGCATTGGAACAAGCAAGGAAGCCGTAGTAAAACCGGGTTCCCACGCCAAGGGCTTGCGCATCCGCCAGCGCATCCACGGCAGTGATAAAACCGATGACGGTCCAGTTGGCCGAGATGCGAGGGTCAATGGGCGGAGCCTGATTGGCTTTATTGTGATCCGCCAGGTCGTCATACATGTCCTCCGCGCACATGACGAGCAGTGCGTATTGGGCGGCTTGGGGGTCGTTTAATCGTGCCATAACAGTTTTGGGTTGTCGGTTTTATTTGCTGATCGGCTGAGTACGCCCATTTCCGAACCGAGTCGAGAGCTTTTTATTTGCGCGGCATGTTTTGCTGGCGTTTGGGTGAATCCGGTTCCATGAAGGGTTCAGTCCCGTATTTTGAACAACCGGCTTTTGTCCCTGGACGACCGGTGTTGAAACCGATTCTGCCTTTCCAAAACCAAATTCCACTTGTCCGAGACCCGGTTCCGCTTGTCCGAAATCAAATTCCACTTTTCCGCGATGGAGTGCCGCCTGTCCGTGACGCGATTCCAATGGTTTTCATTTCAAAGCAGGACATCCGCAAACAAAAGCAGGACATCTCACAGCGCAAACCAATCGTCCGGAAATCGTTTCCAAATCGCATGGTAATTATAACTTATTGAATATCATTCGGTTTTTATAATTCTCTTATGGATGGCATGGCCGTTGCCTTTCCGTCTGCCACTCTCAAGGGCTCTCCGAGGGTAGGAAGGAAGGTGAAACAAATGAAGACTAGACCAAAAAAAGTAAATGTACTGGCCGATCTGGTTGCCACGGCATGGAATGACCATGCACCGGACGCTGAATTCGCCGGGATGACCCTGGCGCAGTTCCGCACCGCGACCAAAGCGTCGTGGGACACGCGGGATGCCCTGGTGTCGTTGGTGGCGCAACACCGGGCCAAGCAGGATGAACGCAACTCGGTGGATCTCGCCAGCCGCGACACCGTCCAACGCGTGGTGGCAGCCGTGCGGTCCGACCCGGACCACGGACCCGACTCGCCGCCGCTGGCGGCGATGGGCTACGTGACACGCAGCGCCCGCAAGACCGGCAAAACCAACAAAACCAATGGTAACACCCCGGTCAACGGCAATGGCAATGGCAATGGTACTGCCACTGCCCCGGTCGCAGCCGTCGCCCAGAAGTAGTTATGTTGTTCGCAGTAAAATCAGAAGGCCGGGATCGCGACCCAGCTTTCGTTCAAAAGAACCTCAAACATGAATTTATGGCAGCGGAACGATTTGATGATTTCGTTGGGGCGAGCAGGCTGTCCCGCCCTGCGGTGATCCTCGCGGCGGCTTACTGTTGTAGTCTCGAGCCTGTGGCTCGATGGAATTGGCGCACAGCGCCAACACTACACCCGTTGCCAATTTGTCTCATCCCTTCCGTGTGTTTTTTGAGGGTGGCAGTCGGCCCAAGTCGGCGGCCAAAATGCGACACACGGTTGGGGTGAGGCCGGTTTTTCAACGCCACCGGTTTATGGTAGATGGAGAGGACATCATCAGTCAGCGGGGCGGTGGCGAATTTGACTGTTCCCTGCTGACACTTTGAACGTTGCGGGTTGACAGTGTTAATGTCCTTATCGCCCACGGGAGCCGGATCTCATTCCGGCTCCCTTTGTTTGGAGGGTGATCAGTTGTTCGAGTAAATAATACTTTTTAGTTTTGTCTTCGGTATTTAGCATACTAATCATCATGAGTCTTCAAAAGCCCGGTCCCGGCCTCATCCCACTGCATGGCGGCTACCGCAAGTTGAAAAGTTTTCAGGTGGCGCAACTGGTCTATGACGTGACGGCCCGGTTTTGCGACCGCTATATTGACCGGCGCAGTCGCACGCACGATCAGATGGTGCAGGCAGCGCGGAGTCCCGCCGGATGAATCGGTGTGCCAGGATACGTTCGGCGAGGACGCCAAACGTTGCGGGCGGGACGCCCGCGCTCCCCAATTCCAAAAACATCTGCACACGCTGGCTAATCTCGCCGAGCTGCTCCATAAAAGAGATTCCCGCGATGGGAGCCTTCAGAATTCAGCCTTCGTTTTGCTGCCGCCCGGCAAGGGCGAAGATGGTTCAAAATGCGGGACTGACCCCTTTACGCGCCGCTTCGAGAATCAGTTCTGAATCCATGCCCAAGGATTAAAAGTTTTCCGCGCGAAATGAAGGAAAATAAATTCCTTCGCCACAACGGATGAGGTGAACCGCGAAATACGCCAAAAACGCGAACGAATTAGTTTCAAAGCCAAGGACTGACTCCATTACGTCGGGATGAGGTGAACACCCCATTGTGAGAACTTCGCATAAAGAGATAAAGTCATGCCGTAATGTTAGCGGACTGAAAGAATGCCAGACCACTTTTACCATCACGCTCGCATTAATACACGCGAACAAATAAGGATAAAAATTATGAATTCAACCAACACCAGCCGGACCGCAAAGCTTCTGGCGCTCATGAAGAAGGGCGACGACGCCTTCAACTCCCGCGACGTCGCAGGGATGAACGCGGCACACCACCCGGACATAATCGCTCACGTCATGGGGATCGCCAAGCCAATCAAAGGACGGAAAGCGCACGCCGCGATGATTCAGCAGATGTTTCACACCTTCCCCGACATCCACGTCCACAATGACCCATACCCAACCCAGTTCGGAAGCGGCGACTGGATCACCGTAATCACCCGCGCCACCGGGACCTTCACCGGAGAGATGAAGCTGCCCGACGGCAAGGTGATCGCCCCGACAGGAAAAGCGTTCGACCTCGACTTCAGCACGACCGCCCGGTGGGAAGGAGACGAGCTCATTGAAGAGCACGTCTTCTTGGATCCCGCTCTGCGGGCGAAGCAGATCGGCCTCGCATAGGGTGTGCCACAGATGGACACAGATGAAACACAGATTTTGAACCGCGAAAAACGCGAAATACACGAACCGGATTTCAGGATTCATTTCAGCCTTCCTTGCCGGCCATAGCTTTCGAGCGACGGCTGGAGCCTTCAGAATTTAGCCTTCGCCTTGCTGCCGCCTGGCAAGAGCGAAGATGGTTCAAAATGTGGGACTGGCCCAAAGGAAAGGGGAGCGCGATCGTCCCGGTCGCATCATCCGGCGTCCCGCCGGATGAATCGGTGTGCCAGGATACGTTCGGCGAGGACGCCAAACGTTGCGGGTGAGACGCCCGC
>JBEKTH010000043.1:0-31604 GCA_049516255.1 Verrucomicrobiota bacterium
ATATATTTGCGTCTCAAGTTCAATCACGGCTCGGCAAATTGATCGATTTCCCATCGTGTATTCAAATGGGATGGGAGAATGCCAGAAAATCGCTTCGAAAATATTGGCTTCAATTCAAAAACCCTCGGATTCAAGTTCTACGATTCCAGCGGATCAACTGAGAGGAGGCGGCCAATAGTGGCGCTCTCCACGAGAACCAGACTTTCCGAATCTGAAATTTGCTAGGCAGATAGTAATAATTCAGCTTGTGCTTCTTTACTGGTTGAATCAGGTTAGATGCCCATGAAAATTCTTGCGGGGATTGCTGATTGTGGGTGGCTGCTTTTCATAATTGTCATGGTTTGTAAGAATTTTGGGACGACTCTGGCTGATACCACGGGGATTCTGGTCCTCGCGATAGTCCTTGCCACACTGATTCTCAACCTTATTGCCCTGTTTTGGCGTGGGAAAACACATGATTGGATTTCGCTTTTTCTCCAAAGGAAGGCACTGGAGGAAAAGAAGAAGATGGAAATGCTAAATACTGGAAATCAGGGGAAGCGTCCATAGCAACAATCTGTGACACCACGACCCCCGCCCGCTATTTCCCGAACCGCGCCTTGACATAAGGCATTTCACTGATAATCTCGGCGCTCCGTCAAACGGAGTTTTCCCGCGCCGCAGGCGCGAATCAAATTTGATTTATGAAACGCCAATATCAACCGTCAAAAATCCGGCGCAAACGGCAGCACGGATTTCTCGCCCGCACGTCCACCAAGAGCGGCCGCGCCATTCTGCGCAACCGCCGCCGGGTGGGGCGCAAGCGGCTGACGCCCGTTTAATCCGCCCGCTCATGCCCGCCATGTCCCCAGACGCCAGACGCCGGAGGCCGGAGGCCGGACCTCTGCGACTGCGCCGCGCGGCGCGGCTTCAGCAACCGCGTGATTTCGCGCGGGTGCGTCAGCAGGGACAGCGGCTCGTATTGGGCTGTCTCATCGCCAACTGGCACGCGTTGCCGGAGGGCGCCACCCCGCGATTGGGTGTGGTTACCAGCCGGAAAATTGGCGGCGCCGTGGTGCGCAGCCGGGCGCGGCGGTTGTTGCGCGAGAGTTTCCGGCAACACCAGCACGAGCTGGCGCAACCGGTTGAGCTGGTGCTGGTGGCGCGGCCTTCGATTGCCGGCCGTGCCTTTGCCGAGGTTGAGAAGGATTTTCTGATGGCGTTGAATGGTGCAAATCTTCTCAAATGAAAAACATTCAACATTCAACATTCAACACTCAACATCGACCGAAAGCGCGAGCGCACCACCATTGGATGTTGGTCGTTAAATGTTGGTTGTTGAACGTTCCCAAATCCGTTTTGATTTTCGGCATCCGGGTCTACCGCTGGACGGTTTCGCCCCTGCTCGCTTTTCTATTCGGGCCGGCCGCCGGCTGCCGTTTCACGCCGAGTTGTTCGCAATACGCCATGGACGCCATTGGCTCACGGGGCGCACTGGCCGGCAGCCGGCTGGCGGCCAGACGGATTTGCCGCTGTCACCCCTGGGAGGATGGCGGGCATGACCCGGCGCCCAAAAAGGAACTCCGAATTCCGAATTCCGAATTCCGAATTTGATTATGGACCGCACCGGCATCATTGTTGTCTCGCTCTGTGTCGTCCTCCTGGTTGCTTGGTTTGCCATGGAGCAGAAATATGCTTCGCAGACGGTCCGGACGCCAATGGACACCAACACGCTGGTCACGGCCCAAACCCAGACCGCCACCGCGATTTCCAGCACCGCGTCAGCGGTTGCCGCAACCGGGGCCACCGCCAATTCCGGTTTCTTTTTCGACACCAACGTGCCCGAACAAACCATCGTGCTCGCCAACGCGCATGAACGGTACACCTTCACGTCGCGCGGCGGCGGATTGAAATCGGTCGAATTGCTGGATTACCCGGAAACCATTTCCGCCCGCTGGAAGGAGAAATCCGCCTCGGCCGGAGTCGCCACGCTGAACGCGCGCACGTCCGTGCCCATCATGGCGATCCTGGGTGAATCCAGCCTGGTCGGCGACGGCAATTTCACCCTGATAAAAATCGGCGATGGGGTTCATGCGGAAAAGCTGTTCCCCAACGGTTTGCGCATGGTAAAGGAATTTCACATTGGCGCGGACAACCTGGTAAACGTGACGGTGCGGCTGGACAACACGTCCAACCAATCGCTGCCGCTGCCGACGCAGGAATGGGTGGTCGGCACGGCGACCCCGATGGATCCGGACGACTACAACTTCCTCATGTACGGGGGAACGATGTGGTTTGACGGCGCCAAGGAACAGCAGGCCAACCTGTCCTATTTCAGCACCAACACCACGTTTTTGTTTTTCTTTCCCCGCACGCCCAAGTCCGAGTATCGCGAGGGCACGGGCAACGTGGTCTGGGCGGCGGCGTACAACCAGTTTTTCGCCCTGCTGGCGATGCCCAAGACGCCGGCCGAACAAATCATTGCGCGCCCGGTTTATTTGCCGCCCTTCACCAATGTTGACTGGATGCCGGGGATGCCGTTGCCGGAAGGCATCCAGACCGCCCTGGTTTATCCGGCGCAAACCCTGGGCACCAATCAGGCAATCGAACGGCAGATCGTCCTTTATGCCGGACCGAAGGAATACCGGACGCTGGCGCGGATCGGCGCACAATTCCAGAACCACGCCGACCTGGCGATGAATTTTGGCACGGGTTACATGAGTTTTTGGGGGATTGGAACCTTCTTCGCCAAGGCGTTGCTGGTCTGCATGAACTGGCTGCATGATGTGACCCGGCTGGGATACGGCTGGGTCGTGGTGTTGATCACCGTCATTCTCCGGGGGATGTTCTGGCCGTTAACGGCGGCCAGCACGCGTTCGATGAAACGGATGCAGGCGCTGGGACCGGAGGTCAAGGCGCTCAAGGAAAAATACAAGGACGACATGCAGAAGTTCACCCAGAAACAGTGGGAACTTTACCGGAAGCACAAGGTCAGTCCCATGAGCGGCTGCCTGCCGATGATGATTCAAATGCCGGTGTTCTTCGGCTTTTTCACGATGCTGCGCAGCGCGATTGAATTGCGCGGCGCGCATTTTCTGTGGGTGGCCGATCTGTCGAAACCGGACACGGTCTTCATGATTCCGGGGCTGAATTTTCCGTTCAATCTGCTGCCGTTGTTGATGGTGGGGGTCATGGTCTGGCAGGCGCATCTGCAACCGCCGTCCCCGGGCATGGACCCCGCGCAGGCAAAAATGATGCGTTACCTGCCGCTTATCTTTCTGGTGTTTCTCTACAATTATTCCTCGGGCATGGCGTTGTACATGACGATGAGCACACTGATGAGCGTGTTGCAGACCAAAGTCACCAGGATGAATCAAGTCCCGGCCCCGGCCGGCACAAATCCGGCATTGACGCCAGCGCCGAAAAGGAAAAAATAATCGTTCGCGCCGTGATTCATTTACCGTTTTATGCCCGCTCAACCTAAAGAAACGCTTGGAAAAATTCTGGAAACACTCGGTTTTGCCGTCACCATCGAGGAACACCAACTGGAAGAAGGCCTGTTGCTGGAGGTAAAAACCGAGGATGCCGGCCGGCTGATTGGCCGCCAGGGACAATTGCTGGCCGACCTGCAATACATCACCAATCGTCTGCTCTTCCAACAGGACGCCACCGCCCCCAAGGTGATGGTGGACGTGGGCGGCTACCGCGCCCAGGCGCGCGAAGCGCTGGTCAACAAGGCGAAGAACGCCGCGGAAAAAGTCCGGCGCTGGGGTGACCCCGTGGAACTGGAGCCGATGACGGCGTTTGATCGCCGGGTGGTGCACCAAGCCCTAAAGGACGATCCCGACGTGGAAACGCACAGCGTCGAGGTGGAAGGCTCGGAAAAGAAAGCCATCCTCCTCCGGCCCAGACATTAAACGGCGTTATTGGCCGAGAATGGTCAGATTGTACGCCGGCGAGAGGGTATTGCCCGGCTGCGGCCCCTTGCCAATGTCGTTGTATAGATAATCAAACTTATAGCGGTAAGCGACCGCATTGACGCCGGGCGGCACGGGTACAAAACCTTCCCAGCGGTTGGTAATCAATGGCGTCGGGCGCATGTCATAGAGCTGGCCATTGGCGACCACGTAAGGATGAATGGATTCCCAACGCAGCGATTGCTGTTGCGACGTGAAGGCGACTTCGACGGGGTAAAGGTTGTTCGCGTTGCGCGGTTGTTCCAGCGGCGTCAGATTGGTAAACGTCGTGGCACAACCCGTCAGCAATAATACAGGGAGCAGCGGCAAAGTTTTCTTCCACATAATGCGAGCAGGTTTACACAAGTGCCGATGACTTGTAAAGTTGGATTTTAATACTTGAACCGACTTCGTTTCCCCGGATATTTTCACTCATTGTATGAATCCCCCAAGCCAGGCTCCCGCGGGCTTTCGTCATTATCGCTGGGTCATTTGCGGACTGCTGTTTTTTTCCACCACCTTTAATTACCTGGACCGGCAGGTGATCAGCTACCTGCATGAATTCTTCTGCCGGCCGGCGGCCCAGGGCGGATTCGGCTGGTCCAACACCGACTTCGCCTGGTTGACTTCCTTCTTCACCGCCTTTTACGGCGGCATGACACTCGGAATGGGCTGGGTCATTGACCGCATCGGGACCAAGCTGGGCCTGGCCCTGTCGCTCATCGTCTGGTCGGTGTGTGGCATTGCCAACGCCTTTGTGGGACGGCTGCTGATGATGCACATCCTCATCCGCAGCGCCTTTGCGGTGGGGGAAGCCGGCAATTTTCCCGCGTCCATCAAAACCGTCGCCGAGTGGTTTCCCAAACGCGAACGCGCCCTGGCCACGGCCTTCTTCAACAGCGGTTCGAATTTTGGCGCCATGATTGCGGCGCTGTTCGTTCCCTGGTGCCTGATTCATTTCGGCGACGAGCGCGGATGGAAAATGGCCTTTATGCTTACCGGGGCATCGGGCTTCCTCTGGCTGATTTTCTGGTTTTGGCTCTACGACACGCCCCACAAACAAAAGCAGCTTTCCCGGGCGGAATACGACCATATTCACCTCGACGATGAAACGGCGACCGGCGGTGCCGACGGTGACCGGGGAAAGCTTGCCTGGTGGAAGCTCTTCAGCTATCGCCAGGCGTGGGCGTTTATTTTGGGAAAATTCATGACTGACGGCGTCTGGTGGTTTTATCTGTTCTGGCTGCCGGATTATTTGATCAAACAATTTCACATGACCACGCACCAGGTCATGCTGCCAACGTTCATTGTGTATGGCACTGCCATTGTCGGCAGTATTTATGGGGGAAGCATTCCGCTGACGCTCATCCGGAAGGGGATGCCGGTCTATCGAGCCCGTATGACGGCGATGTTTCTCATTGCCATCGCTCCGTTGGCGGTACTGCTGACGCAGTATTTTGGCGATGTCAGCCGCTTCGGAGGCATGGCTGCAACCCTGGCCGTAGCCACGATCTGCATCGGCACCTCGGCTCACCAGGCGTGGTCGGCAAACCTGTATACGACGGTTTCCGACATGTTCCCAAAGAAAGCCGTCGGGTCCATGATCGGCATCGGCACCACGGCCGGCGCCATGGGCGGCGTGATTGTGCAGATGCTGGCGGGCAGGCTTACGGACGTCTTCAAACAAACCCCGCAAACCGCCTACCTGGTGATGTTCATCGTCTGCGCCTTCAGTTATTTGATCGCGTGGACCGTCATGAAAGCGCTCGTGCCCCGGCACCAACCCATCACGGATTTGTAGAACTGCCGGTGGAAAATGAAAAGGCCCGTTGCCGTTTCGACGTCAACGGGCTGAATTTCAGGCTGAAACTTAAATCTTCATCACGTCAAACCCGCCATCCACGACCAGTTCGGCGCCGGTGATGAAACTGCCGGCGTCGGACGCCAGCAGCAATGCCGCGCCCGCGAGTTCATGCGCCTCGCCAAACCGCGCCATGGGCGTCTGCGCCATGATGGAAGCCACGCGGTCGGGATTGAGAATTTTCCGGTTTTGCTCGGCGGGAAAGAATCCCGGGACGAGGACATTCACCCGCACGCCCTTGGCGGCCCACTCGCGCGCCAGATTTTTCGAGAGATTGTGCACGGCGGCCTTCGACGCCGAGTAGGTGAACACGCGCGACAGGGGCGTCAGGCCCGAGACCGAGCCGAGGTTGATGATGCTGCCGGAGCCGCGTTCGACCATGTGCCGGCCGAACACCTGGCAGGCCAGCACCAGCCCCTTCAAATTCACGGTGATGATTTTGTCGAATTCCTCTCCGGTGACGTCGAAAAACGGCGTCGGCGAATTCACACCCGCGCCATTGACCAAAATGTCCACGCGTTGGAATCGGGCGAGCACGTCGGCCAGTAATTTTTGCAGGCCGGTTTTAGAGGTCGTATCGCACGAAAAAAACTCCGTCGCGACGCCGTACCTGGAAATGTTATCAAGCCGGACCTTTGCCCTGGCCGCGTCCCGGCCGACAATGGCGACGGCCGCCCCGGCGGCGGCAAAACCCTCGGCCATCTCGCCGCACAATACGCCCGTGCCGCCGATGACCACCGCCACCCGGCCCTTTAAAGAAAATAATTCCGCCGGTGTTTTCATATTTTTTACGTAGGACAGGCGTCGCGCCTGTCTCTAACTTAAAAATCTCCCACTTGATCTGCTTCAGTGTATAAACCCTCTATCGGCATTTGAACAAAAAATGGACACAGGCGCGACGCCTGTCCTACGAATCATTTTACCGCTGGACGCGCGCGCTGCCGCCTTTCATCAATTTTTCCACTTCGGCTTTCGAAGCCATGCTCGTGTCACCCGGGGTCGTCATGGCCAGCGCGCCGTGCGCCGCGCCATAATCCACCGCCTTTTGCGGATCGCCGGTGGTCACCAGACCGTAAATCAGGCCGCTGGCGAAACTGTCGCCGCCACCAACGCGGTCGAGAATTTCGAGATCGGGATATTTCTTCGATTCGTAAAATTTTCCGTCCATCCAGCAAATTGCGCCCCAATCATTGTGCGTCGCCGTTTTCGCCGCGCGCAACGTCGTCGCGGTGACCTTGAAATTTGGAAACGCCTTTACCGCCGTCTCGATCATTTTCTTGAACGCCCCCACGTCAATGTGCAGCAGGTGCTCGCCCGCGCCGGCGACCTCGAAGCCGAGACAGGCGGTGAAATCCTCCTCGTTGCCGATCATCACGTCCACATATTTCGCGATCTCCCGGTTGACCTCCTGCGCGCGTTTCTGGCCGCCGATGGATTTCCACAGCGACGGGCGGTAGTTCAAATCGTAACTGACCATGGTGCCATATTGCTTGGCCTGCTTGACCGCTTCGATGACGAGTTGCGGCGTGTTGTCGCTTAACGCAGCGAAAATACCACCGGTGTGGAGCCAGCGCACCCCGACCTTGCCAAAGATGTGGTCCCAGTCGAAATCGCCGGGCTTGAGCTGGCTGGCGGCGGAATGGCCGCGATCGGGTATGCCCACCGCGCCGCGGACGCCGTAACCGCGCTCGGTAAAATTCAGCCCGTTGCGCACCGTGCGGCCCACGCCGTCAAACGGCACCCACTTGATGAAATCCGTGTCCACGCCGCCCTGCAAAATAAAATCCTCCAGCAGCCGGCCGACGTCGTTGTCGGCAAACGCGGTGACCACGGCGGTTTTGAAGCCAAAACACCGGCGCAAACCCCGGGCGACATTGTATTCGCCGCCCCCTTCCCAGACCTTGAATTCACGGGCGGTACGGATGCGGCCCTCGCCCGGATCAAGCCGGAGCATGATTTCACCGAGCGCCAGCATGTCGTATTGGCACTCTGATTGGTCGCGTAATTGGATCGCCATAATTTTCCGTTCGTTAAACTGGAGACACAGATTTCACAGATTGACACAGATTAAAATCAAATTCCATTCGTGAAAATCCGTGTCATCCGTGTCAAAAATTGCCGTTCATTCGTATCACCATTTCAAACCTGCACGGATTTGAATTCAGCCAAATTCCAGGCCGGTTCACCAACCTCCTTGGACAAATGGCCGAATTCCTCGATTTCTGCCTTCGTAAACAACAGGCCGCCATGCTTTTTTGAAAGTTCACCCGCACGTGCCTCCGGCTGGCCGGGTAACAGGCATTTCTCGTTGCCGTGGCCGAGAATGTCGTCAATTACCGCCTTCACGTTCTGCATCTGCGTGCGGCCCTTGACGTAGTCATTGCCCTTCATCGCGTCGGGATGGATGACCTGGAAATAGAAAGTCGAGCCGCGCTTCTCGCCGTCACCGCCGCGCGACGTGCCGCGAATTTCCGGCAGGGAACCGCCGATAAAACCCGCGTAAAGTTCGTCAATCAAACCGAGGCCGTAGCCCTTGTGCGCGCCGAACGGCAGCAGCGCCACGGCTTTGTTGGGATCGTCTGTTTCCCTGCCTTCAGCATCCACCGCGGAGCAGGGCGGCAGTTTTTTGCCTTCACGCTTTAAGACCTGTACGCGGCCCATGGCGACAGTGGAAGTGGCCCAGTCAATCACGATGGGAAAGCCAATGGCGTCCTGCGTCGGGAACGCCCAGGAATGCGGGTTCGTGCCCATGGTCGGTGTTTTGCCGCCGAACGGCACGACTTCGGACGTGGCCGAGGTGCAGTTGGTATAGGCAAGGTAGCCCTTGAGCGCGGCGTCCATGACGTAGCCCCCGCCCCAGAGATAGTGCGTGGCGTTGTCCACGCTCACCATGCCGACGCCGAATTTGTCGGCGAGTTTCATGCAGGTGTCCATCGCCTCGTAAGCCACGGCCTGGCCGAGCTTGAAATGCGCATTCCAGATTTCGGCGGCGGCGAAGCGCGACGGCAGCTTCTCGATTTTGGCGCCGGGCTTCCAGCGGCCGACCTTGCTGCCGAACAACTCGTCGAGATGCAACGCCTTGATGGCGTTGTGCGTGCGGATGCCGTAATAGGACGCGCTGGAACAAAACCGCGCGCCCGCGGCGGCCTCATCGGCGGTGTAACCGCGCGCCAGATACGCCTGCTTCACAAGCGCGTCGTGTTTTTCCTTCGGAACGATGTAATAGGTTTCGGGCATATAAAGGAATTGGTAAAAACAACGAACATTCAACATCGAACTACGAACACCGAAATAAGCGCCTGGCGCTGCGACATTTGGTGTTCGATGTTCAATGTTGGGCGTTCGATGTTCATTTCAAATCAAATCACTTTCTTCACCGGCACTTCCGGATTGACCTGGGCGATGGGTTTTTCGCCGTTCATCGCGAGGATGAGGTTTTTCACGGCGGTCGTCGCCTGGCGCACCACGCTTTCGTAAGTACGCGACGCGACGTGCGGCGTGACGACGACATTCGGCAGTTTCAGCAGCGGATGGTCGGCGGGCGGCGGCTCCTTGTCCAGCACGTCCGTGCCGTAGCCTCCCACCCGGCCGGATTGCAACGCGGCCACCAGGTCCTGGGTATTCACAATCTCGCCACGGGCGCAGTTCAAAAGGATGACGCCCTTTTTCATTTTGGCGATGCTCTTCGCATTAATCATCCCGCGCGTTTCCGGCGTGAGATTCGTATGGAGCGAAATATAATCGGCCGCCTGAAAAACTTCATCGAGCGACGCGGCGCGCTTCACGCCGTGTTCCCTGGCGAATTTTTCGTCCCAATAAACGTCAAAACCGACCACCTTCATGCCGAACGCCTTCGCACGGATGGCAACCTCCTTGCCGATGCGACCCAGGCCGATGATGCCGATGGTCTTGTCCAGGAGTTCATGGCCGGTCTTGCGCTGCCATTCGCCCCGGCGGCTGGCGTCCACGCCGTGGAGAAAATTTTTCTCCAGGGCGAGCAGCAGCAGAAATGTGTGTTCGGCCACCGTCGTGTGGTTGACGCCAGGGGTAAAGAGCACGGGAATCCCGAATTCAGTGCAGGATTTCACGTCAATTTTGTCCACGCCAATGCCGTATTTGCTGATGACCTTGAGTTTGGGCCGCGCCTTTTCCAGCACCTTGCGCGTGATGGCATCGTCGCCGCAGATGTAACCGTCCGCGTCACCGACGAGCGCAAGCGTGTCGGCTTCATTCAACGGGCCGCGGGCACGGACGATTTCCCAGCCGGTCCCGGCAAGCAAATCGTGGTGGGCACCGGGGGTGTCCTGGAACGAAGTCGTGGTGAGCAAAATCTTCACGGGAATCAGGATAAAAAAAATCAGCCTCCGCATCAATCACGGAGGCTAATGAAAAAGTGCCGCGGGTTTTGAAAATTCGGCACTCAGGCCGCGCCCAATTCGGAATAGGCCATGGAGGTCAGCCGCGACTGGGCGTGTTTGGACAAACCCGTAAACAGGAGCGAAACGTGGTAACCGACGTGTTTGTTGCCGGAACAGGCAATGACCACCCCGCTGCACTGGATGGGGCTTTCTTCCCGCGGTGATTGCAGGGCCACGGTCATTTCCGTCCACAGATTGAACGGCACCGGACTGCGGAATTCGACGCCACTTTTGTGAATGACCACCGCATCGGTGGAAAGTTCAAGGCGGGTTTGCCGCGCTGCGACTGTGATTTGTTGCCGAAGTGAACCAACGTTCTCTAATTTTCTAGCACTCATAAAGTCCCTTTAAATTAGCACGCAAACTCCAAACGTCAAATTAGCACCCTCAATCCGCCAGATTAGCCTTTACCACTCAATAACGGCCGCGCCCCACGTCAGCCCGGCGCCGAAAACTATCAGCAAGATCAGGTCGCCGCGCTGGACTTTTCCCGAGGTGACGGCTTCGTCCAGGGCAATGGCCACCGAGGCTGCCGACGTGTTGCCATAGCGGTTCACATTCACAAACAACTGCCCGGGCGTCGCGCCCAGGCGTTCGCCCACCGCGTCAATGATGCGGCGATTGGCTTGATGCGGGATGACGCACTTGATTTTGGAAATATCCAGTTCACAACGGCGCAACGCCTCCTGCGCCGCCGTACACATCGCCTGAACGGCGTTCTTGAAGGTTTCGCGCCCCTCCATTTGCAGGTAATGCAATTTTGCCGCCACGGTTTCCGCGCTGGCAGGACAACGGCTGCCACCGCCGGGCATGAACAGCAGATTCGCCTTTCCGCCATCGGCGCCCATCACGGCAGTCAGCAAGCCGTGGGCATTGGGGCGGTTTTGCAACACCGCCGCGCCCGCGCCGTCACCGAACAGGACGCAGGTGTTGCGGTCCTTCCAATTCACGATTGAAGAAAGTTTTTCCGCGCCGATGACGAGCACCGTGTCATAGGTGCGCGACATGATGAATTGCTGTCCGATTTCCAGGCCATAAATGAAGCCCGAGCAGGCCGCCTCCAGATCGAAGGCGGCGGCGCGGCGGGCGCCAAGTTTTTGCTGCACCAGGCAGGCGGTGGAGGGAAACGGCATGTCCGGGGTGATGGTCGCCACGGCAATAAGATCGATTTGTTCGGCGATGACGCCGGCCATTTTCATCGCCCGTTGCGCCGCCTTGACCGCCATGTCCGACGTAAATTCGTTCTTTGCCGCGACCCGCCGTTCCTTGATGCCGGTGCGGGTGGTGATCCATTCGTCGGAGGTGTCCACCATCTTTTCCAGTTCGGCATTGGTCAAAATTTTGGACGGGACATACGAACCGACACCGGAAATGGAACAGGTGCGTCCCTGGAAATTGAACCGGGCGCGGGGATTTTTGAATTTCGGACTCATGCGGAAACCGGACTGGAGATTTCTGCGGCCGCCAGGGTTTCATTGGCGCGTGCAATTTCCCGGGCGATGATTTCATTGACCTGATGCTGCAAGGCCTCGGCGGTGACCTGCAACGCGCTGGCGACCGCGCGTTCGCGCGCCGAAGCGTGCGCCTTGAAGACGAGTCCATTGAAGCCGAGCAGCGGGGCACCGCCGTAGACCTCCGGGTCCATGCGTTTGCGGATGGCATGAAACGCACCCTTCGCGAGAAACGCGCCGATCTGCCGCTGGGCCGAGTTCATCAACTCGCGCTTGAGCATGGAGAACATGGCCACCGCGAGGCTCTCGCAAGTTTTCAAGACAATATTGCCGACAAAACCGTCGCAGACCACCACGTCCACGTGGTCCTTGAACAGATCGTGTCCCTCGACATTGCCGATGAAATTCAAATCCAGCCGCTGGCAAAGCTTGAAGGCTTCAAGGGTCAGCTCATTGCCCTTGGAATCCTCGCGGCCGATGCTCAGAACGCCGACGCGGGGATTTTTGTGCCGCAAAACCTCGCGCGAATAAATGCTGCCCATGACGGCGAATTGCGCCAGGTGAATGGGTTTGCATTCGATATTCGCGCCGGCATCCAGCAGGACAAATTCATTTCCCTGACGGGGAATGACCGTCGCGATACAACCGCGCTCAACCCCGGGAATGCGGCCGACCTTGAACGTGGCGGCGGCAAAGATGCCGCCGGTATTGCCGAGTGAAACCAGGGCGTCCGCCTTGCCCTCGTGGACCAGTTCCGCGGCGCGGGTGATGGAACTGTCGCGTTTTTTGCGAACCGCGCTGGCCGGTTTGTCCTCCATTTCCACGACTTCGCTGGTGTGGACGACCCGCACGCGATGGTCGCGAAAGCCACGGGCCGGCAGGGCGGCGTGAATCCTGTCCTGGTTGCCCACCAGATACAGGGCGGTGATTTTCTTGTTGCCTTCCAGTGCCCGTCGGGCGCCTTCGATGACGACGCCGCATCCGTGGTCGCCGCCCATGACATCCACTGCTATTCGCATAGATGAAAGAACGCGGAAGTTTCCGCAAACAGCCGGCGGATCAAGTGCCGGCCGTGACGCTCAACACTTGACGGCCTTTATAATAGCCGCAGGCGGGGCAAACCCGATGCGGCACATATGGTGCGGCGCATTGCGGGCAGACACCCAGTTGCGGCAGCTTTAACACGCTGTTGTAAGCCCGGCGCATGCGCTGCCGGCTGTGGGATGGTTTGCGTTTTGGAACACCCATAATAAAAATTCAAAATTCTAATTTATCCAGTTCCGTCCACACGGATGGGGCAATGCCATCGGCGTTTTTTCGGATCTTGCCCGTCTTTGTTTTCAATCCGCCACAATCCGGCTTGCACAGCGGATGCCGCGGAAACTCGAGGAGCATATCTTCGCGCACAAAAGGCGTCAAGTCCACACAATCGTTCACGACGCCCACCTGCTCCTCGCCTTGAAACGGCAACAGGCACGTCCATTCCTTCAATTCCAAGGGACGTGTGAAGGGCTCCAGACACCGCACACAATGGCAATCCAACGTGAGTCGCAGCGAACCCCGAACCAGCAGGCCATCGTCCAATTTTTGAACATCAATATCATACCGCAGCGGCCGGGTGACCTGAATCATATCGTCACCCATGTCCAGGTCCAATTCGCCCGCGGGCAATTCGCCGCGCAACGATACGTTGTGCTCCTCCAGGTGGCGCAAATTGACGGTCAGCGGCATGATGCACCCCGCTCAAGATTTTCCCGCTCCGGGAAATTTTTTAGCCAGGGCCGTCCGCACATGCGCGGGCACGAACGCACTCACGTCACCGCCCAGCCGCGCGATCTCCTTCACGATGCGCGAGCTCAAAAACGTGTAAGTGTCCTTGGGCATCATGAAAATGGTTTCGATGTTTTCATTCAACTTGCGGTTCATCAGCGCGAGCTGAAATTCAAATTCAAAATCCGATATTGCCCGCAGCCCGCGCACAATCGCCTGCGCCTTCCGGTCCACCACATACTCGATCAGCAGGCCGTCAAACGAGTCGGCTTCGGCCCCCGGCACATGGCGCACCGCCTGTTTCACCAGGGTGAGCCGCTCTTTGAGGGTGAACAGCGGGTATTTGCCCTCGTTTTTTGCCACCGCCACCACGACGCGGTCAAACAATTTGGAGGCGCGCTGAATCACGTCCAAATGGCCGTTGGTCAGCGGATCAAAACTGCCGGGATAAATCACCGTGCGCATCACCGTCACTCTAGCACGCGGGTCAAAATTGACGAGGAAGAAAAATCACCTTGTCTCCGGCGTCTGCCAGGGCACCTCATAAGCCCGCACGGCGGCGCGGATGCCCTTGACCGTGACCGGGGACATTTCGGTGCAGGTGGCCGCCAGGGCCGGATCGTCGCGACGCAGACACTTATACGTGGTGTCACTGATGATGATGCGGCCGCTGCCGGAAAAGTTTTCCAGACGGCTGGCGACGTTCACTTCGCGGCCAAACACGGTATAGTTCAAAATATGCGCATCCGAACCCATCAAGCCAACCGTCACCAGACCGGTATTGATGCCCGTGCCCAGTTGGAGCGCGGCCAACCCCGGCAAGGGCGGGAGGCCGGCGGAAACCCGCATCCGGTTTTCGGCTTCGCGCGCGGGAGCTTCGGCCAGACGTCGTTGATTCAGTACATGAACGGCGCGTTGCGTATCAATGGCCGCGCGCACGCAGGCCAGGGCGTGTTTTTCGTTCGGGGTCGGCGCGCCCCAGAACGCCATGACGCAGTCGCCGATGTATTTGTCCAAAGTGCCGCCGTTATTTTTCACCGCGTCAGCCACGACGGCGAGGTAAAGATTAACGGTATTCAGTATTTCGCGGGCGGATTCATCAAAATAGGCCTCTTCGGTTGCGGTATCCCAATGATGTTTGCGCATGAATTCCGCCACGCGTTCCTGAGTCTCGTCGGTCATGGCGGTGAACCCGCGAATGTCCGCAAAAAACACGGTCACCTCGCACCGGGCGCCACCCAGTGAAAGCTTTTTTGCGCCCAGCAGTTCGTTCACCACGTCGGGTGAAACAATTTTGGAGAAGACGGATTTGACGCGGCGTTGTTCACGTTCTTCAAACGCGACACGATAAGTGACCAGGCTCAGGTGCACGACCAGCATGCCCGCCACCGGAAACACCAGCGGCAACCAGACGAGGGACTCCACGAAAACCCAGAAACCGGCGGCCACATAAGCCAGCACCAACAGGAAGACTGCTGAGGACGCCACGTCCACCCGCAATTGCCAGGTCAGAAATGCCGTCAACGCACCCAGAAAAACAATGAGCGCCAGTTCTGAGTTCAGCGAAATGCGACGGACAAACCGGCCGGTGATGATGGAATTGGCAACGTTCCAGTGTTTGCTGACCAGCAGGGTGTCTCTTTCCAGCGGCGTCGCCCCACGGTCGGTGAGGTCATTACCCTGGGCTGCGGAACCGACCACCACCAGCTTGTCCCGGAAGGTATCGCTGAGGTCGTTGGTCTCGCCGAGTAAACGCTCCTTGTCCTGCCAAAGCAGGTTTTCAATCGGTGCGCGGGTCAGACGCGGATCGTTTGGTCCCAGCCGCCAATCCACATAAAAATAGCCGTCGGCATCGACGGGAATCTCCCGCTCCAGGCCATTGGCGCCATGCAGCGTGATGAGGCCATTGGGCAAATCAACATCGGAATGAGCCAGATCCAGTCCCAATTCCTGGGCGGCAAGAACGATGCCCATGTGCCAGACGCGTTCGTCGGTGAATGGTTTGGCTTTTGCAGATGGTTCCGTCGAATTTTTTCTGCTTCTTATGTCCATTTCGCCATTGTTATCGAGCGGGATTTCAAGCGTTTGCCCGTGATCCAGGGGCAGGACAATCCGTTCTTTTTCAACCAGGATGTCACTCAAAGTGATACCGTACTTCTGGGCCTCACTTTCTATGAGGGGATGCCAGTGGCGGACGGAACGGAAGGCTTTCACCCGTCGCAAAACACCGTCGGAGTCCTTCTCGGTCGTGATATCCCCGAGCGCGAGCGCGTTGGTGGCGAACAAACCCGGCGGCATCAAGTCAGGTGTGGCGGCCAGAATGACGTTGCTGGCGAGCCGGCATTGCAACGCAAAAAAAACGTCGGAGTCGATCAAGCTACCGTCGGCCATTTGCACTGAGGGATGGTCCGGCCGCAATTCGCCGAACTGCACGTCGAAGGCGACGGCTTTGGCGCCTTGTGCCGCGAGCTCTTCCACCAGCCGGCCATAGACCTGACGTGGCCATTTAAGGCCATAACGGTATCCCAGGCGACCGCTCTGCACGGTCGCAATGCTGGAATCTTCAATGGCGACAAAGGCGAGATTGGTGGCCACCGGCGCGGGAAAATGCAGGGCCGTTCGCGCGCGCAAGTCGTAGGTCACCCCCTCGTAGCGCTCAAAGAAGTCCAGTCGCAACAAGCGAACGACGCAGACACACAGAAGAATAGCCACCGCCAAAAGGACCGGCGTTCGCTGGATGGGTTTGAACTGCACCCCGCCGGATTAAACGAAAAACCAGAGCAACTCAAGGCTGCTCTGGCTTTGCCATTCGCCACCCTGGGCGAATAAAAATCAGTAGCTACCCCATTTTGAGGTGAAACACCGTCCCTCGTCGTGCTGAGGGGAATCGGGCGCACCGTTGGGACATTGATACAATGTCACCAAGGACGTGAGGGTAATCCTGAAATTATCCAGTACATTCTGCGGGATGAGGATGGGATTGCCGCCATCCGGGTTGGATTGGTACCCGGCGGGAATGGAACTGGTAAACGGCTGACCATTAAGAATCAGTGATTCCACCGCGGAACCTTCGATCATTTCGATGACACCCTTGAAATCGATCCATCCGGCGGAGCCGCGAATACCGGCGACACCATTGGGAATCTTGATGATGAACTGCGAGGAAGCGGACATTTTCTTGACGTTGAAGAATATGCGGCCCGCGCGCAAATCGAGTTCCGTGTCGCTAACCGTATCCACGCCGGTGTCATACTGGGTCAATTTGTCAACGGCCAGCACGGTGTTTCCCCACATCCGGATCACATTTTGCTGAACCATCGGTTTATAGGAAACAAATCCACGGACGTTCGGATCGGCAGCGGGCGAAATTGCGTCCGGAGCCGAAGCCGCCTGGGGCATCGCCACGGGATCGCCGCTCAATACAATATCCACCGATGAGTCGGCGGCACTTTGAATGATGGCGCCGGATCCAAGAATCTTGCCGACGACCAATGGGTGCCAGGCGTTGTCACCCAGCGAATAACGCGCCACGCCTTGAATGCGCACAACCGTGACCATACAAGGTTTAACGGTCTGGGCGACCACACTGCCCCCCAAGGCCAACACAGCACCGCCTACTGCCATGGCAATCAACGTCGGTATGTATTTCATAAAGCTACCCTTTCAGAACTGTACGCTTTTGTCAAACTATAAAGCCTGGTAGTCAAATGTCAAATGGTAATTTCAGGATTTTCATTCCTAAAAGCCTGTGGGTAAAGGGCTTTGAGCAGAGGCGTTTTCAACCAGCTTGCGCTCGGCGATTTCCAGATAGGAACGGCCAATCACATTGTCCTGCCAGTAAAGACGCAGGGAACGCGTCAGCCATGACCGGGCGGCGGCGTAATCCTCCACCTGCACGTAATGCCAACCGACATTGGCGGCCGTGTAATAGCCATTCGGGTCCAGCGCCTCGGCCCGGTTGAAAAATGGTCCGGCCTCAGCATGACGTCCCAGCCAATCCAGGCACATGCCGTAGCGCAGGTAATCGTAGCCTTCATACCGATCCAGTTTCATGCCGCGCACATACCATACCATCGCCGTCTTCGCCAGCTCTTCATAATCCTGTCCGCCGTTGAAACTTTGTGTGCGATAGCCCTCGCCAATTTCGTAAGCCGTCTCAAAATTCATCGGCTCGGCGTCAAACGCCTTTTCCAAGACCGCGGTCCGGGCGGATGAAAAATCCGGCAGCACCCGTGCACGCGCCAGCCACAGTTGTTCACGACCCTGGCGCCATTCCTGGCATCCCAAATACACCATGCCCACCGCCAACACCAGGGTCACTAAGGCCCTGACCGGAAGTCCTGCCGTCAGCCCACGACGTTCCGTTGCCCATTGCCGGTTGTCGCTTAACCATGCCAGCCAGGTCACTCCGAGAATTGCATTGGCGGGAATATGCAGGTTGAAATCCACGACCGAATGAACCGCCAGCGCGAGCAAACCGGTGGACGCGCCGAGAAAAAGCGCAAGCCGATTGTCCAGGCCGCGGGCGGGGTCATTTTCCCGCGGATGGCGAATTTCTTTCCATGTTCGGATCCATCCCGCTCCAAAAACCGCCATACCCGCCAGGACCACCAGGCCGCCGACCGTGCCCCAGTCGGCCAGCAGATTCAAATAATCATTATGCACCCAGCCGGGGCGCATCTGCATGGTTTCGGGGCGGTACTGCCGGAACCGGTAGTCGTAATGTGCCGGTCCCACACCCACCCAAAAATGATCCCGCCACATTTGTACGGCAGCAACCCACATGTCGCGCCGGACCCCCCAATCCAATTGCATGAACGTCCCCGGCTTTTTTACGCGCTCCGTATAGATCGATGTCGTCGTCAGATATCTTGTGGTGAAAATTGTTCCGCCAATCAGCAGAATGATTAACAGGCAAAAATGGGGCCATCGATGATGACGCTGACAGATTAAAACAATCAAAAGAGCCAGCAGCCCCACGGCCACCGCCACCCAGCCCCCGCGCGAGAATGTCACCGCCATCCCCGCCAACATGCCCACGGTTGCGTAAACGAGCAACGCGCGCAGCAGCGGCCGGAGGCGTCCCACCAGCGTATAGGCGACTGCCAGCGGCAGGAGCAGTTCGAGAAAACCGGCAAAGTCATTCGGTGAAATGTAGGTGCCCGAGCCCCGTCCAGGGTAGGGCGAGGGGTAATTCCACACGTAATAGGAGTGCGCCAGAAATTGAAAAACGGCGTAGCCCGAAATGCCCACCGCCAGAAAAACCAGCGTGAAGCTGATGATGGGCACCGATTCCGGGCGACGCAAATTATGGACGATGGCAAAGAATAAAAACGCGTACAGCAGCACCTGGATCATCTCCAGCCGCGCCACATATTCAATGTCCGCCGTCAGGTAACGTCCGATGGCGTAAAAGGTGAACGCCAGCACCACCAAACCCGTCGGCGGCCAGGACCATTGTGGTCGGGGACTGAACCAGATTCGCAACGCCCACAACAGCATCACGCCCAGCGTCAGCCCCTGGACGACCAGAAAAGCCCACGCATCCGTCGCCCCCATCGCCAGCGGGCCAAAAACAAGAATGGCCAGCACCAGCGCCAGAATTCCACGCTCCAAAAATTTGTCCAACGCTTCGCGATTCATGGCCGGTTCCGCCGCAAAATGAATTGGGCCTGACGGCGAGTAAAGCGGATTTACCACGGTTTTTTATGCTGTGGAAAATCCCCAATTCTGTTTAATTAACCGCCATAACATTATGACCGATCCGCGTTACCGAAAACTGGCGAAGCTGTTGGTGGCCTATTCGACCGAATTAAAAAAGGGTGACCGCGCGTTGCTCGACATGATTGATGTGCCGGATGAATTCACCATTGAACTCATCCGCGCCGCGCGTCTGGCGGGCGCGACCCCGCTCGTGGAAGTCCGGCACACACGGGTTTCCCGCGAGCTGTTGCTGGAAATGACCGACCGGCACGCCGCGCTGGTCCGGGACCTTGAACTGTTCCGCATGAAGAAGGTGCGGGCTTACATCGCCATCCGCGGCAGCGAAAACGCGAACGAAAACGCCGATGTTCCCGGCGACCGCATGGCCCTTTACTCGCGCATCACCCGGCCGGTGCTCGACTGGCGCATCAATAAAACGCGCTGGTGCGTCCTGCGCTGGCCGACGCCAAGCATGGCGCAGGCGGCGGGCATGAGCACAGAAGCCTTTGAGAATCTGTATTTCGACGTGTGCACGATGGATTACGCGAAGATGGCGCGCGCGATGGTTCCGCTCGAACGCCGGATGAAACGCGCCGACCGGGTTCACCTGAAGGCGCCCGGCACCGACCTCACGTTCAGCATCAAGGGCATCGGCGCCAAAATGTGCCGGGGCGACCGCAACATCCCCGACGGCGAGGTGTTTTCCTGCCCGGTGAAAAATTCCGTGAACGGTGTGATTCATTTCAACACCCCGACGATTTATTCGGGTACGAAATTCGAAAATGTGCGGCTGGAATTCAAGGACGGCCGGATCACCGGCGCGACGGCGAACAACCCCAAACGATTGAATGTAATCCTGGACACGGACGCCGGGGCGCGCTACGTCGGCGAATTTTCACTCGGTTTCAATCCCTTCATTTTGAACCCGATGTGCGATATTTTATTCGACGAAAAAATCGCCGGGTCCCTGCACTTCACGCCGGGCCAGGCCTACGAGGAGTGCGACAACGGGAACCGCTCGGCGGTGCATTGGGACATGGTGTTGATCCAGCGCAAGGAATGGGGCGGCGGCGAGGTCTGGTTCGACGGTGAACTCATCCGCAAAGACGGCGTGTTTATCCCGAAGGATTTGAAGCCGTTGAATCCGTCGAACCTGAAATAACTTCTAAATCGCGTCCTTGAGGATCGTCAAAAACTGTTTCATCGCGGGGGACAGCACCTTGTTCTTCTTGTAAATCATGGCCAGCGGCCGGAAGAACGTGCCGTCTTCCAGCGGCACGGCGGCCAGGGTCTGCTTGGCGACTTCCTGCGCCACGGTGCCTTGCGGCACGATGGAAACGCCCGCGTCAATTTCCACCGCGCGCTTCACCGTTTCGATGTTGTCAAATTCCATGACGTTGTTGACGCTCACGTCATACTCCTTCAAAATCTTGTCCAGCGCCTTGCGCGTGGGGATGTCGGGTTCGAAACCGATGAATTTCTGCCCGACGAGCTGCTTGAGCTTGATCGCCTTCAGCTTGGAAAACGGATGCTGTGGATGACTGATCAGCACCAGCGGTTCCTTGCGCAGCGGGATGATTTCCAGCTTGGCATCCTTGACCGGATACGCGACGAGCCCCAAATCCACGACATTGCCCAGCACGTCTTCATAAACCTGGTTGGCGCGGCGGTATTCGACGTGCACGTTCACCGTCGGATAAACCTTCATGAATTTTTTGATGTAAGGCGGCAGGTCGTGCAACCCGATGCTGTAAATCGTCGCCACGCGAATCGTGCCGGAAATGATGTCCTTCAATTCCTGCAGTTTGCTGTGAAGGGACTCGTAGGTCTGGATGATTTGCTTGCTGTAATCGTAAAGCACCTGGCCCTCGCGCGTGAGGCGAAATTTCTTTTTGCTGCGCTCGATGAGCAGGGATTTGAACGTGCGTTCGAGTGAACTGATTTGCTGGCTCACCGCCGATTGGGTCACGCCGTTGATTTGCGCGGCCTTGGTAAAGCTTTCGGTTTCAGCCAAATCACAGAATACTTTAAGGCTTTCGATTTGCATGGGTTATTTGTTTAGCAGAAAACCTTAACATCAGTCAACATTATGTTCCACAGTTTCAGGGGCCAGCGCCTGGCGCACTTTGCCCAGCAATTCACGGCTGGTGTAGGGTTTTTGCAGGAACAACAGCCCGATTTGCTGGTCCGCCGGCAAAACACAGCCGCTCGCGCATAAGATGCGGATCCTGGGCGAGAGCTGGCGGATCCGTTCGACCAGTTCGCGGCCGCCCATGGTGGGCATCACCAGATCCGTCACCACCAGATTGACGTTTGCGTCGTCGCGCGACAGCAGCGCCAGCGCCTTCTGGGCGCTGTTGGCCGTCAGCACATGATATCCGTAATCAGACAGAATCGTCTCCGCCATCGTCAACAGAATGTCCTCGTCGTCCACCACCAGAATGGTTTCCGTGCCGTTCAGGTTCTCATCCGCATCCGCGCTTTCCTTGACGAATTGTTTTTCCGCCGGCAAATAAACGCGCGCGGACGTGCCCGTGCCCGGCTGGCTCGACACGGCCACGCCGCCCCCGTGATTGGTGATGATCCCGTACACCAGCGCCAGTCCCAGCCCGCGGTGGGTGCTGCCCTTGGTGGTAAAGAAGGGCTCAAAAATCCGCGGCAGCACGTCCGCGTCGACGCCCTTGCCGTTGTCCACGATTTCCACGCACACATACGTGCCGGCGCTGAGGCGCACGTTGCGATCCTGCGTGGCCTCGGTCAATTCGATGTTCCGCGTTTGCACGGCGATCTGGCCCGTGCCGTCGAGGGCCTCCACCGCGTTCTCCAGAATTTTCGTCATCGCCTGCTGCACCTTCGCTTCGTCGAAGCGCACGGCAAACAATTCCCGTTCGAACTGGGTGTGCCAGATGACCTGCCCGGCATTGGCGTTGCGAAAAAACTCAACGCAACGCTGCGTGACGGCGTTCAGGTTGCCCGGCGGCACGCGCCGCGCCTGTTGTTTTTCCTGCTGGCTGAACACGGCGAGTTCGTTCGCAATTTCCGCCGCCCGGGACGCCGATTTTTCCACCTCCATCAAGGAATGCCGCCACGGATGCCCCGGCTCGGCCTTGCTCAGCAAAAATGACGTGTGGCCCAGAATGCTCGTCAGCGCATTGTTGAAATCCAGCGAGATCGTGCGCGCCAGTTGCAGGGCACAATCCAATTTCTGCTTCAGCGCCAGGGCCGCGTCCTGCTCGACCTTGTTTTCAACCGCGGTCGATCCCGGCGCGGCGGTTGCCGCGTTGTTGGGGGTTGCGCTGACGGGCGCCGGAGGCATGGTCAGGGGCAACAGTTGGAGCACAAACCATTTCCGGCCGTCCTTGGCGAAGGTGCAGATGGAAGTGCTGCAGGTGGCCGTCGGGCCGTTCGGCACGCGAAATTTCAAATTCATCATCGGCACGGGGGCGTGGTCCCATCGCGTGAGAAAATCCACCGCCGTCGTCCCGTTCTCCGGCGGCCAGATCGTCGATAACAACGGCGCGTCGCCCGACAACGCCCCGCCAAAAGCGGTCGTCGCCGCCGAATTGGCGCGCATCACCACGCCGTTGGCGTCCACCAGCAACGCCGGCCACGGAGCACTCTCCAGACCAAATATGATTTCCGGCTTCATTCCACTGCGAAACCTTCAGGCTACAATTCCCGCCAAAAATTTCAAGGCACGTTCACGAATGCCAATGGCAAAAACCTTCACCCGGCCAACCCCTGAGGTGCAATCCCTGTGTTGTGGTTTCCACGTCCCGCCGCCGCGTCTTATCAGTTTCGCCATAATATCTCATGAAATTTTTCAGCAATTCCACTGCCAACCCTTTAACCCGTTCCGCGGTTTTCAGCACTTCCGCGTGGGATAATGGGCCCCGGCCCCGGCCCGCCGCCGGATTGGTGACGCAGGAAACCGCCGCCACGTTCAATCCACATTGCCGCGCCACCATCGCCTCGGGCACCGTGCTCATCCCCACCGCGTCCGCCCCCAGCCGCGCAAACGCGCGGATTTCCGCCGGCGTTTCGTAACTCGGCCCGCTCACGGCCAGATAGACGCCGCGGCGCAGCTTCAAATTACCACTCTTTCCGGCGCGGAACAAAAGGGCGCTCAACCGCTCATCGTAAACGTGGGTCAGGTCCACAAACCCGGGCCGGCCTGGCAAACCCGGGCCGCGCAATGGATTTACCCCCATGAAATTAATGTGGTCGGTCAAAACCATGAAGTCGCCCCGACGAAAGTCGGGGTTGATGCCGCCCGCCGCGTTGGTCAGGAGCAAATCACGGATGCCCAGCGCGGCCAGCGTCCGGATGGGAAAGGTCAACTGCTCCATCGAATACCCTTCATAAAAATGCGCCCGCCCGCTCAAAACCAAAACTGGCGTGCCGCCGAGTTTGCCGAAGATCAATTCGCCCGCATGACCACCTACACGCGGAACCGGAAAGCCGGGAATTTTAGCGAAGGAAATTTTTCTGTCCACGCGCAGTTCGGCCAGGACATGATGGAATCCGCTGCCCAGCACGAGGGCGAGGGTTGGGCGCAACCGGGAAACGCCTTTCAATCGCGCGGCGGCGGTTTGTGGCGAAGGCTGACGCCGGCTTGATTTATTCACTTTTTGCCCTATGATGGCTTGCTCGATTTATGGAATTGAACAATGACGAAATCCGCCGTTACTCGCGGCACTTGATTCTGCCCGAAGTCGGCCTGGCGGGCCAAAAGAAAATCAAGGGCGCCAGCGTCCTGTGCATCGGCGCGGGCGGCCTTGGCTCCCCGATCGCCATGTACCTCGCCGCCGCCGGCATCGGCAAAATCGGCGTGGTGGATTTCGACACCGTGGATTACTCCAACCTGCAACGCCAGATTCTGCACACGGACGCCGACGTGGGCCGGCCCAAGGCGCAGTCGGCCAAGGAAACCCTGCATGGCGTCAATCCGAATTGCGAAGTCATCCTCCACAACACGCGCATCACCTCCGAAAATGCGCTCGACCTCATCCGGCCCTACGACATCGTGGTGGACGGCACCGATAATTTTCCAACGCGCTATCTCACCAACGACGCCTGCGTGCTTTTGAAGAAGCCGAACGTTTACGGCTCAATTTTCAGATTCGAGGGCCAGGCGAGCGTGTTTGCGCCGCATCTCGGCGGACCGTGTTACCGCTGTCTGTATCCTGAACCGCCGCCGCCCGGCATGGTGCCCAGTTGCGCCGAGGGCGGCGTGCTCGGCGTGTTGCCCGGCATCATCGGCTGTATTCAGGCCACGGAAATTTTAAAACTGGCGCTCGGCAAGGGCAGTTCGCTCGTCGGCCGGTTGCTGCTGTTCAACGCGCTCGAAATGAAGTTCCGCGAATTGAAGCTGCGCCGCGATCCCGAATGCCCCGTTTGCGGGGAGCATCCGACCATCAAGGAGTTGATTGATTACGAAATGTTCTGCGGCATCGTGCCCGAGCCGGTGACGGCGAACCCCGACGAAGTCACGGTGCAGGACATGAAGCAGGCGCTGGACAATCCGAAGCTCGGCATCAAGGTCATCGACATCCGTGAACCGGACGAATACGAGATTGCGCACATCGACGGCGTGCCGCTGCTGCCCATGAGCCAGCTCCAGCAGCGCTTTACCGAACTCGACCCCAACCAGCAGTATTACCTGCACTGCAAGGTCGGCTCGCGTTCGCTTCAGGCCGTCGGCTTCCTGAAACAACAGGGGTTCAAATACCTCAAGAGCGTCAAAGGCGGCATCAACGCGTGGGCGGAGGAAATTGATTCCAACGTGCCAAGGTATTAAAACTCGCATGAAAATGTTACAATCGCGCAATTTGACGGATGCAGAATTTGTAGAAAAAATCCGCAAGCAATTGCGAATTAATCGACGATGGGCTTGGGTTGGAATAGTTATTTCAGGAATTCTTGTAGGTTTATTCGTCTGGGCTTTTATCCTCTTCGTGGATTTTATTTCCTCAATGGGAAATCTTGCTAAATCAATTGAACCAAAATCACAAGCATTCTATACAGGATTAACGCTGGGCTGCACCTTCGGCCTTTTTTTAACAATTATTCTAGCAAAGATATTTTTATACTTTTATAAATGTATAGAATTGTTACTTGGCAATCGCCGCGACAGACTTCTTGTTACTTATTACGACCAACTTCATCCGTTGAACGCAAAGGCGCCAGCACCTTCAACTACTGAAAAATTTTCCTATTGAACGTGAACGACGATTTGCAGAAACGCATTCAGGCCGCGCTCGCCAATCCGCAAAACATGGGTGAACTGGCCGGCGCCGACGCCGTCGGCACGGTCGGCAACGCCGATTGTGGCGAGATGCTGCGCCTGTGGGTGAAGTTCAAGGAACAAAACGGCAAAAAGGTGATTGACCGCGCCACGTTCCAATCCTTCGGCTGCGAGACCGCCATCGCCGTCGCCAGTCTCGCCACCGAGTTGATTCGCGGCAAGACCGCCGAGGAGGCGCTCGCACTCAGGACCGAGGAACTCTCCGGCGAACTCGGCCCGTTGCCGCCCATGAAAATTCATTGCGCCCAGCTCGTCGAAGGCGCGCTGCGCTCCGCCCTGGAACCGCAAAGTGCAGAAACCAGACCCGCCACACCCTCCAACGCTCCATCGCTGCTCGACAGTTTCTCCAAAACGAAGGAAGGCGGCGTGAAGCTGACTTTTCTGGACGAAGAAAAGTAGCAGCCGACGTGAGTCGGCTCTTTTCAAAGGACAATTAGAGCGGACTCACGTCCGCTGCTACTTTGGCCCCATTTTCCTCTTCCCAAGCGCGGTGCTTTCATTATTGTTCCCGCAATCGAAAGGACTGCTTATGAAAATAATTCAGGAATTCAAGGCGTTTGCCATGCGCGGCAACGTGGTGGACCTCGCCGTCGGCGTCATCATCGGCACCGCGTTTGGCAAAATTGTCAGTTCCCTGGTGTCGGACGTCATCATGCCGCCCATCGGACGGCTTGTCGGCAACCTCGATTTCAGCAACCTTTACGTATCGTTGTCGGACAAGGTCACGCAGGCACAGGCCGCGTACGCGGCGGATCCCAAAACCCTCGGCGCACATATGCCACTGCTCGACGCCCAAAAAGCCGGGCCGGTACTGGCGTGGGGCGATTTTGTCAGCGTCACGCTCAACTTCGTCATCGTGGCATTCTGTATTTTTCTGATGATCAAACTCATGAACAAGGTGATTCGCCACGAGGAAGCCGCGGCCCCGCCCACGCCGACGGAACAACTTCTCACCGAAATCCGCGACCTGCTCAAGAACCGGCCATAATGTTGGGAGGGTCGTCCTGTCGGTGACCCAAATTTCAGGGACGGCGACACGCCATCCCTCCCTTAAGATTTTTCCTCCCGCAATTTTTTCAACGCCGCCAGGGCCGCGTCGCTCTCGGCGGCTTTTTTGCTTTTGCCCGAACCGCGCGCCAGTTCCACGCCGCCATGCTGCACAATGCACTCAAAGACCCGGTCATGGTCTGGCCCGGTGGTGGAGACGACGTGATATTCCGGCGCCTCGGGCGAACGCGCCTGCAACAACTCCTGCAATTCGCCCTTCGGATTCTCAATGGTGGGCGGCACGTTTAATTTGCCGAAGGCGGCGCTGAATTCGCGCAGGACAAATTCCCGCGCCGACTCGAAACCGCCATCCAGAAAAAGTGCGCCCAGCAGGGATTCAAACGTGTCCGCCAGCGCGGACGCGCGTTCCCGCCCGCCGCTGGCCTCCTCGCCCCGGCTGAGAATCAGATGGGCGCCGATCCCGAGTGCGCGGGCGTGTTCGGCCAGCGTGCGGCGGTTGACGAGCTTGGCGCGCGCCTTGGTCAGCGGCCCCTCGTTGAACGCGGGAAATTTTTCGTAAAGCGCGTGGGTCAGGATGAGTTGCAGCACCGCGTCGCCGAGAAATTCCAGCCGCTGATTGTGCGCCGTCGGCTCGCCGCTTTCGTGCGCCACGGACGGATGCGTCAGCGCCAGCCGCAGCAGGCTCTCGTCGCGAAACGTGTAGCCCAGATGGGTTTGAAGGTCGGCAAGGGACATGAATTATTTCGGGAACATCGAACATTGAACATCGAACTCTGAACGCCGAAGTTCCCCGGCGCCGGGCCATTCGATGTTGGATGTTCGATGTTGGATGTTCGACGTTTTCAATTTTGAACAATGGGCTGATTTTCCGGCACGGGCGCGGGAGTCTCGCCAACCGGTTGCGGCGCCGGCGGATTTAACCCGTGTTCGAGCAACGCCGCCACGTCGCGCTGGACTTCCTCGAGTTGGTCCAGCCGCAGGGCCGGGTCGGTGATGGTGAAAATATCGCCGGTCCCGGGCTGTTCGTAAATGAACACGCGCTTGCCATCGCGGACGACCTCTTCCTTCACCTTGAGCACGCGCTTGCGTTCAAGCATGACGGCCAGGATGTAACCGGCGGGCACGTAACGCGGATCGTTTTGTTCGATGAGCTTCCGCAGCAACGTCTCGGCGGTGTCCTTTTGAATTGCGTCCTCCGCCGGCGCGGGCGCCTCGTAAATGCCTTGCCAGTGGGAAATGAAACCTTTGCGTTCGCGGGCGCCGTCGCTGAACTGGTTTTGCCAGCAGGCCTCGCAGACGTCCATGCGGCGTAGATTTTCCGCGTGCTCGTCGAAGAGCAGCGTGTGAAACGCCTCGCGATCGGCAAACGGTTTGCCGCACGCCTCGCACGCAGCCGCGCGGGATTGAATGTTCCAATCGTTCATGTACGCGGCCATTTAAGCACGAGTGACACCGATGGACACGCACAAAATTTGTTTCGCGCGAAGACCGCGAAGTTTGCGAAGAAAAAACCTTGTTTCCTTCGCGTTCTTCGCGCGACACTTAATTTGCGAAATCAAAATCCGAGCAGCTCATGAAATAATGGCAGCGCGGGCAGCGCAGCTTGCATTTCTCGTTGATCAACTCATGCCCGCACTGCGGACAAAACCGCCAGTGCTCGCCGGAAATGCCCTCGCCGGGTGGCGTGACACAAACCGTCGTTTTGACCCCGGGTTTTGCGATTTTCTGTCTTTGCTTCCGCATGAAACAAAGTGTGTTATTGCGCCCTTCCAAATTTCTTCTCCAGTTCGCGGTAATTCATTTCAATCAGCGTCGGGCGGCCGTGCGGGCAGGTGTAAGGCATGGCGCAGCGGCGCAAATCCTCGACCAGATTTTCCAGTTCCGGGCCGCCGAGCGGGTCGTTGGCCTTCACCGCGTGGCGGCAGACGGTCTTGGCGACGGTGTGCTCGCCCAGCCGCGCCAGGTTCACCTCGCGCCCGGCGGCGCGCAATTCGTCCACGAGATCGAACACGAACCGGCGCGGATCGGCGGCCTTCACGAACGGCGGCAGCGCGTCGAGCAGGAACGTCCGTTCGCCGAATTCGCTCAGGCCAACGCCGAGCCGGGTCAGCACGGCCAGTTGCTCGCGCAAAAACTGGGCGTCGCGCGGCGGCAATTCGATGGTCTCCGGCAGCAGCAATTTCTGCGACGGCGCCAAACCGCCCTGTTCGATGCGATTGAGCATCTGCTCGAATAAAATCCGCTCGTGCGCCGCGTGCTGGTCAAGCAAGACCAGCCCGCGGTCGGATTCCAGCAGGACGTAAAGTTTGCCAATGACGCCGACGAGCCGGAGCGGAACATTGAGCAACGGTGTGGTTGCTGAAGATGGAAGTTGGGAGCTGGCAGATGGGGTCCTGACTTCAGACGAGGATGGAGCCTGTAGTCCGGTCGTTACCGGCGCGGCCGGCGGCAGGAATCCCATTTTCAAAGGTGTTTGTTGAACCAGAGTTTCCGACCCAAGTGCCAATGACGGTTTCAGTCTTTCAGGAAAGTTTGGCAGGGCGGGCGCAGAAAATTTCGGTTTGGATTTTGTTTCAACTGATTTCCCGGCTGTTTCAGTTTGGCCTTCTCCGCGTCTTTGCGTCTCTGCGTTAAAATTTGGTTTTGGTTTTGCCGGTTCGGCATGAAACGCCAGCAACGTTTCCTTGACCGCCTGCCCGACCAGTTTCCGGATCTCAAATTCGCGATGAAATTTCACCTCGCGCTTGGCCGGATGAATGTTCACGTCCACCGCCGCCGGATCAATTTCCAGGAACAGGCAGCAGACCGGATAACGGCCCTTCATCAACGACGTGTGATAACCTTCGATGAGCGCGTAGTTGAGCCCGCGATTTTCGACCGGCCGGCGGTTCACATAAACAAACTGGCTGTCGCGCGTGGTGCGGGAAACACCCGGTGCGCCGATCAGACCCCAGATCCGTATCTGGGATTTGGCAGCTGGCGTCCGGGGGTGTTCCGGGTGGGCGGCTTCGAACATTTCGGCGGCTTCCGGCTTGAAATCTTCGGCCAGGGACGCCGAAAAATTGACGGCCAAAAGTTTTTCATCGCCAAGCAGGGCGCGGAAACGTTCGCGCAGGGCTTCGATGCGGCTGGAAACGGCCGGGCCGGATTTGGCGGCGGGCAGTTGCCAGATGGTGCGGCCATCCTTGACGAACGCGAACGCGACCTCGGCATACGCCAGCGCGGCCAGCGTCAGGTAATGTTGAATGTGCGCCGCCTCGGTCTCCTCCGTGCGCAAAAATTTCCGGCGCGCCGGCAGGTTGAAGAAAAGTTGCCGGACTTCCACGCTCGTGCCGGGTGCGCTGCCAGCGGCCTTGACCTCGGCAATCTTCCCGCCATTGACGATGATCTGCGTGCCTTCGGGCGAATGGCCGTCCCGTTCGCGCGTTGTCAGGATGAACCGGCTGACGCTGGCGATGCTGGGCAGGGCCTCGCCGCGAAAACCCATGGTGGCAATGGCCGCGAGGTCCTCCGCGCGTTGGATTTTGCTCGTGGCGTGGCGTTCGAGACAGAGCAGCGCGTCGTCCCGGCTCATGCCCGCCCCGTCGTCGATCACGCGCACGAGACTGCGGCCGCCGGCCTGGATCTCGACGGTGACGCGCGCCGCCTGCGCATCGAGCGCGTTTTCGACCAGCTCCTTCACGACACTGGCGGGGCGCTCGACCACTTCGCCGGCGGCGATTTGGTTGGCAACATGTTCGGGAAGCAGGCGGATGCGGTTCATCGTTCTTTAAACCGTTCAAGGGTTGAGGCGTTGAAGCGGGATGTCCAGAGGAATTGCAACTTCGTCTCAACCCGTCAACTCTTCGACCCGTCAACGTTCCCTGCCCGCGGCAGTGCGAAGTAGAAAATCGCACCATGCCCCGGTTCGTGGCGCACCCCCATACGGCCGCCGTGGTCTTCGACGATTTTTTTGCAAATGGAGAGACCGAGGCCGGTGCCGTGGGGTTTGCCGTGCGTGGCGAAGGGTTGAAACAGCCGGTCGGCGATTTCCGGCGCGATGCCCGGGCCGGTGTCCTCCAACTCGGTGACGACTTCCTTGTCGTCAGGCTGAAACCGCAGAAAAATGGCGCCGCCACCGGGCATTACATCCATGGCGTTGTGGAGCAGGTTGAAGAAAACCCGGCGCAGACGGCGGGCATCCAGCCGGAGCGGGACAGCCGGCGGGTCGTTTTGCAGTTCCATGCGCACGGACTTGACCTGGGCATCCGCGTTCAGCTCCGGCAACAGGTCGGTGACGAACCGGCGATAGTCGGTGTTGGTAAACGTGGCGTTCGTGCGGCTGCTTTGGGTAAATTCCAGGATGTCACCGATCATTCCCCTGATGTTCTCGATTTGCTGGTGGATGTAGCCGAGCGATTGCGCCCGTTTCTCCGGCGTGAGGCCGGGACGATCCAGCGTCTCGGTGGCCAGGCTGATGACCGTCAGCGGATTTTTTAAATCGTGCAGGATCGAACGGGCGAAGTTGCCCACCACGGCCAGGCGCTCGGCCTGGATGATTTCGCGCAGATGGAGCTGGTTGAAGTCGCGCAGGCGCCGGCTGATTTCCTGCAACACACTGAAGGCCAGACCCGGCGAACGTTTGAGCAGGGCGAGCATCTCGTCACGGGGAATGAAATAGACCCGCGCGTCCTTCGCAGCGGTGGCCGTGGCCGAGCGCGGCAGGTCTTCGATCACGGCCATTTCACCGAAAATTTCGCCGGGACCGAGGCGGGAAAACACACGGTGCTCCCGCAAATCCGTGAGATGCGCGATTTCCACCAAACCGTCCCGGATGACATAGACACCGTCGCCCGGGTCGCCTTCACGGAAAATCTCCTGCCCGGCGGCGAACTGCCGTTCCTGCGCGATGCGGTGCAGGCCCTGCCATTCGCCGGGGTCCAATCCCTGAAAAAGTGCCGCTGATTCCAACGCAGCCATAACGGGAATTTATGGAAAAGTTTAGCCGCGTAAAGCCTGGAAAGGAAGCGGGTGCCCAAAAATGAACCAAAAGAACGATAACTTGTTGACAAAGGTTTACAAAAAAGTAACATTGATGCATTCGGGTGGCAGTACGTTTCTTCAGCGGGGTTCCCCACCCCCACCTCCTTGGCGTCTGCCGCCCGAATTTTT
>JBEKTH010000044.1:0-31090 GCA_049516255.1 Verrucomicrobiota bacterium
AGTGTCTGGTCCATCTTTCGCTGGTAAAAGAATCGTTCCTCCGGCTCGAACGGACGCGCCAACAACACGCGCGCCAGCTTCCCGTTGGTCCGGTATACGCTGAAGATGCCGATGCCGCCCGCCGACATGCCCAGGTTGAAGAAGCGCGCCTGGACACCGAATCGCGGCGTGTCCGGCAACAACCGGATGGCAAACGGGTCCTCAAAGGACTCTTCAATTTCCAACTGAGTCAAAGAACCAACCGTTTCAAATGGCGGATTATTCCAATCAAACTCCATAATGAGCTAATTGTATATAAAACGCCCATGCAATGTGTTTACAATGTATTTACGCATGGATGCCATTCTTTGTCAACGGTTTTTGTGAAGCCGAAGCGAAATGGCCTTCGGTTGACACCAAAATTATAACTATTGCCCGGAGCCTCCGGGGCCTGAACCGCTCAGGCTGTTGATCATTTGGATCAACGGCAGGAACATGGCGATGACGATGCTGCCCACGAGGACGGCCAGAAAAATGATCATGATGGGTTCGAGCAGGGACGTCATGGCGGACACGGCATTGTCCACCTCCTCGTCGTAGTTGTCGGCGATGCGCAGCAACATTTCCGGGAGGGCGCCGGTTTGTTCGCCGACGTCCACCATGCTGACGACCATGGGCGGGAAGACGCCGGAACCTTCCAACGGCGCGGTGATGGTTTCGCCCTCCTTGACGCTTTCATGGACCCCGTTGACGGCGTTGGCGATGATGACGTTGCCGGCGGTTTCCTTGACAATGGTCAGCGCCTGCAAAATGGGAACACCGCTGCTAACGAGGGTGCCGAGGGTGCGGGTAAAACGGGCGATGGCAACCTTGCTGACGACCGGGCCGAGGACCGGGACCTTGAGTTTGAATTTGTCCCAGAGCAGCCGGCCAACCCGGGTGCGGATGCACAGCATGAACACCACCACACAGGCCGCGATACAGGCGGACGTCACAAAAAAGTGATCCTTGACGGCGGCGCTGACCCCCAGCACGAAGAGGGTGAATTCCGGCATCTTGATGTTCATGCCTTCAAAGACGCCCTGAAATCTCGGGATCACGAACGTCAACAGCAGGACCATGATGCCCATGGCCACGATGAGCACGGCCACGGGATAAAACATCGCGGCCTTGACCTTGCCCTTGATCTTCTGCGCCTTTTCGGAAAATTCCGCCAGGCGTTTCAAGACCACTTCCAGCACGCCGCCCAGTTCGCCGGCCTTGACCATGTTGACGAACAGGCGGTTGAACACCTTGGGATGCTGCGCCAGCGCCTCGGAAAAAGTGCTGCCGCCTTCGATGGCGAGCGCCAACTGGCCCAGGATGTCCCGGAGGGTGGCATTGCGCTCCTGTTTTTCGAGCACGCGCAACCCGCGCAGCAACGGCAGGCCCGCGTCCACCAGCGTCGCCAACTGGCGGGTAAAGGTCGTCAACACCTTGGGTTTCACCCGCCCGCTCAGGCCGGGAATCTTGATCTGAATGTCCATGGCGCCCCGTCTTTTGCCGCCCGCCCGGGGCGCCGCCTTGGCCTTCTTCCGGCTGGTTTTTTCCTGGGGTTTCTCCGCCTCAACGATTTTGGTCGGGAAGAAGCCCATTTCCTTGACGCGGCCGATGGCCTCGTTCTGGCTGGCGACTTCAATGGTGCCCTTGGTTTCCTTGCCGTGGGCATCCAGCGCCACATAACTGTATTTGGGCATAACTAAGCGGGTTCAAGGTTCAAAGCTCGACGTTCAAGGTTCAACCTTCCGGGCCCCACCGAGTACGGTGAACCGGACCTGAAACCTTGAACCTGGAACCGGGAACTGATCATGTGTATTTGACGATTTCCTCAATAGTGGTATCACCTTCAAAAATGCTGCGCAAGCCGTCTTCGCGCAGGGTGACCATCCCCAGCTCGACGGCTTTCTGGCGCAACACCACCGTCGGCGAGCGCTCATTGATCAGCGTGCGAATCGCCTCGCTGATGATGAGCAGCTCAAAAATGCCCTTGCGTCCCTTGTAACCGGTGTCGTTGCAGGTGGAACAGCCGCGGCCGTAGTGAAAAACCTTGTCGCCCAGGTCGTGGGGCGAAAGGTTCAACAGCGCCAGTTGTTCCTCCGTGGGTTCAAACGGCGTCCGGCAATTGGTGCAGGTGGTCCGCACCAGCCGCTGGGCCAGCACCGCCATCAGCGTCGAGGAAATCAGAAACGGTTCGACGCCCATGTCCAGCAGGCGCGTCACCGCGCCCGGCGCGTCGTTGGTGTGCAGCGTGCTCAACACCAGATGGCCCGTCAGCGATGCCTGGATGGAAATCTGCGCGGTCTCCAGATCACGCATTTCCCCCACCATGATGATGTCCGGGTCCTGGCGCAAAAACGACCGCAACGCCTTGCCAAAGGTCATGCCCACCGAGTCGTTGATGGCCACCTGCATGATGCCCTCGATGTCGTATTCGACGGGGTCCTCGGCGGTCAGCAATTTGGAATCCAGGGTGTTGATGCGCCGCAGACACGAGTAAAGCGTCGTGGTTTTGCCGGAACCGGTGGGGCCGGTGACAATCATGATGCCGTTGGGACGCAGGATCGCCTCGGTCACGTAATCATGGACGTATTTGGGAAAGCCGAGCGTTTCGACGTCCAGGCTGACCGCCCCGCGGTCGAGCACGCGCAACACCACCGATTCGCCAAACTGCGTCGGCAGCGTGGACACGCGCATGTCGATCTGCCGGTTGCCCATCGGGAAATTGATACGCCCGTCCTGCGGCACGCGCCGTTCGGAAATGTTCAGGCCGGACATGACCTTGATGCGCGAGATCACCGGCAGGGCCAGATGTTTCGGCGGCGGCGACATTTCGTACAGGGCGCCGTCCACGCGGTAGCGGATGCGGAATTCGGTTTCAAACGGTTCGAAATGAATGTCACTCGCGCGGTCCTGAATGGCCTGGAACAGGACCAGATTCACGAATTTCACGATGGGCGCCTCGTTGGCCAGGGTTTCGGCGGCCTTCGCGTCCTCGCCGGCTTCGCTCACCTCGCGGGCGATGTCGGTGTCCGCGCCCAGTTCCTTGAGAATTGCGGAGACATCCCCCATCTCCTGGCCGTAATGCTGCTCGATCGCCTTCTCGATTTCGGCCGGGTCGGCGACCACGATCTGCACGGACTTTTTGACCGCAAAATTAATTTCGTCGGAACGCGCCGGGTCCAACGGATCGGCCAGGGCGACCTGCAACGTGCCGTCCTGCAGGGCGACCGGCAGGCACTGGTACATGCGCGCGACGTTCGCCGGAACGGCCTGCAGCAGTTCGGGGGTGAACTGGACGTCGCGCAGGGAAACCACCCGGGTGCCCAGATAATTCGCCATCACCTGCAGCACGTCGTCGAGCTGCATGATGCCGAAATCCTGCAACAACTGGATGACCGGCGCGCCGCTGCGTTTGAATTCGGCGGCGACCTCCTCGTATTGCAGGTCGTCAATCAGCCCCAGCTCTTTGACGAGCGACAGCAACGGACTGGAAACTTCTTCAGCCATTTCAGTAAAAAATTATTTCTTGGGTTTGGATGGCGCGGCCTCGGCGCTCAGGGACTGGGCCAGCTCCAATTCCTGCAATTTTTGCAGCATCGACACCCCGTCCTGCGCCTTGGTGATCACTTCCTCGCGCGCAATCATGCCCTGCTGGTACTTGTCAACCAGGAACGAATCGAGCGTCACCATGCCGTATTTCGCGCCGGTCTGGATGTCCGAGTTGATGCGGAACGTTTTATTGTCGCGGATGAGGGCGGCGATGGACGGCGTGTTGACCATGACTTCAAAGACCGCCACGCGGCCCGGCTTGTCGATCCGGGGAATCAGCAACTGCGAGATCACCGCCTGCATCACGGTGGAAAGCTGGATGCGCACCATTTCCTGCTGGTTGGTCGGGAACGCGTTGGTGATGCGGTCAATCGTCTTGGCCGCGCCGGTCGTGTGCAGGGTGCCGAAAACCAAATGCCCCGTCTCCGCCGCCGTGATGGCCGCCTCGATGGTTTCCAGGTCGCGCATTTCACCCACCAGGATGATGTCCGGGTCCTGGCGCAGCGCCCGGCGCAGACCTTCGGCAAAGTTCGGCACGTCCACCCCGATCTCGCGCTGGGTGACCAGCGCCTTCTTGTGGTGATGATAATACTCGATCGGGTCCTCGATGGTGATGATGTGCGCCTCGTCGCGTTCCTCATTGATGACGTTGAGCATGGAGGCGAGCGTGGTGGTTTTACCGGAACCGGTCGGGCCGGTCACCAGCACCAGGCCGCGCGGTTTGTAGAGCAGTTCCTTGGTGCTGGGGGGGACGCCAATTTGTTCCAGGGTCAGCAGCTTGTTGGGAATCTGCCGGAGCACCAGGGCGAAATTGCCCTTCTCCTTGAAGACGCTGACCCGGAACCGCGCCACGTCGCCGAACGCAAAACCAAAGTCGGCGCCGCCGTGTTCGCGCGTGCTTTGGATGTGCTCCTCGGACGTGATGCTGCGCATCAATTCCTCGGCATCCTCCGGCTTGAGCGAGGGGCCCTCGACACGGTGCAGGATGCCGTGCACCCGGATGGTCGGCGGCGTGCCCACGCGGATGTGCAAATCGGAAGCGCCTTCCGACACCACCAACTGCAACAAATCGGACATGGAGTATGACATAAAAAATCAAATGCCGAATGCGGAATGCGGAATGCAGAAACCGGCCCGGCCGATTGAATCCGGTTTTAGTTCTTCATGCTTCATGCTTCATGCTTCCTTTCCGTCAAGATTCGTCGCCGACCGTCGCCCGGATGACCTCCTCGGGCGTCGTCAGCCCGGCGAGCACCTTGCGAATGCCGTCCTCGCGGAGCGTGCGCATGCCCATTTCCCGGGCGCGGGCGCGCAACACGGATGACGAAGCCTTGTCGTAAATCAGTTTCCGCGCCTCGTCGTCGATGATGAAAATTTCAAAAATGCCGAAGCGTCCGCGGCAGCCGGTGTTTGAACAATCGCTGCAACCCCGGCCTTTTTGCATCGTCGCGGTCAGCAGGTTCTCCGGCGTGATGTTCAACGCGCGCATTTCCTGTTCCGTGGGCTGGTAGGGCTGCGCGCATTTGCGGCAGACCTTGCGCACGAGGCGTTGCGCCATGAGACAGCGCGTGGACGAGGCGACCAAAAAGGGTTTCACGCCAATGTCCACCAGGCGGGTGACCGCGCTCGGCGCGTCATTGGTGTGCAGGGTCGAGAACACCAGGTGACCGGTCAACGACGCATTGATGGCAATGGACGCGGTTTCCATGTCGCGAATTTCACCGATCATCACCACGTTCGGCGCCTGGCGCAGAATTGAACGGAGGGCGGCGGCAAAGGTCAGGCCGACCGCTTCATGGACCTGCACCTGATTGATGCCGGACAGAATATATTCCACCGGGTCCTCGACCGTGATGATTTTGCGGTCGGGGCGGTTGATGAAGTGCAGACAGGAATACAGGGTGGTGGTTTTGCCGGAACCGGTCGGGCCGGTCACCAGCAGAATGCCGTCGGGCAACCCGATCATGCGTTCGAACGTCTGCTGGTCGTCCGTGAAAAATCCCAGTTCCGGCAGACCGAGCCGCAGGCCTTCCTTGTCCAGAATACGCATGACGACGCTTTCGCCATGATAGGTCGGCAGGCAGGAAACGCGCAAGTCGATGAGTTTGTTCCCCACCTTGCTCTGAATGCGTCCGTCCTGCGGAATGCGATGCTCGGAGATGGACATGTTCGACTGGATCTTCAGCCGGGTGATGATGGACGCCTGCAACCGTTTGGGCGGGGCCTTCATCTCGTGCAGCACGCCGTCAATGCGAAAACGCAGCCGGAAACGCTTGCTCAACGGTTCCAGGTGAATATCTGACGCCCGCATCTTGAAGGCGTCCACGATGATTTGATTGACCAGCCGGATGAGCGGCGCGTCCGCATCCACCACCGCGCTGTCGTCGTCCAGTGCGCCCTTGGGGACCTCGACTTCGCTTTCGGTCAGTTCCTGGATGGCCTTGTCCACCACCGTCTGGCCCGTGCCGCCGTAATATTTGTTCAGCGCGGCCTCGATGTCCGATTCCGCCGCCACGCGCAGCTCAATCTCCGCGTTGAGCAGGTGCGTGAGCGTGTCAATCGTATTGAGATCGGACGGGTCGGCGATGGCCACGGCGACCTTGCCGTCGCTTTTGAAGACGGGAACGACGCGGTATTTTTTGGCGATATGGCGCGGGATGATGGAGATAACGTCGTCGGGAATGCGCAGACCGCCGAGTTGAATGACTTCCGCGCCGAATTGCGCGGCCTTGGCCTGGGTGACATCCGCGGGGCGGACGAGCTTGTTGGCCAGCAACAACTCCACCACGCCGACCCCGGAAGTTTCGGCTTCCTGGCGCGTTTTGGCGACCTGGTCGGCATTGACAATACCCAGGTCCACCAGCACGTCTGCCAAATAATCGTCTTTCTCAGCCACGACTCAAGTATACACGCATCATTTGTGTGGAAAGTAAAAAAGACTACGCTGGAAAATTGTGATGTCAATGCGGAGCAAACAAAATGTGAAAATCCTCCAAACCCAAAACGGCCGGTGGGATGTCAACCTACCTTTTGCAACGGGTTGATTTCTTTGCGCCATGGCAGGAATGGCGCCCGGTTTTCCGGACGACGGCCGGTTGAAGGTGCCGGGAAAACAGGTCCCCGGCGCGCGCTTATGGCCCCGGGGCCGGCGGGGCGTGCCCGGTCAAGGCGCGATAGACCGCTGCCGCCATCAGCCCGGCTCCGGTGGCATCGGGATGCACCGTGTCGGGAAACAATTCCTTCCGGCCGCTCAACGCCGTGTACAGGTCGATCACCGCGACCCCGGATTCCACGGCCGCCCGCCGGATCAGGGGAATCATCTCCACGCGAATGGTCCGGTTGTTGATCCCCCAGCGGCCCGGATAATCCGGCGTGGGCAGGCAGATGAAAATCCTTGCCGCCGGATTCGCCTGGCGGAAGGCGGCAATCATCTCCTCATAGTCATGGACGAAATTGGTTTTATACTGCCAGTTGTTGACGGCCCGCTCCGCCTCCAGGCTGCCGTCGCCGGGATGTTTGCTGTCGTTCGCGCCGAAATCAATGACGACCACGTCCGGTTTGAACGCCAGCGCCTGCGCCCACGCCGGTTGCCTGACATACGGCAGGTCGCCCTGATGCAGCAGGGTGGTGGCGTTGACGCCGAAATTGCGCACCACCCAATTCGTCCCGAGCAAGGCGGCCAGTTGGGCCGGATAGGAATTGTGCTCCCGGTTGGAAATGCCGTAGCCCCAGGTAATGCTGTCTCCCACACAGGCCACCGGGACGGGCGACGCCAGGGTGCTGATCAGCGAGGCGAGGAAAAACCACCCGGTCGGCCAGGCCGGGCAGACGAGGCGGGGGAGATTTCGATTCATATTCAGGCAATGTTATTGGGGAAGGCGGGGAGCATTCAACATTATTGCCTGCGGGCGGACGCCGGTGGATGCCAACTGGCGCACCCAGTAGGAGTTGAACCTACAACCTTCTGATCCGTAGTGAATTTATTATATTTTTCTTATTCGTCTAACTTTTTGGTGGGGTAAAATTAGGACGATAATGCTCTTTATTTCCAATGGTTTTATCATGGCACATCATTAGTCGAATTCACCCCGTAAAATGTCAATTTATTATAGGTGGGTCAGGATTTTTTATACGGAAGAAAATTGTGTCAGAACTTGTCAGAAGGGTTCCAGCGGATTTATTGGGGTTTCTTGAAATTCCCTCGGTTCAGATACCAAAACGACGGAAAAACTCGCCCTAGACCGTCTGGCGCAAGAATCCGACCCAATTCCGCACACATAGTCAAACGGTTTATCCGTCGCCGATACTCAGTTTCGTCAACTGTGGATTGGGCGGAGAAACTTTCATCCGCTGAACGTCATCTAGCTCAGCCAAAATCAGAGTCCACGCAAGTCAGACCGAGACACTCAGCATAACTATTTTTTCTTTTTTGCTTTGCGAAATTTCTTTTTCCTCAAAGCATGGACAGCAACGCCCACCGTATTGGCGGTTGTATGGAGCATTTCGGCTATTTCAGTATTAGAAAATCCACAACCTTTGAGACGTTTGATTTTTACACCTTGTTCGGCTTCTTCAACATCTTTTAGAAGCAAACCAGCAAGAATTTTTGAGATTCGATTCAAGGCTGCAACGATTTCTGTTTCAATTTGATTTGGCATAAGTTTAGATATTATTGCCTTACAATCTTTGGCGGATTACGCCCGTCGGAAGCGGAACGGGTCGAATGGGCGGACCTAAATTTTGAACGCAAAGAGGTTTTTGTTAAGCCTTTGGGAAAAACTGGTTCAAGACGTTTTGTGTTAAAAGACACGGAAACGCTTTGGGTATGGTTAGAATACGTCAAAAACAAATTTCCAAACCAACCGCTCAACCCCACGAACAATCACGAAAATACACAGAAGAAAGTCCGCCTTGAATTTGGGGTGTGGTTTCAAGACGGTCTGCGCCACAGTTTTGGCACGTATTATCACAATCTGATTCGGAACATCCCCGAAGTCGTTTACGTCATGGGCAACAGCATCGAAATTGCCAAACGCCATTACGTTCGTGAAGTGTCAAGGGAATGGATGGAAAGGTTTTGGTCACTAAAACCAACCCCGTGACGAATCCCAAAAACATCAGCGATTCAAGAAAACCCCTGAAATGGGGATTTTTTATGTCAGAACTTGATTTGTCAGAATTGTGTCAGAAGAAAACGAGGGAAAATATCCACATTCTTTACAAAACCCCAATAAAATCTGGCGCACCCAGTAGGAGTTGAACCTACAACCTTCTGATCCGTAGTCAGATGCTCTATCCAATTGAGCTATGGGTGCACCCAAAGGGTGGAAAACTTACGGGCCGCTCTCCGCGCGCGCAACCTATTTCCGGGAGATTTTGTCAGCGCACCGCCGCGAATTGAAAACCTCCGCCCCCCATCCCGGTGCCCGGGTCAGTGAAAATTCAGGTTGCGCAACGCCAGGGCCAGAATGGTCAGGACCAGCATCAAGCCGCCCGGCATGAACTTTTTCGTCTTCGCCAGCCGCAGGGTGAACACCACCAGCAGCACCAGCAAGACCGCGTTCGCCAGGATATTGGCGAAGGCCGGGTCAAAAATCCCGCGCAGCGTCGTCAGGATCAGCAACACGGCAAACACCACCGACGTCGTCAGGGATATTTTGCTCTTCCCCTTGAAGAAGCCAAACAACCCGCCGACCAGCAGGAGGATGATGTAAATCCAGAGAACGGTGTTGGCGGTATCGTGCATCGCGCGGAGTTTGCCTCAATCCGCCACCGCGTCCAAGCTCAGAATTTCGCCCGGCTCGCATTCGGCAAACACTTCGAACGGCCGGCAGCATACCTCGCAGTCCGTCGTGAACCGCTGGCTCGCCACACTGGTGTCCACGACCAGGTCGAACGCCTGCCCGCAAAACGGGCACTGGATTTTTCCGGAAACTTCCACAGCCAAAACTCGTCCGACCAGGCACGTTTTGCAACTCCGCCATCGGCCATCGGAAGCGGCATCCGGTCCGCAATCGGGTAAACGTCCCGGGTTCAAGCATCCTGCAGTTTGCCGCTCAGATAGGTTTCATACGCGCTCAGGTCGAGCATGCCGTTGCCGGAGAGGTTGAACAGGATCACGCGCTTCTTCCCGGCTTCGCGGGCGGCGATGGCTTCCTGGATGACCGCGGCGATCGCGTGCGCGGATTCCGGCGCCGCGACGATACCTTCCGTGCGCGCGAACTGCACCGCGGCCTCGAAAATTTTCGTCTGGTGATACGCCTCGGCCTCGACCAGTCCGAGTTTGAGCGCGTGGCTGACCATCGGCGACATGCCGTGGTAACGCAGCCCGCCCGCGTGAATGGACGGCGGCATGAACTTGTGGCCCAGCGTGTGCATCATCAGCAACGGCGTCATCTCCGCCGTGTCGCCGAAGTCGTAACGCAATTCGCCCTTGGTCAGGGTCGGACAAGCCGACGGTTCCACGGCCACGATGCGGTACTTCTTTTTCTGCGTGATTTTTTGGTGAATGAACGGGAACGCGAGGCCGGCGAAATTGCTGCCGCCGCCGCAGCAGGCGATGATGGAATCCGGCTCCTCGCCGGCGAGTTCCATTTGCTTGATGGCTTCCTGGCCGATCACCGTCTGGTGCAGGCAAACATGATTGAGCACGCTCCCCAGCGAGTATTTGGTATGCGGATGCTTGACCGTGTCCTCGATGGCTTCGCTGATGGCAATGCCGAGGCTGCCGGGGCAATCCGGGTCGTCGTGCAGCAGTTTGCGCCCGTACTCGGTCTGGTCGCTGGGGCTCGGGTGCACCGTGGCGCCCCAGGTGTGCATCAACATGCGGCGATACGGCTTGTGCTGGTAGCTCACCTTGACCATGTACACATTGCATTCCAGCCCGAACTGGCTGCACGCAAAGGCGAGTGACGAACCCCACTGGCCCGCGCCGGTCTCGGTGGCGAGGCGTTTGGTGCCGGCGACCTTGTTGTAATAGGCCTGGGCAACCGCCGTATTTGGTTTGTGGCTGCCGGCGGGACTGACGCCCTCGTATTTGTAATAAATGTGGGCCGGCGTCTGCAGCGCCTTTTCCAGCCGCACCGCGCGGATCAGCGGCGAAGGCCGCCAGAGCGCATAGATTTCACGGACCTCGTCGGGAATGGAAATCCACCGTTCCGGACTCATCTCCTGCTGGATCAGGTTGTCGGGAAAAATGGCTCGCAGGGCCTCCGGTGAAATCGGCTGTTTGGTGCCCGGATGCAGTGGTGGCGGCAGCGGCTCCGGAAAATCGGCCAGCAGATTGTACCAGTGGGTGGGAATGTCCCGCTCGCGCAGGGCGAAACTGATTTTCGTGCTCATGATGCCAAATAGGATATTGGATGATAACTACTACGCGCCGCCAAACCACTTGTCACCCAATTATCCGCAAATAGCCAAAAAAGTATTAATAAAAACAAGATAAAGTCATTCAAACCGTTCAGGCGCGTCCGTGAATTATTGCCCATTCACCCCCGAATGTTTTCCATTTGTCGCGGGGTGTCCTTGGCGTGGATCCCCCGTTTTGGGATTTGCCAGTCCCGTTAAATTCCGAGATACTGACCGCCGTTTTTTCACGGGCCATTTATGAAACCCCAGGTCGAAATCTATGATACGACCCTGCGCGACGGTTCGCAGGGCGAAGGCATCAATTTCTCGGTCGCGGACAAACTCCGCATCGCCGAGAAACTGGACGCGTTCGGGGTGCATTACATCGAGGGCGGCTGGCCGGGCAGCAATCCCAAGGACATCGAGTTCTACGCGCAGGCCCGACGCCGGAAATTCAAAAATGCGCGGCTCGCCGCCTTCGGTTCCACCCGCAAAAAGGGCGTGCCCGTCGAACAGGACGACCAGGTGCGGCTGCTCATCGAGGCCGAAACGCCGGTCGTGACGATCTTTGGCAAGACATCCATGTTGCACGTCAAGGAGGTCCTGCGCTGCACACCGGAGGAAAATCTCGCCATGATCGGCGACACCGTGCGCTTTCTGAAGGACCACGATAAATTCGTCATTTACGACGCCGAGCATTGTTTCGATGGCTACAAACTTGACCCCGAATATGCCGTCGCCACCTGGCAGGCGGCCGAAAAGGCGGGCGCGGATTTCATCGTGCTCTGCGACACGAACGGCGGCTGTCTGCCGGAGGAAATCGCCGCCATCACGAAGGTGGCCCTCGGCAAACTGAACTGCAACGTCGGCATTCACACGCACGATGACATCGGCCTGGGCGTCGCGAACGCGCTGGCGTCGCTGGCCGCCGGCGCCGTCCATGTGCAAGGCACCATCAACGGCTACGGCGAGCGCACCGGCAATTGCAATCTGACCAGCGTCATTCCCTGCATTGCTTTCAAATTGAAAAAGAGCTGCGTGCCCGCGAAATCCCTGTCGAAGCTCAAGGAACTTTCGCAGTTCGTGGATGAAACCGCCAACATGCGCCACAGCCCGCGGCAGCCGTGGGTCGGTTCCGCGGCGTTCGCGCACAAGGGTGGCATGCACGTCAACGCCGTCCAAAAGCTTTCCGCGAGTTACGAGCACATCGACCCGTCGCTGGTCGGCAACCAGCGAACCGTGTTGGTGAGCGATTTGTCCGGCCGCAGCAACATCGTGATGAAGGCACAGGAACTTGGCTTCAAGCTCGCGAACAACACGCCGGAGTTGAAGGAAGTTCTCAACGCCATCAAGCAACGTGAACACGAAGGCTATGAATATGAAGCTGCCGAAGGTTCTTTGGCATTATTGCTAAAAAGAATCTTATTGCACAAAGAATTGCCGTTTAAAGTTGATTCATATCAGGTTTCTGTGAGTCGAACGCGTGGAAAAGCAGCCCTCTGCGAGGCGCTAGTTAAAGTTAGTGTTGATCAAGGAATGTATAAAGTGCGTGTGGAAGGAAAGCACGGCCGGCTTTCTAAGCTTGATAAAAATGGCGGTCTGAATTCTCATGAATCGAGAGGAACTGGGGACGGTCCGGTGAATGCGCTTGATTCTGCGTTACGACATGCTTTGACCAAATTTTACCCTCACCTTAAAAATATCAGCCTCACCGATTACAAAGTCCGCATCCTAGACGGAGTTGCGGGCACGGCGGCGCGTACGCGCGTGCTGATCGAGTCCACCGACGGCAAACACGAGTGGGGCACGGTTGGTGTGAGCGAGAACATCATCGAAGCCAGCCTGCAGGCGCTGGTGGACAGCATGGAATACGCGCTGTTAAAGAAATAGGTGTCCAACATTCAACATTCAACGCCCAACCTTCAATTGACGTATGGTGGACCCGTTGGTGTTCAATGTTGAGTGTTGAATGTTTCTCTTTTGATTATGCCTGAGATTTCCAAGGCCTACGAACCGCAGTCCGTTGAGGACAAGTGGTACCAGTTCTGGCTCGACCGGAAATGTTTCGCGGCCGATCCCGCTCGCGTGTCGCCCAAACGCCCGGCGTATTCCATCGTCATCCCGCCGCCGAACGTCACCGGCGTGCTCACCATGGGCCACGTACTCAACAATACCATCCAGGACATCCTCGCCCGCAAGGCGCGCATGGACGGCAGGGAAGTCCTCTGGCTGCCCGGCACCGACCACGCCGGCATCGCCACCGAAGGCGTGGTGGCCCGGCTGCTTTCCAAGGAGGAGAAAAAATCCAAACGCGACCTCGGACGCGACGAATTCATCAAGCGCGTCTGGGCGTGGAAGGAAAAATACGGCGGCATCATCATCAGCCAGCTCAAAAAGCTCGGCTGCTCGTGCGATTGGACTCGTGAACGGTTCACCATGGACGAACCTTACATGCGCTGCGTCCAGAAGGTATTCGTCGAGCTTTACAAAAAGGGCCTCATCTATCGCGGCAAACGCATGGTGAACTGGTGTCCCGCCACACAAACCGCGTTGTCCGACGAAGAAGTCATCATGAAGGAGCAGAAAGGCTCCCTCTATTATTTCAAGGTGGAGCTGGTGGAAACTGCCGGGAGCGCCGGCTTCCAGCCGGCGAGTTCACCTGAAGCAACGAAAAACGCCGCCAAGATGGCGGCGCTCCCGGATCCTGGCAGAAAAATCTGGCTGACCATCGCCACCACGCGGCCGGAAACCATCCCCGGCGACACGGCCGTGGCCGTGAACCCGAAAGACCCGCGCTATGCAAAGTTCATCGGCAAGCACGTCGTGCGTCCATTGCCCGCTGAATTTCCGCGCGAACAGAAGTTGATTCCCATCATCGGCGATGAGCACGTGGATTTTGAATTTGGCACCGGCGTGCTCAAGGTGACGCCCGCGCATGACAAGGCGGACTACGAAATCGGCCAGCGCCATAAGCTGGCAGTGATTGAAGTCATCACTGCCAACGGCCATATGAACGAGCTGGCGGGGGCGGCACTGAACGGTTTGGATCGGTTCAAGGCCAGGAAGGTTGCCGTTGAGTTACTGACAGAGATAGGCGCACTGGAGAAGGAAGAACCATATACAAACAACGTCGGGTTCAGCGAACGTGCCGATGTGCCAATTGAACCGCGCCTGAGCGAACAGTGGTTTCTTAAATATCCGAGCGTGGAGGAAGCGCGGGCGTGTGTGGGGCAGGAACCTGGGAGCGCCGGCGTCCCGCCGGCAAGTACCGCGACTCGACACGCCTCCGAGACGGCGGCGCTCCCAGGCAAAATGCAATTCCATCCCGACCGCTGGGCGAAGGTTTACGACCATTGGATGGGCAACATCCAGGACTGGTGCATCAGCCGCCAACTGTGGTGGGGTCACCGGATTCCGGTGTGGAGCAAGATATGCAACTCGGCGGAGGACGTCAAAGCAACACTGCGATCTCTCAAGCAGGTACCGATGCCCAATCCCGGCAACCTCAAAGTGCATGGGGAAGCCTCGGAGTTTCACATTCAGATATGCACGCTTCCTTCAGATGGAATGGAGAAAGGGCTTGAACATCTGGGCTTCACTCAAGACCCCGACGTGCTGGACACCTGGTTCAGTTCGTGGCTCTGGCCGTTTGCCACGATGGGCTGGCCGGAACAGACTCCCACGCTGAAGGCGTTTTATCCGACCGCCGATCTGGTCACCGGACCGGACATCATTTTCTTCTGGGTCGCGCGCATGATCATGGCGGGCTACGAGTTCATGGGCGAGCCGGAGTTCGGCCTCCCCGACGCCATGCCGTTCCGGAATGTCTATTTCACCGGCATCATCCGCGACAAGCAGGGGCGCAAGATGTCCAAGAGCCTCGGCAATTCGCCCGACCCGCTCGACCTCATCGGCAAATATGGCGCCGATGCGCTCCGGTTCGGCACGATGCGCAGCGCGCCGCTCGGCCAGGACATTTTGTTCGACGAACAGAACGTCGAGCTGGGCCGCAATTTCTGCAACAAACTCTGGAACGCCTACCGATTTCGGCAAATGGTCGGCAGTGCCGACTTCCCAATTCAGGGCGAGATTGATCCAAAACTTCTGACGTCCGATGACAAATGGATTCTGCTCAAGCTCGCCGCCGCCATCCGTGAGATGAACACGGCGTTCGCCGAATACAAATTCAGCGACGCGACGGCGACGCTCTACCGGTTTTTCTGGAGCGAATATTGCGACTGGTATGTCGAGGCGAGCAAGGCGGCGTTGGGGAGCGCGCGCGTCGCGCGCGCGGATTTCGGCGTCTCGCCGGAATCTTCTGACGATGAAGCGTCGGGCGCGACGCCCGACGCAGCGACCGGGACGGTCGCGCTCCCGGAAAATTTTGCCGCCAGGAAAGCCAACACCCTCGCGGTGATTGATTTTGTGCTCTCACATACGCTGCGATTGTTCCATCCGTTTCTGCCGTTCATCACGGAGGAACTCTGGCACGGGATGGGTTACGCCGAGGACATGCCGGACAACCAGGGCGGCCAGACCATCATGTCGGCGCCCTGGCCCAAGCCACTCGACGACGATTTCAAGACCCATTACCAGCTGACCAGCGGTGATGAACAGCACGTCGAAAAGCGGAACGAACTGATTTCGCAAGGCCGCAACCTGCGGCGCACGGCGAACATCGCCGCGAACAAGAAGGTCAAATTCATCCTCAAACCGGCACATGAACTGGCGGCGCACGACGTTGAAGTAATCCGGCTGTTGCTCAATGCCGAGGCGGTTGAAGTGAGCGCGACGGATCAGCCCAGCAAGAACACATTGACCGTTCGGACCGAGCTGGGCGATTTATTCCTACCGACCGAAGGTCTGATTGACGTGGCGGCGGAAAAGACCCGGCTGACGAAAGAACTCCAAAAAATCGAGGCCGAGATTTCCAAGGTCGAACAAAAACTCGCCAACCCGAATTTCACGCAAAAGGTTCCGGCAAATGTCCTGGAGGAGCACAAACAACGCCTCGTTGAGTGGCAGGGCAAACGCGAGCACATGAAATCCGCGCTCGCCGCGCTGCAAGGTTAAGGCTGCCGCACAATTTCTGTAATCCGCCGGTGGGGTTCTAATTTCAAGATCGGGCAGGGCGGGCAGCCTGTCCCGCCCTGCGGTGATCCTCTGCCCGCCGCGAATGCGGAAAACGGCGCGCACGGAGTGACGCGCCCCACCGAAAAGAAGGCACGTCAGTCTGCCGTCAGTTCGCACCCGACACGGGCACGTTGGACGCGGCCGGTTTCAAATCCTTCGAGGCCGGCGGCCTGGGTGCCGGCGGGGGATCGTTCCGGGGCGGGCGCGTGTCGGTTTTCATTTTCAACGTGCTGGGCGTGGGCGCATTGGCCCGGCGCTTGTTGACGGCATCCAGACGCAGGTGCATCGAGGGTTTGTTGACACTGGAAAGCAGCGCGGTTTCCTCGGTGATCAAATCCTTTTCGTAGGCGTCAATCAGGGATTGTTCGAAGCTGTGCCAGCCGTAGGTGTTGCCGGCTTCGATGATGTCCGAAAGCCGGCGGTTTTCATTTTCGCCCAGGACGATGGCTTCGCGCGTGCGCAGGCTGCTGCCCATCAACTCGGTGACCAGCCGCCGGCCGCCGTCCTTTTGGGGAATCAGGCGCTGGCTGATGATGTAACGCAGGCTGCCGGCCAGGCGCTCGCGCACCTGTTGTTCCTCATCTTTGGTGAACATGCCCAGGATGCGGTGGATCGTCTGCCCGGCACTGATGGTGTGCAGGGTGCTATAAACCACGTGGCCGGTTTCCCCGGCCGTCAGCGCGATTTCCATGGTCTCGCGGTCGCGGATTTCGCCGACCAGGATCACCTTGGGCGCCTGGCGCAGCGCGGCGCGCATGCCGTCGGGAAAGGTGTAGAAATCACGCCCCAGTTCCCGCTGGCTGAACGTGGCCTTGAGATGCGGATGCAGAAATTCGATCGGATCCTCCAGCGTGACGATGTGGATCTCATGGTTCTGGTTGATTTCATTCAACATGGCGGCCAGCGTGGTGGTCTTGCCGCTGCCGGTGGCGCCGGTCACGAAAACCAGGCCGTTCTTCTCCTTGATGACCTCCTGGAATACCGGCGGCAGTTGGAGCACTTTCAGGGAGGGAACCTGGGCCTGGAGCTGGCGCATCACCATCGCGTAACAGCCGTTCTGGCGGTAGATGTTGACCCGGAACCGGCAAAAATTCTGGAGGGAATAACTGCAATCGCACGAGCCGCGGTCCGTCAGGTCCTGCAGCAGCCGGGCATTGCCATTGATAATGGCCCCGGCCAGGCCTTCGATGCGTTTGCTGGTGAGCACGGATTCCGGCGGTTCCAGTTCAAACGGTTGAAGCTTGCCGTGCACTTCCGCCTGCGGCGGTTTGCCGGCCACGAACAGCAAATCCGAGATGCCGCCGGCACTTTGAATCATCGCCGCCAGCAGTTGGTCGAGTTGTTCGGTCGGGATCGTTTCCATTATTCAGACTGGGCGCGGTCGTCCATTCACGGTTTGCGACCAGTTGGGGTTTGCGGGTTGGCTTCCCGGGCAACCGGACGGGCCGCCAGCTGTTTCTGCATTTCCAGGGCGCGTTGGTGGAGAAAGCGGGTTTGCAGCAAATTCCGAATCCGCAGCATGACTTCCGTGCAATCAATGGGTTTGCCGAGGAAATCACTGGCTCCCGCCGCCATGGCCTGGCTGCGCGTCTCAGCCGTATCGTAGCCCGTCATCACCAGCACCGGCAGAAAATCGCCCGCGGACATCGTTTCCTGAAGCTGTTTCAAAATGGCAAATCCATCCAGTCCGGGCATGTATAAGTCGAGCAGCATCAGGTCGGGTTGAAATTGTTGGAAGATTTCCAGCGCCCGGGTGGGGTCGGTCAGACTGCGGACATTCGTGAATTTGGCCGCGCGCAGCGTCCATTCCAGAACCCGGATGTCCGCGGCCTCATCGTCCACGATGAGAATTTTCGCCGCGCACAGCTGTTGTTCATCTGGAAACAATTGCACGTTCATGGCCCGTCAACCCGGCCGGTTTTTCGTTCCCACCAGCCCCGGTTCTTCCTGTCATGGTCACGAATCCAATGGGTCTGACGAAGCCCATCAACCAGCACCTTGAGTGCCAATCCGCAAGCCCCGGGCCGGGCGACTGACATTTTCCAAACGTCCTTCCAAACCGTTGCTCGACGACATTGCCCCGGCTGGTTTACTTTGCCGCTGCATGGAGTTGACGACTAAACAGGACCACTTGCATCAACCGGTTTTGGCGGTGGCCCGCAGGGACGCGGCCATCTTGCGCGAGGATTTCACCGTCCAGCAGGCGCTGGACGCCATCCGGCAGCGCGGCGTCGGCGAAAAAATTGTTTATTTCTACGTCGTGGACGCGGACGAACGGCTGGTTGGGGTCCTGCCCACGCGCCAGTTGCTGACGGCGCCGTTGGAGCGGCGGTTGTCGGAGTTGATGATCCGGCGGGTGGCGGCCATTCCCCACACGGCGACGGTGCTGGAGGCCTGCGAGGCGTTTGTCCTGCACCGGTTTCTCGCCTTCCCGGTGGTGGACGAATCGCGGCGGATCGTCGGCGTGGTGGACGTGGGTTTGCTGACGGAGGAGGCGTTCGACATTGCCGAGCGCGAGCAGATGGACGCGTTGTTTGAGTCCATCGGTTTTCGCGTGTCAGAGGTGCATGATGCGTCGCCGCTGCGGGCGTTTCGGTTCCGCTTTCCCTGGCTGCTGGCGACCATCGGCAGCGGCACGCTCTGCGCACTGCTTGCCAGCGTTTACGCCGTCACCCTTGCCAAAAGCATCGTCCTGGCGTTTTTCCTCGCGCTGGTCCTGGGGCTGGGCGAGAGCGTGAGCATCCAGTCCATGACGGTGACGATCCAGGCCTTGCGCGCGACGCAGCCGAGTTTCGGCTGGTATGCCCGGGCGTTCCGGCGCGAGGCGGGCACGGCCCTGCTGCTGGGCGCCGGTTGCGGCACGGTGGTTGGCCTCATCGTCTGGCTCTGGCGCGGGACCGGGCTGGCAGGTTTCGTCATCGGCGCGAGCATCCTGCTGGCATTGTGCGCGGCGTGCTTTTGGGGATTGACCATCCCGGCGGTATTGCACGCGTTGCGGCTGGACCCGAAGATCGCCGCCGGGCCGGTGACGCTCGCGTTCACGGACATTTTTACGCTGCTGTTCTATTTCAGCCTGGCCGCTTTACTGTTATGAAACCGGCTAAAAAACCCGGAATGCCGCAAAAACATATCCCCGACGCTTAATGAAAACCATTTCGCAAAAATCCTCCCTGGCCACCGCCATCAGGGCCGCGCGCGCCGCCGGCCAGATCATGCGCGCCAACTGGCACAAGCCCAAGCGCGTCAAGGTCGCCGAAGCCCATGACATCAAACTGGAACTGGACGTGCGCTGCCAGAAACTCATCGAAAAAATCCTGCGATCCGCCTTTCCCCAAATCCCGTTGCTTGGCGAGGAAGGCGATTCCGGCGACGTGAACGCTGAATATCGTTGGGTCGTGGACCCGATTGACGGCACCGTGAATTATTTCTTCGGCCTGCCGCACGCCGCGGTGTCGATTGCATTACAAAAAAGTGACGAGTGCCGGGTGACGGGTGACGAGAAAAAAATCTCGAATCGCGCGCCGTTTCACGTCACTCGCCACGCGTCACACGTCACTCTTCTGGGAGTAATTTACGATCCGTTCACAGATGAACTTTGGACGGTCGTTCGCGGCGGCCCGACCCGGCTGAACGGAAGGATCGTTCGCGTCAGCCGGCGTTCGCGCCTGGAGGAGGCCGTCATCGCGATGGGATTTTCCAAAAGCCGGGAAAACCTGGAGCAAAGCCTGCCGCACTTGAACCGGCTGGCGCGGCGGGCCAAAAAAATCCGCATCCTGGGCTCGGCGGCGCTGGAACTGGCTTATGTCGCCTCCGGCCGGCTGGACGCCTACGTCGAGCGGACCATCAATCTATGGGACATCGCGGCGGGTGCGCTGATGGTGGAGTGTTCCGGCGGCGAATTCTACACCCGGCCGGCACCCGGCGGAAAATTCCGGATGGTCGCTGACAATGGTTTGCTGCGGCGGAAACTCCAGATCGGCGGCTTGCTGAAATGATCTGGAGGGCAGTGCTTCGTCAATGCCTCATCTTCATTTCGATTGCCGATTTACGCTGAAATCAGGGTAGTGACGAAGCACTTCTCTCCAAGGACTGCCTCATTTCTCCCCGCCTGAGCGTGGTGGTTCAATTGGTTGTTCATGTCGTCGTCCAACTTGGGAAAGGCCGGCTCGAAGCCAGCCGGCATGATCACGTTGAAATTTGGCGGGAAACGTGTATCCTTAAGGTCATGTCACACCGTCGGACGATTTGTTGTTTAATCGCCTGCATCTCCCTTCTCAACTCAGCCAGCGCCGGCACGCTCGTGCAATTTCGTACGGTATTTGGCGACCTGGAAGTGGAGTTATACGATCAGGACAAGCCGGTGACGGTGCAGAATTTCCTGAACTACATCAAAAGCGGGCGCTACGAAAATGAGATTGCCCACCGGTTGGTGCCGGGCTTCGTAATTCAAGGCGGTGGGTTCACTTTGGTTAGCAACACGATCACGCCAGTTCCCACCTTTCCGCCCATCACCAACGAATACGGCGTTGGCCAGCAATACAGCAATACCTTCGGCACCATTGCGATGGCCAAGCTGGGCGGTAACACAAACTCCGCGACATCGCAGTGGTATTTCAACCTTACCAACAATCCGTCCCTGGACGCACCGAACACGAACGATTTGTTCGTGGTGTTCGGCCATGTCATTGCCGGCACGAATGTGTTGAATATCTTCAACACCTTCCAGAATTACACCGGCACGCAACAAAGCAATATAGTGGCGGACATAGATGCGAATCTTGGTAACGCATTTTATCCCAACTTTGCGTCTTGTCCGCTGCTCTATCCGGCGGTCGTATCAACCAATTTCGTCTTTGTGGACATTTCCCTGCTGCAAGTGACAATCAGTCCCGCCTCCGGCGGCGGAAAACAGATTTCCTGGAACAGTGCCACGGGACTGACGAACATTGTCGAGTACACAACGAATCTTCCGCCGGTCTGGAACACGCTGGTCACCACCAATGGCACCGGGGCGCCGATGACCGTGGTGGACAACGCCGCGGCGACCAGCCGGTTTTACCGGGTGCAGGTTGCCTATTAAATTGAGAGGCAGCTACGATTCGCGTTTGCTGGCAGTAATCACATCCAGCCACTGTTTCAATTTCGCCAGCGCTTGGGCCCGGTGACTTAATTTGTTCTTCACGTCCGCGCCCAACTCGGCAAACGTCTGCTCGAAGCCAACCGGCACAAACAACGGGTCGTATCCGAACCCGTTTTGCCCGCGCGGCGCGAGCAGAATCCGGCCTTCGCATACGCCGTCGAACAACTTCGTCTGCATTTCAAATTCGTCCGCGTAGCAAACCGGCGACGCGTTTTTAGTGGTTTTGGGCAACCGGGGCGTCAAGGCGATGACGCAATGAAACCGCGCGGTTCGCCTTTCCAGCGGAACGTCCCTTAGCAGGCGCAACAATTTCGCGTTGTTGTCGGCATCGGGCGTGTTGCCGGAGGTGGCGGAATCCAGGGCGGCGAACCGCGCCGAATGCACGCCCGGCGCGCCGTTCAGCGCGTCCACCTCCAGGCCGGAATCATCGGCCAGAACGAAATCGGGTCTGGCGTCTGGCGCCGGGGAGCCGGGGAACGGGCGTGGCAGCCAACAGGCCAGTTCCGCGGCTTTTTTGGTGGCGTTGCCCGCGAAGGTCGGCGCGTCTTCGACGACGGCCGGCGCGGCGGGAAAATCTTTCAGCGTCGGGAGCCGGAAGCCCTCGCCGAGGATGGCGTGGATTTCGCCGGCTTTGTGGGCGTTGCGCGTGGCGATCAGCAGTGAAATTTCCGGCATCGACGCACAAAAGCCTGCGAAAGATTGAGGGATGAACCAAGTCAAAATTCCCAATGCAGCCGGGCGCCGAAAACCGAAATCGGGCCGCGGTCCCGGTTGAAGGCCGGATCGGTGATGAACTGGTAATCCAAAGCGGCATGAACCGTTTTCCAGAGTTTAAAATCGTAATAGGTTTCCAGGGCCTTCTCCCAGCCGTAATTCAACGTGCCGTCACCGCCGAGAATGCCCGTGCCGCCGTCGGCAAAAAATTGCTGGTGCACCGGGCTGATGGCATTAACGACCCCGGCCAGACCAAAGGTGTCATCCGGCCGGTGCCATGGCGCGCCTTTGACGCTCAGCCCCAGGGAGGCCGTCCGGTCCACATCGCTGTAGGCCCAGGACTCGGTGTGCCCGTCGCTCCAGCCCAGGCGTGAAAAGACGCCGATGTTTTCAGTGATTTCCTGTTCCCAATTCAGGCCAAAGCCGTATTTAAAGCGGTTGGCACGCGTTTGGGTGATGTCGATGCTCCCACCCTGGTTAAAGTTGTTAATCGCGTCCTGATAGCTGCCCATGTGCGCCCGGTTCAGATACACCAGAAACCGGAGGACACCGGGATGGTTGCGGATGGTGTAACGGCGTTCCAGCTCCGTTACCATGCCCCAGGCGGCGAGATAGCGCTGATCCTGCGCCAGACCGTTGGAGGAACGCGGCACCTGGAAAAAGCCGTAACGCAGGGTCCATTGCGGCTGATACAATTCGGCGGCAAATCCGGTCGTGTATCCCAGGCTGTCGGCCGGATAATCCCAAGCTTCGTTCGCCACGAACGCCCAATTCATGAATTGCGTGCGTGGATCGTTGGCGTAGGTGTTGTTGTCAAAAATGTCAATCAGGCTGATTTTGCCCAGCGTGAACGTCAGGCGCGACACGTCCTGGGTGCCGGCAAGGTGAAGCTGATCATCATCCACCGTTTCCTCATCACCGCCCAGGTTGATGGTCTGGCGGATGAAGGCGCGGGTGAGGTTGACATTGGGAACGGTGGTGCCGACCCGGTAGGCTTCCCCGCTGGGGAAGGCTTCGATGCCGATGGTATGGCCGAGGCCGTATCCCTGCCACATCATGCCGTCCACGTGCGCCTCGGCGCCGGACCACAAACGGACGCCCGCCATCAAATCCAGGGAGATCGTTTCGCGGGTTTCGCCGCCGTTGGGCAGGCTGTTGGGACCGGAATACTTTGATGAGAATCCAGGATAACCCTGCACGATGTCGGTGTTCTGGACGTGGAAGTTCCAGTTCTGCTTGCGAACCGAGCTTTGAGAAACGCCCGATGCGGGTAATGCATTGGTGGAAACCTCCGCCACCGTCGTGGTCGCGCCCGCCAGAGCGCCCGCTGCCGGCAGCCAGCCAATTTTTCTCAAACGCCGCATGAGATGTGGCAATGGCTACGGTGATTGCAGCCCGCCGTCAATGACCAGAAGCAGCCCAGGCTACAACCCTGCGCGGGCGGGCGAAACCACCGCCGGCGCGGCGGTGTGGGAAAAGCGGGATTGGCAAACATCACGGTGCCATATACCCCTACCCCCCATATTGCGTCAAGTTCCATTTTTGGAGTGGCGCACACTGTGAAAAGTGTTAAATGTCTTGCCATGAAAGTTAAGCACGTCCGTCCCGGTTTGGAGAAAAGAGCGCTCGTCGTCCGCCTGCGCCGGATTAAAGGCCAGGTGGAGGCCATTGAAAAAATGGTCGAGGCCGACACCGATTGCTCGGATGTCCTGATGCAAGTCGTTTCCGCACGCCGGGCGCTGAAATCGTTCAGCGAAGAAATGATCGAGTCCCACATGCAAGGGTGCATTGAAAGTGCCTCGAGCCAGTCCGATGGCCGTCGTGAACTGCGTTCCTTGCTCACCGTTCTGAAACGATACGCCGTCTAAACTCATAAAAATGTCAGCCACAAAATATTTTGAAGGCCGGCAAACTGCCGATTTGATGCGCGATGCAGCGACTGGCGAAACCGCCGAAATCCTGCAACGGCTCAACACCTCGGCTAACGGCCTGGCCGAAGAAGAAGCGGCGGAGCGGCTGGAAGTTTTCGGCCCGAACGAGGTCGCGCAGGAAAAGCAGCACGGCTGGTTCTGGCGGCTTTGGATCGCCTCGCGCAATCCGCTGGTCATTTTGCTGACGCTTCTCGCCATTTTTTCATTCTTTGCTTATTTCCATGCAAAACCGGAGGATAAAGACGTCTCGAATCTCTATACCGGTTCGGTCATGCTCGTCATGGTCGCGCTGGGCTTGTCCTTGCGCCTTGTCCAGGAAACGAAAGCCGACAACGCCGCCGCCAAACTCAAGGCGATGATCAAGGTCACCGCCACGGTCATGCGGGACGGCCAGCCGAAGGAAATTCCCATCGCCCAGCTTGTCCCCGGCGACATCGTGAAACTTTCCGCCGGTGACATGATTCCCGCCGACGTGCGTTTGATTTCCGCGAAGGATTTGTTCATCATCCAGACCACGCTGACCGGCGAATCGCTGCCGGTTGAAAAAAGTGACGCGCGCGATCCGCGCGCCAACGTCCAATCCATCGAACACACGAACCTTTGCTTTCTCGGCACGAGCGTGGAAAGCGGTTCGGCCACGGCGATCACTGTCGGCACTGGCGTGCAGACGTATTTCGGGAAAATGGCCAGCAGCCTTGCCGGCCAGCAGGTCGAGACGGCGTTTGACAAGGGCGTGAAAAAATTCACCTGGCTGATGATTGGTTTCATGGTGGTGATGTCGCCGGCGGTTTTTCTCATCAACGGTTTCACCAAGCACAGTTGGGGCGGGGAAACGTTTCTTTTCGCGCTCGCCATCGCCGTCGGCCTGACGCCGGAGATGTTGCCGATGATCGTGTCCGTCTGCCTTTCCAAGGGCGCGTTGGCGATGTCAAAGAAAAAAGTCATCGTCAAGCGGCTCAATTCCATCCAGAACTTCGGCGCGATGAACGTGCTTTGCACCGACAAGACCGGCACGCTCACAATTGACCACGTCATCCTGGAAATCCACTGCGACGTTTTCAAAAATGAAAGTGAGGAAGTCCTGCGCGACGCCTATCTTATCAGCCATTTCCAAACCGGCCTGAAAAATGTTCTGGATCGCGCGGTTTTGAAATACTCGGAACTGCACCGCGAACTGGGCGTCGAAAAGATTTCCAAGGTGGATGAAATTCCGTTTGATTTTTCGCGGCGCATGATGTCCGTCGTCGTCGAGGGGCCGGATGGCCAGCGCCAGTTGCTGACCAAGGGCGCGCCGGAATCGGTGTTCAAGAAATGCACGCAGTTTGAAAGCGACGGAGAAATTTTTCCGATGGAGCCGATTCTTGTCGGCAACCTGATTGAACAGGTCAATTCGTTGAGTGAAGATGGCTTTCGTGTGCTGGCCATCGCCAACAAAAAAGTTGGTTCACAGGCCGCCTATTCCAAAGCCGACGAGGAAAACCTTGTATTGACGGGCTATCTGGCGTTTCTCGATCCGCCGAAGGACACGGCCAAGACCGCCATTGCCGCGCTGCGCCAGCATGGCGTGACGGTGAAAGTTTTGACCGGCGACAACGATCTGGTCACGCACAAAGTCTGCACCGAGGTCGGCATCAACGCCGAGACAATTCTGCTCGGCAACGACGTGGAAAAAATGTCGGACGAGCAACTGGCCAGGCTGGTTGACGGCACGGACGTTTATGCGCGGCTCTCGCCCGCGCATAAAAAGCGCGTGGTGCAGGCACTCCAGAAAAAAGGCCACGTCGTCGGCTTCATGGGCGACGGCATCAACGACGCGCCCGCGTTGCGCGCCGCCGACGTGGGCATCTCCGTGGACACCGCCGTGGACATCGCCAAGGAATCCGCCGACATGATTCTGCTGGAAAAGAGCCTGATGGTGCTCGAAGAAGGCGTGCTCGAAGGCCGGAAAGTGTTCGCGAACATTTTGAAATACATCCGCATGGGCGCGAGTTCCAATTTCGGCAACATGTTCAGCGTGCTCGGCGCGAGCGCGTTGTTTCCATTTCTGCCGATGCAGCCGCTACAAATCCTGACGAACAATCTGCTTTACGATTTTTCACAGGTGCCGATTCCGACGGACAACGTCGGCGCGCAATACATCGCCAAGCCGCGCCCGTGGAACATCGGGGAAATCGCCAAGTTCATTCTTTTTATCGGCCCCATCAGCTCCATTTTTGACTACAGCACTTTTTTCGTGATGTGGATTGTCTTCAAATGCAACCAAGTGGGGCTGACGCCGGATCTGGTCGCGCATTTTGGTGACAACGCTGTGAATCACACTCACGCCGCCGCGCTCTTCAACAGCGGCTGGTTCGTCGAATCCATCATGACGCAGACGCTCATCATCCATGTCATCCGCACGAGCCAGATTCCGTTCGTCCAGTCGCGCGCCAGCTGGCAACTGACGATGACGACCATTTTGATCATGGGCATCGGCGCGTATCTGCCGTTTTCGCCGCTGGCACGATTCCTGGGCTTCGCGCCGCTGCCGTGGCAGTTCTGGCCGATTCTCGCCGTGACGCTGCTTTGCTACGTCGGCCTGACGCAGCTCATCAAAACGTGGATGGTGCGGAAAAATTGGATTTGAGTTCGCTGAATCCGCGCGCAAAGCAAAAAGCCGCTCCGCATCTCACGGAACGGCATGGTCAGGCTGGCGCGGGTTGATCGGCCCCGCTCAAGCCTCAAAGGATTTGCCGCAACCGCAACTTTGCTTCGCGTTGGGATTAGTGATTTTGAAACCGCCGCCCGTCAGCGCGGCACTGAAATCCACCACGGTGCCCCGTAGATAGGTCGCGCTAAAAGGGTCCACCAGCACGGTCACGCCGTGCTGCTCGGCCGCCCAGTCGCCGTCCCGTTTTTCGTCGAAGACCATGTTGTACTGCATGCCGGAACAGCCGCCTTGCTCCACAAAAATGCGCAATGCCTTGCCGGCATTTTCAGGTTTCGCGAGCAATACCTTGGTTTCTTCCGCCGCGCCGTGGGTAAGCGAGACGACCAATCCAGCAGTTATGATTTCACTCATTGTCTTGTTTTGAACCTAAGCCGGTTGCGGGTGCGTGTCAAACCGCGTCAATTTTGCGGCGCCGTGATGTGCTCCCGGGCGTTGCCGATTTTCTTCTCAAGCATATCGTGCAATTGCGGCAGCAATTCCTCCAACCGCCGGTACACGTTCACCGCCTGCGGCCATTCGCCCAGCGTCTCGGCCACGCTCGCCGCCTGCAGTCCGGCCTTCTTCACCCAAAACGGATCCGCCGCCTCACCGTCACGCAGATTGTTTCCGTAGAGCACGTCGAGATAATCCTGCAAGGCCTGTTGCAGCAACGCGGTCTGGTCCGGGCCCGTCGCCTGCGCGGCGCGTTTTTCCAACACCAGGCCGATGCCCATTTGCGCCTGGCTGCGCGCGCCGGCGGACGCCGGCGGTGCATTGATGACCTGGGCGTAGGCATTGGTCGCATCGTCGTAAAAACGCGCGCCCTGCGGCTGCCCGGCGAGTTGCAAATAGCAATCGCCCACCTCCCCCCAGGCGAGCGCGGCCTGTTCGGACTGCGGATACGATTGGCCGATGGCCTCGAATACTTGAATGGCCAGTTTGAAATTGGCCAGCGGATTATTCGTGTCCGTCGATTCCATGTGCATCAAGGCGCTGCCATAAGCGAACAAGGCCTGGGCGTCGAGGTCCGGCGGGCAATTGGTGTCGCTCGTCAGGCTCATGAAATACTGAATGGCGTCCGAGTAGCCGAGGCGGCCCATGGCCGCGCGCCCGGCCATCATGCGGGCCGGATAGGCGAGGCTGGACGCCGGCCATTTCTGAAAGAGCAGTTGATAATTCCTTTCCGCGTCAACGAAATAGGAGTTGTTGGTCGCCCCCTGCCGGAAGAAATAGTCGCCCACCCACCATTGAGCGACGGGGGCAAGGGCGTTTTGAGGAAATTGGACAATAAAATTAGTGAACAGTTGAAAGGCGTTGGTCTCGCGTCCGGCCTGAAAATTTGCCCAGCAGCGGGCATATTCCACTTGCGGCAGCAACCGCGTGTCATTGGTGTACTGGTCCACCCAGCGGTCATAGATGTCGATGGCGGTGGGCCACTGGTTTTCCTGTTCGTAAGTGCGGGCCAGCGCCAGTTCCACTTCCGACCGCAAGGGCGACTGGGGATACTGTTGCTCAACTTTTTCAAACAACGCACGAGCCTTCGCCGGTTGCTGCAAATCCGACAATTGTTCCCCGGCCAGCAGGAGGCTGCTATCGGCCAGATTGTTCGTGGGATAAACGGTCAGGATTCGCGCCAGTGCATTGGTGGTACCCGTCATGTCGCCCAGTTTCATGCACGCGCGCACTGTCTGGTAAAGCGCCTGAGGGACAAGGTTTTCCACTTCGGGAAAGTTCGTGAAATCGCTTACCACCGCCTCGTAATTGTCGCGCGCACCCGTGAAATCGCCCTGCGCAAACTGTGCGTCCCCCATTTTAAATCGCGCCACGGCCAGATCCACCGACGGCGGCAGCATCCGCGCAGCGGTCTTGAAGGCGGCGAGGCTTTCGGGAAACTTTCCGTCGATCCAAAAACACCAGCCCTGATCCAGATACGCCTTGCCGGCAAACGGGCTGTTGGCGTAGGCGCCGAGGAATTGATCGAAGCGCGCCTCCGCCTCGGCCAGACTGTTCGTGGCCACCGCCGGTTGCGCCACATATTCCTTCAAATACAACTCGCCCAGTGTCAATCGCGTAATGTCCGCGGCCGGTGAATCCGGAAATTGCGCCAGAAATTGTTCCAGCGATTGTGTCGCGTCCGAAAATTTCCCCTGCGCGGCGGCCAGCTCCGCAATTTTTAAAACCGCCTGCCGCTGCCATTCAACCGGTACGTTGGTCGAAAGATTCTCCTGATACACCGCCAGCGCCTCTTCCATTCGTCCCATTCGCTCGAGGATGCCGCCTTGCTCAACCACGCTCTCGGCGCGCATCCCGGCCTGCCCGGTCGAATCCGCCAGCCGGATCAGATTCGTCGTGGAAGCCAGCGCCGCCTCTGTATCGCCACTTGCCACCTGTACCCGGCACAGCAGGCGAACCTGTTCCCAGTTCAGTTCCGGCGCCAGCTTCTGCGCCGCCAGTGAACGCAAAACCGCCCCGGCTTCGTTCAACTGGTTTTGTCGGAACAAGGCCTCGGCCAGCAGCAACTGACCGCGCACCACCCGCTCGTCGTTGGGGATCCTCCCTGCCTCGGCCTGAAACACTCCGTCCGGCTCCTGCAATCCGGCGCTGACCTGCGGCCATTGGCCGAGTTTGGCGCGCGCCGCCGCCTCATCCACCGCCGCGTCCAGCCGCCGGTTGGAGTCCGAAAAATCCCGCGCCAATCGGGAGAAGGTCGCCGCCGCCGCCGCGTAATCCCCGTTTTGAAACTGCGCCTGACCGAGCCAGTAAACGTACTGATCGGCCAGTTGGCCCGCCTGCGCCGACTGCGCGGTCAGCAAATCAATGGCCGGCAAAAATTTCCCCTGTTTGATATCCGCCTCGGCCTGCATCAGCACCGCCTCGGCCACGCGCCCGGACTTCGGATATTTCTCGGCGAACTCGGCAAATTCCACTTCCGCGCGGCTCCACATGCCATCCTGAAACGCGCTCGCGGCCGCCGCGTAAGCGCGGTCCTCGTGCGCGCTGGCGGCAAACATCTGTTCACCGCCCAACCCCAGTGCGAAAATGATCATCAACCAACGGCAATCCCAAAACATACCTCCACTCTAAACAACGGCCGCAGACGAAAAAAGCGCGAAATATGCCCCGACTCCGGGCCCGCTTTTCCAAAATGTCACCCGCTTGTTTCCGATCCGTCTTTGACGAAATTCCGAACTTGTGGTTGGCTGGTCATGACAGAGAAAAAGTCCTACCGACGCCTAGCATCGGCGCTGGCGAATTCTGACCGCCAGCGCCTTCCTTTTTACCGCCGGAAGACCGTGGCCAGGCGGTGAAGGATCACACGGGTTTAATCACATGGATTTAAACGGTCGGCGAATGAGCTTGCCCGCGGCCCCAACCTGCGCAAAATGTTTCCTTGCCGGCTCATGGAAGGGTGGCTGAGTGGTTAAAGGCACCTGACTCGAAATCAGGCGTAGTCGCAAGGCTACCGTGGGTTCGAATCCCACCCCTTCCGCCATCTTTAAGCTGTTGTTTTTCAACAGGATGGCGAAACCAGAGGAGGCAAGTGCCAGTGAAAGTGCCAGTGAAATCAATACTCGGGTAAAACTCAATCACTACCCCGGTATTGCCCGGCCATCACTCGCGAAAACGGGATTCGCCGCCCGCCTGGTGTGTCTGACACACCAAAAGCCGCGTGCGGCTTCATAACATCGGACAAAGAAAGTCTGAGTTATGAAACGTCGTTACATCCTCTACCGCCGCAAACGCGGCGGCATGTTCTACATCGAAGACACTGAAACCCGGAAGCAGGAAAGCACTGGCACGAGAAATCGCGCCGAGGCCACGTCGCTGCTCAACGCCCGGAATGAATCCATCCGCCAACCGCAACTGAACCTCCAGATCGCCAAGGCCTATCTCGCCGGAACCGATTCGGGGGTTTCAAAACGGACCTGGCAGGACGCGTTCAACGCCATCACTGAAAACAAACATGGATCAACCAAAGAGCGCTGGCAGCGCGCCGTCAAACAGAAGGCATTTGATCTGATTCTTCCGCTGATCATCATCGAGACGCCGGCGGAGCAACTGTTCGCCTGCCTCAAGGCGGGCACGGTCAGCACGAATGTTCATCTGCGTGAGTTGCACAACTTCTGCATCTCCATGAACTGGCTGGCATGGCCGATCATTCCCAAACGGCTTTGGCCCAAAATCGAATACAAGCCCAAACGGGCCATTAGAGCGGACGAACACCAAAGGATCATCGAACGGGAACCGAATCCCGAAAACCGGAGTTTTTATGAACTGTGCTGGCATCTGGGCGGTTCACAAACGGACGTTGCCAACCTGGAGGCGGAGAGCATTGATTGGAACGACCGCGTCATTTCCTATGCTCGCCGAAAAACTGGCAGTCGGGCGTTTATTCATTTTGGTCCGGCGGTGGAAACGATCCTCCGTTCGTTGCCGGCCCAAGGGCTTTTATTCCCGAGGCTCGCTTTGCTGAAGGAAAAGTATCGGGGGCAGGAATTCAGACGCCGCTGCGCCGGTTTGGGGATCTTCGGCGTCACTCTGCATTGCTACCGTTATGCCTGGGCGGAG
>JBEKTH010000045.1:0-30701 GCA_049516255.1 Verrucomicrobiota bacterium
GCTGAAATAGCAAAAGCCGAGTGCGACGTAAATGAGCGCGAGTGCGGCTGATCCAAACAACATCAGCGGTCGCCGTCCCCCGCGGTCCACCACCCCAAACGCAACAAAGGTGAAAACGAGATTCACTGAACCGGTCCAGGCAATGTTTTTGAGGACACTGGAAATATCATAGCCGGCGGCGTGGAAGATTTCCTCGGCATAATTGAAAATGACGTTGATACCGCACCACTGTTGAAACACGGCGAGCACGACGCCGAGGACTATCACCCGGCGCATCCGGGGTTCGAGCAGATCGGCGAACCGCACACGTTGAAATTCTTCGCCGGCCAGGGTGGACTTGATGTCAGTGATGGCAGCGCCGGCATAGCTTTCGCCGCCAATTTTTGCCAGGACGCCATGGGCACGATCCAGTTTTCCGTTCTGGGCCAGCCATCGCGGACTTTCGGGAACGAGCGACATGCCCAGGAAAAACAGCAACGCCGGGGCAGCCGTCAGGCCAAACATCCAGCGCCAGCCTTGCTGACCAAACCAGGAATTCCGGATGAATTCGTCGGTTGCGCCCTCCGGCAGGTTACGGACGAGGAACCAATTGATATATTGGGCGAGCAGGATGCCGATGACGATGGTGAGTTGATTGATGGCAACCAGTTTGCCTCGAATCTGCGCCGGAGCAACCTCGGCGATGTACATGGGCGAGAGGTTTGATGCCAGGCCGATGGCCACGCCGCCAAGCATGCGCCAGGCGATGAAGATCGTGAAACTGTTTGCGAACGCATTGCCCAGCGAAGTCATCGCAAAGAGCAACGCCGCGACAATCAACAGCCGTTTGCGGCCGAATTTGTCACTTAGTGCGCCCGCGCCCAACGCGCCCAGCAAACAGCCGATCAACGCGCAACTGTTCGCCCAACCAATCTGGGCCGCGCTGGTCAGTTCGAAATATCTTTGAAAAAACGGTTTTGCGCCGCCGATAACAACCCAATCCCAACCAAATAGCAAACCGCCCATCGCGGCCACCACCGAGATCAGCCATACGTAACTAAAACTATAGTCGGCTTTCAATCTTACGGGTTCACTTTGAGTTGCAGTAATCATGTGATTGGAAAAGTTGCGCAGGACAAATCAGGCGAAAAAAACGAACCTAGCATAGACATGCTGATTGGAATCATGAGCTAGTATCCTACGGGCCGGTCGTGATGTTCCAATTCGTGCCGCCTAAACCATTGGTCCGAGTTTAGGCGCGCCGACGATGTCGTGCGCGCAGCTGCCATATAATTCACATCGAGTTCATAAAACTTAAAAGTCACCCCAAACGACCTTCCCCAACAAATCCGGTTTTCCAGCTTTGGCCACTGCCGGAACATTTGCATTTTTCCGCCACGTTTAGGGTGACGGGAATTTCCATTTTGGTGATAACACTTACCAATTTCTCAGATGTCCTCTGAAAATGGAATGGACATTCCAACAAAGCGCATGGATAATTGACCGGTGTTTGCCTGCCTGGTCTTCTTTTTGTCCATGCCTGTCTCCCTCTTTCCCAACGCTTGACGAATTAAGCGCCATAGCGGCGCCTGTGCTCTGACGGTGAATGATTGTGCATCTTTCTGAACGCACGTGAAAAGTAAAATTGGTCGGAAAAGCCGAGTTGATCGCTGATTCGCTTGATCGATAGATCAGTGGTGTTCAGCAGTTGCACTGCGCGTTGCATACGCAAATGATTCAAATAACTCAGCGGCGCATAACCCGTGACCCGCTTGAATAAAGTTGTGTAATGCGAACGTGATAGATTCACCAGTGCAGCGAGCGTCGCAATTTTTAACGGTTCGCTCAGGTGGCTTTTCATGAATTCGATGCTTTTGGCCACTCGTTCGCGGACCGTGGTTTCACCGTAACCAAATTCGTCCTTGTGGCGCAGAATCAAACCCATCAGATGCGTCAGCGAGTGCGCGGCGTAAATCAGGTGTGTCATCGTAAAGCCGTGCTCGAGACCCTCCAAAACTTCTTCAAAAAGCGAAAACAGCTGCACATCCCCACCCAGCGGTACCACCGGCTTTTCCACTGTAACTCCGAGCCGCCCCAGATAAATCGGCACATTCGATCCCGCTGCGTGAAACCAATGAATCGTCCAAGGCGTTTTTTTTCCCGCTCCATAAACATGAGGTGTGGAGGCAGGCACCACCAGCAATTGGTTCGTAGTCACTTCGTGCCTCCGCCCTGCGATCTCGCACCAGCCATCCCCTTCCGCACAGTAAATGAAAATCGCTTCCGGGCATCCCCGTTCACGCACACAGACATGCCCTTTGGCTTTGGGATAATACCCAGCATCCGTTGGCAGTAGCTGCTTGAGCAGTGGATACTGCAAAGCCTCGGCCATGATCGGTCGTGGTAATACCACGAGACGCTGTCCCGCGAACCCCTCATGCTTTTCTCGCCACTTCACAAACAAGATGATTATCCACAAACAGGTTGTTCAAAATCGTGGAAAACGTGGGCCGGATATTAGTAGCGCGGGTTGGGATCGACAAGCCCTGACGGTGGCCATTACGATGTTCCTCCCGCAAACCGGTCGCGGTCAGCCGATGGCCGAATCGGAGTGCGTTCATTATTTGTGTTCCGGCTCGCCATAAAATTCGTAAATCGCGGCGTCGGCGGGGGCGAGTTGGATGGTCATCGAATCGGTTGCTGGAATGGCGGTGCCGCTCCAAAGTTCCTTGGCTTCAACCGGCCCGCCTGTTTTAAAACCGATCCGGCTGAAATCAATGTTCCAGTTTGTGGCCGTGTTTGAATAATTGAACACGGCGAGATAAAAATCATTTTTGTCATGGCAGGTGAACAAATTTGCCGCGCGGCTTCCGGTGTCGCCCTCCACCGGTCGAAACGATTTTGAAATTCTGGCGACAGTGTCAATTCCCGGATTGGTCAGAAACTTTTCTGCGCGTTTCTTCCCGAGGGCGTCACCATCGTGGCTGAAATCGTCGCCGCAAATGAAAAGGCCCGTGATGGCGGCCGAAGTCACCCGCGCCCGGTTTTCACCTTCGGAGAAGCCGTCCAAGACCATTTCGTCCGGGTCATTGAAATCATAGACACGGTCCAGCCACCAGCCGTAGGTCAGCGAGTTGACCGTATATTCAGTGTCATCAATGCTGCCGAAGGCATCACAGCCGATCCTCCGCGAATTGGCGTATTGCGACGGGAACAATGGCGCAATGGACAGATCAAAATACATGCTTTTGCCCAAAGTGCGGGAAACATATTTCATGCCTTCGTTGTAGGCTTGAATGCCGGTCGTCACGCACGGATTGTAATACCTGTCGGCTTCCAGCGCGCCGTAGTTGAGAAAGTCGGCCTTGACGTATTTGAAGCCAGCCTTCTTGAAACGGTTGATGGTAGCTCGAATCAACTTTTGAGTTCCGGGGTGAGTTGGGTCCAGGGCCACGCCGCTCGCGATGTGTTGTTTCTGGCCATGAGCGTAGAGGAAAATATTTTTGTACTGATAGGATGTACCGGGAACAGGCTCATTCTCTTTCGCGCCCCAGTCGGTGAACGGCGTAAAGTAAATTCCCGCCTCCTGATGGTTGGCCTTACAGTGCTCAACAAATTCTTTCAGTTGCTTGTCGCTGAGCTTGTTCCAGCCTGCGTCCAGGCCAATGTAGGCAACGCCATGGTTTTTAAACTGCGGGAGTTCCTGCGCGAAGAAATCCGAAACCTGAACCGCCTTTGAAAACGTCAGCCCGAATTGCAGCTTTCCCCAACTGTTCCAGCCAAACGGAACGCCGCCCGTCCATGGGCGAGGTGGCGCGACAACCGCGTTGGCTTTAGCGTAGGCGTCAAGCCCGTCGCGCCAGTCGGAAAAACAGCCGGCAAAAATCCTCGGCGATTTGATGGTCCAGTCACTGATTTTTCCGTGTGGCAACACATCGCGCGTTTCGCTGGAGCTGATGCCGCCGAACACCTCCAGGCTCGTGACGGCGTTCGACGCGGTCGTGGAACGGATTCCCGTTTTCCAACTGTCATGCTCAATTGAGCCGACAATCAAGCCACGGCGGCTGGCATTGTTGTAAAGCGCGGAGATTTCATAGCTCGTGACTTCGCTGCCGAACGGAACGGCGTCGTATCGGACCCATTTGTCATTATCGAAGGGCACAAACAAGGCGCGATTGTCTCCGGCAGGAAGAAAATGTGACGGAGTTTGCGTAACCAGCGGAGCGATAAAATTTGAAGTTGCCTTCGGCTTTTGGGAAATTTTTACTTCGGTCAGAAAGTAATCCGCGTTTTGATACAGCCAGAATGTTTGAATCATTTTGCCCACCCTGCCGCCGGATGATTCGACAACGTATTTCACGCCGCGCCCAAAGCCATCGTGAACCGCCTCGTGCATCACTTTTCGGGTTCGGTAATCCCTACTGGTGACTGCTTGAGGCAGCCGCACCTCAGCGAAGGCATCTGGAATCAGCAAATTTCCGTCGAAAAAAATGTTGGCGAGGCCGTGCGCCAAATCGTAATCAATGCGCCACTTGCCTAATTGCATGACCGAAACGTCCTTCTGCTGCATGGTCAAATCCGTCACGACAAAGTTCCGGCCGGCTGCGTTCGTGGCCGACGCCGGACAAAGCCTTTCATAAGGCGAAAAGAACGTTTCCGGCTTTTGCGGCCGGACGTAATAATCGTCTCTCGGCAGAAATGGAAACTCGTAGTAGCCTTGCCCGTCGGTCACAGTTTTCATCTGCATGAATAGTCCGGAGAGAAAGACTTCAACGCCCGGCAGCGGCCCGCCGTCGGAGTCCGTGACGGAGCCGGAAATTCGGAATGAGTTCACCGGCGAGCCGCCAATCACAATGTCATCGAGATTGGGGGCGAATTCGTGTGCGTTATTGAACATTATGGAATTGGTCCCCGCGTTCAACGGCACCAGTACCGATTGGCGGCTGTCCTGATTCGCAACGGCTGTGGGATGAAAGATCACATCGAATCGTGAGCTGCCATTGACGGTGATGGCGGCTGCGCGATCGTCGCCACCGTTGAAATACACCGTCATCGGATAGAGCCCTCCGTGCGGGACCTCGACGTGATCAAACGTGACCGTTCCATTGTCCGGTCCGCCGATGTTTTGGATCTCCTGGCCACCCGAACAAAAAGGACAGTCAACAACTTTCGCGCCGTTGGACAACGCCGCTGTTTCCGCCTGGTAGACATTTTGCGAAAGGGCCGCCTGAATCGTAAGAAAGACAACCAAAACGATCCCTCCGCAGTTGCCAAACCGGCACAATGCTTTTCCCGGTAAAACGTTCATTTTATTGTCGGCTGAATACGAATCGGAGGCGCGGGAGCTTGTTTATTTTACTCAAGCGGTTTTCCGCAGGCTCCAATTTTCAAGGCGTTTCCAATAAATAAAACTGCTGCGGCGCATTCGGGTCAACGCTGTTGGTGAAATTGAAATTGCCGTTGGCATCAAATGAATTCGTGGCGACGGACAGCCATTGCGATGCCGGCAGCGCGAGATTGGTCGAGGCCAGCACACAATAAGGCCAGCCCGGGGCACCGTTGCCGCCGTTGAAAATAAGACCGTTTACGCCCACTGGCGTAACTGCGACAAATTCCGGCGTCGGCACGCCGCCCGCAAGGGCAAGCCGAAACAGTTTGGCTTGCTTGGCGTTCAGGCTCACGTTGAAAGAATTGGAGACCGTGGTGACGGTTCCGTCCCACAGATTGGTGGCGGCAAAAGTCCCCGGCAGCAGACCCGCCCGGCTCAAGTTCACGGTCTCGTTCGTCGCACTGGCCGTGTAATTGAACACGGCAATGCACCACGTTATGCCATCCTGCCGCATAAAGATGTTCGCGGCGCTGGTACCGGTGTTGCCCTCAACCGGTGTGAAGGTCTGGCCGGTGCGCGCGACAGCGTCGATGGCGGCATTGGTCAAATAGGTCTGGGCCAGGGCAATGCTGGCGGCATTGGTCAGGATACTCCCATTAAGAAAGACTCCGGTAATCGCACAGTCTATGAGACGACTTTGGTCCTCATTGCCGCTGGGGCCGTTGTCAAAAACCACGAGGTCGGGATCGTTGAACGGGTACAGTTTATCCAGCCACCAGCCGTAGGTGACGGAATTCATCGTGTATTCCGTGTTGGAAATAAAGGACGTGTAGGCGTCGCAAGCAATGCGCCGGCTGTCGCCGTATTGATATGGGAAAAGTGGCGCGATGGATTCGCTGATGAACATTTTGCCGGCCACCTGATTGAGCAGGAATTGCATTCCTTGATTGTAAGCCTCGATGCCCGTCGTCACGTTGGTGTCGTAGTGGACGCCTTCGAGCGCGCCGTGCGACAGAAAGTCCGCTTTGAGGTAATCGAAGTCATCAGCGATGAAACCGCTGATTTGATTGAGAATCATCGCCTTGGTTCCCGGATGGGTAGGATCCAGGGCCAGTGCGCCGTCGTAGGAAATGGCGTTTCCATTGGTGTCGCGGAGCAGAATATCGCTGTAATCGTAACCGGAGCCAGGTACAACCTGGTTACTGGACTGGGCGAGCGTGCCCCAATACGTGAACGGCGTAAAATAAATGCCGGCCTTCTGGCTGTTAGCATGACAGTGGCTGACGAAATTTTGCAATTGCGAGGTGCTCAGGTTGTAGGTTCCGTAGGAATCCAAGTTCACATAAACCGTGCCTTGGTTGGCAAAACCATAAGGTTGCAAGTTGGTGTGGATGGAATCCGAAACTGCGATGGCGGCGGCATAACTGATTTGGCTCTGGTAATTGGTGACGCCCCAACTGTTCCAGCCAAACGGAACGCCGTTGGTCCACACGAGTGGCGGGACAAAATCCGCATTTTCCGCGGCGTAATTCCCCATCGCCGTTCGCCAGTCGTCGCCAAAACCCACAAACACGGTGGGTGACGAAATGACGTTTCCCGTAACGGATCCGTGCGGCATGACGTCCCACGGCGAGGGGTTGCCACCAAACACGTTCATTTGGTTAAGCTTGTTGTTGGAACCCGAAAAATAGACCCCGCTTTTCCAAATGTCATGCGTGACCGAGCCGACTACCAGCCCGTTGCGGGTGGTATTGTCGTAGAATGCGCTGACCTCATAGCTCGTGCCACTGTTGTTTATGGGCATGGCGTTGTACGAAACAAAATCGTCGTTATCGAATGGCACGTACAGCGCGCGGTCGTCGTTATAGACGCCGATATCCACGCCGCCGGTGGTGCTCACCACCACCGGCCCCATCCAGTTGGCGCTCGCGTTGGCACCGCTCATGGTCACGCTCGTCAGAAAGCTGTCATTCTGGTCGAGCGTGAAATACTGCGTCATGTCCGGCAGCCCGGCGGAGTGGGACAGGACAGCGACTTCATTGCTGCTGACGACCGACCAGGTGCGGTTGCTGAAGTTGTTGCCCGTCACATAGCCGCTGCTCAATCCCACGCCGGCGTAAAACGCCGAAATTTTTTGCGAATTTTGCCACAGAAACGCCGTCGTGCCGGCGGTCAGGTTGTAATCCAACGTGACATCGCCGTTCGACATTACAAGGACATTGCCGACCTGTTGAAAGGATGGCGACGCCACAGCGGCCATTGAAGAAATCGCCCAAATAAGAATTGGAAGGATTCCGTTCCTGCTGATGAAGTCCCGAACTTCCATTTCAAGGCGGACGTACGGCGGGCGTCTGCCAGTTGAGGTGCCAGTAGTAGGTCCAGAGGTTCTGGAGTGGCGCCAGTGCGGCGTGGCCGTCCACAAATCCCATGTCGATGGCACCGGGCAATGTGGTTCCCGGAAGAAGATTTCTGGGCGCGGCAGTGGGTGACTCGCCACCATGCCGCGCAACGCAGACCCGGGGCATTCCTTCACTGGAGGAGGTACTCAAGGGATCGTATAGATTGCGCGCCGGTGAATCAGTTTCCAACGGGTCAAAATTGATCCATGCGCTGTCCATGAACGCGGGCACCAGACTTGGCTTCAACACAGATGCCGGGTTGTGGTAATTCCAAGTGGGGTGGTTCTGACCATTTTGCAACATCATATTTGGGTCGAAACTTGAGTTCAACCATTTGTTGAAACCGTAGCTGGCAGCGTAAGATGGATTCGACAGCGTCCAATGCCAGGCTGTGTCGGCTTTCCCCGCCGGGTTGACCAGATTATTAGGGTTACCGCGGTTGGGCGCGTTGGGGCAGAACAACACATTGGTCGCGCTCACGTAGTAACCAAGCATGGCACCCATCCAATCCCCCTGGCTGAGGCTGGGATTGGAATTGGTCGGTCCGACCCACATCTTCGTGTCATCAGCGTACATCATACCGGCCACCGTCAACTGCCTGATGTCGTTGATACAGGCAATTTGCTGCGCCCGCAGCTTGGCGCTGGATAGCGCAGGCAATAGCATCGCTGCCAAAATGGCAATAATCGCGATCACCACCAACAATTCAATGAGTGTAAAGGCGTTCGTGTATGACCCGCCTCTTCGCCGAATTTCGGTGAATTTGGTTTTCGCAAACGTCTTTTTCATTATTTTACGTTGTACTACTTCTCATACCATCACTCACACCGTGGGCCGATTTTGATCATCAAGCCGCCGGATGCTCCTCTCTTCCTTCGACGGCCCGGCTCAAAACGGCGCTACCGGTGAATTCCCCATCTATTGTGTTTTAAGGATATAAAACTCCCGTGGAATAGTCGGATTAACGATGTTGGTGGACAGATTGAGATCGCCGTTTGTGTCAAACGAGTTCGTCAACGCCGGCACCCACTGGCTCAACGGCAAGGCTACGTTCGTGCTCTGCAACAGAACATACTGGCCGCTCGATGTCCCGTTGGTCCCTCGAATGGTCAGAGTCGTTCCGCTCAAACCGATGCTGGTGATGCGTGGCACCGGCGGCGCCGATGACACCACGCTGATGGTCCCGTTGACTGTCAGGTTATTCGTATTCCACGCCAGACCGGCTCCGGGAGTGGCGGGCGAAATGGTGGCGAACGAGCCGCTGTAGCCGGTGGCGCCGAATAACGTGAAACTGTTGCCCGCGGCCAATGGTGCCGAGATGTTGGTCAGCGTCAATGTCCCGCCATAGGTCAGCGTGCCGCCTGCCGAGAGCCCGTCATTGCTCGCGCCGTTGAGTTTCATTACGGTGTTGCCGTTGAACGCGGCATTGCCGGAAACGTTCAACGTGCCGGTAGCTCCGCTGGTGCCGGGCGCCACAGTGCTGCCCGCCGACGCGACCAAATTGCCCTGAACTGTGCCGGAACCCTGCAAGGTTTGGCCACTGGCCAGCGTAAGCGTGCCATCGGTGCGATTCGTAACGGCGAGCGTGGCGCCCGACGCCAGACTGATGGGCGTGCTCTTTAAAATTGAGCCGTTGCCTGTCAGCGCCAGCACCATACCCGAACGGATGTCCGTGATGCCTTGGTAGGTATTGGCGGCAGCGAAGACCAGTGGGTTACCGCCGTATTGATTCAAGAAGAAACCACCCGCGCCGCTGATGACGTTGCTGAAGGTAACCGGGGCGTTGCCTATCTGGAAATTCGCCAAGCCGTTAAGCGTGACCGTTCCGGCGATGGCGACGCCGCTACCGCTGCCGCCGTTGACGCTGAAGAAGTAGAGGCCAGCGTTGGTCTCCAGCACAAACGAGGTGGCCAGACGATAATCGCCCGCCCCGCCGCTTGGCTGGTATGTCCAGGTCGCAGTTGGAAGGACATGAACGATTTTCGCGTAACCATTGTCGCCGCCGGCAACCACGCCATGCTGGATGTAGAAGAGAACGTTGGAGTGCAGCGTGAGGACATTGGTGGGATTTCCCAAGCTGACGCCCAAGTCCTGGGTGAGCAACTCCTGCTGGCTGCCGGCGCTCGTCAAGAGGTCAATGTTACCCAGGTTCGTATCAATGCCGATGTCATACCATTGCGAATAGCCACCGACGCTGACAGTGAGGTTGTAATTGCTGCCGTGCGTGCTCAAAGTGGTGCCCGCGCCGGGATAGCCCCAATCGAATCGTCCGGCGCCGCTGAACGTTGTGTTCCCCGTCAGTGTGATGTTCTGTCCAAGACCAAACGTGCTGGAGTCGCTATAAAGCGGGCCACCAGAGAATTGAATGGCGCCCTGGCCGTTCGCGCCTGCGCCGGAGACAACAATTGGCTTGTTGCCGAACCCTGCGTCGCCAGCCGGATAACTCCCGGACAAATTCACCGCCAGCGTCGCGCCGTTACTGATCACCAAGGCGCCGTTGGTCGCCCCCGCGACAGCCGTGATGCCGTTAAGCTGCACCGTACCACCTCCAATGGTAAAGTTTCCGGTAAAATCATTCGTGGTGCTCATGGTCAACGTACTGTTGCCGAGCTTGACGATGTTGGCGGCACCGCTGATTTTGCCCGCGCCGCTGATGGTGTAGTTGGCCGTTGAATTGTTCGTGACATCACTTGGTGCGACAATCTGGCCGCTGGCGATGTTAATGCTCGTGGTGGGATGTGGCGCATTCAAGATGGTGTCATCAAACAAAACCTGATCCGCGGTGAAAAATTGGTCTTCCGCGTGCGTGGTCAGATTTGACCAATTCAATGAACTTTGAACGTCCCACTCGCCGTTGTCGGCGCCATTGTTCCACTCCAATAAACTCGCCTGACCGGAGACGATCAAGTTGACTTGATGAGGCGTGCTGGTGCTCAAGCTCAAACCGTACCGGGACGGAGCAACGGTGGAAACCGTCCCGAATGAGCCGCTAAGAGTGCCAGTATAGGTGAAGAGCGTGTAAGTGCCGTCGGCCAAAGTTCCGGAGAGTGGGTTGATGGTGATGTTGTTGCCGTTCACAGTCAGGTTACCCGTGACGGCAATCACAGAATTATTGCCACTGGTGCTCGGACTCAAATTCATGGTCAGCGTGGCGCCGCTTTCGAGTGTCAATCCGCCGACAGCATTGAAAGTTCCTGCCACACCTGCTCCACCAGGAATAAGCGACCCAGAAACATCCACCAAGCCGTTGGCAGTACCGAAGCCGTAAACGGTTGTACCAGACTGGCTGGTGATGCCGGAACCTATAAGGCCGTTAAGAGTTAGCTGGCCATTATACAACAGTACGCCGCCGGTGAATGAGGGGCTGTTGGCAGTCAGGATTGTTGATCCCGTCCCACCGGTCTGGTAGAAAGCGCCCGAACCAGTCAGGACGTTGCTGAGAGTCAGCGTGGTGCCACCGCCGACGTTAAAGGTGTCGAAACCCGCTTCCAGAGTCATTCCGCCGTTCATGACGTTGGCTCCGGATGCATTTTGAATGATCGCTCCATTTTGAAAGTCCACCTGTTTGTTGACGTACACGTTTGCCCCCCAAAGTGCCAGCGTCGCACCAGGAGTAATAGCCAGAGTGGCGCTGGGATCGCCAAATGTCGTTGAGCCGACCACGCCCAAGGTCCCTGAGGCGATAGTGATGTTCGCTAGCGGCGGCTGCACCGACAGGTTTCGCCATTCGAAGTAGTTTCCATTACCGTTAAGCGTCAGATTGTAAGCACCCAAGGCGCCCAAAACACTTCCGCCACCGAATGAACCCAAATCCCAGCGGTTGGGGCTGTTCATGGTAAAGGTTGCATTGCCGGCCAGCATGATGTTGGTGGCCAGGCCGGGGCCGGGGTTATCGTAGATCGCGCCACCGCTGTCAACGAGCGCCCCATTGCCACCAACACCCGTGCCGGACACGATAATAGGCTTGGTTTCCGTGTTGCCGTTCGCATCAAGCGTTGAACCGTTGGCGATAGACAGATTGTTGGTACCTGTTCCAGCCGCGGAACTGCTCCCGAGCTGCAGTATGCTGCCATTCGTCACAATCACCGACCCACTGAAGCTGTTGGCTCCGCTCAACAGCAACGTGCCGCCGGCACCGGCTTGGACCAGCGCGCCCGTACCGGAAATGGTATTGCCCACGGTGGGAGTGTCGGTGCGGGCGAAGACCAATACGCCGTTGTCGGTAACGTTCCCCGCCGGCAGGTTGCCGTTGGCATCGTTGTTGCCCACCTGCAAAACGCCTGCACCGATGGTGACGCCGCCGCTGAAAGTATTGTTCCCGCTATTGTCAATCACCAATGAACCGGAGCCTTGTTTGAGCAGACCCGTGCCGCCACCAAGCTGGCCGCTGCCGTTGAACGTATAATTAAGCGCGGCGTTGCTGACGGTGATGCCGTTGGGCGAAAGCGATGTGGTCAGGTTGACAGTGCCGGTGTGCGCGCCGTCAAAAAACTGCACAGGAGCCCCGTTGGCATAAGTAGCCGGGTTACCACCCGCCAGCCAGTTTGCCGTGGTGGTATCCCAATTACCACTAACCACGCCAGACCAGACTTCAGTGGAAGGTCCGCTGGTCAACACCAAGTCAACGGAAGCGCCAGCGACATTATTGGAAAGATACCCAGCAGCAAGAGGAGGCAGCGTGCCCAGGACAAAATTGTAACCTGCGCCTGAAATGCTGGCGGGGTATTTGATGAGCTTAATTTGAACCGGATAACTGGGGAATGCCGGCACGGAGGTGATATTAATGACGTTTGATGAACCACCCGTTGTTAGGCCGGTAACGACAATGTTCGTTGAGGCGGCTTGAATAGCCAAATTAAGCGTCGAGTTGACGAAGGAAAGATTACTGACAGGCGCCGCTGGCGCACCAGCCTGGCCGGTGAGCGTGAATGTGCCGTTCGTCACGTTGATCGTGCCAACGCCAGCGCCGTTGACGATAGTGCCCGCGGCGAGCGCACCGCCGTTGACGTTTATGGTTCCCGCCGTGCCGGGTGTCAAAGTGCCACTGACGGCGGCGAGGGTCAGCGTGTTGTTGACCGTCAGCGTCGCGTTGGTGCTGCTGATATTGACGATGCCCACGCCCGTGCCGCCGCTACTGACTTCCTGGTTGCCGATGGTGGCGTTGTTCGCATTGACGCTGCCGTTGTTAAAGTTCAAGGTACCCTGCGAATTGGCCCCCGGATTGCCTCCCTGGCCCAGTTGCATCGTGTCCGCCACCACCGTGACGTTGCCCCCCGTAAAATTGCAAAGGGCGGTGCCGGAAACCTGCGAATTGCCGTTGGCGTAGCCAATATAAAAATTAGCGATGCGCCCGTCGGCGCCATTGCCGCCCAAATAGGCCACCGGCACATTGGTCCCACCCACAAAGGCCGGGTTGAAGGCCATCACGGCCCCAGCCGGCCCGGTGCCCGGGCCGCCCACAATCAGATTGCCGGTGCCCGTCAGGATGTAGTTGTAAACCCCCAGATAGACCCCGCACGACACAGAGTTGGTACCAGGGGCATTGCAGATTTGAAAATCAGTCCCCAAGGAAATCACGTTGGTCCTGGCAAGATATAACGTACCGTTTTCGTTGGGTGTGAAGCTGTTTGGGGTTTGGTTTCCGAAGGCCACGTGGATGAAATTGCCGCTGCCGGCGCCGGCGCTGTCATCGAAAGTATCCAGACCCGAAAGGTTCAGTGTGATATTATGGCTGTCGCCCAGGGTTGGCGAACCTTGGCCTACCCAGAGGTTGGCGCCCGAGCCCGGCATGCTCAACGTTCCGCCGCTGCCGGTGATGGTGATGGTCTCCACCGCGTTGGCCGGCGCCGGGCTGCTTCCATTCAACTGGTCGGCGCCCACCGTCAGGTAGCCGTGATTGCCCACTCCCACGATCATGGTAATCCCCGGATTAATCAGCGTCGTGTAATTCCCGTTGGTGGGGATATAGTCGAGTTCCCACATCGGCATCTGCGCCACACCGGTAACGTTGTCCAAGACATTGTTGACGGCGAAATTGTTGTTGGCGCTGGCGCCGACGCCGGCGAACTCCACCTGGTTAAAATACGTCTGCGGACTGCTCTGACCGGCGTAAGTCCAATTGGCAGCGTCGGTCCAGTTGGTCGTCGCAGTGGTGCCAGGAACTCCCGCCCAAAAATCATATGCGGCTCGTGCTGAATTAAGGATAACTAAACTCAAAGCCACTGCCGCACCGAATTGCGCCTTTCTTGTGAACCTGCGAATTCTCGATTCGATTTTCATGGTCATAAACTAGTCTTGGATTTAAGACGACAAAAATGGGAACAAACCCAATACGGCTTGTTCCCAATTCAGTATTTTTTTACATTTGATTCATTCGACCAAGCACAGCTAAAAGGACACTTGAAAGGCGGTTGAATTCAAATTTCAAATCAGGAAGCCAGCGCCTTCCGCTTCAGCGCGAGTCCGGCAAACAAGACCGCTCCGACGCCGAGCAAAGCCAGGCTTCCAGGTTCAGGCACGGACGCGAAAGTTAAATTATAGCCCACATTTGGAGCCGGATAAATTGAATCTTGCGTGCTCGTCTGGCTAAACGACGGATTCGGATTACCCGCGTCACTTGTGTTAGAATCGTATATTCCCGCGCGTGTGAATTCATAACCGGCCGATCCTTGGACAAAAGGACCGTTAGGAGAACTTGGACTCTGGACTCCATTCTCCACATTCCATGTGATCTGGCCGTTGTTCCCATTGTCCGGCGAAGTATTGCTGATCAGGTCTCCCCAAGAGTCCACACCACCAACCACCGTGGCACCAAGCCAGTAATAATGCTGATACGAGAGAGTCACAGTTGGCACTGACACCCAAGCATAGCCATTCGCCCACAGAGTTGGAGCTCCCGCCGACAAGACAGCAGAAGAAACGACACTGCCGTTGGCCTGGTCCCAAAGTGTAATGGTATGGCTTATAGCTAAGGGCGCATCGTTGGGGTCGGCGTAACCAAGATAGTTTTCGCTCACATTATAGAAGTAAGGCGTGTAGAATATACCGCCGACAATTCCGGTAAAACCGTTTTGACTGAGGCCTGTCAAATTGACGTTTGGCAGATAAAGCTGGGTGTTATTATTTTGGTCTCCGTTAACTGTTTGAGCAAACGTCGCCGGCGCGAATGCGAGGCACATCAAAACCCCTCCAATAATTAGTAACGACTTATGTTTCATATGTTTATTGTTAGTTTTTAGTTGCTGATTTTTGGCTGCTTATGGAAACCCAACATTCACAACTGATCTTGGATGTGCCGAGCACATGTCTAAAAGTGATGTTTAGATTTAGCGGCTATGTTGGAGAGAATAACACCATATCCTTAAATGGGAATGGACAACCCGCCGAACCCTATGCACAATTGACCTTTCCAATTCGTTGTGTGTGGGTCACGGTAACTGTTTCATCCTGACCCAGATTGCGGCCGTTCGTTCGACCTTGGATACACTAGTCGTGGAACTCCTGACTAACCATTTGGAATCCTGCGTGCTCAGTCATGGTTCCGGGACTGAACACAAATGTGCAAAATCACTGACGAAGAAAAACTCCTGGCAGAGGTGCTAATCACGCTGTCAAGATTTCTAGAATGATTCAATCGTTATGAATTGGCTCTGGCAAAGCTCATATTCTGCGGTGGTACATAGGTCTTCTTTTCGGAAGATATATGAACCGACAGTCGTATATGCCCGCGCTGTAGCTGTATTCATACTAATGCTTAATAGCGGCTTCGAGATTTGAAAGCACCCCAAGCTGACCCATCATGATTGTTGCGGCGGTATAGCAGTTGAACGACTGGACTTTGCCGTCTTTCAAGCGAAATACGTCACAGCATGGCGCGTGCATTTCCTTGCCGGTTGCGGAAATTATTCCAGCGGGCAGCGCCAGCGGGCCTTTATGCGTGCCGTTCAATGACAGCTCCACGACAATGACCTCACCGATTTCATAGAGATCGTAAAGTTCCCGGTGCATATCGGGAAATGCTGCCGCATAGATGTCCACTACGCGGCCAAGCTCTTTGCCACGATATTTAACACCGGCTGACACATCGTTGAAAACGCCGTCGTCCGTAAATAATGCCGCGAACTTTTCCGAATCTTGAACTTCTGCGGCCTGGTAAAGCGCGCGGATAACCTGCTCGTTTTTGGGCATTCCCGTTTTGTTTTCTGTTCTCATTTTATTTCTCCTTTGATCAGTCGTTCAGTTTCTAAAAAACTCGTCCAACGTCTTCGCCACGAATTCCGGCTGTTCCTCCTGCATGAAGTGGCCGCTGTTCTCGACTTTGATCAACTGAAAGTTAGTGGCTTTGGGCGTCACCGATGCTTTTAACCAACCGTAACCAGTCGAGCCGAGTCCCAGCACCGGCATCTCCAGTTTCTTGTATGTTTTGCTGTCAATGACGTCCTGCGGAAAGGCTTGATACCAGGCATCCCCGGCTCGAATGGCGTCCGGGGTGGAATAGGCGGCTGCATAAATGGCGCGGTCACGCGGTCCGATTGATTTGGGGTCTTTTATCAGGTAATCAATCAGAAAATTCTGATAGATTGGGAAGCGACCTTCCAACACTTTCTCGGGGAGCCCCTTCACTTGATGGAACGCGAACCACCACGGATAGCCCGGATGCTCGTCGTCAATCTTATCTCCAAACTTTCCTGCCTCCGGGAGCATTCTGATCTCCGAGAAGAACTCGTCTGGATGCGGAACATCCAAGAGGGCAATTTTCAAAGTCGCCTCCGGGTGATTCGCCGCAAAACTAAACGCGACCATTGACCCGATGTCATGCCCGGCGACGTTGACCTTGTCGTATCCGAGAAGACGCACCAATTGGTAAATATCCTCTGCCATGTTTTTCTTGTCATAACCACCTTGAGGTTTGGCCGAGCCTCCCATGCCGCGCAGATCAACGGCGATCACGCGGTATTGCGTAGCCAGCGCAGGCATTATCTTGTGAAATTCCCACCATGTCTCCGGCCAACCCGGCAGCAAGACGAGAATTGGTCCTTTACCGCCGATGACGTAGTGCAGTTGTGTCCCATTGACTTCGGCATAGCCGTTCTCGAAGCCGGGCAATGATCGCACTAATGCCGCATCAGACAGGTCGTCTGTTTCTTTGGAAACAGCGCCGCCAGTTGAGACCCTTGCTGTCGAGGCGCAACCGGCGCCAAACCCGAACGCGAGTGCCAGTGCGGCAACGCCGAGCCAGCGATAATTGAGGCCGAGATGAACGTGGATTTTTTTTATTGTGGTATTCATAATAATTTACATTCGGATGTTTGCGATGTGTGGTTTTCAAAAAGTGCATCTTAATCCTTGCTGAATGCCCGCGCCGCCTCGACGGTATCGAGTGACTCTCGCAAGAGTTTGATCTTCCCGTTCTCTGCGACGAGGCGTCCGGCGTAGGATTGTCGATAGGTCTTGCCGGTTGACGGCACGAGCGCCTCCACGTCGTATTCGCCAAAGGCTTGGTCGGGCGTCTGAATCCAGATGTGGATGTTCTTGAAACGGAAGTCCGGCACTTTCGTGAGCAGTCCGGCAAGAAACTTTTCAATCGCGGCTGGCCCTTCAGCACGCGCGTCCACCCAAGGCAGCTCAATCACGCCGTCGTCTGCAAATAAAGCCGCTGCTGCTGTGGGGTCTTGGATTTGCGCGAGGTAGGCCGTTAGCAATTCGGTTGCGTTTTTCATAAAACATCTCTCATCAGATTTGCGCCATGCCGCCATCCACGAAGAGTTCAATACCGTTGACGAAGCTGCTGTCGTCGGACGCGAGGAACACGACAGCTTTGGCGATTTCGTCTGGGACGCCGACGCGACCGAGCGGAATGGCGGTAGCCATGGAGTCCACGAAGCCCTGCACCTGTTCCTTTGTCAGTCCCATCAGATCATAACCCGGAGTCGGCACGACACCCGGACTGATGGCGTTGACACGAATTTTGCGTTCCTTGAGGTCGAGCGTCCAGTTGCGCGCGAATGACCGCACGGCTGCTTTCGTTGCGCTATAAACGCTGAAGGCTGGCGTGCCCTTGATGGAAGTGGTGGACGCATTAAGAATGATTGACGAGCCGGGCGGCATCAGCGGCAGCGCTTTTTGAACCGTGAAAAGCGTGCCGCGAACATTTGTATTGAAAGTTTTGTCGAAATGTTCCTCCGTGATCTGGCCAAGAGACAGAAGGCTGCCGCCTCCGGCGTTGGCAAAGAGAATGTCGAGGCGACCCTTCGCGCTTTTAATGGTGGCATAGATGCGGTCGAGGTCTGCAAGGTTGGAAACGTCGCTGCGGATGCCAGTAACGTCGCTTCCAATGAGTTTCACGGCAGCGTCGAGTTCGGGTTGACGACGGCCAGTGATGAAGACATACGCGCCTTCGGACACAAATCGTTTGGCTGTGGCGAGTCCGATGCCGCTGCTGCCCCCGGTGACTAGGGTGATTTTTCCTGAAAGCTTGCTGGTGCTCATAGTTTTGGCTCTTTCGATATTTTGTTGGTTGGTTTTGTATTATGTATCGTTCGGTATATAAATAAACAAAATGGACAAAAACCTGTCAACAATTTATTTTCCTACTGGATGAAACGCAAAAAAATCAAACCGGCGCTCGGACGCCCCCGCGCTTTCGACGCAGAGAAAGCGTTGGACTGCGCGATGCAGGTTTTTTGGCGGAAGGGTTATCTCGGCACGTCGCTTTCCGATCTCACAGATGCGATGGGCATCAATCGTCCGAGTCTTTACGCCGCTTTTGGGAACAAGAAATCCCTATTCCGCAAAGTGCTCGACCGCTATTCCAAGGGTCCGTCCGTTTATCTTACTGAAGCGCTCCGAGAGCCGACCGCGCGCGCCGTCGTTGAGCGGGTGTTCTACGGGGTTATTGATTTGTTGACCGACCCACAAACGCCGACAACTTGTATGTGGGTACATGGCGCACTTTCTTGCGGGGACGATCCGTTGCGAAAGGAATTTGCAGCGCAGCGCGCCGCCGGACTTGCCGAGTTGCGCACACGTTTCAAGCGTGCAATCGCCGAGGGTGACCTTCCTGCCGACGTGGACGCGGACGCGCTCGCGCGCTACGTGCAGACAGTCAACTTTGGCCTGACCGTTCAGGCGTCTACTGGTGCCACCCGCAAGGAACTGCTGCGCATTGTTGAAATCACTTTGAAGACTTGGTCGAAATAAAAATCTTTCCGGGAACCGCTGTTCGAAGAATCGCCTTGGTGCTAGCATAATTAGCTAGCATTTAGCACATTGGCTATTTTCTGTAGCACTTGATAATGCCGAGCACACGGGGCGATTCTTCAAAACATTGAGGAATCGCCCCTTTCTGATTCTCAGCACGCGGCATTATCTGGCGTGTGTAAACGGTCGTGCATGGTGCAGTGGATCGACATTACAGCCACGTGAAAAAGCTTGGCACGCGAGCCGAACTTAGCCGCGCGGATCAGTCGCCTTACAGAAATATGAGCATACTCATTTTGTTTGACAACAAGCTCGGTTCATGCTTAATTATGAGCGTACTCATTTTTATGAAACGTTCACGTGAAGAAAATAAAAGTAAGACGAAGCCGAAGGGCAAACGAGATCTGAACAAGGAGAAGACAAAGGAAAAGATTCTTGCCGCGGCTTTGGAACTGTTCCGTCGAAACGGGTTGGATGGAACGACGACGAAACAGATTTCCAAAAAGGCCGGCATCGCCGAAGGAACGCTCTTCAATTACTTCAAAACCAAGGAAGACCTCGCGCTGTTTTTCTTCCAAAAGGAAACGCATGACTTGGTTCGATGGTATGGCAAGGAGACGCGGCTTCAGCGTGCGCCGCTTCCAGAGAAGCTGTTCGCCATCATACACAGGCAATTGGAATACATCGCCCCATACGAAGAATTCATCGGCGCAGTGTTCTTTCGTTCACTGCAACTTCACTCCAAGCTCAGTCCGCTCAGTTTGGAATCGCAAGAACTGCGGCTGAAGTATCTGCGTTTTGTGCGCGAAGTCCTGGCGCAAGCCGAAGAGAAGCAGGAAATTCCGCGTATAGGTGAGTTGGGTGCGTACGCCGTCGGGCTTTTCTATATTGGCATCGTGATGCACTGGCTGCACGACACGTCACGCGGGAAACAGAAAACGCTCGCCCTATTGGATCGCTCACTCAGTCTGGCAACAGGCGTGCTCAAGAAGGGAGCGTGGGACTGGTGAGCTCACGGCACAATTCCATTGGCCGCGCGACACGCCTGGCACAATTGGGTGCGGGCCTCGCCGGCAGTTATCTCGCCTATCAATTGCAGCGTCCGTTTTTAAACGAACGGCAAAATAGCGAACGACGGCACGCACTTGGCCGTAAGAACGCAAAGCAGATTCGCGAGGACCTTCAGGATTTACGCGGGCCGATCATGAAACTCGGCCAGGCGCTGAGCATGCAGACACATCTATTCGATTCCGACGTGGTGGAAGAATTGGCCGGGCTCCAGATGCAGGCGCCGCCGATGCACGGGACGTTGATGCGCGCGCAATTCAAGAGCGCTTTTGGCGAAAATCCTGAAGAGGTTTTCGGGTCTTTCGAGCCGGAACCGTTCGCCGCCGCGTCGCTGGGACAAGTCCATTGGGCGGTAACGAAACGCGGTGAAGAAGTCGCGGTGAAGATCCAATATCCAGCCATTCGCGAAGCCATCGAAACCGACTTCCGAATGCTGCGTGCGGTCGGCTTTGCGGCCCGCATGACCGGGCACTTGCAGGAATCGGTCGTGCGTGAAGCCGAGCGGGGAATTCTCGAAGAGACCGACTATCTAAATGAGTCGCGCAATATTCAATACTTCGCGAAACATCTCGCGCCTTTGGCTTTCGTACGCGTGCCCAAGGTTCACAGCGAACTCAGTTGTGAGCAGGTGCTAACAATGTCGCGCGTGCGCGGGTTGCGCATGCGGGAATTCCTCAAGACAAATCCCTCACAGGAAGTGCGCGACAAAATTGGCATTGGTCTCACGCGCTTGTTTTTCTTCCAGCTTTTTCGTCTTCAGGCGCTGCACGCCGATCCGCATCCAGGCAATTATCTGTTCGACCATGACGGCAGCATCGGGCTCGTTGATTTCGGTTGCGTGAAATACCTGAAACCCGAAGTGGTCCCCTGTTATGCGCAATTCTGGTCGCGTGAGTGGGTGCACGATACTGAGCTCTATGCTGACATCATTCGCGTGGTCTTCGGTCCAAACGTTTCCCCCGCCGAGCCGCGTGTCCGCCGCTGCATGAATGAAATCAGGCGCTTCTACGATGAATTTCATCCACTGACCGAACCTCCCACGGCGCTTGAGCTGGCCGATCCAAAGTTCATGGAACGCTTGAACGAGCTCGCCAAGACGTTATTGAAAAACAAATTCCTCTCACCGGAATTTTTATTCCTGTCGCGCACGGAGTCGGGCATGTGCAACCTGCTCCACGCGCTTCAAGCCAGAGTGCCTACAACTCAAATCGCACGTGAGTGGATGCCGCCAATTCCAAGAATCAAAAAATGAATGCGGCCAGAATTAACAAGCCATATATTCGAGTAGAGAGGATTTTCCCGTGCCGCGCCCCCCGATGAACGCGTTGAATTGCGGATTCAAGCCAAGTTCGATCTGTCCCAAGAATTTGCTGCCGCTGACGATTACGCCGACAATTTGAAAAAGGGGGAAGGCGGGGTCACTGTGGCTGATGCGGGAACGACGCGCTATGCGCGCATTTGACATTTGCACAACGCACTATTCACGCCGGAAACCTCAAAAAAACAAGGGTATTCTTCCATCACAAGCCGTTTCCACTCGAAATCAAGACCATCGGCGATTTGCTCATGGTCAGGCGAAAACAGGCTGGTTTGACGCTCAAACAGCTCGCTGGAAAAACCGGCATACGGCTGCATTGGATACGGCGCTTTGAATTCGACCGGTGCCTGCCACCACAGCCGGAGTGGGATTCGCTTCGGAATTACTTAAAACTACCGCCCAAGCCCATTTTGACATTTACACAGCGCGAAAGGCCGCTCGACAGACCAAAAACCATCGGTGAGCACCTGCGGAAGCGCCGGCTGGAGTTAAAACTCTGCCTTACAGAAGCTGCTCCGCGTATGGGTGTTTCCGTCCCGACATTAGGATTATGGGAATTGGGAAAGGTTTTCCCCAAACATTGCTACCACGCTCAAATTGCCGCTTTTCTCGGTTACGATCTATTTTCGTAAGATGTTGTTCCTTTTTGCGACAGGCTTGTGAACGTGGCGCGGGAAGCACGTTGCACCAGCTTGGAGGCAAGGCCGGGATGAGGGCGGACGTTCAACTAATTTTTTCCGATGCCGGCCTCGTATAATCCGGCAACGGATGCGGTGCGCGCCTCTGTAATTCTTTAAAAATCGTGTTGCGGATGCTTTGGGCGTTCCGGCGCAAATGGGAATTCCAAAATCGCAAAACCTTGATACCTTGTGACGTCAGGAATTTCTCACGCTCGGCGTCGTGGCTTTGCTGACCGGGATGGCCGTGACCTGAACCGTCGAGTTCGACGGCGAGGCTTGCTTCTTCGCAAAAGAAATCGAGAAAGTAAATTCCCTTCGGATGCTGGCGGCGGAATTTGTAGCCGTTGAAGCGCCGGTCCCGCAGCCAGCGCCACATGAGCTTTTCCGCCCAGGTTTCCCTTTTGCGGAGTGCGCGAGCGTGTTCAACATTGGGCATGACGAAAACATAAAAAGATACGGCTCAAAATTGAAGTTGGTTTTTACAACCGCCCTCACCAGCTTCCTCTCCCCCGGGAGAGGACATGCGCCCGACCGTCACCTGACAATTCGTACCATCCACGACTCAAGAACGCTGGACAGAAACGGGCGGGCAAACTAGAGTCGCAAGCGTGAAGCGCCCGGTCAAAATCTCGGTGATGATTTTGGTTTGGGTTATATTCTTGGGATTCCTATGGTTTTGTTGGGCGTGGACGCAAAGCGAGGCAAGCACCGGAGCCTTCGCACGCGTGCAGCGAGGTGATTCCGAAGGGCAAGTTTTGACACTTCTTGGCAAACCATTTCAAATTACTGGTCCAGCTTCAAATGTTGCGTGGGATAGCGACGGCTCGCTCCGGCCAAATCACGGTGAATGTGTTCGAGAATTCTGGTATGCACCAAGATTGCAGATTGCGGGTGAAAAATGGACAATTGGATTTGATGTTCACAGTAATGTAGTTTCAAAATACCGGTATGAATCTCCGTAGCAGCAATTAAATTTCTTTTCGTGTCTTTCGTGTATTTCGCGGTTAAATTTTTACGGCGATGATTCAATACCTCGATTTGCTGCGGCATGTCCTCGAACACGGAAAGTTCAAGGCTGACCGCACCGGAACCGGCACGTATTCCGTGTTTGGGGCGCAAGCACGGTTCGATTTGCGCCGGAGTTTTCCCGTGCTCACCACGAAAAAGCTGCATCTCAAGTCCATTATCTACGAGTTGCTCTGGTTCCTGCGCGGCGACACGAATGTCAAATACCTCCACGAGCATGGCGTGACGATTTGGGACGAGTGGGCGGACCCGGAGGGCAGCCTGGGCCGCATTTACGGCGCGCAATGGTGCGACTGGCGCACGCCCGACGGCCGTTCCGTCAACCAGATTGACGGCGTCATCGAGCAGATCAAAAAAAATCCCGACAGCCGGCGGCATATCGTCACCGCCTGGAACGCCGGCGAACTGGACCGGATGCGGCTGGCACCCTGCCACGCGTTGTTTCAGTTCTACGTGCTCGATGGCGAATTGAGCTGCCAGCTTTACCAGCGTAGCGCGGACCTGTTTCTCGGCGTGCCGTTCAACATTGCCAGCTATGCGTTGCTCACGCTGATGGTCGCGCAGGTTTGCGGGCTGAAACCCGGCGAATTCGTCCACACGTTCGGTGATTTGCATCTTTACGCCAATCACCTTGAACAGGCGAAACTGCAACTCGCACGTGAACCGCGTCCGTTGCCGCAGATGAAATTGAATCCGGCGGTGAACAACATCCACGACTTCAAGTTTGAGGACTTTGAATTGGTGGGCTACGATCCGCATCCGGCCATCAAGGCGCCAATTGCGGTTTAGACACATCCGCAGATTTCGCAGATGACACAGATTTATTTTAATCTCTGCGCCAGTCGGCGTAATCTGCGGACGACAACATGAAACACTTCAAAGCCATTGCCGCGATGTCGCTGAACCGCGTGATTGGCGCGGACGGCAAAATCCCGTGGCACCTGCCGGAGGATTTCAAGTGGTTCAAAAAAATGACGATGGGGAACATTGTCGTAATGGGACGCAAGACGTTTGAAGGCTTGGGAAAGCCACTCCCAAACCGGAAGAATCTTATTCTGACACATCATCCCCAGCGGCTGATCAGAGGGCATCCAGAGATTTTTGGCCAATATCACGAGTGGCGTGGCGGTCTTAAAGTCGGCGGCATTTTGAAGAAGCCGTATCAGTTTGAATTTTATTTCACCAAAGACAACAAGGGCAGGCAGACTGAAATCCTGATTTTCAACTCGTTGGAAAAGTTGAATCCAGATGATTTTAAAACGGACCTGTTGATTTGCGGTGGCGCGGAGATATACGGGCAGGCTCTGCCGCGCTGTTCCGACCTTTATCTGACACTCGTCAAGCGCGAGATTCAGAACGGCGACGCATTTTTTCCGCCGTTTGAAGATAAATTTGTCCTGGTCGAAGAGATTCGCGATACCCCGGAGTTCAAGATTTTACATTACCGGCACAAGTCGTTATTGAAGTAGGACGGGCGTCTCGCCTGTCTCCATTTTGAGAAATTTGCCCGGTGGTCGCAGTTTGTCATTCAGATGCGGGTCATTGCCTCTGGCGGTAAAATCCAAGGTTAGAGACAGGCGCGACGCCCGTCCTACATTAAAACAGGCGGGCTGTTGCCGGCCCGCCTGCGTCGTTGAATTGTCCGAGCCGATTATTCCTTTGAATCCTGCCTGGCTTCGTCGGCGGCATCGAAGGCGTGTTGCAACGCCACGAGGTCTTCGCCGGGTTTGAGCGAGTCGAGCAGTTTCTGCTCTTCCTTGAGTTGCTCATCGGAATAGCTGGCGGCCTTGATGGACAGGCCGATGCGGCGTTCGCTCTTGTCAATCTTGATGACCCGGGCGGTGACGTCCTGGCCGACCTTGAGCACATTCTTGATCTTGTCCACGCGTTCCTCGCTGACCTGCGAGATGTGCACGAGCCCGTCGATCTCATGTTGCAGGCCGACGAACGCGCCGAAGCTGGCGAGCTTCGTAACCTTGCCTTCCACCACATCGCCGACCTTGTAGAGCTTGTCAATGTTCGCCCACGGATCTTCGCCGAGTTGTTTCATGCCGAGCGCAATGCGCTGGTTCGGACGGTCCACCTCGAGCACGACCGCTTCGACTTCATCGCCCTTTTTGAGGATTTCGGACGGATGATTGATTTTGCGCGTCCACGAAATGTCGGACACGTGAATCATGCCGTCGATGCCCTCCTCCAATTCCACAAACGCGCCATAGCTGGTGAGATTGCGGACCTTGCCTTTGACGCGGGTTTTGACGGCGTACTTCGTTTCGGCGGTGTCCCACGGATTGCTTTCCAACTGGCGGATGCCGAGGGAAATTTTCTGTTCCTCGCGGTTGATGCCCAGGACAATTGCTTCAATTTCCTGGTCCGGTTTGAGCACATCGCTGGGTTTGGCCACGCGTTTCGTCCAGGAAAGCTCGGTGACGTGCACGAGTCCTTCCACGCCCGGCTCGAGTTGCACGAACGCGCCGTATGGCACCAGATTGACCACCTTGCCCTTGACGCGCGCGCCGACGGGGAATTTCGATTCGATGTTGTCCCATGGGTTGGCCATCTTCTGCTTGAGGCCGAGGCTGACGCGTTCCTTTTCCTTGTTCACGTCTAGCACGACCACGTCAATTTCCTGGCCGACCTTCAAAATTTCCGACGGATGCGCGATGCGGCCCCAGCTCATGTCGGTGATGTGCAACAGGCCGTCGATGCCGTTGAGGTCAATGAACGCGCCGAAATCAGTGATGTTCTTGACCGTGCCCTTGCGGATGTCGCCGGGCACCATTTCAGCCAGCAATTTGGAGCGTTTTTCGGAGCGTTCCTGCTCGATGAGTTCGCGACGCGACAACACGATGTTCTGCCGGTCCTGATTGATTTTAACGACCTTGAACTCGTAGGTGTTGTTGACGAACTGTGCGAGATTCTTGGGCGTGATGATGTCAATTTGCGACGCGGGCAGGAACGCCTCGACGCCGATGTTGACGACCAGGCCGCCTTTGACAACCGATTTGACTTTGCCCTGGATGGTGCCGCCCTCGTTGCAAATCGTGAGGATGCGTTCCCAGTTCCGCTTGAACTCAGCCTTCTCGTGCGAGAGGACGACGGTGCCTTCCTTGTTTTCGAGCTTCTCGATCAGGACATCAATTTCGTCGCCGACTTTTATGGCTTTGATGTCCTGAAATTCCTGGGCAGGGATGACGCCCTCGCTTTTGTAACCGATGTCCACCAGCACTTCCTTGGGGCGGACTTCGATGATGGTGCCTTTGACGATATTGCCTGCGGCAAACGGCAGCGGGCCGGTTTGCTTCATGGCTTCTTCCATTGTGAGCATAACGATATTTGAACTGCGGGAACCTGGGGACCCAAATGGCGGGAACCAAAGCTCCATTGCCTAACTACCGACGCTGCAGACGGCAACGGAGGTTAAAGGTCAGGTTGTTGGTTGACTGCTTTTTCTCAGCCTTAATGAACATCCATCCTTCGCAAGACTGCTACGGAGGACAGGTCCGCACACGCGGCGTTCAGGCAAGATAATAATAGGGGAAATGCCTGAAATGGCAAGGGGAAAACTGAATTATCAGGCCAGGCCTGATTGACGGAACCTTGATTTACTCCACGAAATTCTGCGCTTTCAGCCAGAACAGACAGTCGCCGGCCCACGGATGGGGATGCGCAAACGGCGGTTTGTCGGCCAGTCCCATGCCGTGTCCTCCCTTCTGGTAGATGTGCAAATCGAACGGCACATGGTTTTTTCGCAACGCCCCGGCAAACATCAGGCTGTTTTCCATCGACACAGTCTGGTCCTCGTAGGTGCACCAGATAAAACACGGTGGCGTGTTGGTTTTGACCTGCAATTCATTGGAAAGGAGTTTGACCAGTTTCGATGACGGATGTTTGCCCAGCAAATATTGTTTCGAACCTTGATGGGTGTATTCGCCCATGGTGATGACCGCGTAGCAAAGAATGCCCAAATCCGGCCGCGAACTCTGCTGTTCGATCGGGTCATTCGAGTTGGCATTGCCGGAATCAAAGTGGGTCAACAACGTCGAGGCCAGATGCCCGCCCGCCGACGAACCCATGATGCCGATGCGATGGGGATCGATTTTCCACTCCCCGGCGCGGGCGCGCACCAGCCGCATCGCCCGCGTCACATCCTCGAACTCCGCGGGATAATGATAACCGTTCAGGCCGAGCCGGTATTTCAACACAAAGCACGTCACGCCGTGCTGGTTCAGCCAGAGCGCGTAATCGTTTCCTTCATGGGGCGCGAGGTGCGCGTAACCGCCACCGGGACAAATCACCATCGCCGCGCCCGTGCGATTCGTCGGATCAGGAAAATACGGCGTGAGGGTGGGAACGTCCGGGGCATTGGTGCCCAGGGCGCCGGGCGCGCCGTTGGGCCAGAGTAAAACGGCATTTTTCATTTCGGCGTGCGACAAAATTAAAGACAGACCGGAAATCACCAGCACAAAAAACGTTTTCATGGCTTGCGGGAAAGGAGTTTAGGCAAATTCACCCCCAGCACAATGCCGAAGCCCACGTTGACGGCTTCCCATTGCCACCCTACTTTCAGGGCGTGTTCGAATTGATTGCGCCCTTCAAACCCGCCGGCGACCAGCCGCAAGCCATTGCGAAGCTGACCGACGGCATTTTGTCCGGCGCGAAACACCAGACACTCCTCGGCGTCACCGGTTCCGGCAAGACGTTCGCCATCGCCAACGTCATCAAAAACGTGGATAAACCCACCCTGGTCATTTCCCACAACAAAACGCTCGCCGCGCAGCTTTACGCCGAATTCAAGGGTTTTTTCCCAAAAAACGCCGTCGAATATTTCGTCAGTTATTTCGATTATTACCAGCCGGAAGCATACATCCCGCGCACGGACACGTTCGTCGAGAAGGATTCCAGCCGGAACGAGGAAATTGAGCGCCTGCGGCTTTCCGCCATGAGTTCATTGTTTTCACGGCGTGATGTCGTGGTGGTGGCCAGCGTGTCGTGCATTTACGGCATCGGCAGCAAGGAGGATTACGAGGCCATGGTCATCCCGGTGCGCGTTGGCCAGGACATTTCGCGCGAACAACTCCTGGCGCGCCTGGTGGATCTGCAATACGACCGGAACGACATCGCGTTTGAACGGGGCCATTTCCGCGTGCGCGGGGACACGGTGGAAGTCCGGCCCGCCGGGCGCGAGGACGGCCTGCGCGTTGAATTTTTCGGCGAGCAAATCGAGCGGCTGACGCGGTTCGAGCCGTTGACGGGAAACAAAACTGAATCGCTTGACGCCGTCACCGTTTTCCCCGGAAAGCAGTTCGTCACCACTGCCGACAAGATGAAACGCGCCGCCCTCGCCATCCGCGAGGAATTGCGCGAGCGCATCGTCTGGTTCGAGAAACAGGGCAAGTTGCTGGAAGCCCAGCGCATCAAGCAGCGCACGGAATTTGATCTGGAAATGATGGAGGAAATGGGCGTCTGTTCCGGCATCGAAAATTATTCACGCCACATTGCCGGACGGCCGCCCGGCTCGCGTCCGGCCACGGTGATTGATTTCTTTCCGAGTGATTATTTGCTGGTGATTGACGAGTCCCATGCGACCGTGCCACAAGTCGGTGCGATGTTCGAAGGCGACCGTTCGCGCAAAAAGGTCCTGGTCGAATATGGTTTCCGCCTGCCGAGCGCGCTGGATAATCGGCCGCTGAAGTTTGAGGAATTTCAGGCGATGCAGGGCCAGACGATTTACGTCAGCGCCACCCCGGCCAAACGGGAGCTCGAATGGTCGCGTGAAAGTTTTCGTGGCCGCGGACATCAGTCCGCGCCATCCGAACTCACGGAAAGTGAGCGCCGACTGACGTCAGCGGCTACGGGAGATGGGGGTGTTGTTGAACTCGTCGTGCGTCCCACCGGTCTGATCGACCCGAAAGTCACCATCAAAACGCTGAAAGGCCAGATTGACGATCTCATCGAGGAATGCCGCAAGCGCAGTGACGCAAAGGAACGAACGCTCGTCACCACGCTCACCAAACGCACCGCCGAGGAATTGACCGATTACCTGCGGGGCATCGGCGTGAACGTCCAGTATCTTCACAGCGAGATTGACGCCATCGAGCGCGTCGAGATTCTGCGCTCGCTGCGGAAAGGGGAGTTTGACGTGCTCGTCGGCATCAACCTCTTGCGCGAAGGGCTTGATTTGCCGGAAGTTTCGCTCGTGGCGATTCTCGATGCCGACAAGGAGGGTTTTCTGCGCAGTGAAACCAGTCTGATCCAGACCGCGGGCCGCGCGGCACGGCATCTGCATGGCGAGGTCATTCTCTACGCCGACGTTATGACCGACAGCATCAAGAGATTTCTCGCGGTCACGGAATATCGCCGCCAGAGACAAATCGCCTACAACACGGAACACCACATCACCCCGCGCAGTGTCAGCCGGGCGGTGGAGGAGAGCCTGGCGGTTTACGAATCGAAACGGGAAGCCGGGGCATCGGTCCTCAAAGACGCGGCCCTGGACGTGGACCTGACCGAAACCATCGGCGAGCTGGAAACGGAAATGCTCAAAGCCGCCGAGGAGTTGCACTTCGAGAAAGCCGCCTTGCTCCGCGACCAGATCAAGGAATTGAAACGCATGGTCAACAGCGAAAAAGCGGAAACGGAAGCGAAGCCGGTGAGTTATAAAAAATTAAAAAGGTCGCGGCGCTAACAACCCAATCCCCTGGGGTTCAGGAAACGGCACAACTCATCCCCAGCCGCGAACCGACCTGCGCCGTTTCATGCCACAGGATGATGAGTTCGGTCAGGTTTTGCAGCCAGGGCAGCACCCGATTCTCCAGGGCGTTCGAAAGCGGGAGGGTGTCTTCCGCATGGCAGACCGCGTCGACGTCCTTGATGATGGTGGCGATTTGTTCGAGCTGCCATTTACGAAGCTGGGTGAGTGACGCGCGGCCATTGGCCGGTCCGCAGGCGCCGTCCGGCAGCAAGCTCAGGGTGAGTACCGGTTCCTTGAGTTGCTTGGCCAGGTTCCACCAGAGTTCACGCGCCACGTGAAGCTCGTTGATCAGCACGAGGGTGACGGCGGTTTCCACACATGCCCGCGCCTGGTCGGCTTGTTGCAGGGCCGTCTTGAGCAGGAGCAGGGACCTTTCTTCCAGCGGTATGGTTTCAGCCTCAACCCGGCGAAATTCCTTCCCGCAGGCCAGCGGCAAGGCGAGGTTCATCGGCTCGTCGTCAACGCTCAAGGAACACAAAATGCGCTGTTTTTCCAGGGCCAGCGCTTCCAGATGACAGCGGATGGCGGGAAGGGAGCGATATTCCAACGACCGTAGCACAGGCAAGCCATCCAGCGTTATTTCAATTTTTTCGCGGGGTTCCGATACATCAAACGGATCGTTACGCATGGTTCCAAAACCGCAATTGGCGTGCCTCAAAATGTGAATAACCCTAAAATAACCTTAAAAGTTATTCACATATAATTCACCGAAAACTCCCCATCGTATCGTATTGTTCCAATATGAATTTCTCAGGCAAAAACAACTTAAGATGCTCAAATACAATCAATTGTGGCAGTTTCATTGTCCGTGGTACCGGACCATGATGAGGCTATTTCGACGGATTCGCTCCTTTGACGCGCATGCGAATTGAATAAAGGGACTCGCTCGCGGTGATGAATAGTGTCTGGCGATCCTTGCCCCCAAAACAGACGTTGGCTGTCCACGGTT
>JBEKTH010000046.1:0-30052 GCA_049516255.1 Verrucomicrobiota bacterium
CGGCCTCACGCAATTTTCTTGAGCGACTACGACATGCACTTGACCGAACGCTTGGTGCAAGGGGTGGATGTCTGGCTCAACACGCCACAGCGGCCTTGGGAGGCGTGTGGCACGAGTGGCATGAAGGTGCTGGTCAACGGCGGCATCAATCTTTCGGAATTAGACGGCTGGTGGGCGGAAGCGTATGTGCCGGAGTTGGGCTGGGCGCTGGGCGACGGTCAGGAACATGGCAGCAATCCGGCCTGGGACGCGGCTGAAGCCGAGGCACTTTACGAACGGCTTGAACGCGAGGTGATCCCCGAATTTTATTCCCGCAACGAAAAAGGCATTCCCACGGCCTGGGTCGGACGAATGCGGGAAAGCATGGCGCGGTTGACTCCGCGCTTCTCCGCCAACCGCGCCGTGTGCGAATACACCGAGCAACATTATCTCCCGGCTGCTATCGCCTGCCAATCGCGCGTGGCCAATAAAGGCGCAGTCGGCAAGCAAATGGTGGACTGGCGTTACAGCGTGGAACAAAAATGGGCCGCACTGCATTTCGGCATCGTGAAGGTGGAAACTCGCGACGGGAAACACATCATTGAAGTTCAAATTGGGCTTCATGGCCTCGACCCCAATGCTGTGCGGGTAGAACTTTATGCTGACGGGATTAAAGAAAATCCTCCTGTGCGGCAGGAGATGACCTGCCTTCACCCGCTGGCCGACGAATCAGGGGGCTACGTTTACTGTGCGACCGTATCTGCGGCTCGCCCGCCAGCGGATTATACGGCTCGCGTGATGCCGCACTACAACGGTGTCGCAATTCCACTGGAAGACTCACGAATCTTATGGCAACGATGATGAACGACCAGCTTGAGCCGACGGTGTTCGTCATTTTTGGCGGAGCCGGTGACCTAACCTGGCGGAAACTCGTGCCGGCCTTGTTCGATCTTTCGCAGGACCGCAGCCTGCCCGCACGGTTTGCGATCATCGGGGTGGATCGCATCAAACTTGGCGACGACGCGCTACGCCGCCGGTTGCACGAGGGCGTCAATCAATTTTCCCGTTTTGGAAAAGCCAAGTCCGCCGTCTGGAATCAATTCGCGCAACACATCCATTATCAACAGGGCGATTTCAAAAAACCGGCGACCTACGCGGCTTTGGACAAACAATGCACGAAGCTGGAAAAGGAATGGGGAACCAAAGCTCATCGCATTTTTTACATGGCCACACCGCCGAGTATGTTCGGCGAAATTCCAAAATATCTCGGCAAAGCCGGACTGGCACGCGACCGGGAATGGGCGCGAATCGTGATTGAGAAACCTATTGGCTACGATTTGGAATCGGCGCGCGCGCTAAACGCCGTTCTCGCCGCCAGCTTTAAGGAGTCCCAGATTTTCCGCATTGACCATTACCTCGGCAAGGAGACGGTGCAGAACATTCTGGCGTTCCGTTTTGCCAATCCGCTGTTCGAGCCGATGTGGAATCGTCGCTATATTGACTATGTGACCATCACCGTCGCCGAAACCGTGGGCGTGGAACATCGCGGCGGCTATTACGACCGCGCTGGCGCACTCCGCGACATGGTGCAGAATCATCTGATGCAATTCCTTTGTCTGGTGGCAATGGAGCCGATGGTTTCTTTTCAAGCCGACGAAATCCGCAACAAGAAAGTAGATGTGCTCCATGCGGCCCGTCCGATTCACCGTGACGAGGTTCAGCAATTCGCGGTGCGCGGACAGTATGGTTCCGGCAGCCCCACTGGCAAAATAATGTCCGGCTATCGCGAGGAAGACGGTGTCGCACGGGATTCCCAGACGGAGACGTTTGCCGCGTTGAAGCTGTTTATAGACAACTGGCGCTGGCAGGACGTGCCGTTTTATCTGCGCACGGGCAAGCGCCTGCCGCAACAGGCGTCGGAAGTTTCCATCCAATTTCGCGCCGTGCCGCATCAGTCCTTTCCGCCCGAAGCCTCGCTCGGTTGGCAGCCCTCCCGGCTCATCCTTTCAATCCAGCCCGTCGAAGGAATCGTTCTGGGCTTTCAGGCCAAATATCCGGGACCGAAGATGCAACTGCGACCGGTGGACATGCGGTTCAGTTATCACGATAGTTTCGCCGCGCCTTCGCCTGACGCCTACGAAACGCTCCTGTGGGATGTTATGAAAAACGACGCCACGCTCTTCATGCGCGCCGATCAAGTGGAAGCGGCCTGGCAACTGTTGATGCCGGTGCTCGAAGCGTGGCAGGCCACGGCACCAAGTGATTTTCCCAATTACGCCGCCGGCACCTGGGGACCGGAGAATACTCAGGGACTCCTCGCGCCCGGCCATCGCTGGCCGCTGCCCACCGAATTAGTAGCCACCAGCAAGAAGAAGGGGGAAAACTCGCGGCTCAAGACAAAATGAAAACTCCAATCGAATACATCATCGTCGCGGTGCCTTTTCACGCCGATGCCGCAACCCATGACGAGTTGGCGCGAAAAGTGAACGAAAAATTAAGCGGCGGTTACGAATTATATGGTTCACCGTTCTTCAGCGAGGAAATGATGTATCAGTCCATGATAAAACCGATCTCGCCAAGCTGACTGGCGACGACCAAATGAAAAAAAGCGCGCCAATCAAAACATTATTTGTGGACATTGGTGGTGTCCTGCTCACCAACGGCTGGGATCATCACGCCCGCCGACGGGCGACGAAACATTTTAAGCTGGATTGGGCAGAGATGGAGGAGCGGCACGGCTTGAACTTTGAAACTCACGAAGAAGATAAAATTACTTTCAACGAATATTTAGACCGCGTGGTCTTTTATGAAAAGCGTCCGTTCACGCGAGCCGAGTTTCGACGTTTCATGTTCGCGCAGTCGAAACCTTACGCCGAAATGATTGAACTGGTCCGCAATCTGAAAGCTAAATACGGATTGAAGATTATTGTCGTCAGCAACGAATCGCGCGAATTGAACGCTCATCGCATCAGCACCTTCAAGCTGGCCGTGTTTGTGGACGCTTTTATTTCCTCCTGCTTCGTTCGTCTCCGAAAACCGGACGCGGATATTTTCAAGCTGGCGCTGGATATTGCCCAGACGCCAGTCCGCGAGATAATTTATATCGAAAACACGCCGCTATTCGTCCAGATCGCAGAAGGTATGGGAATCAGAAGCATTCTTCACACGGACTATAAATCCACTTGCACGAAACTGACCTCGTTCGGATTGGACATCGCAGGATGAACGAAAAACCATCCATCCTGACAATCAACGGCGGCTCTTCGAGCATCAAGTTCGTGTTGTATCAGACGGTCAACCCGCTCAAGCTCGGGCTATTCGGAAAGGTTGATCGCATCGGCTTGAGCGGCACAAATCTGACGTTCAATGAACCAACGAAGAAACAGCCAATAAGATTCAAACTCACTGTTGCCGATCACAAATCAGCGGCGAATTCCCTGATAGACTGGCTCGAAAAGCAAATTGATTTCAAATCAGTAAAAGGCGTGGGACATCGCGTGGTTCACGGCATGAAACATACCGAGCCGGAGATTGTCACAAAAAAACTATTGGATGAACTACGTCGCATCAGCCCGAACGACCCGGATCATTTGCCGCGCGAGATTGAACTCATTGAGGTGCTTCGCCAACGCCATCCGAAACTGCCGCAGGTAGCCTGCTTCGACACGGCGTTTCACCAAACCATGCCGCGCGTGGCCAAGCTGCTGCCGATTCCGCGCCGTTTCGACGCCAAGGGAATTCAGCGTTATGGTTTTCACGGCTTGTCCTACTCCTATCTGATGGAAGAACTCGCACGCCTCGGCGACCCATCGGCGAAAAAAGGTCGCGTCATCCTCGCCCATCTCGGCAACGGTGCAAGCATGGCCGCCGTGCGTGACGGCAAAAGCATTGATACGAGCATGTGCTTCACGCCGACGGCCGGATTGGTGATGAGCACGCGTTCCGGTGATTTAGACCCCGGCCTCGCGCCCTATCTCGCCCGCACGGAAAACATGACCACTCAACAATTTTACAAAATGGTGAATCACGAGTCGGGACTACTCGGAATTTCGGAAACCAGTTCCGACATGAGAGATTTGCTTAACCATAAAAAAACGGATGTGCGCGCAGCAGAAGCCGTGGCGTTGTTTTGTTACCAGGCGAAAAAGTGGATCGGCGCTTACGCCGCCGCGCTCGGTGGCTTGGACATGCTCGTATTCGCCGGCGGCATCGGGGAAAATGCGCCAACCGTTCGTGCGCGCATCTGTGAAGAACTGAAATTTCTCGGCATTGAACTGGACAAGTCGCGCAACGCGAAGGCTGCGGCGATAATTTCCAAAAATTCCAGCCGCGTCACGGTTCGCATCATTTGCACAAACGAAGAACTGATGATTGCGCGCTCGGTTTTGCGCGCCTGTCCGAGTGACACATATACCAAGACCGGTTTACGGTAGGGTTACACCCCATAGCGAAGCTGTCCCCGCCGCCGCAATTTACTCTTGCACCGTGCTAATCGCGGCGCACCCGACTTCTCAAACACGCTGTCGGCCAGACGCCGGCAGCGAACAAAAACGAAACGCAAAAAAACGAAAGAATTATTATGTTAAGCAAAGTCAAAACACTGGAAGGTTACAAATTGGACAGCCTCGACGGGGAAATCGGGAAGATCAAAGAATTTTACTTCGATGACCAACACTGGACCATCCGTTATCTGGTCGCAGAAACCGGAACCTGGCTCGCGGACAGACAGGTGCTGATTTCTCCGTATGCGCTGGGCACCGTGAATAATGACGAAAGAAACATCGCCGTTGATTTAACCAAAAAGCAGATTGAAGCCAGTCCGTCTCTGGACAATGACAAGCCTGTCTCCCACCAATTTGAACAAGCCTATTACGGGCATTATTTATACCCGATGTATTGGGGTGGCCCCTACAGTTGGGGACCTTATCCCTACCCGATGCGCGACCGTGAACAGTGGAAAAAATCCATCCAGCGTGAGAAAGCATCATGGGATCACCATTTGCGCAGCACTTACAGTGTGAGCGGCCATCACATCCAAGCCTTGGACGGCGAGATTGGCCACGTCAAGGATTTCATCATTGATGATGAGACGTGGGCGATTCGTTACCTCGTTGTTGACACCCACAACTGGTGGCCGGGCAAAAAAGTCCTAGTGTCACCGCAATGGATTGAGCGCGTCAGTTGGGGCGAGCGGAAAGTCTTCGTCAATCTTTCCCGCCAGACCATCAAGGAGTCTCCGGAATACACCGAGGAATCCCTGCTGACCCGGGATTATGAAATCGAACTGCACGGACATTACAATCGCAAAGGATACTGGATTGATGAACTGGTGAACAGTTAGCCATCCACTGAACTTAAAGTAGAGCCAGTAGCGTCGCACCGATGCGGTTCGGTGCCGGTGTTGTCCAAACAATGGTTATGCCACTTGCTCCGCCTCTTGCCGCACCTGTCGCGGTTGTTGCTTCGGCCAACGATTCCCCGAATGGTCTCACCAGTGATGAGGCCCGCATTCGATTGGAAAAGTCGGGGCCAAATTCCATGCCCGATACGTCATCGCATCCGGCGCGAAGGGCGGTTGAGAAGCTGTGGGCACCGATTCCCTGGATGCTGGAAGCGGCGATTGTTCTGGAGTTGGCGCTTGGTAAATATGTCGAAGCCGGAATCATCGCGGTGCTGCTGGTGTTCAACGCCGCGCTTGGCTTTTTTCAGGAAGGGCGTGCCCAGGCGACGCTCGCCGCACTGAAATCACGGCTGGCGCTGACCGCCTCGGTCCGCCGCGATGGGGTGTGGAAAAATCTCCCAGCCGCCGACCTGGTGCCGGGTGACAGCGTGAAACTTTCACTAGGTGGCGTTGTTGCTGCTGACGTTAGACTGACCGAAGGAAATGTTCTCCTCGATCAATCCATGCTCACCGGCGAGTCCATCGGCACCGAAGCGGGTCCGGGTTTCCAAACTTTTGCCGGGGCGCTTGTGCGGCGAGGTGAGGCGGTGGCTCTGGTCACGGCGACGGGGACTCACACCAAGTTCGGTCGCACGGCCGAGTTGGTGCGCACGGCTCATGTTGTCAGTTCGCAACAACACGCCGTGTTGCGCGTGGTGCGCAATCTCGCAGTATTCAACGGCTGTTTGATTCTCATGCTGGTCGCGTATGCCTTGGCCGATTCGATGCCGGGGAGCGAAATCATCCCCTTGGTTTTAACGGCGGTTCTGGCTTCCATTCCTGTTGCGTTGCCAGCCACGTTCACACTGGCGAGCGCCCTCGGAGCGCGTGCTTTGGCACGCCAAGGCGTTTTGCCAACAAGGCTGTCAGCCGTGGATGAAGCGGCTTCGATTGATGTGCTGTGTGCCGACAAAACCGGGACGCTCACGCGCAATCAACTTTCAGTGGCGATGGTCCAACCGATGCCCGGTTTTGATGAATCGCACGTCTTGACGATGGCAGCGCTCGCCAGTTCCGATGGCGGACAAGACCCGGTGGACGCGGCCATCCGTTCTGCCGCCGCCCGGAAAGTTTCTGCGAATCCACCCAAGTTATCTCAGTTCAAACCCTTTGATCCGGCGACGAAAATGTCCGAGGCGACGGCGATTGATCCGAGCCTTGGAACCCTGCGCATCATCAAGGGGGCTTTTGCTGTAGTCGTCGCTCTCGCGGCTCCTTCACCGACTGCGACGGCAGCGGCAAACGAACTGGAAGCGAAAGGTTTTCGCGTGCTGGCGGTGGCATCGGGACCGCCTGAGGCAATGCAGGTCTTGGGATTGATTGCGCTCAGCGACCCGGCCCGCGAAGATTCCGCCGCCCTGGTCACGGAATTGAAATCACTCGGCATCCGCACGGTAATGGTGACGGGTGATGCTCCAGCGACGGCGGCAATTGTCGCCCATGCTGTCGGTCTTGATGGGGCGGTGTGTCCGCCCGGACCGATGCCAGACAAAGTTCGTCCAGAAGATTTCGCCGTGTTTGCCGGTGTGCTGCCCGAAGACAAATTCAAACTGGTGAAAGCGTTTCAACAGACGGGCAACATCGTTGGCATGTGCGGTGACGGTGCCAACGACGCGCCGGCGCTGCGCCAGGCGCAAATGGGAATCGCGGTGTCAACGGCGACCGATGTCGCCAAGTCCGCTGCCGGGATGGTGCTCACCAATCCCGGACTCACCGGCATCGTTGCCGCCGTCAAGGAAGGGCGCATCACGTTCCAGCGTATTTTGACCTACACGCTGAATTCCGTTACCAAGAAAATCGTGCAAGTGCTGTTCCTTTGCATCGGTCTCGTCATGACGGGGCACGCGATCTTGACTCCCATACTGATGATCCTCGTGATGATGGTGGGTGACGTGCTCGGCATGTCGTTGACCACCGACAATGTCCGACCCTCCTTGCTGTCCAATAGCTGGCGCATCGGCAACCTGACGATTGCGGGCATCTTTATGGGGGTTTCCGAACTGGTGTTCTGCGTCGGCATTCTTGTGATCGGACATTTCCGTATGGGGCTGGGTATTGCAACCTTGCAGACGTTGGCGTTTTTCACCCTCGTATGCGGAAACCAGGCAACCACCTACGCCGTGCGCGCCCGTGGGCGAATTTGGTCATCCCCTCATCCCAGCCGCTGGCTTGCCTTATCGTCAGTCGCCGATCTGGTGATCGCATTGACACTGGCCGGATGCGGCTGGCTGATGATGCCACTACCGTTCTGGGTATTGGGTAGCGTGCTGGCTGGTGCAATCGCCTTCGTCTTCGTTTTAGATTTGGTGAAGGGTTCGGTCTTCCGTCGTTTCAAGATCACATAAATCGCGAGGAGAAAGCGACTTGGAATTCCGCAGGTTTTAATTTTATGGGGTGTTCACCCCATTCATTTCTCCGCGTCCAAACGATACAGTTTTCACAATGGATCAATGCAAAAATTGAAACATCCGGACACAAAAGATTTTGACCATGAAAACAAACACCCTAACTCCAGAACTGCTCCACAAAATGAATGCCTATTGGCGCGCGGCCAATTATCTCTCGGTTGGCCAGATTTATCTCTACGACAATCCACTGCTGAAACGCCCGTTAAAACTTTCGGACGTGAAGCCGCTCGTGGTCGGGCATTGGGGCACAACGCCGGGGCAGAATTTTATTTATGTCCATCTGAACCGGGTCATCAAAAAGTATGACTTGGATATGTTCTACGTCGCCGGTCCCGGTCACGGCGGCCCGGCGATTGTGGGCAATGTTTATCTCGAAGGCACTTGGAGTGAAGTTTATCCAAACGTCACGCAGGACGAAGCCGGGCTGAAAAAATTATTCACGCAATTTTCTTTTCCCGGTGGAATTTCCAGCCATGTGGCGCCGACGACTCCAGGTTCGATTCACGAAGGCGGCGAACTGGGCTATTCGCTGTCGCACGCTTTTGGCGCGGCGTTTGACAATCCTGATTTGATCGTCGCGTGCGTCGTCGGCGACGGCGAAGCAGAAACCGGCCCGCTGGCGACCGCGTGGCAGTCTAATAAATTTCTTGATCCAATCACTGACGGCGCGGTGCTGCCAATTCTGCATTTGAATGGCTACAAAATTTCCAACCCGACCGTCTTGGCGCGCATTGAGCCGGACGAATTGGAACATTTTTTTCGCGGCTGCGGTTGGACGCCTTACTTTGTGGAAGGCGACGAGCCGGGAAAGATGCACGAACTCATGGCCACGACCTTGGAAAAGGTCATTGAGGACATTCGGCGAATTCAAACGAATGCGCGGAACAAAAAAGACACCACGCGTCCGCGCTGGCCGATGATTGTCCTCAAGTCGCCGAAAGGCTGGACGGGGCCGAAGGAAGTGGATGGCCTGAAAGTGGAAGGCACGTTCCGGGCGCACCAAGTTCCGCTCTTGGTGGATTCCGCGCATCCCGATCATGTCAAGCAGCTCGAAAAATGGATGAAAAGTTACAAGGCCGAAGAACTATTCGATAAGAATGGCCGGCTTAATTCGGACTTGGCAGAACTTGCGCCGAAAGGCAACCGGCGGATGGGCGCTAATCCCCATGCCAATGGCGGAATTTTGCTGCGCGACTTGCGGATGCCCGATTTTCACGACCATGCTGTGACTGTGCCGTCGCCCGGCGCAGTGGACGGCCAAGATACAATGGTGCTTGGAAATTTTCTGCGGGACGTGGCGAAGTTGAATCAAAATAATTTCCGCGTCTTCGGTCCTGACGAAACACTCTCAAATCTTTTGGGCGCAGTTTTTGAAGTCACCAATCGTCAGTGGGACGCACGCGAAGTAAAGAATGATGAATTTCTCGCGCCCGCCGGTCGCGTGCTGGACTCGATGTTGAGCGAGCATCAGTGCGAAGGTTGGCTCGAAGGTTATTTGCTCACGGGGCGGCACGGATTGTTCAACAGCTACGAAGCCTTCATCCGCATCGTGGATTCGATGTTCAGTCAGCACGCCAAATGGCTGAAGGTCACGTTGGAACTTCCGTGGCGGCGGAAAATTGCGTCGCTGAATTATCTGCTCGCCTCGCACGTCTGGCAGCAGGATCACAACGGCTTCACGCACCAAGACCCCGGCTTCATGGATCACGTCATCAACAAGAAGGCTGACATCGTGCGCGTTTATCTGCCGCCGGACGCGAACTGTCTGCTCTCCGTTTTCGATCATTGTCTGCGAAGCCGGCATTACGTCAACGTCGTCGTTGCCGGCAAACACGCTCTCCCTCAATGGCTGACCATGGACGCCGCCGTCGTGCATTGCACTGAAGGCATCGGCATCTGGCAATGGGCAAGCAACGATCAAGGCAGTGAGCCGGACGTGGTGATGGCCTGCTGCGGCGACACGCCCACGCTGGAAATTTTGGCCGCTGTTTCCATTTTGCGCGCGCATTTGCCCGAACTGAAAATCCGGGTGATCAATGTTGTTGACCTGATGAAGTTGCAATCTGCGAGCGAACACCCGCACGGGTTGAGCGAAGCGGATTACGATTCGCTGTTCACGAAAGACAAACACATTGTTTTTGGCTTTCATGGATACCCGTGGCTGGTCCACCGGTTGACCTACCGCCGCACCAACCGCAACCTCCACGTCCGAGGCTACAAGGAAGAGGGCACGATCACGACCGCCTTCGATATGCGCGTGCAAAACGACCTTGATCGCTTTCATCTCGTGCAAGACGTGGTGGATCGGGTGCCGAATTTAGGCTCCAAGGGCACTTACCTGAAACAGCAGATGCGGGACAAGCTCATTGAGCACAAACGCTACATTGACAAGCACGGCCAGGACTTGCCGGAAATCCGCAACTGGAAATGGGGTCAGGGCGAAACACAGAACGGGAAACCGCTGACGGAAAAGTCACGCGTGCCGGAACTAAAGTTGCGCCGGATCATCGGGAGCAAAAATGGAAAGCATAACAGCGTGACACGAACCAAAGGGGTCTAAAATGCCAATTCAACTCAATGAAGAAAACGACGGCAAGATACTCGTCGTGAACATCAGCGGGAAGGTGGTTAAAACAGATTACCCCAATTTTGTGTCCGAATTCGAGCGACTGCTCCGGCAACACGGAAAATTGCGTGTGCTGTTCAATATGAACGGTTTCACCGGCTGGGATGCAGGCGCGGCGTGGGAAGACATCAAATTTGACATCAAACATTTTGCCGACATTGAGCAACTCGCGATGGTCGGTGACAAGAAGTGGCAGCACGGCATGGCGGTGCTTTTCAAGCCGTTCACGAAAGCGACCATCCGATACTTCGACCACACTGACATCGCCGGGGCGCGAGGGTGGTTGAACGAATCTGTCGCGAAAGGAAACAAAACAGGAGGACGACCCATGCTTAAACACCAACTGCTTTTGCCGGAAGGGATACTCATTCTCGAACCCGGCGCGCCGCTCGAAGCGACCGACTTTGAGGGCTTGGTTCGCGAGATTGATCCGTATATCGCGGAACATGGAAAACTATCGGGCTTGATGATCCGCGCCAAAGCATTTCCCGGCTGGGCGAATCTCGAAGCGTTTCTCGCTCACATGCAATTCATCAAAAGCCATCACCAGAAGATTGTCCGACTGGCGATGGTCACCGACAGCAAACTTCTGGGGGAATTGCCCAAAATCGCCGCCCATCTTGTGCATGTGCAGGTCAAACACTTTTCGGAATCGCAGCACGAGGACGCGCTGCGCTGGCTCAAGGAGGGAACTCCGGTCAGTCCCTGATCCGCACTGGAAATATGAATGAATTAAAGCACGATCACAAGTCACACGGAGATCCGAATGGCGGCCCGATTAACCAAGGCCATCCGCCTTATTGGAGACGCGCGCATCGGGATTGGCGGATTTGGTTTTGCGTGATTGTGATGCTTGTGGCCATGGCGGTCTATTTGATGACCGGTGATTTGCGCTGGCCGTTTCATGGGCATCCGCAGCCAATGGTGCCAATCGCCGGCTGAATATATTTGGCGAGCAGCCAATTACCCACATGAACACGCAACTGTTAATAGATACTGCCAGCAAACTTGTTGCCGACGACAAAGGGCTGCTGGCGATGGATGAAAGCAATCCGACCTGTAACAAACGATTCGCAAAGCTCAACATTACGCAAACGGTGGAAACCCGGCGCGGGTATCGGGAGATGATTGTGACCGCGCCCGGTCTTGGCGAGTGCATCAGTGGCGCAATCCTTTACGACGAGACAATCCGCCAGCAGAAGAAAGACGGCACTCCGTTTCTCAAAGTCCTAACCGATGCGGGAATTATTCCCGGCATCAAAGTAGATGCCGGAGCCAAGAACCTGGCCGCTCATCCCGGCGAGAAAATCACCGAAGGTCTGGACGGATTACGCGACCGGCTCAAGGAATACTTTCAAATGGGCGCGCGTTTCGCCAAGTGGCGCGCGGTGATTGCCATCGGCGAGGGCATTCCAAGCCGCAGTTGCATCGAAGCCAACGCACACGCGCTGGCCCGCTACGCCGCGTTATGCCAGGAAACCGGCCTGGTTCCCGTCGTCGAGCCGGAAGTGCTCATGGACGGCGATCATACTCTGGAGCGGTGCCGCGCGGCGACGGAGGAAGTCCTGCGAACCGTTTTCAACCAACTGAATTCCCAGCGCGTGCTGCTGGAAGGCATGATATTGAAACCCAACATGGTGCTGCCGGGATTGACCTGCCCCACGCAAGCATCCGTGGACGAAGTGGCCAACATCACGGTGAAGAGTCTATGGCGAACCGTCCCCGCAGCAGTTCCGGGAATTGCATTTTTGTCCGGCGGCCAATCTGGTGAACTGGCTTCAGCCCGTTTGAATACCATGAATCTTCGATTCAAGTTGCGACTGCCCTGGGCGCTATCATTTTCGTTTGCCCGCGCCATTCAACAACCGGCCTTGGAGATTTGGCAAGGCAAGGAGTCCAACGTGAAAGCGGCGCAACAAGCTCTGCTTCAACGTGCCCGATGCGACCGCGCCGCGCGCCGGGGTGAATACACTGCTGCGATGGAAAGAACATGAGCATGACAGCAAGAAGACATGCCAAGGATGAAATATCTATGTATCCGCTTCGATTTGAGCCGATCTATCAGTATCGGCTCTGGGGTGGTCGGCGTTTGGCCAATCTGCTCTCTGCTCCGCTGCCCGGCGATGGTCCCATCGGCGAAGCCTGGCTGTTGAGTGACCGCGAGGACCATCCGAGCCGCGTTGCCGATGGACCACTCAAGGGACGGAGTATCGGACAATTGCTCCATCAGTGGCCGGAGCAGATGTTGGGAAAACTGGCCGGGCGTTTTCGCCGGTTCCCGCTGCTGCTGAAATTCCTCGACGTGCGCGACACGCTCTCGGTTCAGGTTCATCCATCAGATCAGCAGACCCAATATATCCCGGCAGGCGAGACCGGAAAGACCGAAGCCTGGGTGGTGCTGGAGGCGGGGGCAAAAAGCCGCATTTACGCTGGCCTCAAGCCTGTCACCACGGCTGACACTCTGCGACAGGCGCTCGCAAATGGAACCGTGGGAACGGTGGCGGACCAGCTCGCCTCCTTCACTCCGAAGATCGGCGACGGAATTTTCATTCCGGCCGGAACCGTTCATTCGCTGGGCGACGTGGTGGTTTTTGAAGTGCAGGAAAACAGTGACGTGACGTTTCGCCTTTACGACTGGAACCACGTTGATGTCAAGACCGGCCAGCCTCGACCGCTGCAAGTGGATCAGGCGATGGCCTGCATTGATGTTGCGCAAGGGGCAATTGGTCCGGTGGTGCCAATGGTGGATGAGGTGAAGCCGGTGTTGCGAGAGCGGCTCTTTGATTGTGAACATTTCGGGTTGTGGCGGTTCGGCGCAGAATCGCCATTTGGAGTCGGTGCCGAAAGAACTCCGCAGGTGCTGGTGTGCCTCGCCGGCAACGGTCAGGTGGAGCACGACGGCGCCAATCACGCCATCGGCAAGGGGGATGTGCTGCTCTTGCCCGCCGTGGTTGGAGCGTGTTTGTGCCGACCGCGTGGTGCCATCAGCTTGTTGGAAATTTCACTACCGGAAGGCAACTAACCCATGAAGAAACTTATTGTATTCGATCTGGATGGCACGCTTGCCGAAAGCAAAGCATCGCTCGATGCCGAAATGGCCACACTGCTTGCCGCGTTGCTGGATATTGTGAAGGTGGCCGTGATTTCCGGCGGCGACTGGCCGCAGTTTGAGAAACAAGTGCTCTCCAATCTTCCCCATGACGAACGCCTGAAGAACCTGTCTCTGCTTCCCACCTGTGGGACAAAGTTCTACCAATACGCAGGGGATTGGAAAAAGATCTACTCGGAAGATTTCACCGCAGATGAAAAAAAGAAAATTATCAGTTCGCTAAAGCAGGCACTTGAAGCAGCGGGTTTCAAAGTCGAAAAGGCCTGGGGAGAAACCATTGAAGACCGGGGAAGCCAGATTACGTTTTCCGCATTAGGGCAGCAGGCGCCCATCGAAGAAAAGAAAAAATGGGATCCTGATTTCAGCAAGCGGAAGAAGATCAAGGCACTACTAGATAAACTGATCCCCGAGTTTTCCGTGCGCTTGGGTGGCACGACCTCCGTTGACGTCACCAAGCCGGGCATTGATAAGGCCTACGGGATACGGAAACTCCGGGACATCCTTGGCATTGCCATTGATGAGATGATTTTTATCGGCGATGCGTTGTTTCCGGGCGGGAACGACTATCCGGCGAAAGAAGCGGGTGTTCTTTCCATCCGGGTCAGAGATCCCAACGAGTCGAAACGGGTGATTGAAGCCATCGTCGCTTGTCTGGGTGGCGTTCAAACCACAAAACCTCGCGAGGAGAAGACCGGATGAGTGGCTTTCAATTACAGCGCCTGGGAATGTTGATGGAGCCGGAGCCGGGCAATCCGCAGGAGATTGAAGGCGTCCTGAATCCGGCGGCCACTCGCGGCCCTGATGGCAAGCTTTACCTTTTTCCGAGGCTCGTCGCCAAAGGCAACTATTCACGCATCGGCATTGCCCGCGTAAAATTCAACGAAGCCGGCGATCCATGCGGAGTCGAACGTCTCGGCATTGCGCTTGAGCCGAAAGTTGATTATGAGCGGCGGTCTGACGGTAGTGGCGGCTGCGAAGATGCCCGCGTCACCTTCGTCGAACCGCTTGAGCATTACGTCATGACTTACACGGCACTCTCGCCGAGTGGACCCCGTATTGCTCTGGCGATGTCGGAGGATTTGTTCCACTGGGAGCGGATCGGGCTGGCGATCTTTGAACCCTTTCAAGGCATTGATTTCGTCCATGTGGACAACAAGGACGCCAGTATTTTCCCCGTCGCCATTCCCAATCACGCCGGGAAGATGCAGTTGGCTCTTCTCCACCGTCCGCTTTTTCCCGGCACCCGCCCCGAGGAAACCGCCTGCCAAGCCGAATCTCGGATTGTGGATCGCGAACATGAAAGCATCTGGATTTCCTATTGTCCGATGCCACCGAAGGGACTCGCACCACATCGTCCCGGCCTGTTCAACTCGCATCATCGGCTGGCAACTCCGGTGTCGCCCTGGGAAAAGTTGAAAATCGGCGGCGGCACTCCGCCCATACTAACTAAACACGGCTGGCTGATCCTTTACCACGGCGTAAGCAAAATGGCGGAAGCGGGCAACGACGGACGCCAGCTATGCTACTCGGCCGGGGTGATGGTGCTTTCAAAGGAGCATCCGCGCACGATTCGCTATCGTTCGGCGGAACCAGTGTTGACGCCAGAGTTGCCGCAGGAACGCCACGGGACCATCGCCAACGTCGTGTTTCCCACCGGCATCGACCGGCGCGACGATCTCGGAACGCCCGACCGCTTCGACATTTATTACGGGATGGCCGACAACCGGATTGGCGTGGCCCGCCTTGACCTGCCGGAACACCTGCCACCAGGAGCAGCCGCCGACTCGCCGGAAACAACGCGTAACACGCCCGTTCTCGAAAATTCAAAACCGTGAAAGGACACACATCATGAAAACCAATGTCGACCAGCCCAAGGCTCCCGAACCAAAACCGAGTGTATCCGCAGAATCGAAGCCCAACGCTACCGATCCCAAGACTGACGCGAAGCCGACAGCACCCGCATCCAAACCGGGCGCGAAGGCTGATGCCAAGCCGGATGTCAAACCCGATCCGAAAGATGATTTGAAAACGCTGCCGCTGGCGGAGGTGGAGAAAAAATTGGAGTCGTCGCCGGACGGTCTCACGCAAGTCGAGGCGCAGAAACGACTCACGCAATATGGTCCGAATGAGCTTGTCGAGAAGAAGACAAACCTCCTGCTGAAATTTCTTGGCTATTTTTGGGGGCCGATTCCGTGGATGATCGAGATCGCGGTAATTTTGTCGGGCGTGGTCCGGCACTGGCCGGATTTTTTCATCATTCTTCTGTTGCTGGTGACCAATGCGGTGGTCGCCTTCTGGGAAGAACGCCAGGCGGGCAATGAAATCGCCGCGTTGAAAGCCAAGCTGGCGATCAAGGCGCGCGTGATCCGCGACGGCAAATGGATCAACCCGGCGGCGCGCGAACTGGTGCCGGGCGACGTCATCCGACTGCGGCTGGGCGATGTGGTGCCGGCGGACGCGCGTTTGCTGGCGGGCGACGAGGTGTCGGTGGATCAATCCGCGCTGACCGGCGAATCTTTGCCCGCCTCGCGCAAACCGGGTGACGCCGTTTTTTCCGGTTCGATCATCCGGCGCGGCGAAATCGGCGCGCTGGTGTATGCGACGGGCGGGAAAACTTATTTCGGCAAGACGGCGCAATTGGTGCAGGAGGCGCTCACGGTCAGTCATTTTCAGAAAGCGGTTTTGAAGATTGGCAATTACCTGATCATCCTAGCGGTGGCGCTGGTGGCGGTGATAATCGGTTTCGCAATTTATCGGGGTGACCCAATTCTCACGACGTTGCAGTTCGCCCTGGTTCTGACCGTGGCTGCGATTCCCGTGGCGATGCCAACGGTGTTGTCGGTGACGATGGCGGTCGGTGCGCGATTGCTCGCGAAAAAACAGGCGATTGTTAGCCGGTTGGTGGCGATTGAAGAACTGGCGGGCGTGGACGTATTGTGCGCGGATAAGACCGGCACGTTGACGCAGAATAAGCTGACGCTGGGCGATCCGTTCAGCGTGAACAACATTCCCGCCGAGCAAATTATTTTATCCGCCGCGCTGGCATCGCGCGCCGAGAACAACGACACGATTGATCTGGCCGTTTTGGGCGGCCTGAAAAATAAAGACACGCTGAAAGAATATCAGGTTGTCCATTTCCTGCCATTTGATCCGGTGCATAAACGCACCGAGGCGACCGTCAAGGGCAAAGACGGAAAGACGTTCAAGGTGACGAAGGGCGCGCCACAGGTGATTTTGGCATTGTCGGCCAATGTCGGTTCAGTGAAGACGGCGGCGGAAAAAGCGGTCAATGATTTTGCCGCGCGCGGTTTTCGTTCACTGGGCGTGGCGCGGGCCGAGGGTGACGGGTCGTGGCAATTTCTCGGCGTGTTGCCCATGTTCGATCCGCCGCGCGAAGATGCAAAGGCTACGATTGCGACCGCGCTGACAATGGGCGTCAAGATCAAGATGGTGACGGGTGATGCACTGGCGATTGCCAAGGAGACGGCGAAGACTTTGGGAATGGGCACGAATATTCTCGATGCCAAAACGCTGGGCGACTCAAAAAAACAAGAGTCGGCGGAGGTGATCGAGTCCATCGAGAAAGCGGACGGTTTCGCCGAGGTGTTTCCCGAACATAAATTTCATATCGTGGATGTTCTGCAAAAACGCAACCACATCGTCGGCATGACGGGCGACGGTGTAAATGACGCGCCTGCGCTTAAGAAAGCGGACTGCGGGATCGCCGTTTCGAGTGCGACGGACGCGGCGCGCGCAGCGGCGGCCATCGTGCTGCTCACGCCCGGCCTGTCGGTGATTATTGATGCGATCAAGGAGAGCCGGCGGATTTTCCAGCGGATGAACAGTTACGCGATTTATCGCATCGCGGAGACGCTGCGCGTGCTGCTGTTCATGACACTGGCAATTCTGGTTTTTAATTTTTATCCGTTGACGGCGGTAATGATTGTGATGCTGGCGTTGCTTAACGACGGCGCGATTCTGTCCATTGCGTATGACAATGTTCACTACAAAGATAAGCCTGAGTCGTGGAACATGCGCATGGTGCTTGGCATCTCCACGGTGCTTGGCGTCATCGGGGTGGTGTCGGCCTTTGGATTATTTTATCTCGGTGAGCGCGTGTTTCACTTAGACCGCCCGCACATTCAGACGCTGATGTATTTGAAACTGTCTGTGGCGGGACATTTGACAATTTTCCTGACGCGCACGCGCGGGCCGTTCTGGTCCATCCGTCCTGCAAAGATTTTATGGATGGCCGTGCTCGGCACGCAAATCATCGCGACATTGATCGCGGTGTATGGATTGTTCATGACGCCGCTGGGCTGGGGTTGGGCCGGGTTCGTGTGGGGTTATGCGTTGCTGTGGTTCCTCGTGAACGACCGCATCAAACTGCTCGCGTATCGGATTTTTGATCCGGTTAAAGCTGTGGCCAAAACTGGAATTAAGTCCGAAGTCAAAGCTGATGCTCAAACGGAAACGAAAGCCGCGCCGCAGCCAGACGCCAAAGTCGAAACGAAAGCTGATCCCAAGGCCGAGGCTAAACCCGAAGAAAAAATTGCACCGGCATCGGATGCTTCTTCTGAAGCGAAGCCTAAAACTGAAACCGAACCTGACGTGAACTCCACACCTGAAACCAAGGCCAAGACGGCGACTGATTTGACGCCGCAGATCGCGGCACGGGCCTACGAACTCTACGAGCACCAGGGTCACCGGGACGGTCAATCGGCGCAAAACTGGGACAAGGCCGAACAGGAGATTCGCGAAACTCAAGCCAAGGTTGAACCAAAAGCTGAAACTAAACCAGCGGCTAAAGCCGAATCACAGCCGGAAATTAAAGCTGAACTTAAACCTGACACCAATTCAAAACCAGAGGCCAAGATTGAGCCGCCGCCAGCAGCGAAGGTCGAATCTAAACCTGAAACCAAATCTGCGGAACCTCAACCCGAAGCCAAAGCTGTGTCGCCGTCCGAAGTCAAAGCAGAGCCGAAACTAGACATTAAAAATGACGCCAAGCCAACCGACAAAGTTGAGCCGAAGCCTGATGCCAAAGTAGAAACGAAATCTGAAACGAATGGAAAACCTGCGGTTGGGGCGTCGCCGCAGCTCGTTAAGCGTGTCCATGAATTTTACGAGCAATTGGGGCGCGAGGATGTTCGTGCCGTTGAGGAATCGGATCGGGCGAAGCAAAAGTCTCCCGAAGTGGAAGCCACAAAATAAGCGGCTCAAACAACACGGCTGAACTTGCTGAAAGAATAAAGATGAAAATAAAATCAAAGGATTTCCGGGTGCGACCGGGAGCCAAGGTCAAACTCAAAAAATGGCCGACGAATGTGAAGGCGTTTTGCAAGTCGAAGAAACTGTATCAAAAACTCCTGGAAGCACACGTTGAGGCGTTGAGTTCATTGCAACAACTTCACTACGCCTCCAACCGCTATGCGTTGCTGCTGATTTTTCAGGGGATGGACGCAGCCGGCAAGGACGGGGCCATCCGGCACGTCATGTCCGGGGTCAATCCGCAAGGCTGCGAGGTTTTCAGTTTCAAACAGCCGACCGCCGATGAATTGGAACATGATTTTCTCTGGCGCACAAACCGCCATCTGCCGGAACGCGGGCGGATCGGCATCTTCAATCGTTCATATTACGAGGAAGTGCTGGTCGTCCGGGTGCATCCAGAGATTCTCCGCAGTCAGGGACTTTCGGACGAATTGCGCGACGAGAAAACCATCTGGAAGGAACGGTATCGGTCCATCACGGATTCGGAGGAGCATCTCCAACGCAATGGCACCAAGGTCATCAAATTTTTTCTGCATCTGTCGAAAGAGGAACAACGAAAACGATTCCTCGAACGCATTGATGAACCGGACAAGAACTGGAAATTCAGCCTCGCCGACATTCACGAGCGGAAATACTGGAAGCATTACATGAAGGCTTATGAAGATTGCTTGACTACGACCAGCACCGCGCACGCGCCCTGGTATGTCGTCCCCGCTGATGACAAGGAGAATGCCCGACTGATTGTTTCCCGCATTGTTCTTGATACACTTAATGAATTTAAGATGGCGTATCCAAAGACCACTGCGAAACGTCGGCGCGAATTGAAATCCATCCGCAAAGAACTTTGAAGGCGAAACCATTGGGTGTCCCTCAAATAATTTTTGAGGATTGATACATGGTGGAAAAAATGCCCCCCGATTTCTTGGAAACCGAGATCGGTTAGCTATAAAAATAGCCCAAACTGCGAAGACTAGAATGATTTGGATTTCCGATTACGATGTGGTCGAGGACTTCGATTTTGAGAAGTTGACCGGCTCGAATGAGGTCACGGGTAATTTTAATGTCCGCTTCCGACGGAGTTGATTCACCGCTCGGATGATTGTGCGCGATGATGATAGCGGATGCGCTTGCCATTATTGCTAAACGAAATACTTCACGGGGATGGCAGAGAATTGTATCCATCGTCCCAATGGACACCAAATAGTGCCCTTTGATGCGCCGACGTGTGTTGAGTATAAAAACCACCAAACATTCACATTCAGAATTGAAGTAAGGATGACTGGCGATATGCGTATTCCAATAGGCGGCTGCCTGGTCCGGTGTTTCACAATGTTGCATGGTGTCGGGTGTAGGACATTCCCGCAGCGAAACAATTTTCCATTCCTGCGGTTGAGCCGGGAATTTTATCGGCTTGATGATTTGATTGATGGGCTGCGGAGCGGTTGCGGGGCATTCTGTCGAGATGAGGTTTTCGGTTGCGTTCATGTTTTGCGTTTTGTTCTGAAGGAGCGGGACTGCTCTCTTCACCGCCCGGAGAGAGCAGGACCGCTCCTGACAAAACGCACCCGACTGTGCCCGCGCCGGCGGGCGGCGGAGCATCAGCAACTGAGTGACGGCGGGCGCAAAGATGTTGCGACCGCCGGCGCGAGGTTGCGCGGAGCAACCAGAGGCGCGGGTGCAGCCGGGATGAACACAACGGAAAATCGCATCGGCAGATGCCGTCCAATTGAAAATGTAAACGGAGGTTGAGAACCCACCCCACCACCGCGAAATGCGACCAAAAAACGATCAAAAAAGTGCCAGTGAAAGTGCCAGTGAAAGTGCCAGTGAACGGGCGGTAAATGTGTAATTGGTGAGTAGTTGATTGGTATCGGATGCGTAATCGCTGGTGCTTGACAGAAGTGCAGAAATGCCTGATTCTTTTGGCGTTCGTTAGTTATGAGGCTGTTCGCCTCTGGTAGTGAGGTGGTGGTCGCGGAGTAATGGAAATTGAAAAAACTTCCAAAAGTCGTCCGAATCCCTCCCCTTCCGCCATCATAATAAAATAGATGGTTTTGATTTAGTAACAACATACCGCTCACGGCGCTCATGGCGCAGTGCGGCCACGACGACCGCGCGAAAAGGTCCGTGCGGTAAAAGTTCAATAGAGATTCGAAAAACTTCTTTGTATAGTCGAGTTAAGCAAAATAGTGGGGGAGGGTTGGCCGACTTTTGCCCCTATGGCATACCTCAAACGATTCAAAAAGACGGTCACCCCCTCGATTGTTACGCCCACGACCGGGTTTAATGATGAGTTAGTGTCATGGATGCTCCAGCCGGAAGAAGATGGTACCCGCCGGCAGTGTGATGGTAATGAAATTGTTCGTGCCGTCGTTCTGAATCATCTCCGGAGGCATTGTCCAATTTGTCGTAGTGAGGTCGGCGTTTTGCTCGAGATTCCATCCAGTGGAGGGCCATGGCCAGGAAATCTTTACCGTGTTGCTCGCAGTTGCCGACGCGGTCAGCACCGGTCCGGTCGGGACCAAGGTGAAAAGTGTCATCGAATACGGCGGAAAGGCATAGGTAAAGCCGCCGCCCGCAACTGTCATCTGGTTGGTGGCAATGTCCTGCATGGCCAGGGGCGCGTTCGTTTCCGCCGCGTTGTCCTGCGTCATCCCGTACGAACGCACGGTCACGGCGGCGTTGGGCGAACAATTGTTGAGCGTGATTTGCCGGCTGTAAGTGTTCGTGCGGTCTTTGTTGATGAACAACACGGAGAGCGTGCCGTTGGTTTTCGTTGCGGCAAAGACGTCGAGGAAGGGATATCCCGGGCCCGTGTCGAGGATGGTATCGCCGGGCTGGACAAAATCGTGCATGAGCTTCATGGCATAAAAAGTCGGGTAACGGGTGTTGATATTCAGCGCCAGGCCGTAATCGCCGTAAGTCCGCCAGCCATACAGTGATGAGCTGAAATTACCCGAGGTGTCTGCGCCTTCTTCAAAAATCCACCAGAGATAGGAGCTGAACTCGGTTTGCATGAGTTGCCCCAGGCTGTCCGCCAGATACACGCCGTTGACCAGGCTGGTGGACTGCTTCCCCTGATTCTGGGACTCAGAATTGTTTTCCGTGCAGAGCAGCTCGATGTTTGTCCCACCCGGACCAAAGTAATCGCTGATCTCCTGCCGCAATTCCGTCGCGTCAAACTCCCAGTTGCCGGTTACCTGCAGCAACTCGGGGTCGCTCTCCACCTCGTACTCCGGATAGAAATGGTGGATGAGGAAATCCGGCGTAATGCCATTGGTTCTCAACGTGTTCAGCAGCACAGGCGTCCAGCCGCTGTGAGTCAGCCCGGTGCGCGGATTCACCACAGAGGATGAGCCGCCGCTGTAGTAATCTTCGCCTGGCGTGACCGTAGCTCCGATCTTGATCGTCGGATCAACCGCTTTCATCGCTGTGTAATAACTGCAGAAGCGCATCGCGTAAGTCCACGGATCGTGCGCCTGATAAGGCGGATTCGTGTTCTGGTCCACTTCGTTGTCAAAATAATTCTCGTTGCCCACCTCCCAGTATTTGAATCCACATTGGTTGGTGATATTGGCGCTGCGCACCCAGTCGGCGGCTTCATTGGTTGTGCCGGTGCCGTAATTCACCGTGATGAATACATTAACATCCGCGAGATTGGTGGCGATCTGCACAAAATTGGTGAACGCGGTGGGCCAACCTTCATAACTGCTGCCAACGATGTAATTGGATTCCCAGTGATACTCATCCGCGAATGATCCGCCCGGATACCGCAGCGTAGTGATACCCATCTCGTCCAAGAGTGACATGCTGTCTGCCGAATCAAAAGTGTCTTCCCAAACGGCCGTGTTAGCTCCGAACCAGCGCCCGTCCGCCGGCCGCAACGTTTGGCTCGCGTCGACTGTCACCTGCGTGACGCAATCGCTGCACGGGATGCTTGAGCCGTATTCCACCGCGCCGATATCAGTGCCATCTCCGCCGGAGGCGTTCGCAATCTGCGGGAAGTCGAGTGTCCGCGCAAACCCGCGCTGGTCGGTGGTCGCACCGAAGCTATTGCCCCGATCAATCAGCGGGCTGCCGATTGCTGGCAATGAATTCATTGTCTGGCCGCCGTAATATCCAAACGGATAGGAGAAATCCGGATTGATCGGCGTTGCGCTGGTGCCGGCCTGATCGGAATTGACGCCATTGGTGAAGCCCGTGCTGCCGTTCGTCACACCGATAAAGTTGAATCCGAGCGAAACGTAGTTCCCGGCGACATCCTGCTCGCCAGCATTTGCATAGTTCCCCGCAATAGCGCAATTACCCACAATCGCCGTGCCGGTCGAATAGACACCTCCGCCCGTGTCAGACTCCTCCGTCGCATCGTTGCCCCATAAGGTGCAGGAAATCAGAATGAGTTGTCCCCGGTTGCTGATGGCGCCACCGGAGTAGATGCTGTCGTTGTAGAAGAACGTGCAATTTGTTAGCGACGCCGTGGCACTTGAACCGATGGTCAGGCCGCCCCCGTCGTTGTCCCAAAAAGAGGAATTCAAGATAACCAGATGGTTGTTGTCTTGAATTCCAGGTCCCCCGTTGGCAACGAATTCGCAGTTGCTCACGGTCAGGTTCGCGCTGTTTTCGACGGCAGGTACACCTGAATAGTCGTACCCTCCAGCCTGAGTAATCGTGAGGCCTGATAGAAAGAAGTTCCCCCCAGTCAATTCCAGAGACGTACCCACATTCGAACTCGTGAGGAACATTACCTTCGGCCCCGGGCCGATGATATTCACCGAATTGCCTATCATAATCGGTCCGCTCGTCAGAGCAATCGTTCCGGCCAGGCCCGGCGCAAACGTGATCGTTTCTCCCTTGGCGGCCTCGTTAATCAGTTGTCGCAGAGAACCCGGGCCGTTATCGGCGGTGTTCGTCACGATCGTAGGCGGCCCCTGGACGAATTGGATTTGAAACCCATTCACATCGCCTTCCAAACTGCCGTTTCCAGTCCAGGTAATAACCATGTTTCCCGAAGCGTCCGACAAGGCCGACGGGAACTCCACATAATCGATGCCGGCGATTAAATTGCTGCTCGAGCCGTTCCACGTGCTGGTCTGGGTGCTGCTATTGACCGTAAAATAGGTGGTACGGCCTGCTGCAGGAACATCCGCGGCATTATAGAGAACCAGGTTATAGATCGAGTTTGCAGCGAGACCCGAGAGCGTAATTGTTCGTGGCGTGCCACCATTAAAGAGATAATCCTCCATCAGAGCATCGTAGGGAGTGCCGGCAAAAGGAGTAGAACCGCCAAAAGCGTAGACATCATATCCACCCCCGGATGTGAATGTGATCGTAGCCGGCGAGTTGCTGCCATTGGCGTAAATGAAAGAAATTCCAGTGCCGTTGGTGACACCTATGTTATTCCACTGGTCACCTGCCGCGCCCAGAACCGCCGCCCCGGACATGTCTGGACCAGTAATGGGTCCCCCATGACTCTCTCCGTAGCTGTCGTTATTAAAATGAACATCAATCAATTGGGCCCGAACCATGCCGGCACTTAAAAAGATGATGCCTGCCGGGAAAACACACAAAAGCCAGGATGACTTCACAGCCTTACTTAAGGCAATTCTTGAACGTCGAAATATTCTCATGAAGTTAAATTTATGGATTGGAAGCCAAGAGATAAGAAATCCATTCTGGAGGCTCGCGTTGCCGTATGGTGGTAGCGCGCGGTGTTGAGCGGACTGGCTGCCGTCCACGTCCCTGCAAGCTGGATCGCACAACTCGGCGCTGGCCAAGGCCCTTGAGCTGTTATCCCCGCCAACCACCAACACCCTTCCGTCCGACAGCAGTGTGACCTTAGGAACAATGCTAGTGAGACCGGCACATTTTGAGCGCAGTTTCTCATAAACTTCTCCTGTCGTCGGGTTTACTCGGTCGAAGCCTCTGCCCAAGCACAGGTTGATGCCGGGTCAAAACGTCAACCGTTACTTAGAAATACTTATCCTAAAAATCAACGGAATTGTCAAGCCAGAATTGCCCAAAAGGGGTTGCGGGGTGAAACCTGGCGCGCAATACATGGTAGCTTAGACCACACTACCGTTATCCAAAGACGTCTCGATAGGCGGCCCCAAGCATATACTTAAAATGTCACGGCTATTGGAGAGATCACTGTCAGTTAAAGTGTCAGTAGATTGTGTAGTCGAGTTAAGCAAAATTGTGGGGGAGTATACTTGAATTGTGCAACGAAGTGGGTAAAATTGGCCCAGAAAATGGTGATTTTGGGCACGTATCCCTCCCCTTCTGCCATTGTTTTAAGAAGATCATTGTCAGGATCTCTTTAAGGTGCTTGCACAGTGTGAACGGAACGGGATGGCTGCTTGATAGAGTTTTAGGTTCTTCTGGGCTTGACGCACCGATACTCACGCGCGCAGCAGGTTCAGCGGGAAACAGCCGCCTGCCCAATTGTTCCAAGTAAAATCAAGGCGGGCAAACGGTGCGCGGTTGCATCCGCCGAAAGCACTGCTAAATTAACCGTGTGCATGGTGCGCATTCCCTTTTCTGGTTGATGTCCCGAAGGGTAACCTATCGTCGCTTGAGCCGTGTGTTCGTGACAGTCGGGCTGACCGTAGTCGCCGTGAACATGTCGGCGGAAGTAGTTTTCCAGGATTTTTTTACACAACCGGCGGGAAATATCACGAACAGTGTGCCTTGGATTGATGTCGAAGGGAACGGCTGGCAATCGGGCCCGACAGCTTCGCAACTGGCCACGGATGGCGGCGGACATTTGTACAATGCCGCGGTCAGCGCCGGAGCGGCGGCGGGTGTTCAACTCATACCCATTGGGCCGCATGGTTCGATGACGGCCTCGGCGCTGATGCAGTTGCCCACGGGTTTCAACGAATGGATCGGCATGGGATTTGGCAGCAGCAACCAATTCCTGGCGGCTCCCGCCAGCGGGAGCGGGCCGTGGATTCAGGTGTTCGACAATGGAACCGTCACGCTCTATGGCGGCGCGGCGCTCAACAATCCGGTGAGCGTGCCCAACGCCTTCACCAACAACGGCAGTCAGATACAGTTTTTTCTGACGTACGACGCGTTCCACGCCACTGCGAGCGTGGGAACCGTCAACGGCGGCGTGACGAACCTGATTTTCAATCAATGGCCAGTCACGAATTCTGCCGGTTCGGTCGTGCCGCGTTATTTGATTTTCCAAATGTCCACGAACCTGACCACTCCGACCGCGCGTTGGGCTACCGCCGCTACTGCGGATTGGCTGCCCCGGCCGCCGCCAATGCTCACATTGCCGGTGCTTATTCAACACACAAATTTTGTCGGTTCGCCGGGCACGAACGACTTGCAACTCATCCAAAACGCGCTCAATTCTGTCGGCAGCTTTGCCGGAGGCACGGAAATCCGATTCAATGCCAGCGCGACTTATGTCGTTTTCACCAATTCGCTGATTGCAGGGTTGCCCATCGTCTTGTCGCACGCGACCAACGTGCTCGTCAACGGCAATGGATGCAACATTCTGATCACGAATCCCCGCATCGGATTTCTCGGCGTCAATTCCTGCTCCAACATCATCGTGGAGGGATTTTCCATGGACCACAATCCGTTGCCCTTCACGCAAGGGGTCGTGACGCACAATTTTTACACCAGCAACGATGTACCCAAGGAGGCGGCCATCGAATTTCAAGTGGACGCCGGCTATCCCGCGCCGACCAACGCGAATTATCTCGATCCCAACGCCGCCCGTTGGGGCATGGTGATGGACCCGACCCGCCCGGGCCGGATTGCGGATGGCGCGTGGACGCAGATTTTTTACACCAACGTGGTACAGACGAACGCCAATGGCGCTTTCAAGGTATTTCTGACGTCGAATAGCCGCGCCCAGACGATTCAACCGGGAGATCTCTGGTGCATGATTTCGCGCTGGGACGGCTCGATGATTTTTCATCCGTTCCAGTCCAGTCAGGTCACGTTTTTGAGCAACACCATTTGCGCCGCCGCCGGGGCGGCCTACAACGGAGAGTATTGTCCGCTTGTGAATGAAGTGAATGACCAAATCGCCTTCGGCCTGCCACCCGCCGGGGCGACCGCGCCGCGCCGGCGGACGAGTAATGCCGACGGCGGCATCTTCGTTGAAACGCGCATTGGCCCGTGGGTGCAGGGCTGCAATTTCTTTGGCTTGAGCGACGACGGGGCAAATGCCTGCGCGCCGCCATTCATCGTCACCAACGCGCCGGCGTATCCGACCAACACGCTCGCCGTGTATGAAAACACTGAGAGCGGCAGCGTACCCGACGATTTGACAGCATTTGAAGCGCAAGCAGGTGACCAGTTTGCTTTTATGAACGGCACCAACGGAGAGGTTTTCGACCACGCGACCGTCTCGGCCATCAATTTACCAAACATCACTTTTGACCATGCTATCACGAACCTCGTGCCGGGCGTTTACACCTCAAACACGTTTTTGATCAATGAATCGCTGAACACCTCGGCGGCGTATCTGGATAATCAATTCATGGATTCGGCGTTTCACGGCATTTATTGCCGCGCCGACAACATGCTGATTGCGCACAACACGGTTGGCGGCATGGGCAAGAATGCCATCTGCGCTTTTCCCGCTATCACCTCAACGTTTCTCAATTTCTTCGTGCCCACTAACGTGGTCATCATGGATAACATTCTTTCCGACGAGGGTTTTTCCTACGAAGCCGTCAACAACACCATTCCTGACGAGCAGCCCGCCTACGCGATGATTGCCTTGCACAAAGCCGACACTGCGTCGGATTTGGTGACCAACGGTTTTGAGATTTCAGGCATCCGGATTCTTTACAACGCCTTTCTCGACTGGCGCCGTGCGCCGTTGACGTTGCACAATGCTACCGACGTGAATGTTATCGGTAACTATTTTGGTCCACCGGTTACCAACGACGATTTGGTACCGCTGACCAATGACGTCATTGCCGACCTTTGGGCTTCCGATTATCCGAATTTGCTTTTCACGAACAATGTGAACGCCACGACTCTATCGGACAATGAAACTATCAATGAAGATGGAACACTGGTGTCTGCACCTGTGAACGCCTTTCAACTGCCAACCGCACCTCAGTTGGCAGCGACTCTTTCCGACACCAACATCGTGGTCAGTTGGGTGAGCCCATCGCCGGGCTTCGTGTTGCAACAGATCAACGAGTTAAACGCCGGCACCAACAACTGGTTGGACGCCACCAACACTTCGTGTCTTGAGGGCGAATCAAACGTCATCGCCCTGCCGCTGGCGAGTGGCGCTACTAACCAGTTTTATCGAACGCGACTGCGTTGACACGGCATCGCCATGAAGAATTGTTTCATTTCGCGCCAGATTGGAATCGCCCTTTATCTGGTTGTTGACATTTGCGTCGGCGGTTCTGTGTCTGTCCAATCGCTTCCGAACGTCTCGGTCATGGGGACCGCCATCGCGGTTTTCATTTTCCGATAACCAAGCTTCGCGTAAAATCCTTCTCTTTCCGGCACCGTATAGAGCAGAATGGCTCGTGCTTTTGACCTGTCCGCAAGAAAATCCATTATCTGCTTACCTATGCCTCGTCCCTGATACTCCGGCAGGAGCACGACATCGAAAATCACACTGTATCGCACTCCATCGGTAATCGCCCGACCCGCTCCAATCAACTCTCCCGCATCCCAAACAAAGCACCGAATTGGACTATTTTGAAACACTTCCTCAAGTTTATTGGCAGCTCGATTGCCCAACGGCGCGCGCTTGAACACCTCCGACAATCTAACCCAGTCAACGGCTCCAGGATCATCTGTAAATTCCATGCTCATCGTAGCAGGCTATGCGGATGGCAAATCTGCGTGCCACCGCCTCATCGTTACGGATGGCATTCGATATGGCATCTACATTCGCCAAGGAGTCGAAGATTTTAGCCTTTATGCCTACATGAATCTGGCTCGCTTAATGGAAAGTTATCCCGTCTATGAATGTGAAGTGGCGAAGGACGCTCTGCTTGCAATGGCCCCAGAATGGCGGGCGACTGCCCCCTAATTATCCGCACCGGCTCGATGCAGCGCGGATCACCGCACGGGCAGGATTTCCCGTTGCGGACAGTGGTTGCAGACGAGCACCACGGCCATTTCAACGGCCTCCTCATCCATCTGTGCCACCATCTGCAATTGATACGACCCGCACGCCAGGCACTTCACATCGAACTTGCGGAACGGACTGTCTGCCGGTGTTTGGGGCGGCTGATAATCTTCCCGGCGCTGATGCAGTTGCCCACGGGTTTCCGTCTTGCCGACACCTTTTAGTCGAGACATTCAAAATCATAATGCGTCCTTTGTTTGCCTGTCCTCAAAAACATAAAACCGGAACGAAGAATTGCAACCGAGGGACGGGATTTTAATTGCGAATTGCGATGTGTTAAGGCAGCAATTCAGCCCGGTAGAATTGCCCGCGATTGGTGCGCGATTGCGGATCGGTGAAATAAAACAGCCCGGCGCCGAGCAGATTGGTTTGCAGCGGAACCCAGGTCCGTAGATTGGCGCTGGCCTCGATGACGACATTCGAGCCTGCGGGGCCGGACACGTCGAAACCAAAAAGCCCATTGGTGAAAGCAAGAGCCGCGTTGGTGGTGACAATGACAATGCCAGGATTCACCGGCGCGCCGCCGAGGAGGGCTTCGGCGGCGAACGGAGATACGTTGGTGCCCGCCGTCAGAAATATCCCGCCCGCATACAGGTTGCCACCCAGGAGCGCCAGCGCGCTGACCGCAGGGGGGTCTCCCGGATATAAAGTGTAGCCGCCCAAGCCCGATCCGAGCGCCGACCAACTGCCGCTCTCCCATTGCGCGAGGTAATTGGCCGGGGCGCCACCCGCCGTCAAGAAAAGGCCCCCCGCGTACAACGCGCCGCCCGAGACCGCCAGCGCGTTGACCGAAGGGTAAACTCCGGCCGGCGCCGAGCCGAGGCCACCCATCCCCAACCCCAGCGCCAACCAGTTAGTCCCGTTCCATTGCGCGATGTAATTGGCTGCATTGGTGCCGGCCGTCGTAAAACCGCCGCCCGCATACAGCGAGCTGCCCGACACCGCCAGCGCGTCCACGTTGCTGTTCATTCCCGACCCCAGCGCCAACCAGTTAGTCCCGTTCCATTGCGCGATGTAATTGGCTGCATTGGTGCCGGCCGTCGTAAAACCGCCGCCCGCATACAGCGAGCTGCCCGACACCGCCAGCGCG
>JBEKTH010000047.1:0-28700 GCA_049516255.1 Verrucomicrobiota bacterium
GAGGCCATTCGCGACGTGCATGGGGGCGGGTCGCCGATGTCGAGTTCGATTGCGCGCAAAGTCGTCGCGTCCCTTCAAAAAGCGGGAGAGGCGGATGGAGAGAAAATACATCTTTCATCGCGCGAACAGATGGTATTGGACTGTTTTGCCAAGGGTCTCACCTACAAGCAAACCGCCGACCTGTTGAACATCAGCATTGACACGATACGCACCTATGTCCGTCGCATTTATGAAAAGCTGCATGTTCAATCGCGCACGGAAGCCGTGGCGAAGTACATGCGGCGCTAGGATTTGCGGGGTTTTTGCGCTGTGGTCACTTCATGTGACTATCGTAAAATCACAATAATTGCTAGATTACTGCCCATAACACATTAAATCACGAACGGTTTTTTAATGTTGAATAACTAACAGCACGAAAACCATGAAAACTATGAAGCAACAATCAAAATGGCTGACGACCGTGCTTGCCGTCGCGGGCGGGTTGATCCTGGCTGCCTCGGCCCAAGCGCAGTACGTAACCGGCCAACAGTACCTGTCAAACATCAATCCTTCTGCCCCGTCCTATAGCGGCAATTGGACCGCCGCCGGGGCGTCGGACACCGCTACCGGCTTCCAGATCACCGCCGCCGGCGGCTCCGGCTCGTTTAGCACTTTGTATTACGCGCTCCCTGCCGGGCAAGTGACACCACTCAACACAGCCGATAACGCAGTCACGTTTACATGGACCTGGAATTCCGGGGATGCCGTTGCGGGTATTAATGTATTGTTTGCACTGGATGATAATAATGGCGGTGTTAATTACTATGATGCAATCAGCCCCGCTTACAGCTTAACCCCGACACCAGGCACTACGTACTCTATTACCCTCCCGCTTCAATCTCCCAATCAGGGTAACGTTGCAGCCGGCTTTCCTATCGGCGGTCTCAACTTCCAGATCGACCCGGCGAACGTTAATGGTAGTTACACCATGACGTTCAACAGCATCGAGTTGGTTCCGGAACCGGCCTCGATGGCGTTGCTGGGCTTGGGCGTTGCCGGCCTGCTGGCCATTCGCCGTCGCAAATAAGTGGCGTAATGGAAATCGCCTTTTCATAGCCGCCCTTCGGGGCGGCTTTTTTCGGCCCCGGCTCAAAACGAATTTTGATTCGTCAGGTGTTGGTTGCCAGAGTCACTCTATGCGACTGTCCCAAAATGGCTTTGAGTGCCAGCTCCCAATATAACCAGGAAATCGTCGGCGATTTCGTGAAATAATAAACCAAACAAGAACAATAACCTAGTATGAATATCAAATCCCTGATTAAACAATTGATGACTGCGCTGGCAGCAGTGGGCGGGTTGACATTGGCCGCCTCGGCGCAGGCTCAAGACGTTTATCTCACCGTAACTATCACCTATCCCTTTGTGGCTCCCACCACATTGTACCCCGACTGGGGTAATTATAATCAAACTCCGACGCAGAATATTTTCGTTAATTACAACGGTTTGGCCGGGTTGGAGGCGGCGTCGACCGGTGCTTATGGCAGCGGTTATTTTGGCCAGAGCAGCGGCGTCACATTTTTGCCCAACGGCAATACGGCGCTCGCTACCAACGACACTGAATGCATCCTCCGTCTTACAGTCAATCCCACGGCGACCATGGCGGCCTCGGGTCCGATGTTTTATACCAATTACAATTGGATCGGAATACAGTTTCTCTTTAATCTGGACAGCGGTGTGTATTCTTTTCCGGTGCCCTATGGTGGGTGGAACAATCCCGGCAACTCAAATGGAGTCGTGTGGGATAGCACCACCGCCAGCAACTTGACGATTACGGTTCCTATGGCCAATCTTCCGAACTTTACGGCCTACACGACTGGCGGAACTAATCACTTTTACGGTTTCAACTTTGGGATTAATCCGGCGGTCATATTTAATGATGGCGGCTCAAATGCTTTTGACATCACGTTGCACTCCATCACATTCGCTCCGGCGCCGACGCCGCCGCCGAACCTGTCCATCGGCCAAGCCGGCACCAATCTGGCAGTTACGTGGCCCGATCCCAATACCAACGCGTTCACCTTGTATCAAAGCGCCGCGCCACTGACGCAGACTGAATTCAGTTGGGCGCCTTGGGCTTTTGCGCCCGCCTGGAGCAATGGCACCAACACCATCACCATCCCGCCGCCCTTCAGCGGGTTCCTCTGGCTCCGTTTGGCCAACACCAATGTTCCGGGTTCCGGTTACTGACGGATGATTCAGTCCGGCGGGTGGGAACTTGAAACGCGAGTCATCCGCCGGGGAGCTGAGGATGGGTTGTGGATGGCTTGGGCCAAGCCGGCGAGCTTCGCTCGCCGGCTTTTTTTATGGCAGGTTTTGGCATGATAAAGTTTTGCAGGATTTCAAGCGTGCTGGTGCTCGCGCTCGTGTTGCGGGCGATGTTTACCAGTGCGCCCGCCGGGGCAAAGCCGGTGATGGTTCACTATATGCCATGGTTCGAATCTGAACCCTATAGCGGTTATTGGGGATGGCATTGGACAATGAATTATTTCAATCCCAGCGTCACCAATACGATTGGCAACGGGCAAATTGCCTCCTGGTATTATCCACTGCCAGGTCCCTACGATTCGGCCGACCCGGCGGTGCTCGAGTATCACGTGCTGCTTATGAAACTGGCCGGGGTTGATGGAATAATCGTGGATTGGTATGGCACCGATAATTTTAATGATTACGCCCTGATCAATCAGCGAACGGTCGATTTATTCAACTATGCCCGGAAAGCCGGCTTGAAGTTTTGCCTTTGCTACGAAGATTCCACCATCCAGCAGGAGGTCAATGGTGGATTTATAACCGCAGCCAACGCCGTCTCTCATGCGCAACAGACCATGCTTTATGTGCAAACCAATTACTTTGCTGACCCTGATTATCTCCGTTTAAACAGCATGCCGGTCCTGTTAAATTTTGGCCCTCAATATTTCACGGCCAATGCCAGCTGGGTTTCCATCTTTTCGGTCCTGAACGCAACGAATCAGCCCGCCTTTTTCACGGAGGACAACCGTTTGCCGGTTGGACAAGGCGCCTTTGATTGGCCGCCCATGTGGATGAGCCAGACAAATGGAGGGGTGCTCAACGATTTTATGATGCAAAGCTATTTATCCAGCTTTGAACAAAAGGCCCTCGCTTCGCCTGCCTGGCCCGCCTTCATCAGCACCGCCTTCCCACGCTTCCATGACATTTATCAGCAGGCAGGGGTGGGTGCTTCTTATGGCTATCTCGACGACCAAAACGGCAATACCCTTCGTGAAACCCTGAGTCGGGCGATGACCAACGCCTCGGCCATCGTTCAGGTCGCCACCTGGAACGACTTTGGTGAAGGCACAATTGTCGAACCCATGGTTAATGGAGCAAGCGGTTGTGGCCTGGTTGATACAAATAACACAACAACGCTTTACGGGTATTCTGATTTGGGGATTATTCAGGATTTTCGACGCTTGTACCTGGACGCCAGCTTTCCCTATCACACGAATGATCTCTCGCTGGCCCTGCGACTTTTTAATTTGCGTGAATTCTATGCGAGCTCAAACCCCGTTGTCTCGGCCGAATTAGACCGCGTTTTTAGCAATATCGTCTCAGGCAATTTGACCGTTGCGAATCTTCAATTGGTCGGAATTGAAACCAACGTCCCGGTCATTTACAATTTATCGCTGGCGGACAAGCAGCTTCAATTTTTCATCGGCGGCTTTTTATCCACCAATGGCATTCAAATTGAGACTTCTTCGAATCTGTTGACCTGGCAAACAATCATCAACCAGACGGTCGACACAAACCAGGCCACCTTCAACACCTTGGTATTACCGACAGCCTCGCCCGTTTTTTTTCGGATCCAGAATAATTAAACCACGTTAAACGCCGTCTCACCAGGATGGATTGGCAGGGAGATCGATTCGTTTGCCGGATTGAATTGATTCCCGTGCGGCATCGAGAATCTCGGTGGTAATCAAATTTACCTGCAAGGATGACGGTCCGGTTGGCTTGACATCACCGCGAACGATTGCGGCAAAATAGGAAATATCGTCGTCCGACTCCGGCTGGGCCTGCAGTTCGATATCGCTTTCCTCGGTATCCGCCAGGCGAACCCGCAGTAAATCCATTCGTGGCGCAAATATGTACCCGGTTTTCCCATAGATTTTCATGCTCCTCTCGGCAAATGGCAGATTCCAGGAAGCTTGAACAAACCCTTGTGACTGCGGATAGGTAATAACAATGGCCGCTTCATCCTCCACTTTGGGATAGATTTCCGGTTTAATGTGTTGAGCAACGGCAAACACGGAAGCGGGACGTTGGCCGTCCATGAACCATGTAATCAGGTTGGCTCCGTAACAGCCGAAATCCGTGAGCGCGCCTCCCCCGTTAAGTGCCGGATCCGTCAACCAATCCAGAAATGTGTCTGAGCAACCGGCTTCCTTGGGCCCCTGATCTCCTGCGGTGACGATGATCTTCCGCATATCGCCGACAGCGTGCCGGTCATGCGCAATCGCATACGCCGTTTGAACACTCGAGTACCAGGACGTCTCATAATCCACGATGATCCGAATCCCACCTTTGTTGGCAGCAGCCGCAAGGCCCAATGCCTCTTTCATGTCAACGGCCAGAGGTTTTTCCAACATAACGTCTATTTTATGAGCCGCGCAGGCCTCCACCACGCGACGGTGTTCGATCGTGCTGGTAAAAACCGCCGCAGCTTGGACGTTGGTTTTGACCACCAAATCTTCAAGGCTTGAGTCAAAGAAATTGGTGCTCAAATTGAAAAGTCGCGCATAACGGGTCGCCAATATCTGATTCGATTCCACGATGCCAACCAACTGGACATCGTGATCCTGGCGCACCCTGGAAATAAAGTCACCCACGGCATCATGGCCGAGGCCGATGATCGCCAGATGTATGGGAGGCTTGGGTTCATCCGCTCGGACCGGATGGATGACAACCACCCAAAGCAAAATGATGCCAAGGAGTCTCTTCATAATTTGGTGGAGCATCTCATTTTAATTTCCCATTCTCAACCATGGCTCGCTTCCGGTGGACTCATCTTTTGATGCCACTAAAATCGAGAGCAGGCTCATGATAATTTTTGGCTCCCCTTTTGTCCATCTCCGGTGGAGGAAAAGCATGGCCGCCAGAAACCGGTCGGACAGTTTTGCATTGTAGACCGTCCCCCGTCCCGCAAGGCGGGCTAAAACCGCCGCAGCTTACAGCAGCGGCAAGCTTGCGCTGGAAGGGATCTTCGATCGGCCCACGGCCAGTTGGCGCGTGGAACGTGACCGCTTGGCATGGTCTTTTGAAACAATGGCCAGGAAAATGTCGGGTTTCCGCCGGCCCCCACACAACCGCCGGCCTAAGGCGAAACCGGCATTTGAAATTCCGGGAGCCCGAATTGCCACAGAAGAAATGACCAGCTGTCAGCCGTCTGTTCCTCCCTTTGCCTCTTCGTCGAACCAATGCCGTGTCCCGCCTCATAGTCCACGCGCAAAAGAACGGGTTTGCCACTGGTCGTGGCGGCCTGCAAACGCGCCGCCATCTTCGCCGATTGCCAGGGCTCCACCCGCGGGTCGTTGATGCCGGTCTCCAGCATCACGGCGGGATATTTTGTTCCATCCTGGACGTGAGCGTACGCACTCATTTCATACAATTCCTTGAATCCGTCCTCCGTCCTGACGCTTCCAAATTCGGGAATGTTCGGCACCCCGTTGGGCGTTGTCTCGATCCGCAACATGTCCAGGCATCCGACCTGGATGATGGCCGCCCCGAAAAGATCAGGACATTCAGTGATGGCCCGGCCAATCAGGATGCCGCCGGCGCTGCCGCCTTCGCCAGCCAGCTTGGCCGGCGATGTGTACTTGTGCTCAACCAGATATTCGGCGCAGGCGATAAAATCCTTCCACGTATTGGGCTTGGTCTGCTTGTAACCGGCCTTGTACCAATCCTCGCCGTACTCACCGCCACCCCGGACATGGGCGATGGCAAACACGCCGCCCCGCTCGCACCACGCCAGCAAGACCGGATTAAATCCCGGGTCCTCCGAAATGCCATAGGCTCCATAACCCCAAAGCAGCGTGGGATTTGAACCATCCAATTTGATACCGCGTTTATAAACGATGGACAACGGAATCATTGCCCCGTCGTAACTTCCGGCCTTGACCTCGACCGATTCCAGATCATCCGGCGCGTCGAATTTGCCCAAGGGTTGCAAACCCGTGTTCGTGATCCTTCCCGTTCGCGGATCATACGAATAAATCTGGCCGGCCCTGGTCCACGAACCCATGTCCAGCCAGGTACCGGCCAGCCGCGGATCCAACGCCATCAGCGACACCGACCCATCGAACGGCAGTTTGATGGGTTCGGCGTTTCCATGGAATGGCACGCGGATCGGACGGCCAAGGCCGCCATCGCGCAGTTGCACGTAGAGCGCGTCTTTGGCCGCCGCCAGTCCAGTAATAACGGCGTCGCCGGCCGGCACGACCGTCCTGGCCACCGCCAGATCGGGCCTGGCCAGGGAAGTTGTGATGATTTTGAATCGCGACGCGCCCTGGTGCGTCAGTAGAAATATCTCCTTTCCTTTGACGGTGAAATCCGTGACGCCGTCCTCGACATCGCAAATTTTTTTCCACGGCGCATTGGCCTTGCCCACGAATTTCAGCGGGGCCGCGTACAAGGTCAATTCCTGCCGCGTGCCATGCTCAATCGAACCCAGGGCGAATGGGGAACCCGGCGTGGTGTTGATGAACGGATCGTCCGCCGGATCCATGTTCACCCGCGGCGAAATTTCATAACCAAAAACAGGCGGCTCCCGGTCGGCATCGGCGCCGATGACATGCAGATACACACGGCTCTTCTGGTAACGTTCGGTCTCCGGCATTCCGGGTTCCATTGCCTGCAGGCGGTTGTAGAAAAATGATTTCCCATCCGGGCACCAACTCACTCCTCCGAACTGGGCGCGGTCGATTGGTTTGTCCACTTCCTTTCCGGTCGCCGTTTCCAACACGTGAATCACCGCGTCCTCGGAACCACCGGGGGAAAGCCCGCAAACGACATGGTCCCCATTCTGCGACGGCTGATAGTAATTGATGGCAAACGGCTTGCCGGCGGCTTTGGCAAATTTCTCCGGGTCAAACAGCAGTGTTTCCTTGCCGGTCAATCCTTCACGCACGTAAAGTTTGAACGTGTTGTCCTGGGGCAACCGCTTCAGGTAGAAATACCTGCCGTCCGGCAGCCGGAGGACATCGTCCACGCGCGCGGCAACGGCGTTGTCCAGTACCTGAATCCGCGTCAGCAACGCCGTTCGCCCGGAAATCTGGTCCAGCAGGGAATGGGTGTAGTCATTCTGGGTCTTCAGCCACGCCGTCACGTTGGGGTTTGACAGGTTCTCCAGGTAACGGTACGGATCAACGACCGTCGTCCCGAAATAGGCGTTGGTCACGGCTTCCAACGGAGCAACCGGCGGGCCCGCCGGAGCCGCCCAACCCGGCCCCGCCATCTGCATGCCAACGACCGCCGTCAGAAAGAGTCGCACCGCCCATTTCGAAAAGTTCATGTGTTTTTGCCGTTTCGGCTATGGAGTAAATTGATTCAGTTCCTGGCGAACGCGTCAACGAATTTCATCATCGCACGCACGTCGTGGTAGTTTGCCTTCCAACTGTTCGCCAGCGTCGTGTCCATGGGCTGGCCATCGGCGGTCACCGCGTACAGCCAGATGCCGGCCCTCGGCCCGACCTGATGGTTTTTTATAAACTGCAACTGCTGGCCCAACACGATTTCGTAATGCGGGTCGTCCTCGTGCTTTAAAGCGTCCGTGAGCGCGGACAACATTTCGGCCTGGACCCACCAGATTTTTTCCGTGTCAGTCGCCGGATGGTCGTCAAAGCCGCGATAATAAAGTCCGCCACGCTGGTGGTCATAGCCGTTCTTGAGTGCGTGGTCGAGCAGCGCATAAAAATGATCCCACGACATTTTCTGGCCGAGCACGCTTTCGGCGCGAAGCATCAGCCAGGCAAATTCGACGTTGTGGCCATAGGAAAGCCCGGCGCTGCTCGGAACTGTCACCGGCTTCCAATCGAACTGCCGGTGGAAGGCGCACCGGGCCGGGTCCGTCGGATAAAAAAACGTCGCGTTGACATGCAAAGCCTCCTGCAGCGATTCTTTGACGTCCGGGTCGTGGGTCGCGTCGTATAATTCGGTCAGCGCCTCCATCCAGTGCAAATGCGAGTTCGCGCTTTTGTAGCCGACCACTTCGACCGGATTGCGCGGGTCGCCGGGCGAAAGCGGTTTCCAGTTCCGATCCGCGTGTTCAAACCAGCCGCCGTGCCGGTTGTCGTGCAAATGCGCCTGCACCGTATGGTAAAGCTCCAGCGCGTGGTTCAACGCCTCCCGGTCACCACTGGCACGGTAGTATTCAACCAGGGCATAAATTGTAAACGCCTGACCATAAAGAAACTTGCAGTCGTTCACCGGCTTTCCCTCCAGGTCGGTCGTCCAAAAATATCCGCCATTCTGCCGGTCGAGAAAATGGTCCAGCAGGAAATGGTAACCCCGCGCAGCCGCCTGCAAATAATTCCGGTTGGTGTCGCTGTAACCTTCGATTTGGGCGAGCGAAAAGGCCCAAACCATCCGGCTTTGCGTGACGACTTGTTTTTCCGACGGCGTGCCACGGCCTTTCACGGCGTCATCGTCCAGCAGATAGCCGCCGCGATTGGTATCCTGCGCGGTGTCAAACCAGTACGGCAGGATTTTCTCCGCCAACTGCGCCTTCATTTCGCGCGCCGGGATGGAAAAATCCATCGCGCGCCCCGTGGCGGCCGGGATGGAAAAGATGGCCGGAATGATCACCAAAAGCAGCCACAGGCAGGGTTTGCGGCAGGGAAAAGCAGCCCGGACGGCGAATGGTTTGATGCACACGCGCAAAGGGTTACATTTTCGGAACCGTGCTTCAAGGTTCATTGAGTCATTTTCACTCTTGGCTTTCGCCGCTTCTCGCGTAAACTAAAGGTTCCATGATTGATACTGATATTGAATTGTTGAAGGGCATCGCCAATCAGTTGCGGATTCACTCGATCACCGCAACGACCGCGGCCGGCAGCGGCCATCCGACCTCGTGCTGCTCGGCGGCGGATGTGGTGGCGGCCTTGTTTTTCGGCCACATGCGTTACGATGCGAAGAACCCCCACTACCATAACAATGATCGTTTCATTCTGTCCAAGGGCCATGCCGCGCCGCTCCTCTATGCCGCCTGGGCGGAGACGGGTTTGTTCCCCACCGGCGATTTACTGAAACTCCGCACTTTCGGCAGCGACCTCGAAGGCCATCCGACGCCGCGACTGTCGTTCGTGGACGTGGCCACCGGCTCGCTCGGCCAGGGTTTGAGCGTCGGGGTCGGCATGGCGCTGGCCGCGCGTCTCGACAAGCTTGATTACAATACCTACGTTCTGCTCGGCGACGGTGAAATCGCTGAAGGCTCCGTGTGGGAGGCCGCGTCGCTGGCCGGCGTTTACAAATTGAACAATCTCATAGCGATCGTGGATGCCAACCGCCTCGGCCAAAGTCAGGCGACGGCGTTCGGCCACGATATTGGTGTTTATCGCAAGCGATTTGAAGCCTTTGGTTGGCGGGTGGAAGACATTGACGGGCACGATCTTGAGGAGATTTCGGAGGTGCTTGGCGGCGTTGGACTAAACGACCAACCGCTGGCCATCATTGCCAAAACCTACAAGGGGGCGGGTGTTTCCTTTTTGCAGGACAAGGATGGCTGGCATGGCAAACCGTTGAACAAGGAAGAAGCCGCCAAGGCCATCGCCGAACTTCAGCCGAGCTCGAAGTCCGGCATCGGTGTGCCGATTACCGCGCCGAACCAATTGCCGGCGCCAAACCAGGCCGCACCCGCGGGTTATCCCCCGCTCGATTACAAGACCGGCGATTCGGTCGCGACCCGCGAAGCCTACGGCACTGCCCTCGCGCGCATGGGCGAGGTCGATCAACGCATTGTGGCAGTGGACGGTGACACGAAGAACTCCACCTATGCGGACAAATTCTTCAAAAAATTCCCCGACCGTTCAGTGGAAGGTTATATCGCCGAACAAAACATGGTCAGCCTGGCGACGGGCATGGGGGCGCGCGGCAAGGTGCCGTTTGCGTCCACCTTTGCGACCTTTTTCAGCCGCACCTTCGACCAGATTCGCGTCGCCGGTATTTCGCAGGCGAATCTGAAACTCGCCGGCTCGCATGTCGGTGTCAGCATCGGCGAGGACGGCCCGTCACAGATGGGACTTGAAGATCTGGCCATGATGCGCGCCATTGCCGGGAGCATCGTCTTGTATCCGAGCGACGCGGTCAGCGCGGAAAAGCTGGTTGAACAGATGGCACAAACCAAGGGCATCTGTTATCTGCGCACGTCCCGCCCCAAAACGCCGGTGATTTACAACAATGACGAAGCGTTTCCCATTGGCGGCGCGAAGGTGTTGCGCCAGAACGCCGGTGACAAGGTGACGGTGATTGCCGCCGGGGTGACACTGTTTGAAGCGCTCAAGGCCGCCGACGCGCTCAAAAACGAGGGTATCGGCATCACGGTCATTGACGCTTACAGCATCAAACCGCTGGCCAAGGACGTCATTCTGGCCGCCGCGAAAAAAACGAACAACACCGTCATCACCGTTGAAGATCATTACACCGAAGGTGGTCTGGGTGACGCCGTCGCGGGCGAATTGAGTGTGGATGGCATCAAGGTCCATAAACTGGCCGTGACCGCGCTGCCGCGCTCCGGCAAGGCGGAGGAATTGCTGGCGCATTTCGGCATTGATGCCGCGGCGATTGTAAAAAAGGTCAAGGCGCTGTAACCGCCGGACAACTTTCAAACCACCCCAAAAGCGCGGAGATATTTTTCCGCGTTTTTCCTTATATTTCCGGGCCTCGTCGGTTTTCTTTTTGCGAATCCGGCGGGGGTGAGGCAGATTGGCGTGGGATATGAGCGCGAACGGGAAGTTCCTCAAAGGCCAGTTGCTGCTGGACGGTGGTAATTTGAGCGGTTCTTTTTTCCACCAGTCGGTGGTGTTGATTTGTCAGCATGACGCCGACGGCGCGTTTGGCCTCGTGCTCAATCATTCACTGGGCAAAACCGTTGGGGAGATGGTGGTGGCCGACCTGCCGGACCGGCTCAAGGAATCGCCCTTGTACCTGGGCGGACCGGTGCAACCCGCCGCCTTGAGTTTTTTGCACACGGATGATTTCATCCCCAACGCCGATGTGCTGCCCAATCTGGCGCTCGGCCATTCGATCGATGAACTGGTGGACATCGGCGAGTCGTTCGCGGCGGGGAAAAAGGTCAAAATGTTCGCCGGCTATGCCGGCTGGTCACCTGGCCAGTTGGAGACCGAAATGAAACGCAAGGCGTGGCTCACATTTCCCGCATCGCTGGAACTGGTCTTCGAAACGCCTCCCGATCAACTCTGGCAAAAAATCCTGAAAAGCAAGGGGGGCTGGAAAAACAAACTCCTCTCCCAGATGCCGGAGGATTTGTCGCTGAATTGAAACGGATCTTCGTAGCAGCCGACGTCAGTCGGCTCTAATCTTTTCCGGATTTGAAATGAGCGGACTGACGTCCGCTGCTACCAGTTGCATAACCCTTCAATTCGCCTCAACGCGCAATAATGCCGCGTTAGATTTTGCCGAAATTTCCGTTTGCCCCAGGGACGCGGGCACCAGGCAAAATTGACCGTCGGCCAGATCGACGGAAACCGAACCGCTCTTGATTTCAAGTCGACCGCGAACCGCGGCGATGATTTGAAGCTTGAGCGGCTTTAAATTCAAACCCGCGCCGGCTTTCGCCTCCAGGGCTTCGACATTGAAAAGCGGGTCGGTTACGAGCGGACGCGATTTGACATCGCCGCCCGCAAACCGGCTTTGAATCAGCGGCGGTTCAAAATCTCCAAAATCGATGCTCGCCAATGATTCGGCGACGTGCAATTCGCGCGGCCGGCCGTCCAGCCCCACGCGGTTCCAGTCGAACACGCGGTAGGTGGTGTCCGAATTCTGCTGTATTTCGAAAATGACAAGGCCGGCGCCAATGGCATGGACGCGGCCGCTGGGCAGGAACATGGAGTCGCCGGGTTTCACGGGCAGGCGATGAAAACATTCAGCCACGCTGCCATCCCGGATTTTCCCCTCAAATTCCGCCCGGGTGACACCGTGTTTGAGGCCGACGTACAACTCCGCGCCGGGCGCAGCATCGGCAATAAACCACATCTCGGTTTTCGGCTCGCCGCCGAGTTCGGCCGCCTTTGTCGCCGGCGGATGGACCTGGAGCGAAAGTTCGTCCCGTGCGTCGAGGATTTTGCACAGCAATGGAAAACGATTCCCGCCGGCGGCTTTCGCGTCACCGAGCAACTCGCGCGCTTGATTCTCCATCAGCCAGCGCAGGTTTTTCCCGGCGAGCGGGCCGTTGGCGATCACGCTGGCGTCACCGGGCCGGTCGCTGATTTCCCACGATTCGCCAATGGGCGCACCGGGTGGGAGTTTTTTGCCGTAGAGCCGCTCGATTTCGCGCCCGCCCCAGACGCGTTCCTTGAAAATCGGCTGAAAAGTGAACGGATAGAGCACGGAGATTATGCCGTGGCTACCGCGCGGGCCGTGACACTGACCGCCGGACCAAGGACCGGCCTGGCTTCCTCGGCCGGAGGCCGGACTTTTTCGAGAAAATGTCCATGGGCACGGTATTTTTCGTACCGCTTTTTCAAACGCACGGGGGCCGGTAGCGCCGCAATTTCCTCCAGGTGCTTGAGCAGGTGCTTTTTCAAATTCACCGCCGTTGTCTCCGGGTCGGTGTGCGCGCCACCGAGCGGTTCGGGCACGATTTCATCCACGAGTTTCAATTCGAACAAATCCCTGGCGGTGATTTTGAGGGCAGCGGCGGCCTTGGCGGCATGCGCGCGGTCCTTCCACAGAATCGCCGCGCAACCTTCCGGACTGATGACCGAATAATAGGCGTTCTCCAGAATCAACACGCGATCCGCCACCCCGATGCCCAGCGCGCCGCCGGAACCGCCTTCGCCGATGACCGCGGTGATGATGGGCACTTCGAACAGCGTCATTTCGCGGAGGTTGACGGCGATGGCCTCGGCGATATGGCGTTCCTCCGCGCCGATGCCGGGAAAGGCGCCGGTCGTATCAATGAGCGTGATGATGGGCAGGCCGAATTTGTTCGCCAGCCGCATCAAACGGAGGGCCTTGCGATAGCCTTCGGGATGGGCGCAACCGAAATTGCGCAGAATGTTATCCTTGGTGTCACGGCCCTTTTGCGTGCCGATAACCATGACGCGGTGTTCCCCGAGCCTGGCAAAGCCGCCGACCATGGCACGATCCTCGGCAAACAGGCGGTCACCGTGCAGTTCCTGAAAATCGGCAAACGTCTTTCCGAGGTAATCCAGTGTGTACGGCCGTTTGGGGTGCCGCGCCAATTGCACGCGCTGCCACGCGTTGAGGTTCAAGAAAATCTGCCGCCGGGTCTCCTCCAGCTTCTTTTCGATGAGCTGGATTTCCTCCTCGAAACTGACGCCCAACGAATGTTTTTCCGGGTGTCCGCGGAGCTCATCAAGCTTGCTCTGCAGTTCGATAATCGGCTTCTCGAAATCGAGCTGATGTTTCATGTGTCGGGGAATTTATCCGTTTTTGGCCTGATAATCAATGGGGAATTCCAGAAATGCGAAAGGCCGGACTTTCGTCCGGCCCCCGCGATGACGAGGTTTATACGCCTTCACCGAGGCGCTCAGAAGGGTGACGCGACCAACTTGGGGTCGCTGTTCGAGCCGCGCCACGAGCAAAACCTCTATGCCAACCCTAAACGAACAGCGAAATCCTCAATCTTCGTAAATATAGACGATGGCCGGAACAAAAGGTTCAAATAATATTCAAATAATTATTTACCGGCTCAATTTGGCCTGATTTCGCTGTAAATCCGGGTGCTTTGACGCAACTGAATGACCCGGCCCAAAGGGGTTTTTCCTGAACCATCCACCGATTCCCGCAACGCCTTTTCCTTGCCCGCGCCCGAAATCAACACCCAAACCTGTTTCGCCTCCGCAATCGCCGCGTAACTCAACGAAAGGCGCCGGGGCGGCGGTTTGGGCGAATCTTCCACCGTCAGAAAGGGAGCGGTATTATGGACAATTCCCGCCGGAGCACCGGGAAACAGCGAGGCCACATGACCGTCCTCACCCATGCCGAGCAGCACCAGATCCAGAACCGGCTGGCCGGCCGGGTTGGCGGGCGCGATTTGGCGGAGTTCCGCTTCGGCTTCCTTCACGGCGACGGCCGGCGCCTCTTCACCGCGAAGACGATGAATCTGGTTTTCCGGGATTCCCAGCGGCGCGAACAAAAGCTCCCTCGCCAGTTTGAAATTGCTTTCCGGATCACCTGGCGGAACGCAACGCTCGTCCGCCCAGAAAAAATGGACGTTGGTTGGGAGGGACGGCGTGCCGCCGTCCCCGATTTTTCGGGCCCTGGCCTGTTCCACAACCGATGTGAAAAACTTTTGCGCGATGCGCCCGCCCGACAACGCAACACCATGAAGTTTGCCGGCGTGATGGGCCGATTCGATTTCGTCCAGCCACGCGCCGGCGGCGGCCCGGGCCAGTTCATCGGCAGTGGCGAAGAAAATCAGTTCAAAGTTTTTCACTTAATTTGGGAGGGACGGCGTGTCGCCGTCCCTAATTTTATTTACCACGGCAAAACATTTATTCGTCCTTGAAACGGCCAATCGTCGGGTTGTTTCGCCAATCCCGCGCGAACCGGATTTTCACGTACGTAATTCCATTTCTGGTCATAATTTTCGCCGCGTCGCAGACGCGTGTCCCAGAAATCCCGCTGCCATTGGCCGGTTTCAGGCAGATGGAGACAGCTCAATTCACGTTTCCAAAACGAAACCCATCGTTGCAAGGTCACGTTCAAGTCTCGCGGTGCACAAAACAGGTGGATGTGGTCCGGCATCAGCAAATAATCGCCGACGAGCCAGGTGTCGTTTGATCGCCAGATTTTGCGGAGGGCGTCGTGGACGTTGGGCTGTGCCAGCCATGACTGACGATCCTTCGCGCAAACGGTCAGAAAAACAATCGGCGGTTGCTGAAGCGAAGTCAAAACGCCGTGCACCGGATGTTTTCGTCCGGGTTCGGAAAACGGAGCATAATCGGGCATATAATTCCGGGAGGGACGCCGTGTCGGTGTCCCAAATCCACTCTGGGAGGGTTGGCGGGTCGCCGGCCCAAATTCCTGAATGATTATTTGACAAAGAAAATATGGGGACGGCGACACGCCGTCCCTCCCAAAAACTTATTTTACCATCTGCGGCTCGTGCCAGACGTGGCCGCTTTGGGCCAGTAAATCATCCGCGGCAATCGGGCCCCAGGTTCCGGCGGCGTAAAATTCCCGGTTCGTCAACGGTTTGCCCTCCCAGCCGGTGCGAATGGAATCCACGATCTGCCACGCGGTTTCCACCTCGTCGCGGCGGATGAAGAGCGTCGCGTCGCCGGCGATGGCTTCCAGCAGCAGCCGTTCATAGGCTTCGGGTGTGTAAGCGCCGAACTCGGAATCGTAACTGAAATGCATCCGCACAGGCCGCACGCCAAGACTCATACCGGGCACCTTGCCGTTGAACCGCAGATAAATGCCTTCGTTCGGCTGCAGGCGCAACGCAATGGCGTTGGAGTCCAGATGTTGCCCACACTGCGCGGCGAACAAGACGTGTGGCGTGGGACGGAACTGGATGCGCACCTCGCTGGCGCTCATCGGCAGGTTTTTGCCGGTGCGCAGATAAAACGGCACGCCCGACCAGCGCCAGTTGTCGATGAGGAGCTTCAACGCCACATAGGTCTCGACATTGGAGTTCGGCTTCACTTTCGGTTCCTGCCGGTAACCGGGCCGCGCTTCGCCGTTGACGATGCCGGCAAAGTATTGTCCGCGCACGACCTGCCGGGCGACGTCCTCGGGCGTCAGCGCGCGGATGGATTTGAGCAGCTTGACCTTTTCGTCGCGGACGGATTCAGCGGCCAGCGACACCGGTGGTTCCATGGTCACCAGCGAAAGCACCTGGAGCATGTGGTTCTGCACCATGTCGCGCAACGCCCCCGCCTCCTCGTAATAACCGCCGCGGTCGCCCACGCCGATTTTTTCGCTGACAGTGATTTGAACATGGTCCACGGATTCGCGGTTCCACAGCCGTTCGAAAATCGAGTTGGAAAAGCGGAACATCAAAATGTTCTGCACCGTCTCCTTGCCGAGGTAATGGTCGATGCGGCAGACCTGCTGTTCGTGGGCGTAGCGCGTCAATTCGCGGTTCAAGATTTCGGCGGAGGCGAGATCGTGGCCGAACGGTTTCTCCACGACGATGCGCTGCCAGCCGGCGCCGTCCTTGTGCAACAGCCCGGCCCGGTGGATTTGCTCGATGACTTCGCCGAACTGGCTCGGTTGCGTGGCGAGATAAAGCAGCAGGTTTTCCCGCAGCGGACCGCTGCCGAATGAGGTCAGCAGCTCTTCCAGCTTTTTGTAGGCCGCGGCGTCGGTCAGGTCGCCCCGGCAATAAAACAGGTTTTTGCCAAAGTCCTTCCAGACCGCGTCGTCCACCGGCTGGGTGCGTGAGAATTGGTTCAGCTCCTCGCGCAATTCGTTCCGCCACGATTCGTCCGTCTTGTCGCGCCGGGCAAAGCCGATGACGCGAAACGCGGACGGCAGTTGCTTGTCCTTGCACAGATGATAAAACGCGGGGATGAGCTTGCGCGCGGTAAGGTCGCCGCTCGCGCCAAAGATGACGATGGAACAGGGTCCGGGTGGTTTGCGCTCGGCGCTGATGTTGCCCGTAGCCGGTTCTTCCAGTGAAATCGAAGTATTCACGGCCACAACAATGGCGCAAGGGGCGGACAAATTCAACGCTTCTTGCAACCGGCACCTCAAAAATTGTCCGACGCTCAAAAATTGCTCGCCCGGCGCGGTGATTTTCCGCAAAATTCCGGCGTCAGGCCCCGGATTCCGGGGCGCGAAGATGAAAGCAAAAATTGTCATTACTCCAAAGAAGGCCGTGGTGGATCCCCAGGGCAAAACCGTCCGGAACGCGCTCGAACAGATGGGGCACCAGGGCATCAAGGCCGTTCACGTCGGCAAATATCTCGAAATTGAACTGGACAGTACGGACCGGGAAACCGCGCGCAAGTCCCTCGACGAGGCGTGCCACAAATTTTTAAGCAACCCGGTGATTGAGGACTACAAACTGGAAATTGAATGACCCGAAGAATTTGCGATATACGATTTACGATTGACGAGCCGTCTACCGGTTCGCACGTAAATCGAAAATCGTGAATCGTAAATCAAAAATGAACTTTGCTGTTCTCCAATTTCCCGCCTCCAATTGCGACCAGGACGCCATTCACGCCCTGCGCGATGTGCTGGGCCACTCAGCCCGTTATGTCTGGCACAAGGAAACCTCGCTCGGCGACGCCGATGCCGTCATCGTGCCCGGCGGTTTCAGCTACGGCGATTATCTGCGGTGCGGTGCGATTGCACGGTTCAGTCCAGTGATGCAGGCGGTGAAACAATTCGCCGACCACGGCGGCCTAGTGCTTGGCATCTGCAACGGTTTCCAGGTCCTCACGGAAGCCGGCCTGTTGCCCGGCGCGCTCGTCCGCAACCGTGACCTCCAATTCCATTGCGAACATATTTTCCTGAAGACCGTCACGCCCGAGTCGCCGTTTACGAACAAAATCCCAGCGGGCAAGTTGCTGAAGATTCCCATCGCCCACGGCGAAGGCTGCTATTTCGCCGATGAGGAAACCTTGGGCCAACTCAAGGCCAACAACCAGATTTTGTGGCAATATTGTTCTGCCACCGGCGAGCTGACCGAAGGCGCCAACCCGAACGGTTCGCTGCTGAACATTGCCGGTATTTGCAACGAACGCCGCAACGTGGCCGGCCTGATGCCGCATCCCGAACGCGCCTGCGAACCGCTGCTTGCCAGTGACGACGGCCGCTGGATTTTTGAAAGCATGATTGCCGCGTTGCAAAACAGGACTGCGGCCAGGGCAGCATGAGACGTTTTTCCCCATGACCGAACCCGCCATCACCCCTGAATTGGTTGCCAAACACAACCTCACGCCGGACGAGTATAAAAAAATCCTCGAACTGTTGGGACGCGAACCGAGCTATACCGAATTGGGCATCTTTTCGGTGATGTGGAGCGAGCATTGCTCCTACAAAAATACGCGCCCGCTGCTCAAAACTTTTCCCACCAAATCCAGGAAAATCCTCGTCGGCGCGGGCGAGGAAAACGCCGGCATCATTGACATCGGCGACGGCCTGGCGATCGCGTTCAAGATTGAATCGCATAATCATCCCAGCGCGGTGGAGCCGTTCCAGGGCGCGGCCACGGGCGTCGGCGGCATCGTGCGCGACATCTTCACCATGGGCGCCCGGCCGATTTGCTCAGTGAATTCCTTAAGATTCGGACCAATCACGGACAATCGCCCACCTCGCCCCGGCCCTCTCCCCCCTTCGGGCGGAGAGGGAGAAACCATCGGCGGCAACAGGATAATTTCCACGAATCCAGCAGGGGCGTCCGCAACCGGTCTCCCTCTCCACGGGGGAGAGGGCCGGGGCGAGGGCGAGCCAACCTTCGCCGCAGGCGCTGATTCTGAAATCGCAAATCGCAAATCGCAAATCGCAAATAACAAGCGCCTGTTCACGGGCGTGGTGGCCGGGATTGCGCATTACGGCAATTGCTTTGGCATTCCGACCATCGCTGGCGAGGTTTATTTCGACAAATCCTACGAGGGCAACCCGCTGGTGAATGCCTTCTGCCTCGGCGTGCTGCGGCATGAACAAATCGCGCGCGGCGCGGCCAAGGGTATCGGCAATCCCGTCTTTTACGTAGGCCCACCGACTGGTCGTGACGGCCTCGCGGGTGCGTCGTTTGCGTCGCAGGATTTGACCGAGGAATCCGCCGAACAGCAGCGCGGCGCGGTACAGGTGGGCGATCCCTTCATGGAAAAGCTCGTATGCGAAGCCTGCCTGGAACTACTGGCCACCGGGGCGGTCGCGGGCATTCAAGACATGGGCGCAGCGGGGTTGACCTGCTCGACCTGCGAAACCGCCGCCCGCGCGGGCACCGGCATCGAGATTGAACTGGACAAGGTCCCGCAACGCGCTCCGAACATGACGAGCTACGACCTCATGCTCTCGGAATCGCAGGAGCGGATGCTCATCATCGTTCACAAAGGCCGGGAAGAAGAAGTGAAGCGCATTTTCGACAAGTGGGATTTGCCGTGGTCGGAAATCGGTTTTGTCACCGACACCGGCCGCATGGTGGTAAAGCAGCACGGCAAGGTGGTGGCGGACATTCCGGCCAAAAAGATTGCCGACGAATCACCGGTGTATCAGCGCGAAGCCCAGGAACCAGCGTATTTGAAGGAAGTTCGCGCGTTCCGGCTTGACCAGATTCCCCAGACGACCGACCCCAAAGCCGATCTTCTGACCCTTCTGTCATGGCCGACCATTGCGTCGAAGAACTGGGTTTACCGGCAGTATGACCACATGGTGCGCGACGGTTCGGCGGTTTGTCCCGGCAGCGACGCCGCGGTGCTGCGCATCAAGTCGGACAGTCTTCCTGATTTGGGGAGCGCGCCCGTCTCGGGCGCACAAGATGGCGTCTCGCCGTCGGCAGTTGCGGTTGGCGCGACGCCAACCGCTGCGAACGGGACGTTCGCGCTCCCTGAAAAACTCATTGCGCTGACGGTGGACGGCAACGGCGCCTACGTTTATCTCGATCCCTACGAGGGCGGCAAAATTGTCGTGACCGAGGCAGCACGGAATCTGGCCTGTTCCGGCGCGGCTCCGCTGGGCGTGACGGACAATTTGAATTACGGTAATCCGTTCAAGCCGGAATTGTTCTGGCAACTCAAGGAATCCGTGCGCGGGCTGGCGGATGCATGCCAGGCGTTCAACGCGCCGGTCACCGGCGGCAATTGTTCGCTCTACAACCAAAGTCCCGCCGGGCCGATTGATCCGACGCCCACCGTGGCGATGGTCGGCCTCATTGAAAAACCGGAACACATCACAACGCAATGGTTCAATGATGAAGGCGATGCCATCATTCTGCTCGGTGAACCCGTGGATGCCGGCGACCCGTTGCTGGGGCTTGGCGGTTCGGCCTGGTTGCAGGCCGTGCACGGAAAGAAAACCGGCACCCCGCCACGTTGCGATTTGGAACCGGCAAGAACCCTGCACACCACGCTGCTGGGCCTGATTCAGTCGGGCCTCATCAAAAGCGCACATGATTGCAGCGAAGGCGGACTGGCGGTCTGCCTGGCGGAAAGCTGCATCAGCCAGCTCGTGGCGCGCGCCACCCCTCGATTGATTGGCGCCGCGGTGGATTTATCAATATGGGAGGGTCGGCGTGTCGCCGACCCAAATATCAGGGACGGCGGCACGCCATCCCTTCCTAATGTCCAGATTAACGCTTTGCTGTTCGGCGAAACACAGAGTCGCGTCGTCGTCACCTGCAAACCACTGGACGCAGTGAAAGTGGCGGAACGCGCAAAACTGCTCGGTGTCCCGGCGATGCCCATCGGCCGGGTTGGCGGTGATCAGTTGTCCATCAAGACGAGCAACGGCGAATTCGGCGTACCGGTGGCGGAATTGCACGACCGGTGGTGGAACGCCATCGCGCGGGCGATGGCTTGAACCTCATTTTGAACGAAACGACCGGCCAGACGCTCCATTTTCCTGAAAACTCAATCATGACCCGCGCGTTGAACGGATTAACCGCTGGCAATTTGCCGCCAGTTGCGTAACCTGAGGGAAATTTATCATGCGACAGTTCTTCACCATCGCCGCCAACGCCTTCATGGAACTGATCCGGCAGCCGGTGTTTTTACTGCTGATGACCGGGTCGGTGGTCTTCGAACTTTTTTTGGCGGTGCCTTATTACTTCGCCCTGGGTGACGAACCCAAGCTGGTTGAAAACAGCGCGCTGGCGGTGATGCTGCTCTCGGGGTTGTTCGGCGCCGTGCTGAGCGCTTCCGCATCGCTGGCCCGCGAAATCCGCGTGGGCACGGCGCTGGCGGTGCTGTCCAAACCGGTCGGGCGCGCGCAGTTCCTGCTGGCCAAATACGCCGGCCTGGCGGCAGCGCTCATGTTGCTGACGTACGTGAACCTCATCGGCGTGCTGCTGTGCAGCAAGATGGCGTTTGATGCCTATGGCAGCACCGACCTGGCCGCGCTCGGTATTTTCGCGGCCGCTGTTGCCGTCGCCTATGCCCTGGGCGGGTTCAGCAATTTTTTCCTGCGCCGGCCGTTTGTGAGCGACGCGGTTCTGGCCCTGGTGGTGACCGCGACCCTGGCCGCCTTCATCATCATCCGGTTCACCCAACAGGAACAAAGCCTGTTTACGGCGGGGCACGTGGACTGGCGGCTGGTGCCGGCGGGAATTTTAATTTTGTTTGCCGTATGGATTCTGGCGGCGCTGGCGCTGGCGTGTTCGACGCGGCTGGACACCATTCCGACGCTGGCGGTTTGTTCGGCATTTTTTCTGATCGGGCTGATGTCCGATTATCTCTTTGGCCAGCGGGCGGAAGCAGGCAATTGGTGGGCTTCAACGCTTTACACCGTCATTCCAAACTGGCAGCTTTTCTGGCTCGCAGACGCCCTGGACATGGGCAAAAGCACCTTCCACTGGGATTACGTGGCCAAGGCTTTTGCCTACACCGTCGGCTACGCGGGCGCGGCGCTGGCCATTGGCACGGCGTTGTTCGAAGAACGGGAATTGAGCTGAGATGCAAATCGTTAACCGGTTGAACCGCTGAACCGGACGACCGGTTCCGACGATTGGGCAATCTAAAGATTTAACGAAAATAAATGGAACGCAACGTTCAAAAGACCGGCCTGGTGAATCTGGCTGCCGCGTTGGCGATTTTCATCGCTGCGCTGGCCGTGACCGCCTACGTCAATTCGCTGGCAGGGCAGGCGGCCACGATTTTCCTGGGTCTGGGAATGCTGGTGGCGTTTACGAGCTGGTTTCAGATGCGGCTGGAGGAAAACGAACGGCTGGAAAAGCTGGAGGTGGAGGAACTGGCCCGCACCCGCGGCACGACCACGCTGTTTGAAACGAAGGACGCCGGGAGTTTTCCCGCCCGCCAGTCGCGTGAACTGTTTGAGAAGTTTCTGGTGCCGTCTTTCAGCGTGCTGTTGTTGCTCCTCGAGGGCGGCGGCGCGTATCTGCTCTGGCGCTGGACTTCCAAAATCACCGCCGGCATTGCCCCCGAACGCGCCCTGCCGGCACTCGCCCTGTTCGGTATTTTCGCGCTGGTGTTGTTCCTGGTCGGCCGTTTCTCCGTAACCATTGCCCGGCTGGGCAATCACCGGTTGTTGCGGCCCGGCGCGAGTTTTTTGCTGGCCGGCGCTTATATTTGCCTTGTGACGGCCCTCGGCATCGCCGGGGTCAAGACTGAGTTTCCCCAAATTGATTTCTATCTGGCGCGCGCCTTGTGCGTCCTGCTGGGTTTGATGGCGCTGGAAACCCTCATGCTGCTACTGCTGGAAATCTACCGCCCGCGGGTGAAGGGCAAGGTCGCCCGCCTGCTGTACGACAGCCGGATCGTCGGGTTGCTGGCCCAGCCGGAGAGCCTGTTTACCACGGCGGCCCAGGCGCTGGATTATCAATTTGGTTTCAAGGTTTCGGAGACCTGGTTTTTCCAACTGCTGAAAAAAAGCCTGCCCGTCCTGTTCCTGGCGCAATTGGCGGCGCTGCTGCTGTCCACCTGTGTGGTGATCATCGAGCCGGGCGAACAGGGGGTGCTGGAACATTTTGGCCGGCTGGCCGCCGGGCAGCCCGTTTTGGACCCGGGCGCGCATTTCAAATGGCCCTGGCCGGTTGACCAGGTCCAGCGCTATCGCACCGGCCTGATCCAGACGTTCAACGTCGGGTTCACGCCCACGGCGCAAAGCGAAGCCGAGCCGACGGTTTTGTGGACCGTCGTTCACACCGAGGAAGTCAATTTTCTCGTCGGCAACCGGGCAGCGGAGACGATCACCAACTCAACCGCCGACAGCGGCGACCGGGTGAAAGTGGCGCCGGTGGGTTTGATCGACATCAGCATTCCGGTGCAGTTCCAGATCACCAACGTGCTGGATTGGGCCTACCATAACGCCGACCCGACCAACCTGCTGCAAGACCTGGCCACCCGGGCGATTGTTCATTACCTGGCGGGCGCGGACATGAACGCGGTCTTGTCCCAATCGCGGGTGGAGGCGGCCCGGCAGTTGCATGAAAAAATTCAATCTGATGCGAACCGGCACCGGCTCGGCGTTAAAATTCTTTTTGTCGGGGTGCAGGACCTGCATCCGCCGGTGAAGGTGGCAGGCGACTATGAAAACGTCGTCGCGGCCACCCAGCAGAGGATTGCCCTGACGAATGCCGCGGTGGCCGGAGCCATCCAGACCAATGCGCTGGCCGGGGCGCAGGCCTTTACCGACATCAGCCAGGCCGAGGCGGAGCGGCAGCAGACCGAGCTGGCGGCGTTTGCGCGGGCGGGCTTGTTCACCAACCAGATGGCCGCGTATGCGGCCGCGCCCTCGGTCTACCGGCAGCGCGCGTATTTCCACATGTTTCCCGAAGCCACGGCCAACGCGCGCAAATACATCCTGCTGGTGACCAACACGTACAATGTGCTCCAGTTTGATCTCGAGGATAAAATCCGCGAAGACCTTTTGAACCTGAATGTGTCATCCACCAATTCACCATGAAACGGAACCTCATCACCCTCATCACCGGCGCCGTGCTGATTGTCATTTTCGCGCTGCTGCTGTTCACCTTTCAAGTCCGCCAGTCGGAAGTGGCCGTGGTCACGACGTTCGGCCGGATCACGGGTCCGCCCTGTGAACCGGGGCTGCACCTGAGGTGGCCGTGGCCGGTCCAGCAGGTCTATAAATTCGACGAGCGCATCCAGAACTTCCAGGAAAAATTCCGCGAGACCCTGACCGCGGACCAGATCAGCCTCATCACGAGCATTTATGTCGGCTGGAAAATTTCCGACCCGTCGGCTTTTTTGAACAGTTTCAAGGATGGTTCCGTGATCGCCGCCCAAAGCCAGCTGGAAAGCCTGCTGGCCAGCGACAACATCACCGTCGTGGGCAAACACCCGCTCGCGGATTTTGTGAATGTCGACCCGCAGCAATTGCAATTCGACCAGATTCAGGCGGAAATGGAACAGATGGTCCAGGGCGAGTTGCAGACCAACAACTATGGCATTCAAATCGAGTTTCTCGGCATCCAACAGCTCGGCCTGCCCGAAAGCGTCACCCAGGCGGTGTTTGACCGCATGAAGTCGGAGCGCAACATTCTCATCAGCCGGGCGCAAAACGAAGGCCAGGCCGAGGCCATTAAAATCCGGGCCAACGCCGACCGGCAGGCCAATGAAACCCTCGCCGACGCCCAGGCCGAGGCCACGCGGATTGAGGGCGAGGGCGTGGCGGAAGCCGCCAAAACCCTGCCCGTCTTCCAGGAAAATCCGGAACTGGCCAATTTCCTGTTGAGTATTGATGCGATCAAACAGGCGCTCAATCAGCGTTCCACCTTGTTTTTCGATGACCGCATTCCGCCGTTTGACTTGTTCCATGGCACCCTGACCAATCCGCCCAGCCATTGACCATGAATGATGAGCACGACCATCACGATTCCGCGCCCGAGCCTCCCGTGACCCCGATGGCCCAGGAGGACGCCAGTTCACAGGCGCTGGCCGAGGCGTTGCGCAGCAGCTTTGCCATTGTCAAGTTTGTGATGGTGGCACTGGTGGTGATCTTTCTTGGTTCCGGTTTTTTCCAGGTCGGAACCCAGGAGAAGGCCATCATTCTGCGCTTTGGTAAAACCGTGGGCCAGGGGCAGGCAGCCTTGCTGGGACCGGGGTTGCACTGGTCGTTTCCGTATCCAATCGATGAAGTGGTCAAAATCCCAATCACGGAAATCCAGAAGATTTCGTCCACCATTGGCTGGTTTGCCGAAACCCCGGAGCAGGAACTGAGCGGCAACCTGCCGCCGCCCGGCCCCTCCCTGATTCCGGGCGTGGACGGTTACGTGATTACGGCGGATCGCAACATCATTCACACGCGCGCGACGCTTTATTATCAGGTGGACGATCCAATCCGCTATGTATTCGGGTTTACCTCGGCCTCCAACACCATTCAGAATGCGCTGAACAACGCGTTGCTGGACACCGCGGCCCGTTTCAAGGTGGACGATGTCCTCTACAGCGACGTGGCCGGGTTCCAGGAAGCCGTGCAACAGCGCGTGGGCGACCTGGCCGACCAGGAGCAACTCGGCATCACCGTCAAACAATGCAGCGTGGAAAGCATCCCGCCGCGACAATTGAAGGACGTTTTCGACCAGGTCACCGCCGCGCGCCAGAATCAGAACAAGGTTTTGGACGATGCGCACAGCTACGAAAACCAGGCCACCAACAGTGCCGAGGCGCAGGCCTCGGCCATCATCAATCAGGCCCGGAGCGCCCGCACACGCTACGTCCAGTCCCTCCAGGCGGACGCGAAAGCCTTTAGCGCCCTGTTGCCGAATTACGAGATCAATCCCGGCTTGTTCAGACAGCAGGAGCTGGTACAGGTGATGGGCCAGGCGCTGACCAACGTGGATTTCAAGACGTATTTGCCGACCACCGCCAATGGCAAACCCATCGAATTGAGGCTATTGTTGAACCGCGAGCCGCCGGGGCCGAAAACCGGCGCGGCGGGTCCGTAAAATAAAAGTGCGGTTTGAAGCGCGATCACGTCTCGGACTGCGGACTGTAATGGCAGACTGAAGCGCGTTCGCAAATCGTAAATCGTCAATCATAAATCGTAAATTGGTATGCAAGTGACATCGCTTTTGAGTCGTCAGGAACACGGGCACGAGCACGGACCGGAGTGCGGGTGCGGCCACGACCATGAACACTCGGTCACGCATCTTTGGCAGGCCGTCGCGGGCGTCGTGCTCGTCATCAATGCCTACGTGGTGGACGCGTTGTTTTCACAGGGCGGCGCGGTCGCCAGCGCCAGCGCCTGCCTCGGCTCGATGATTCTCGGCTACCCCATCGTCGTCACCGCCATCAAGGATTTGCGCGTCGGCCGCCTCAGCATCAATGAACTGGTCGCCATCGCCGTGCTGGCGGCGTTCGCGTCCGGCAATTACAAGATCGCCGGCATCGTCGCCTTTTTCATGCTCACCGGCGAAATCATCGAGAGCCGCACCGCCGAGGGCGCGCGCGCCTCGATCGAATCGCTCATTCAACTCACACCCACCAGGGCCCGCCGCCTCAAAGCGGACGGCAGCGAGGAGGAGGTTGCCGCCAGTGAACTCGCCGTCGGTGACCTGATCCGTATCCGCCCCGGCGACAACGTCGCGGCGGACGGCGTCATCGTCAGCGGCCAGGGCTCCTTCAATCAGGCCACCATCACCGGCGAATCCCTGCCGGCGGACAAAAAGACGGGCGACGAGGTCTTCGCCGGCACCCAAAACCTGACCGGTGTGCTGGAGATCAAGGTCAGCCGCGCCGGCACCGACACGACCCTCGGCCGGGTGCGCGAGCTGATTCTGGCGGCGGAAAAAACCAAGCTGCCGCTCATGAAAATTGTGGACCAGTACATGGGTTTTTACACGCCGCTGGTGCTGGTCATCGGCGCGCTGGTCTGGGCGTTTACCCACGATTTGAACCGCGTTATTGCCGTGTTCGTGGTTTCCTGCCCATGCGCCTTCATCCTGGCGACGCCGACAGCGATGGTCGCCGCGCTGTCTGCGGCCGCGCGCTTGGGCATTCTGATCAAAAACGTCGCCGACATCGAGCTGGCCGCGAGAATTAATGCCTTTGTATTCGACAAAACCGGCACGCTCACCACCGGCCAGCTCGCCGTCAGCCGCCTGGCCCCGGCCGGCGAAATCAAACCTGCCGAACTCCTGCGGCTGGCCGCGTCCGCCGAAAAGTACAGCAATCACCCGACGGCCAAGGCACTCGCGCAACTGGCGGATGAAGCCGGCGTGCCGCTTGTCGAACCCAGGGATTTCAGCGAGGCCGCCGGCCGGGGCGTCAAGGCCCAGGTCAATGGTTCCACCGTGCTCGTCGGGCGCGCGCAATGGTTGAAGGAAAACGGCGTGACCGAGGATTTTCTCAAATCCGTGGATCTCAACGAGACCGAGGGCTGGAGCCTGATTTTTGTCGCACGCGACCACCGGTGCGTCGGCTGGGTCGGTTTGCAGGACAAAACCCGGGCCGAGGCCAGGGAATCCCTGGCCGGGTTGAAGGAAAACGGTGTCCGGCGCGTGGCGATGATTTCCGGGGACCGCCAGGCCGTGGTCACGCGGGTGGCAGCCGAGATCGGCTGCGAAGAGGCCAAGGGCGATTGTCTACCGCAAAACAAGGTTGAATTCGTGCGCAGCGTGAAGGCCAAAGGCTATCGCGTGGCGGTGGTGGGCGACGGTGTCAACGACGCGCCGGCATTGGCGGCGGGCGACATCGGCATTGCGATGGGCGCGGCGGGCAGCGAAGTGGCCATTCACACCGCGACGATCGCGCTGATGAACAACGACCTGCGCCGGTTGCCGTTTCTGATAAAGCTTTCGCGCAGCACCCGCGCCGTCATCAACCAGAACTTCCTGTTCGGCCTGCTGTTCATTGTCGTCGGTCTCACGGTCACGTCGCTCGGCTACATCGGCCCGATTCCCGCGGCCATTCTGCACAACGTCGGTTCCTTGATCGTGATTTTCAACAGTGCCCGGCTCGTGCGCAAAGGCGAGGAACTGGAACATTTCCACCTCGAACCGGTTGAACCGCCGCGCGCCGCACCCGGCCAACTGACGCCCAAAATGGCGTAGAGTCGCTGCGTCCGCTTTTGTTTATGCCCGTCACCGAACAGAATCCGCCATCCGCCATCCGCCATCCGTCATCCGGCGGCGAGGTCGTTGTCTCCGTCCGCGGGCTGACGAAGGTCTTCAAGGATTTCTGGAACCGCCCGAAGGCCCGCGCGGTGGACAATGTGGATTTTGAAGTCCGGCAGGGCGAGGTGTTCGGGCTGCTCGGGCCCAATGGCTCCGGCAAATCCACGACCGTAAAGCTGATGCTCGGTTTGCTGTATCCCACCAAGGGGCACATCGAAGTCTTCGGCCATTCACCGCGGCACGTGCAGACGAAATCGCGCATCGGCTATCTACCGGAGGAATCCTATCTGTATCGCTACCTCAATTCGCGCGAGACGCTGGATTTTTTCGGAAACCTGTTTCACCTACCCAAGGGTGAACGCAATAGTCGCACGGAACAATTGCTCGAAATGGTCGGCCTGGGCAAGGTCCAGACGCGCGTCGTCGGCGAATTTTCCAAGGGCATGCAGCGCCGCATCGGCCTGGCGCAGGCGCTGATCAATGACCCCGACCTAGTGATTCTGGACGAGCCGACTTCCGGCCTCGACCCCATCGGCTGCCGCGAGGTGAAGGACCTGATTCTGGCGCTGGCGCGCCGCGGCAAGACGGTGATTCTGAGCAGCCACCTGCTGGCGGATGTGGAGGACGTCTGTGACCGCGTGGTGATTTATTACGGCGGCAAAATCCAGGCGATGGGCACGCTCAAGGAACTGCTCGCCACGCCGGACACGCTGCGCATCACGACGCCGGTGCTGCC
>JBEKTH010000048.1:0-26192 GCA_049516255.1 Verrucomicrobiota bacterium
GTGGAGGACGTCTGTGACCGCGTGGTGATTTATTACGGCGGCAAAATCCAGGCGATGGGCACGCTCAAGGAACTGCTCGCCACGCCGGACACGCTGCGCATCACGACGCCGGTGCTGCCGCGCGAAACCCTGGAGCGCGTCCTGGAAATCGTCCGCCATGACGTGGCTGCCGACAAGGTGCGCGTGGACAACCCGACGCAAAATCTGGAAAGTTATTTTCTCGACGTGGTGCAGCGGGCGCGTCAGGCCGCGGCGGAAACGAGCGGTGCAATTTCCGGCGCCCGCGTGGCGCCGTACCTGCGGGCGGGTGCCCGGGAATCGCCACCGGCCACGGAAAAAATCCTGGAACGTCTGGCCCTGCCGGAATCCGCCCGACCGGTGGCCAAGCCATCCGCCCCGCCGGCGGAACCGGCCGTCAACGAACAGAAACTTGAAACGTTGACCAAGGCAACGGAACCGGCAGCCCCAGCCAAGGCCGCTCCCGCCGCAAAGTCAGAACCGGTGGATTTGGCGAAGGCAGATGAAAAATTGTCGTCGCTGTTGGGAGACAAAAAGTGATTTCAGCCACAGATTCACACAGATGAGAAAGCCTCCTTTTGGTGTTGAAATAAATCTTTGCGCATCTGTGCATATCTGTGGCTTTAACCTGAAATGCAAAAAATACTGGCCATCGCCTGGTTGACCTGGAAGGCCGCGTTTCGCTTCCGGCTGTTTCTGGTCATCGCCGTCCTGTTGCTGGCGGCGGTCGTCGGGCTGCCACTGTTGCTCAAGGACGACGGCACGGCGCGCGGGTTCACACAAATTTTGATCACCTACACCCTGAGCGTCATCACCGCGCTGCTCGGGCTTTCCACGCTCTGGCTGGCCTGCGGCACGCTGGCCCGAGACATCGAGGAATGCCAGATCCAGGTGGTCGCCACCAAACCGGTGGCGCGCTGGCAAATCTGGCTGGGCAAATGGCTGGGCATCGTGTCGCTGAACGCCGCGTTGCTGGCGTTGTCGGGCGCGAGCGTCTATGGCCTCCTGCAATGGCGCGCCACCCGGTTGCCGGCGGCGGAACAGGAAGTTTTGCGCACGCAGGTGCTGGTGGCGCGCGGGGTGGCGCAACCGCCGGACCGGAACGCGGAAATTGACGCCCGGACGGAGCAACTGTTGCAAGAACGTTTGAAGCAAACCCAGATTTTGGGCGCAGACCTGGAATTGGCCCGGCAGCAAATCCGCGAGCAGGTCAAGGCGGTTTATCAACTGGTGCCGCCCAGTTATACCCGTGAATGGCAGATTGATCTCGGGTTCGCCAAAAATTTTCTGCACGGCAAACCGCTGCAACTGCGCATAAAATTCAATACGGCGCAAAGCAACCCGTCCGGCACGTTTGTCGGGCTGTGGCAGGTCGGCGTGCCGGGAACGGCCAACGTCTGGCGCAGCGAACCGATGAGCCTGTCGCCGGACACGTACCACGAGTTTGAAATCCCGCCGGACCTTTTCGACAGCCAGGGGGTGCTGACCATTGCTTTTTTGAACGCCAACAACACAACATTGCTGTTCCCGATGGAGGACGGGATGCAAGTGTTGTATCCCCAAAGCGGTTTTACGCTGAATTTCGCCCGCGGCCTGGGAATTCTTTTTTGCTGGATGGCCCTGCTGGCGGCCATCGGGCTGACCTCGGCCAGTTTTCTGTCATTTCCCGTGGCCACCTTCTTTTCGCTGGCCCTGCTGGTGGTGGTGTTCTCCGGCGGAACGCTGGCCAACGTGGTGGCTTCGGGGACAACCGGCATCGTCGGTCAAAGCACCGGCCCTTCCGTGGCTGACATGGTGTTGCTTCCCCTTTACCGGGTCATCCTGCCGCTTATCAATCTGGTCAAGGATTTTTCGCCGATTGATTCGTTGAGCACCGGCCGCGCCATTCCCTGGAGCGAGCTGGGCGCGGCTTTCGGGCAAATCGTGCTGCTGCTGGGCGGCATCATCGGCGGGATTGGCATCGGCCTGTTTGCGCGCCGTGAACTGGCCACCGCGCAGGGAAACCAATGAAAAGCCGCGCCGGACATCCGGCCCCCCGGTTCCCATGAACAGTCGTTTCAAAAAAATCCTGTTGTTGCTGGCGGCGGCCCTGCTGGCCGGCTCCGGCCAGGTGCAAACGTCGCTGAATCGCGACCGGCAGAAACTGGACCTGACCCAGACCGCGCCGCTTAAAAACGCGCCGCCGCTGCTGGCGTTTACGACCGTGGCGCTGGGCGGGTTCCGCGGGTTGATTTCCAATTTTCTCTGGATTCGCGCCAACGACCTGCAGCAGGCGGGTAAATATTTTGAAATGGTGCAGCTGGCCAACTGGATCACGGATCTGGAACCGCACTACGAACAGGTCTGGTTTTTTCAAGCCTGGAACATGGCCTGGAACATCTCGGTGAACTTCAAGGACTTCTCCGACCGATGGCGGTGGGTGGAGCGCGGGATCGAATTGCTCCGGGACGACGGGCTGGCCTACAACCCGAACAGCGTCCTGCTTTACCAGCAGTTGAGCTGGATTTTCCAAAGCAAGATGGGGCAAAACATGGACGACGCCAACCTCTACTACAAGGAACAATGGGCCGAGGAGATGACGCCTTTTTTCGGCCCCAATGGAACGAATTTCGACGGGCTGATTGACCCGCAAACCGCCGAGGCCAGGGCCCGCGCCGGGTTGTTCCAGAATAAATATAAAATGGATCCGGTTTTTGCAAAAAAAGTCGATGCGGAATGGGGCCCGCTCGACTGGCGCCTGCCGGAGGCGAGCGCCATCTACTGGGCCGCGCTCGGCCTGGAAAAGGCGGCGGAAAATCCGGGGAAAGTGGCCAAAAAATCCGATTTGACCTCGCTTCGCCGCTCCATCTACCAGTCCATGCTTCAGGCGGTCTATCACGGGCGCCTGGTCATCAATCCCTTTGATCGATCGTGGGCTCTTTACCCGGACCTCGACCTGATTCCCAAACTCAACGATGCCTACGATACCATGTACGCCGAGGAACCCGACTCCGGCCAGAAAGACGGCATCCGGACCGCGCAACGGAATTTCCTGCGTGACGCCGTTTATTTTCTTTACGAAGCCGACCGCCTGGCCGAGGCCGCGAAATGGTTTCACTTCCTGGGTGAGAAATATCCCGACCTGCCGCTCCTGGATACCAATCCGCACTCCCAGCCCTCACAGATGACGCTTGACCAATATGCCATCGCACGCGTGCAGGAAGACATCGGCGAAACGGACCCGAACCGCATCATGACCGCCGTCGAAGGATTGCTTTCCCAGGCCTATTATGAACTGGCCATTGGCCAGGATGACCGCTACGCCGGGTTCAAACTGATCGCCGGCAAAATCTACTCGAATTATGAAACCAAGGTCGCCTCTTTTCAGGGGCAACAGCGCGTCGGGCTGCCGCCGTTCGCCGACATCAATCGCAAGGTGCTCAACCAGCTGCTCGATCCCAAACAGGGCATGCCCTTCGACGCGCGCGCCGTGCTGCGTACCCAACTGCAACTGCCCCCGGAAACCGTTTCCACCAACGCAGCGCCCGCGACGATTACGTCCACCAACGCGGCGGAAACCGTCGACACAAACACCGCCAATTCCGTCGCCAAATAATTTTCGACGCCGCCCGGCGTCTCACGTAGCTTGACCCAACTGTGACGAAAAAACCTTCCAGTGAACGACCATTGCGGGTCGGTCTGATTTCACTCGGCTGCGCCAAGAACCTCGTGGACGCCGAAATCATGCTCGGCTCGCTCCTGAAAAGCGGCGTGGAAATCACCAATGACGCCGCCCAGGCCGACGCCCTCATCGTCAACACCTGCTCGTTCATTGATTCCGCGCAGGAGGAGAGCGTGGACACCATCCTCGAATCCGCCGAGGTCCGCGAAGCGAACCATCGCGGCCAAAGCCTGATCGTTTCCGGCTGCCTGCCCCAGCGTTTCCGCGATGAACTGCCCAGGCTCCTGCCCGAAGTGGACGCCTTCATGGGCATCGACCAGGTCGCGCAGGTCGGCGAAATCGTCAAACAAGCGATGGCGCGGCGGGCGGAACGGATTCGGAAACATCGAACACCGAACATCGAACACCGAACATCGAAGGGGAAAATCACCGGACGGTTGGCTGAATTGGAGAAAAGCCGCACCGCCAGCGAACACGAAAAGGAGGAAACCCTCCGCGGCACGAAGAAATTCGGCAAAACCAAAACCAACGCGGCTTTGCCCTCGATCCTCGACCCTCGACCCTCGACTTCACTGGTGGATGTCACCCCGCGCCCGACCTTCATTCCCGATTTCGCCACGCCGCGTTTCCGGCTTACGCCCAGGCACTTCGCCTACGTCAAAATCGCCGAAGGCTGCAATCATCCGTGCAGTTTCTGCATCATTCCCCGCATGCGCGGTTCGCATCGCAGCCGGCAACAGCCGGATATCGTGGCCGAAGCGAAGGCGCTGATTGCCGATGGCGTGAAGGAAATCAACCTGATTTCGCAGGATTCGACCTATTACGGACTCGATTTGCGCGCAAACCACAGCCGCGCGATTTCGTCGCCGGAGAAATTTTCCGCGGCGGCCAAATCGCTGGCCGCCGATGCCACCACCATCTGCACGCTGCTGCGCGAGTTGAATGCCCTGCCCGGCGATTTCTGGATTCGCCTGCTCTACACCCACCCGGCCCATTGGACGGACGAACTCATTCAGACCATCGCCGGATGTCCGAAGGTGGCGCGGTACGTGGACATCCCGCTCCAGCACATTCACGAAAACATGCTCGAACGGATGCGCCGCGAAACCTCACAATCATACATCGTGGATCTGATCCGCAAAATCCGCGCCGGCGTGCCGGGCATTGCGCTGCGGACGACCTTCATCGTCGGCTTCCCGGGCGAAACCGAGACCAGCTTCAACACGTTGCTCGATTTCATCCGTGAAACCAAATTTGAGCGGCTCGGTGTGTTCGCTTACTCCAAAGAAGACGGTACCCGCGCCGGGGCGATGACCGGTCAAATTCCCGACAAGGTGAAGCGACAACGCCGTAAACTCGCGATGGCCGCGCAGCACAAAATCGCCCGGCAGGTTTCGGAATCCTTTGTCGGACGCGAAATCAAGGTGCTCGTTGAAGGCAAAGCGGACGCGAAACAATTACAAGCCGCGAACGTCAGTTCCTGGGAACACGGCCTCGTCCGCGATGGCAATTCTCGACACTCGACACTCGACACTCGACACTTTTTAGTCGCGCGAGGCGAGGCCGACGCCCCGGACATTGATGGTCGGATTTACATCCGCGGCTTGTTGCCAATTGGTGAATTTGCCCGCGTCAAAATCGTCGGCCACACGGATTACGATTTGATTGCCGAGCCAGCCTCTCACCGTCATGCTGCGACTTAAATGAGCAAACCGACCAAATCGCAATGGGATTTCGGCGAACTGTTTCCGCCTTCGCCGGGAAGCCTCGGCGCGACAGGCCCGACGGAATCCCGCAGTGAAGGACGGACGATTTTGTCGGTCTCGGAACTGACAACGCAGGTCAAGCGGTTGCTGGAAAAATCGGTCGGCTTGGTCTGGGTGACGGGCGAGGTCACCAATTTGCGCGCGCAGAGTTCCGGTCACATGTACTTCACGCTCAAGGACGCCGGGGCGCAATTAAGTTGCGTGTTGTTCCGGGGCGAGGCGATCAGGAACCGGAGCGTGTTGCAGGACGGCCAAAAGCTTCTGCTGCAAGGCGACGTGACGGTCTATGAAGCGCGCGGACAATACCAGCTCATCGTTCGGGCGGTCGAATTGCAGGGCGTCGGCGCGCTGCAATTCGCCTTTGAGAAACTGAAACAAAAGCTCGCGGCGGAAGGCCTGTTCGCGCCGGAACGGAAACGCCCCCTGCCTGTATATCCGCAACGCATCGGCCTGGTCACGTCACCGACCGGCGCGGCGATCCGGGACGTGCTGCACGTGGTGCAACGACGGAATCCGGTCCTGGAAATCATTCTCGCGCCGTGCCGCGTGCAAGGCGACGGCGCGGCGGCGGAAATCGCGGCCGCCATACGGCTATTGAATGAGTTCAACCTTCAACCTTCAACCTTCAACCTTCAACTCATCCTGGTTACTCGTGGCGGCGGCTCGCTGGAGGATTTGTGGGCGTTCAACGAGGAAGTCGTGGCGCGGGCGATTTTTGAATCCGCGCTGCCGGTGGTATCGGCGGTTGGACACGAGATTGATTTTACCATCAGCGATTTTGTGGCGGACGTACGCGCGGCCACACCGAGCGCGGCGGCGGAAATCATCACCGAAGGCGTGTTCGCCAGCCGCGAGTTTGTAGCCGGGGCGCCGGGCGCACTGCGACGAAGGGTCCGGCAACGACTGGAAGGCGCCGTCACGGAATTCGAGCAGCTTCACGGACGATTGACGCGGGCGCATCCGCGCCGGCGGTTGGATGAATTCCTGCAACGGCTGGACGATTTGCAAACCGGCCTGCTGCGGTGCGCGAAGCAGGGTATCAAGGAACGGCAGGTGACCTGGCAGAATCTGGCGACGCGGCTTTCGCGCGTGCATCCAGGGCAATTGTTGAAACAACGGCGCGAGCTCTTAAAAATCAGCCGGCATCGGCTGCGCGAACTGGCACAGGTTCATTTGCGGAACTGGCGCAATCGTCTCGGCGCCACCGAGGCCCGGCTGCGCTTGCTCGGTCCGGAGCAGGTTTTGTCACGCGGTTATTCCATCACCACGGATGCCACCACGGGCAAGGTTTTGCGCGCCGCCGCCGAAGCAAAAGGCGGCCAGCGTTTGAAAACGCGGCTAAAGACCGGCGAAATTTTCAGCCGGACCGAGGAATAACAACGGCGATTCCGCGCCAGACTCCGCGCTGGACGGGCACAGCGGTTTTCCTTATCCTGTCGGCATGTCAAAATCAGCCAAGGCCGACGCGGGCAAAGGCGGGCTGCCGTTTGAAGATGCCTTGAAGAAGCTAGAAGCCATCGTCGAGGCGATGGAGTCCGAGGAATTGCCGCTGGAAGCCTTGCTGGCCCGGTATGAAGAAGGCACCCGGCTTGCGAAAGTCTGCCAGGAAAAGCTGGCCGAGGCGGAATTGAAAATCCGGCAGTTGGAGAAGAACGCCGCGGGCGAAATGAAATTGAAACCGTTTGAGACAAACGTCGAAGCGTGATGGGTTTAAGCGTTGAAGCGGCTCGTTCCGCTTTAACCCTTGAACGCTTTAACTCTTCAACGACCATAACTATGAGCCGATATCTCGACATGGTGGACGGACCGGAGCACGTGAAAAAACTCACGCTGCCGCAACTGCAGGAACTGGCCGCCGAAATCCGGCAGGACCTCATCTCGGTGCTGGCTCGAAACGGCGGGCATCTCGGCCCGAACCTCGGTGTGGTCGAACTGACGCTCGCCCTGCACCGCGTTTTCAACACGCCCAAGGACAAATTCGTCTGGGACGTGAGCCACCAGGTTTATGTGCACAAGCTGCTGACCGGCCGCAAAAACCGTTTCCCGGCCATCCGCCAGACGGGCGGCCTGAACGGATTCGCCCTGCGGACGGAGAGCGAGCACGATTGCTACGGCGCCGGCCACGCGGGCACGGCGCTGTCGGCGGCCCTCGGCATGGCGGCCGCGCGCGACAAACGCGGCACGGACGAAAATGTCGTCTGCATTTTCGGTGACGCGGCGCTGACCAATGGCATTTCCTACGAGGCGCTCAACAACATCGGCCATACGACGAAAAAGTTCATTGGCATCCTGAACGACAACGAATGGAGCATCGCCAAGAACGTCGGCGCGATTTCGAATTACCTGAACAAGCTCATCACCAACCCGCGTTACAACAAACTGGCCACAGATTTCCAGAATTTCCTGCGCCGGTTCCCCAAGGGTGACGTCGCCATCAAGCTCGCCCGCAAGGCCGAGGAAGGTGTCAAGGGCGCCATCACCGACGTCGGCCTGCACCAGACCGGCAGTCTGGTGGACGCGGACGGCCGCGGCGGTTACGGCAGCCCGGTCATTTTCGAGGAAATGGGGATGCGCTACCTGGGACCGATCAACGGACACGACCTGCCGCTGCTCATCAGCACGCTGGAATTTGCCAAGACGTGCAATCATCCCATCGTCATCCACATTCTGACCCAAAAAGGCAAGGGGTTTGATGCGGCCATCAAGTTCCCGGAAAAATTTCACGGCACCGGGCCTTACGACGTGAAGACGGGAGATTCCCCGCCCGCCAAGGCCGGCGCGCCGCCGATGTATCAGGACGTGATGGGCCAGACGCTGGTGAAACTTTGCCAGAAAAACAACACGCTCGTCGGCATCACCGCCGCCATGCCCAGCGGCACCGGCATGAAACATCTGGAACGGGCGATGCCCGACCGCTATTACGACGTGGGCATTGCGGAGGAACACGCCGTCATTTTTGCCGCCGGCATGGCGACGATGGGTTTTCATCCCGTTTGCGCGATTTACTCCACGTTCCTGCAACGCGCCTATGATTGCATTCATCATGATATCTGCCTGCAGGATTTGCCGGTGATTTTCTGCATGGACCGCGCCGGCCTTTCCGCCAATGACGGCCCGACGCATCACGGCCTGTTCGATATTGCCTACCTGCGCTGCATGCCGAACGTCATCGCCATGGCGCCGAAGAATGAGGATGAACTGGTGGACATGATGTTCACCGCCACGCATCAAAATCATCCCACCTTCATCCGTTACCCGCGCGGCGCGGCAGAAGGCGTGCCCATCAAAGACCAGCCGGAGTTGCTCGAAATCGGCAAGGCGGAAGTCATCCAGAACTTTTCCAACACTGGCAAGCGGAAAGTCGCCCTGTTCGGCCTCGGCCCGCTGAACACGCTGGCGCGCAAAGCCGCGGAGCAACTGGTGACGGAAGGTTTTGATTGCGCGGTCGTCAATCCGCGTTTCACCAAGCCGCTCGACGCCGGCACGCACGAATTTTTCGGCAAGGCCGCCGATGTGGTCGTGACGCTGGAAGACCACGTGCTGATGGGCGGCTACGGCTCGACGGTGCTGGAATTGTTCAGTGAAAAAAGCGTGACGACGCCCGTCGTCCGCATCGGCTGGCCCGACCAATTCATCGAACACGCCACCACCCAGGACGAACTGCGGAAGAAATACGGCCTGACGGTTGAAAACACCGTGGCCAAGGTGAAGGCGCAATTCGGCGAGTCCCCGGCAAAAGTGACGCAGTTGATTGAAGTGGCTTGATGAAAGTTCAACGGCTAAAAGTTCAACCGGCATTTACGTTGGTTGAACTTTTGGCGGTCATTGTAATCATTGGAATTCTGGCGGCGCTATTGCTCCCGTTAATTTCTCAATCCAAAAAAAGAGCGCAGCAAATTCAATGTATCGGCAACTTGCATCAATTGGGTTTGGGCATACAAAATTTCGTGGCGGACAATCACGCTTATCCTTCGATCTTTACGGACACGAATGGCCATAATCCGGGAACTTGGATTAGCCAACTGGAACGCGGAGGTTTTGACATTTCCAAACCCAAAAGAAAATTCTTCGCGGAGGGTGTGTGGCAATGTCCGTCAGCGCGGTGGCCAGGGAATTGGCCTACTAATGCAATCCCCATTTGCTATAGTTACAATGCTTGCGGTTTAGGAAGTCTCACCAACTCGCTTGGTCTTGGCGGTCGCTACATTCCAAGCCCTTTCTCATTTGCGCCCCTAAGCGAGTCGGAAGTGGCTAATCCAAGCGATACGATGGCCATGGGCGACGGATTTAGTGGTGGAATCTTTTTTGTGCGCTTAACGTTCATTGCGAATTCAAAACGCGCATATTCGCGTCACCAAGGCAAAGCCAACGTGGTGTTTTGCGACGGCCACGTGGAATCGCCAACGCTGCAATTTCTTTTTGCCGACACGAGCGATGCCGCCTTGAGCCGCTGGAACCGCGACCATCTACCGCACCGCGAACTACTGGCCCCGTAAAGTTGGATTGTTGTCCTCCCTCAACCCGGCCTTCTCCCCAGGGAGAAGGCGAATCGTTTGTCGCTGCTTTGAAAATTCGTGCGACTGGATTTGCGGAACAGCCGTTCGTAAAATCAGAAATGCGGAATAGGTGTTTCTTCTCCTGGGGGGAGAAGGTCAGGTTGAGGGCGAACGTTCATTACTCAGCGAGCCATTTTCTTTCCTTGCTTTCCTTGATTGTCAGCCCAATTCTACGCGAATTAAGGCTTTGAGAATCATAAATCGCGAATCGTAAATCAAACATTCTTAGCATGGCCTATAAAGACGTGACGCCGCCTGCGGGCGGAAAGATTTCAATTCAGAACGGCAAGCTCAACGTGCCGGAAAACCCCATTCTCCCGTTCATTCGCGGGGATGGCACCGGCCCGGACATCTGGGCGGCCAGCGTGCGCGTGTTCGATGCGGCCGTGCAAAAGGCTTACGGCGGCAAACGCAAGATTTCCTGGTTGGAAGTGTTTGCCGGCGAGGCCGCCAAAAACAAATTTGATAACTGGCTGCCGGATGACACAGTCGAGGCGTTCAAGGAATATCTGGTCGGCATCAAAGGCCCGCTGACCACACCCGTCGGCGGCGGCATCCGTTCGCTCAACGTTGCGCTCCGCCAGATGCTCGATCTCTATGTCTGCCTGCGCCCGGTGCAATGGTTCACCGGCGTCCCGTCGCCCGTGAAACATCCGGAGAAGGTGAACATGGTCATCTTCCGCGAAAACACCGAGGACATTTACGCGGGCATTGATTTCGAGGCGGGCAAGGAAGCAGCGCTCAAGACGATTGAATTTCTCAAGGCGAACTTTCCGAAGGACTTCAAAAAAATCCGCTTTGGTGAAACGCCGGATGTGGTTGGCATCGGCATCAAGCCCGTGTCGAAGACCGGCACCCAGCGCCTGGTGCGGTCGGCCATCCAATATGCCATCGCCCAAAAGAAGAAGTCGGTGACGATTGTCCACAAGGGCAACATCATGAAATACACCGAAGGCGCGTTCCGCGACTGGGGTTATGAGCTGGCGAAAACGGAGTTCGGCGCGGTGGAAATGGACGGCGGGCCGTGGTGCAAGATTCCCGAAGGCAAACCCGGCGCGGGCCTGGTCATCAAGGACGCCATTGCCGACATCACGCTCCAGCAGGTGCTCACGCGGCCGACGGACTTCGACGTCATCGCCACGCTCAACCTGAACGGCGATTATTTGAGCGACGCGCTGGCCGCACAGGTGGGTGGCATCGGTATCGCGCCCGGTGGCAACATCAATTACATCAGTGGCCACGCCATTTTTGAGGCGACGCACGGCACCGCGCCAAAATACGCGAATAGGGACGTGGTGAACCCCGGCTCGGTGGTGTTGAGCGGCGAAATGATGTTCCGTTACCTGGGCTGGACGGAAGCCGCCGATTTGATTCTCAAGGGCCTGAACGGTGCGATTGGCAGCAAGCGCGTCACTTACGATTTTGCGCGTTTGATGGAAGGCGCGACGGAGATCAAGTGTTCGCAGTTTGGCGATAACATCATCGCGCACATGTAGCGCCTTTGTCTGCGAAGCGGTTATTGAGCGGTTGAATTGTTGTTCCCGGATTGGAGCTTTTCCACCTGCTTCGCCAAGTCATTGTATTTGCTGACGATGTCGTTCCGGTCTTTGACCTCGTCGTTGTATTTCTGCACTAGGTCGTTGCGCTGGGAAACGAGGTTGGAGATGGTGGTATTCTGCCGGTCAATGCCGGTGTAGGCGTCCTTCAACTTTGCTTCCAGCGCATCCACGCCGGCCTGATATTGCGCAATTTCGTTGGTCAGGTTTTCGTTGGCGAATTGCAACTGCACGATTTCGGCCTTTTGCGAAATGATAAGCTGTTCATTCGTCGACGCGACCGCCTTCATTTCGGTGAGGCTCGCATCCATCTGGTTCACCTGATGATTCAGCGTGGCGAGGGAGTTGGTATAGCCCTGGATGGCGGCGTCGCGGTCATAGACCATCCGGTTGAGCGTCTGGATTTCGGTGCGCTGGATGGTTTGTTCATACCATTGCCAGGCGCACAGGCTGCAAAGGCCAATGGCGAGGACGATAAACAGGTTTACCTGGAAGTTTTTCATGGGGTTGAATGGTCGGGAGCGGCATCGACGGCAATGGCGACGTGCTGGATGCCGGCGCGTTTCACCAAATCCAGCACGAACATCACCGAGCCGTGCGTGGCGTCCGCCGCGCCGGTGATATAGACCGGCAGGTTCGTGTTCAGGTTGTAACGGTTTGTGAGCATCGTGAACAATTCGGGGAAGGCGATGGGTTTGTCAGCCGCGGAAACCTGGCCATCCGGGTTCACGATCAGATTCACGATGTCCGGTTTCTTCGAGGGCGCGGCGAGTGTGGCGGTGGGCAGATTGGACTTGAGCGTGCGGACAATCTGCATCTGCAAAGTGACCATCATGAACGACGCGAGCAGGAAAAACATGATGTCAATCAGCGGGATGATTTCCAGCCGCGACTTCTTTTCCGGGATGGGTGTGCGGATTTTCATTGAATTACGTTTGCCACAGATGAACACAGATGAACACAGATGAAGCACAGATAAAAAACGGATTGAAGTCGCGCGAAGAACGCGAAGGTGGCGAAGGCTTTAAAGAAAACTTTACTTCGCGCTCCCTCGCGGCCTTCGCGCGGAGCAATCTGTGTTTCATTTGTGTTCATCTGTGGCTCATTTTTGATTTTCATTGCTGTCGGTCATAAACGCGACCTTCTGAATGCCAACCGCGCGGACGGTTTGGTACACCTTCACCATGTCGCCGTGCAACGTGTCGCGGTCGCCGCTGATGTAAACCGGCACATCCGGGTTGGCGTGGAAGCGGTCCTTCAAAACCGACGCGAGGTCGGCCAGTGAAATCTCCTTTTTCTCCAGCCAAACGGAACCGGATTTGTCCACGGCGATGTTAATCATGTCCGGCCTGAAATCCTGCCGCGACTGCGAGGCGGGTGGCAGGTTGACCTTGATGTTTTCCGTCTTGCTCATCTCCAGGGCCAGCATCATGAACGATGCCAGCAGGAAAAACATGATGTCAATCAGCGGAATGATGACAATCCGCGAACGACGTTTCGGAATGGGCGAGGGGATTTTCATCGAATTGTTTCAACCACGGATGGACACGGATGGACATGGATTTTCCAGATAAACCAAAAACCTCCGGCGGTCCAAACTGACGGTTTTAACAGCATGGTTCCAAATTGGCATTTCTTCTTCATCCGTGTTTATCTGTGTTTATCCGTGGTTGTTTATATTTTTCAGGAAAATTTCAATGGCTGGTGGCCTGACCCGGCGATTCGGGCTTGTGCAGATGGACGGTATCGCCCGTTTTTCCGCCCCCGACCAGGACTTCGACATTCGTCGCCGCGGTTTCCAGGTCGAACTGCAATTGCGCCACCCGGGCGGAGAAATAATTGAACGGAATCAACGAAAAGATGGCGATGGCCAGTCCGCAGGCGGTGGCGATCAGCGCCTCGCCGATGCCACCGGTCACGCCGACGACGGACAATTCGGCGCTGCCGATGTTGAGAAAGGCGCGCATGAGGCCGGTGACGGTGCCGAGCAGGCCGAGCAGCGGCGCGAGCGTGACGAGCGTGTCCATGACGGTGAGAAAACGCCCGGCGCGCTTCAATTCAACGCCCGCCGCCAGTTGCAACGCGCCGATTAACGAGCCGTGCGCGTGGCCGACGTGGTTGAGGCCATGATGAATCACGCGGATGATGGGGTCATCTGAGCCGGCGGCGATTTGTTTGGCGGCCGGCACGTCGGTATTTTCCAGCGCCGCGAGCAATTGCTCCATTTTTTGCGGGTCGCGCCTCTGGCTTTCACGCCACCACCAGAAGGCGCGTTCTCCGACAACGGCGACGGCAACGATGGCGCAGATGAGAATCGGCCACATGACCGGGCCGCCTTTGAGGAAGAATTGGAGAACGATGTTTGCGAGCATAGTTTTTTTGTGTGTTAGACGTTGAAACAGTGAAAGGTTGAAGCGCGATGCCGGGAGCGCCGGCATCTTGCCGGCGAGCTGACGTTTCCAAGTTTATAAAAATCGCCGGCTGGAAGCCAGCGCTCCCAGGGCGATGGATTAATTCGTTTCAACATTTCAACCGGTTTATTCTTTGTGTTCATTGGATGGAATCATTTGATTTGGTCAGTTCAATTGCAGCTTGTAGGTGATGCTGGTTTGAAAAAGCCGCGTGACGGTGTCGGTCGGAAGCCGCCAATGGCGCTTGATGAAATCCACCGTCGCGCGGTCGAGGAGCGGAAAACCGGGCGATGTCTTCACCTCCACGGAAATGACATTACCCGCGGCGTCGCCGGTAAGCACCAGAACCACCGTGCCCTGTTCGCCGGTCTGTTCAGCGATGGGAGGATATGGCGGTTCGGGCCGTTCACCGCCCGCGCCGGTGTTGTTGAGCGAACCGATACGCACCGGGGCCGCCTGCGGTGCGGAGGCGAGCGCGGCGTCCGCGACCAGCGTGCCCACGGTGGGAACTCCGAAATTGACGTTCGGCGCATTCGGCAGGACGACGAGGACGCGCGGTTGATTGTTTTGTTCCGCTTGTACCGGTTTGGGGGCGACGGCTTGTGGCGGCAACACCGCCGGCTGGACAACCACGGGAACCTCTTCCCGGATGGGTTGAACGGATTTGATGGAAATAACGCCGCGTCGGGCGCCGAGAATGCCGATCAACAGGAAAAGGATGCAAATCGAATTCACCCAGGCGAGTTTGCGTTCCGGCTCGCGGCGGGCCGTGGACAGGCACAACCGCGCCAGTTCATCCTTCAACTCGTAGCCGGGCGCTGTTCGATTTGCATCCATGTGGGCTATCGGGTAGTCGATTTGTTCAGAATGTCAAACTCAGCGAGCCGAAAAAGCCGAGCCGCTCGCCATATTGCGCGGCGTTGACGCCGACGCCAGTACCGCTGCGGAGCTGGTAAATGTTGTCGGTGAGGTTGACGACATCGAGCCGCGCCACCAACGTCTGGTCGTGGGGCAGTTTGAAACTCTGCGCCGCACCAAGGTTGATGGAATAATAGTCCGGCACGCTCGCGCCGTTGGGAACCGGGTCACCCGCGGGATCGATTGTTCCGCCACCATCCTGCCGCAATCCGCTGCCATAGATCGCGTCGGTGTAAAGCTGCGTGCTGTAGTGCGGCCCTTCCTGCCACGTGTAGGACATGCCGAACGAGCCGGTCACCCGTTGGTCGTGGTCGAGATATATCCAATGATTTTGCACATAAGCCAGGGCATTTGGATCAAACAGGAACTGCGCCGATTCCCAATCTTCGCCATACGCCTGCGACCAGGCAACGTTGGCGTAGGCGGAAAAACCGCCTTGATCGTAGGAGCCGGTGAATTCCACGCCATAAACCCGGCCTTTCGCATAGTTGAATGCCGAAAGGATGAGCGTCTGCCCAAACAGGCCGTCATCCAGTTGATGCCGGGCGGTCTTGTAATAGCCGTCCACGCCCACCTTGAGGTGTTTGGTGATTTTCTGGCTGATGCCCGCGTCAAAATAATTCGCGCGCTCGGCCTGGACGGGATCGTCCTGCTGAACGGCGGATTCATTTGACGTGTTATTGAAAATAGCGACCGAACTCGCCGGCACGTTCTCCACCGGCGGCGGCGTGAAATAACGCGCGCAACCGGCGTGCAGCGTCGTCCAGTCCGTCGGTTGATAAATCACGTTCACGCGCGGACTCGGTTGATTGGCTTTGAGGAAGGAAGAATAATATTGATCAAAGCGCGCACCGTAATTGATGGTCACTTCCGGCAGGATTTTCCATTCATCCTGTACATACGCCCCGGCAAACAAACCATGAAGCACTTCGTTGTCGGGGATGGCAAACGGCGCGCCGGTCGGGTTACCGGCCCCATCCAGAGCGAACACCGTCGTGGTCGTAACGGCAGAAACGTATTCGTCCAGCAACAACACGCCACCACGAATTGTGTGTTTGTCGCCAAGGGCGTAACTGGCATCAGCCTGGAATCCGCCGGAGTAGAGATCACGGGCCACATCACTGGCCACGCCATTGAAGTAAAGGTCGCCCACCGGGTCCGGCGTAAAATGCACGTCGCTGTTGCGGCCAAAAACGGAGGCTTGAAAATTCAAATCGCCCGCCGATTTTTGATAGGTGACCACGCCGTAATAGTTTTGCTCATTCTGATTTTCATTCAGATTGGATGAATCAAATGTGCCCGGTGGCGCCCATGTATCCCCGCCGGGTGCAGTACCAACCGGCTGACCCGGCGTGTTCGGTACTTGAAAATCGCTATAGGAGGCGCTGCCCATGACAGTAACCCGGCTCGTGTCGCTCAGAATGCGCGAGGCATAGAGGAACGATTTATACTGTTCCGTCTGGTCGTGGAACGCGTTTTTGCTGCCGGTTGGATTTTCAATGCCGAGACTGTTCTGGTCGAAACTGCCGTCCACGAAGTAATCCCATTTCCCCTGCGAACCACCATACTCGAAGCTCGGACGGAACGTATCATAGCTGCCGCCATACAGGGACATTTGACCACCGTTTTCAAACGCACCACTTTTCGTGTGAATGTCCACGACGCCGGCGGTGCGGAAGCCGTAGGCCGCTGGTAATGCGCCGGTGATGAGTTCCATGGAATCCACAAAACGCGGGTCCAATTCCAACCCGAACCCGGTGATGCCCTCCGGCAACAGCACGTCGTTGATGCGATATTGCAGGTTCGCGTGCTCGCCGCGAACGTGCAAATCGCCGTTCACCGCCGAATCCTGCGCCACGCCCGGCGCGCGCAGAATGACCTCGTTGAACGGCGCATTGGCGCCCTGTGACAGGGTTTGGATTTGTTCCTGGGTGAAGGTATGGGCGGTTGCCCCCAGATCGGGAATGATCTGATTCCGTGCCTGGTCCAGCCGGCCAATGACGGTGATGTTGCCGAGATTGGCGACATTCGTCGAATTGTCTGACACACCGGCATTGGCCGCCGACACATTATTGGTCTGGGCCAAAGCCGTCCCGCCACCGGACAGGGCCACCGATGAGATGACCGCCCAATAAACCCTGCTCTTTCTACGCTTAAATTTTTTCCGTTCTCCAAAAATTTTCATAAATTCAATGGGTTAAAATTTTCAAAACACTTCCGCGAATCTCCACGGACCCGCGCTTTGCGAAATGCCACACGGCACAGCACAAAGATTTGGTTCAAGAAATATTTCAGACCCGGCGATGGCCAAAGTCCGAATCCAACGGGAATTAAGAAACGGAGCGGAGAGCGGGCGGGGCGCGGCCTGGGGGAAGATTTTCTATGACCGGGCTGAAAGCGGAAACAACGAAGGATTGGGTGGTTTCGACCAAAATCGTCGGCGGGGGAATGACGATGTCACAGGTGGCCGAATCCATTTTCCCCGCAGCGAGCATCGTGACCGCACAATCGTGGTCCTCCTTGCCCGCGTCATGGTGGATCATTTCGTGCAACGCGGGGCACGCGGCCATCGCGTCCAACAACAGGACGATGCCCACCAGCAAGGCGGCCAGGACCGGTTTGCCGAACGGAACAAGATGGCTCTTTACGTATTGCAAATCATTTGCAACCTAGCAGGCGACGTGCCATTGGCAAGTCATTTTTGAAAACGCCGCCGCCGGAGCCAGCCGCTGCCTGGAACGAAGATTTCAGGGGATTCCATTTGTCGGTTGAACGGCCTGGGGAACCGGGGATGATGCCGATTGACCCTCGGCTTCGAACTGTTTGATCAGCATGGCGATGGCCAGACCGGCCAGCAAGGCCAGCGAGAGCTTGAAGCGGTCGTGGGAGTGAAATTGCAATTCCGGCAGCAAATCACTGCTGGCGATGCACAGGAACGTGCCGGCACAGAACGCCAGCGCACCACCGAGGAAGGTCGTATCCGAACCGGCAAAATGACTCGCGCCGAAATAGAACAGGACCGCCCCCAGCGGACTGGCCAGCGCAAACAGCCCGTTTAAGAGGTGCCGCGAAAATCGTGAACTGCCGCCCGCGGTCATCAAGGTGGAGATGGCCAGCGCATCGAACGGTTTGTGGAGAATCACCACCAGGGCCACACCCAGGCCCGCCAGCCGGACATGGTTTTGCGCGCCGGCCTCGACCGCAGCGGCCAGCGCCAGGCCATCGAGCAGGGAGTGAAAGGTCAAACCGAGTGCCGTACCCACCCAGGACAGTTGCTGGGCGGATTTGTCGGCCAGTGTGTGGGCGTGATGCGCATGGTCATGAACAGGATCTTCGGGCTCGGCCTGTCCGTGGTCGCAATCTTCCGGATCGCCTTCCGCCGAGTCGTGGTGATGAAAATGAAAGAACCGTTGCAGGAAGAACATGCTCAGGAATCCGCCGAGCATCCATGCCGCCGTCCGATCCAGCGAATGCAATTGCTCGTTGGCATCCGGCAGGAAATGCAACAAGGCGATGCCGAGCATGAGACCGGCCACGAAGCTGATGGCCATCTGGATGCGCCGGTGGGTGGGGCGGATGACCAGCAATAGCCAGCCGCCCGCCAGCGAAGCCAGCAACACCAGCAGACAATAGATGATCAGCAGACAGACGGGGGTCATGGTTTTAATTGCAAATCGTTTGCAATCTAACAAATAGGCGGTCGGTCGCAAGTCTAAATTGTACCTCGTAGCCGTCTTTGCAAAACGCGGTTGCCGAATTTCCCCGCGTTTACAAGCGCGGCTGCCCGGTTCACTTGCCGCAGCAGTGCTTGTATTTCTTGCCGCTGCCGCAGGGGCACGGATCGTTGCGGCCCACCTTGGGGCCGGTGCGGACCGGCCGGGCCTTTTCCGCCGCCGCCGCCGCTTCACTGACCACGTCGCTGGGTTTGGCCTCGGCCCCGCCGGGGCTGGCAGTGGTCGTGCCGCCGCCGAAGGCACTGGCGGATTGATGCAAGGTCTGTTGCGGAACGTTCCGCAGGAAATTTTCAAACGCCATCATGGAGGACGCGCTGCGGAAAATGTTGTGGCAGATCTCGCTTTTGACACTGACCATCAATTCGTCGAAAATTTTGTAGGCCTCAGCCTTGTACTCCACCAGCGGATCGCGCTGGCCGTAACCCCGCAGGCCGATGCTGTAGCGCAGGCTGTCCATCTCGTAAAGGTGTTCCTGCCAGAGCTTGTCAATCGCGCTCAAAATCGTGTAGCGCTCGACCACCGCGAGTTTCTCGGGTTCCTCGAAGCTGATTTTCACCTCGTACGCCTTGCGGATGCTGTCGCTGATGAAATTACAGACGGCGAATTGCGCCGGGCTGAGCCCCTCGAACACCGAACCGGACACGGGCGTCTCCTTGCCGGAATCGGCGGCCTTGATGATTTCGGCCTCGGGCATGCCGAGCGGGAAATTCAAATTCACCCAGTCCGCGAGTTGACGCACCTTCCATTCGTTCGGCTCGTCGTCGGCGGAGGTGAATTGCTCGACCTTCAGGATGACGACTTCCTCGATGATGTCCATCAGGCGGTCGCGCACGTCCGCGGCATTGATGATTTCGTTGCGGAAGCCGTAGATGACCTCGCGCTGTTTGTTCATCACGTCGTCGTATTCGAGCGTGCGTTTGCGGATCTGGAAATTGTGCTGTTCGACGCGCTTTTGCGCCTGTTGAATGGAGCGGTTCAAGAGCGGATGGGACAATTCCTGGCCTTCCTCCAGGCCCATTTTCTCCATCATCTTCACGATGCGATCGGAGCCGAACAGCCGCATCAAATCATCCTCGAGCGAGATGAAAAAATGCGATGAGCCGGGGTCGCCCTGGCGTGAGCAACGGCCGCGCAACTGGCGGTCGATGCGCCGCGACTCGTGGCGCTCGGTGCCGAGCACGTGCAGGCCGCCGACCTCGGTGACCCCGGCCCCCAGTTTGATGTCGGTGCCGCGGCCGGCCATGTTGGTGGCAATCGTGATGGCACCGCGCTGGCCCGCGCGCGAGACGATTTCAGCCTCCTGCTCGTGGTATTTTGCGTTGAGGACGGAGTGAATCAACCCGTCGCGTTTCAACATCCGTGACAGCATTTCGCTGGTTTCCACGCTGACGGTACCGACCAGAATCGGACGGCCCTGGGCGTGCAGCTCCTTGATTTCCGCAACCACGGCGGTGAATTTCTCACGCCGGGTTTTATAGACCGAATCATGCGTGTCCTTGCGGATGTTCGGCTGGTTGGTCGGAATCGTCAGCACGCCGAGCTTGTAAATGTCGAGAAATTCCGTCGCCTCGGTTTCCGCCGTGCCGGTCATACCCGCCAGTTTTTTGTAGAGCCGGAAATAATTTTGAATGGTGATGGTCGCGAGCGTCTGGGTCTCGCGCTCGATTGCGACGCCTTCCTTGGCTTCCACGGCCTGGTGCAGACCGTCGCTCCAGCGGCGGCCGGTCATGAGCCGGCCGGTGTGTTCGTCCACGATGATGACCTTGTTGTCCTGCACGACGTATTCCACGTCCTTCTGGTAAATACTGTACGCCTTGAGCAATTGCGAAATGGCATGGATTTTCTGGGCCTTCGTCTCAAAATCCTGCTGCAATTTGGTCTTGGCCTCCATGCGTTTGCGCGCATCGGTCTCCGGGCCCGTGTCAATTTCGTGCAGCAACGTCGTCAAATCGGGCAGAACAAAGGCTTCGGGGTCCTTGGGGCTGACCACGTTGCGGCCTTTTTCGGTGAGATCGGCCTCATGGCTTTTTTCGTCAATGGCAAACAGCAGCTCCTCTTTTTCCCGGTAAAGGTCCACTTTTTTCTGGTCCCGGTGCAAATCCAGCTCGGCCTGATTCATCAGCCGCAGGTTTTCGGGATTCTCCAAAAGCTTCAGCAGACCCTCGGATTTTGGCTGGCCCGTCTTGACCCGGAACAGCAGCCGGCCGATTTCACTTTCCAGCGCCGCGCCGTCCTGCGCGTTGGAACCGTCGGTCGGGTTTAATTTCTTCATCAACGACTCGGCTTCCGACAAAAACTGGCCGCACAGCCGTTCCTGCGCCCGGACGAGCGACTCGACGGTCGGCTTCCATTGCGCGTATTGCTCGTCAAACGTGTGCAGGGACGGACCGCTGATGATGAGCGGCGTGCGCGCCTCGTCGATGAGGATCGAGTCCACTTCGTCCACGATGGCGTAATAATGTCCGCGTTGAACCTGGTCCTCCTTGCGCACCGCCATGCCGTTGTCGCGCAGATAATCGAAGCCGAACTCGGCGTTCGTACCGTAGGCGATGTCGCAGGCATATTGTTCGCGGCGGACCTGCGGCGACTGGTCATGCAGAATGCAACCGACGGCGAGGCCGAGAAATTTGTAAATCGCGCCCATCCATTCCGAGTCGCGCGCCGCCAGATAATCGTTCACCGTCACCACGTGAACGCCGCGGCCGGTGAGCGCGTTGAGATAAATCGGCATGGTCGCAACGAGCGTTTTACCTTCACCGGTGGCCATTTCGGCGATTTTTCCCCGGTGTAGCGCCATCCCGCCGATGAGTTGCACATCAAACGGAATCATCTCCCAAACCACGGGGCGTCCCCGCACCACCACTTCCGCCTTCCGTTCGGTCAGGCGGCGGCAGGCATTTTTGACCACGGCAAAGGCTTCGGGCAAAATTTCGTCGAGCGCCACGGCCAGCTCCTTCCGGTCCTGAATGGCCGCCAGGCGCGCCTTCCAGTCGGCGGTTTTCTGACGCAGTTCGTCGTCGGAAAGTTTTTGGAGTCCGGCCTCAATCTCGTTGATGTGGCGGACCACCGGCCAGAATTGTTTCAGTTCGCGGTCATTCCTCGACCCGAAGATCATTTTAATGAGCCCAATCATGACAATTTGCGAAAATAGCAGGGGAAACGCTACGCGAGGAACTGCCCACCGTCAAAATGAATCGGCGGCGGCGAGGGGTATCGTTTGCGGGAACGGCAGCGCGAGTGGTCACAACTCGCGAAGTTGCACGCACCAATCCGCATATCATCAAATCATCAAATGAAGCTTGAGCCGGGACGCGGGGGCTAACCCCCCGAAAAAATTTGGCGGCCGGCCGGCCGGTGCGGAGAAGAAGGCAACCGTTATGATTTCTGGCTTGCGTTGGAGCAGGTTAACTTACAGGCTCGGCAGCCGAAACTGACGGTGTATTTTTTAATGAGCAATTCAGCGGAACTCAAAAGGCAAATCAAACGCATGCTGGTGGAAAACCTCATGCTTCAGGGCACAGCGGATGAAATCGGGGATGCCCAGCCGCTCTTTGGTCCGGGCGGTCTGGGGTTGGATTCGGTGGACGCGCTCCAGATCGTGGTCGCGGTCGATAAAAATTACGGCCTGAAAATTCCCGACCCGGAAACGGCGCGCAAGATTATTTACAGCGTCAACACCATCGCCGCCGCCATCGAAAAACACCAATCCATCTGTTCGTGAACGGTGTGCTTCCGCGATCCCGGGCGAAACGCCGTTGGGTTGCGGAAGAGTGCGTTTACACCCACCCCATGATTTCACGCTCGGCCTGGAGCCAGTCATCCAACTCATGGCCGGACTCGGCACCGCGATCAAGGTAAATTTGGTGGGCACGGGCTTCAATTTGCTCGTGGAGGCAAGCAGCCTCAAATATGCCGATCTTTCGATTCGGTGATTTCTTATCGTTTTTCTTGCTGGTTGTTTGCATCGTCTGCCTTTCGCTTCGGTTCAAGAGGTTGAGGTAAAAATTTCGTTACGGCGGGAACGTTTTCAGCACCTTCCATGCCGGGATGGGTGCGATTGAAAACCTGTCGGAAATCCCTGAATTTACAATGCTTTCCATAACAGTGATTGCCCCCATCTGATTTTTCAAATCGTTACCCGTGACGGCTGTTCGACATCAAATTAGGGGGAAAAACCCGCGATTTTTGGCATGAGTGGTGCTTTTTAATGGCGCAGAAGCTGGTTGCGAGTTGTAACTGCGCCGGGTCTTTCGCGGGGTGATCGAGTTGTACCGCTCGTCGCAGAGTTAATGCGGTGAATTGCAAATGGAACCATGATAAGTGTTAAAACCATTCTCTTTGTTGAGAACGACCCGGTTTCCCAGACCATGTATCAAAAACGTCTGGAGCGCGAAGGGTTTCACCTCGAATGCGCGCAAGACGGACAGGCGGCCCTCGATATTCTTTCCGAGCGCGCGCCCGATCTGGTCCTTTTGGACCTGATGCTGCCCAAGGTCAGCGGAGCCGACGTGCTCAAATACATGAACGCCGACCCGCGCTTGACGACGGTTCCCGTCATTATTTTTTCCAACGCACCGATGACCGAGGTGCCGCCGGACAGCCCGCTGGCCCGGGGCACCAAACGTCTGCTCAAAAGCGACTGCACTTTCCCCAAACTGCTGGAAACCATTCAGGAGACCCTTGCCACCACCCCTGAATTTGTGGTGATTGAAGCAGACAAAACGTCCGCTGCCCGGTCCAACGGGGAAAGCAAGGGCGGCCGTTCCAACACCACTCTGACGGCCGATTCCGAAACCAAAACCGTGTCTGAAACCAAGGCCATGAAACAACGTGCGGAATTTCTCAAAGAAGCTTTGCCGGTCATGCCAAAGATTCGTGAACACAGCATGGGATACATCAAAGCGCCGGAGTCGGCGGCCAGCCAGGCCCACCTCTCCGGACTTCACCAGCGCGTGCATTTGCTGAATACCGCTGCCACCCAGGCTGATTGCGCCCGGGTCGCCCTCTTGACGGGCACGTTTGACGCTTTGCTTTCCGCGATTATTGACAAACCCTCGACCGTGACCCCGTCAGTGCTGCAAACCATCGCCCAGGCGGTGGATGGCCTTGATGGTTTGTTGAAAAACAAAGACGGCTACTCCACCGGGCCGGCATTTCAGGCCAGGGTATTGGTGGTGGACGACGACACCGTTTGCAATCATGTCAATGTGACTTCCCTCAAGCGCGTCAATTTCGATGCCGTCGGCGTCAAGGATCCGGCCGCGGCGTTGAGCCTGCTGGAGACCACTGAATTTGACCTGGTCGTGCTCGACATCAACATGCCGGGCATGACAGGCTTCGATGTTTGCGAGAAAATGCGCAAGCTGCCGCATTGCAAGAAGACCCCGGTCGTTTTTGTCACCGCTTTCAGCAACTTCGACAACCGCAAGCAAAGCGTGCTCAGCGGCGGCAATGACTTCGTTTCCAAGCCGGTTTCCCCCCTGGAATTGGCGCTGAAAGTGACGGTTAATTTGATCAAGGCACGGGTGCAAGGCGTCCACACGACACAACAACAAACCAGCTCCGCGGCAATCAATGGTTCCTCGCACACGCCCCAACCTGCAGCCAGGACCAAAGCCGACCAGCAGGTCAGCGCGGAAACCGCGCCCCCGGAACCTCCTTCCCGGCTGGCGCCGACCGCCGGGCTGGGAGCCCGAGATGCCAAAACCGCAAATCCGCTCCCCGAGATAAACCCCGAACCGCCATCCCCATCGAAGGCCCCGCCACCCGCCGGCCCGCCGGGCAATGGTCAGCCGCAAGGCGGGGAAATTTTTGAACGTCTGCGCCAAAGCACCGCGGCCCTGGAAAATGCCAAGGTCGGCCTGGAACAGGAATCGGTGGAACGATCCCGCATCGAGTCGCAATGGCGCGAACAACTGAACGCGGCCCGGGCACTGCTCGGACAGACCGAGACCGTCATCAAGGACAAGGAGGCCCGGTGCAGCCAGTTGGAGAAGGAGCTGGCCGAATTGCGACGGGGCCGCGACGAACTGCAGAACAAGCTCAAGATCGAGCAACAGGCCACGGCGAAATCGCAACAGGAAATCAAGGAAGTGCAGGAACGGTTGCGCCAGGGCACGGCGGAATTGGAAACCACCAAAGCCGCCCTGGAAAAACAGTCCGCCGAGCGGACCCGCCTGGAATCGGAATGGCGCGAGCAATTGAATGCCGCAAAGGCGGCTGCCAGCCAGACGGAAGCCACGTTGAAGGAAAAAGTGGCCCAATCCGCCCAATTGGAAAAGGAACTGGCCGGATTGCGGCAGGTCCGCGATGAACTGCAAAACAAATTTACGACCGAGCAACAGGCGGTGGCGAAGGCCCAACAGGAAATCAAGGAGCTCCAGGCCGGTCTGGGGCAACAGGCTGCGGAACGGATGCGTCTGGAATCGGAATGGCACGAGCAATTGAATGCAACGAAGGCGGCCGTCACCAAGACGGAAACCACCCTCAAGGAAAAAGAAGCCCGGTGCGGCCAGTTGGAAAAGGAATTGGGCGGATTACAACAGGTCCGTGAGGAACTGCAGAACAAATTTACCGCCGAGCAACAGGCGGTGGCGAAGGCCCAACAGGAAATCAAGGAACTCCAGGAACGCCAGCGCCAAAGCGCGACGGAGTTGGAACGCGTCAAAACCGCCCTGGAACAACAGTCCGCCGAGCGCACGCGTTTGGAATCGGAATGGCGCGAGCAATTAAACTCGGCGAAGGCGGCCACGGGCCAGATGGAAAATGCCTTCAAGGAAAAGGCGTCTCACTGCGGCCAACTGGAAACAGAACTGGCCGGCCTGCAACAGGCGCGGACGGAACTGCAAAACAAGTTTGCGGCCGAACAACAAGCCACGGCAAAATCCCAACAGGAGATCAAGGCGCTGAACGAACGTCTGCAACAAAGCGCCACGGAATTGGAGCGCGCCAAGGCCGGCCTGGAACAGGAGTCCGCCAAACGCGCGCATCTGGAATCGGAGCACCAGAGTCTGGTGCAGGCCCGCGAAGCGCTGAATGCGGAGTTGCGCGGCTTGCGGGAGAACCAGGCGGCGCGGGAAGCCGAACTGCGGGACCGGCAACGAAAGCTGGCCGAAGGTTTGCGCGAAAACATTCAACTGCTGCAATCGAGGTTGCAGGAAGCCGAGGCTTTTGGCGGCGACTCCAACGGCGCGACCCATGGCAAGTCCAACGGACGTTGACCTGCTTCCCACCCGTAATCATCCCACGGATCGCAGGCCGTGATTGGGCCAAAGTGGGCGTTTACATTTCAAGTCTCTCCCCCTCGTAAAGAAACTTGCCTGCGGCGCGCATTCGTGTGAAATACCTGTCCGATGAAATGTGGCGGACCAAAGCCGATGCCGGCACTATGTTCGTTGATTACAGCCCATTCAAAATCAATAACGTCCCCGTAGCTCAAATGGATAGAGCAGCGGTTTCCTAAACCGTTGATTTCGGTTCAATTCCGGACGGGGACGCCATTTTAAACCCGCCGCTTGCCTGGATGCCGCCATCATTGAATGCTTTTATCAACAACCGGTCGAATTAAACGGG
>JBEKTH010000049.1:0-26158 GCA_049516255.1 Verrucomicrobiota bacterium
GGAAGGCCAACGCCGGCTGCTGGTCAAGCTGGCGGCCCAGCAAGGATTCCAACTCGTCGCCTCACCCAGGCCATTGGCTGAAAAAATGACGTGACAGATCATCATCGGTTCATGGGCAGGGCAATTGAAAGTGCACCGATGAAAAAGCCCCGCACGCACGTGAGGGGCTTGAAAAGAAAATCAACTCTTGCAAAGCCTGTTATGCATTACGACGGCGAAGGAAAGTAATGCCGGCCGCCAAGCCCAAGCCACACAGAGCGATGGAAGCCGGTTCAGGAACGCCAACAGGAGAGACGCTGATATCGGTATAATACACCCCAGTACCAGTGCCATTGCCATTCTCAATGAGTCCCAGTCGGAAATAAGTTTCTGATGCTGCGTTCGCGTCGTTGAAACCAACCGCAGCCAGGTTAATCGTAACCGTGCCTGAGAACACCTGGCCGCTGGCCAACTGGGTGCCGTTGAATTGGACTTCATTAGGTGTGCTATAATCCTGCGCATAGAAGCCGCTGCCCGCGTTGACAAACGTGCCAAGCTGCAAGAAAGTCGCACCTGAAAAAGTAGCCGTATTGAAGTAATAATTATAACTGATGTCGTAGCCGGATGGGTTGTTAAGGGCAGCAGACATCGCAGCGTTGAAACCGCTGAGATTGCCTGAAGAGTCGGATGCATCATTTCCCACCTGGAAACCGCCAAGGGGAAGGTAAATGTAATTTTGGCCGCCGATGTTGGAGACGGAAGCGACCGGGCTACCGCTGAATCCTGCATTAGCCCAACCGTCAGCGGTGTTATCAGAGAAATTGTAAAAAACCGACTGACCTTGCGCTTGAATCGCTCCAAAACCAAGAAGCGCAACCGCTGCTGCCAAACTGGTGAGCTTCGTTTTGTTACTAACAGATGTCATTTTCATAAGTCTTAAGTCTTTTCAGGTTATTCGGGGTTCCAACGATATATTTATAATATCAACGTTGCCCTCATTTGGGAATGGAGAATACTACGGAAGTAATGGGCTTTCCATCATCCTGTGTCATGTTTAATGCATATCCTTGTATCTATCTCACAATAACTTGCAATTGTGATGTCCAACTTGAAATGCCCTTCCAGGGCCATTTTTAGCAACGAAGGCCGGTTTATCACAGGCTCCTATGCTACGGGTGAAAGCCGTATGACGGATTGATCTAAAAGCCTGCATGGTTTGCAAGGCAACCCAGCCCGCTGCGGCGGTTTTAAACGATAAGCCGGACACGGGTTAATCCACTTTTTTGTTTTTGTTAAACCCCAAAACGACTAAACATTTCTCCACGAGAAAGTACCCTCCACGCGCCGCATCCATCGTGCTGACAGATTTAGTTCTGGCCGCGAACTTTTTCTGCGCACGACCGGCAGTTGCCACACCGGATCCAGGCGGCCATTGGGTGGGCACGTGGGGAGCATCACCGCAGTTAACGGAAACCAGAAACCTGCCGCCGCCGCCAGGGTTGACCAGCAATACGCTGCGCCAAATCGTGCAGGTTTCCATCGGCGGGGAAACATTGCGCGTGCGCTTTTCCAACGCGTTCGGCACAGAGCCGGTGACGATGAGTTCGGTTCACCTGGCCCGGTCGATGGGTGGAAGCACGATCAAAACAAGCAGCGACAAGGTGCTGACGTTTCAAGGCAAACCGTCCGTGACGATTCCAACAGGCAAATCCGTCGTTTCCGATCCGTTTGATTTTGACCTGGCACCGTTGTCCGACCTGGCGGTGACCATTGATTTCGGCGCCGCCTCGGCGGCGGTCACGGGACATCCCGGTTCCCGGACCACGTCGTATCTGCAAGCAGGCGATTGGGTCACGGCCCCGGACTTGCCCAACGCGGCCAAAACCGGGCACTGGTATATTTTGGAGGGTATTGATGTGCTGGCTGGAAACTCCAGCGGCGCCATCATCACTCTGGGTGATTCGATCACGGATGGACGGGGTTCGGGAACGGACAGGAACGATCGCTGGCCGGACAATCTGGCGCGCCGTTTGCAGGCGGACACCAACACGGCCAGCATCGCAGTGTTAAATGAAGGCATCGGCGGAAATTGCGTGTTGCGTGGCGGCCTGGGGCCAACAGCGCTGTCGCGCTTTGAGCGTGACGGGCTTTCGCAAAACGGCGTTTGTTGGATCATTGTGCTGGAGGGCGTCAACGATATTGGTGGAAGCCACAGTCCAGAAGCGTCGGCATCCGTGGCGACAAATTTAATTGCCGCGTACGAACAGATCATTGACCAGGCTCACGCCCGGAAGCTTCGCGTATATGGGGCAACCATCACGCCCTTCGGAGGATCATTTTATGACAGTCCGGCCCACGAAGCCGCGCGCAGGCGGGTCAACCACTGGATTCGGACCAGCGGCAGATTTGACGCGGTGATTGATTTTGACGCAGCGATGCGTGATCCGCAGGAGCCTTCACGACTCCTGGTTGTGGCGGACAGCGGCGATCATCTGCATCCGAACGAGGTTGGTTATGGAATGATGGCTGACTCGATAAATTTGAAACTGTTCGAAAAATGAACCCAAAAAAACCGAAGCGGCGCCCTGATTCCCAGAGATACGGTTTAAATCTCCAGGCCAGGCAACTTGGAAATCATTCCGTTTTCGCGTTGCTCGTCCTGGCAGCGGCGACGATTTGCCACGCGCAGACAACGACAACGCCCTCCACCGCCACGAACCTGCCGCCGCCAATGAGCTGGACGGCGGAACAGGACCATCAAAACATGATGGAACAACTGGGTATCAAAACGTTGCGACCCGGCGCAGATGGCATGAACCCTCAGGCTGCCAATTATCAGAATACCGATGAAGCCAGGGCCAATCCCTATCCCAGCCTGCCCGACCCGCTCACGCTGAATAATGGCCAGAAGGTGACCACGCCCGAAATGTGGTGGGAACAGCGGCGACCAGAGATCGTCGAGGCCTTTGACCGGGAAGTCTATGGCCGGGTTCCGAAAGATGCACCCAAAGTGACCTGGGAATTGACCAGCATTACCCGGACGAACAACGGCACAATCCCGGTCATCATCAAACATCTCGTCGGCCACGTGGACAATTCGTCCTATCCGCTCATCAGCGTGAACATTCCGTTGACATTGACCGTGCCGGCTGGTGCCACCGGCCCGGTGCCAGTGATGTTGGAATTTGGTTTCGACTTCAGCCGTTTCCTGCGCGGGACAAACCGTTTCGGCGGAACGAACGCTTTCCGCCGCTTTCCCGGACTTGGCGGGCCCAACTGGCAGGAACTGGTTTTGTCCAACGGCTGGGGTTACGCCGTCATGATTCCGGCCGCTTTTCAGGCCGATGACGGCGCCGGTCTGACGAGCGGCATCATCGGTTTATGTAACAAAGGCCAGCCGCGGAAACCGGACGATTGGGGCGCGTTGCGGGCGTGGGCCTGGGGCGCGAGCCGCGCGCTGGATTATTTTGAAACCGACCCGGCGGTGGACGCAAAGCAGGTCGGCATTGAAGGCCTTTCGCGTTACGGCAAGGCGACGTTGGTCACAATGGCGTACGACCGGCGTTTTGCCATTGCGCTGGTCGGTTCCTCCGGTGAAGGCGGCGCGAAATTATCCCGCCGTCACTGGGGTGAATTGGTGGAGAATCTCACCGGCACCGGCGAATACCATTGGATGGCGGGCAATTTTCTCAAATACGGCGGCCCATTGACACCCGGGGATTTGCCGGTGGACGCGCATGAATTGATCGCCCTTTGCGCACCGCGACCGGTGTTCATCAGTTATGGCGCTTCGTCGGGCAGCCCCGGCGCGGAGGGCACCTGGGTGGATCAACATGGCAGTTTCATGGCGGAAGTTGCGGCCGGCCCCGTCTATCGGCTGCTGGGCAAAAATGATTTGGGCATTTCCGGCAATTATCTCACCGCTCCGATGCCGCCGATTAACACCGCCCTGACCAAAGGCGATCTGGCCTGGCGGCAGCACGACGGCGGACACACCGACGCGCCGAATTGGCCGGCGTTCCTCAAATGGGCGGACCGCTACCTCCCCGGCCCGGCGCCGGCGAGGCAGTCTGCGCCCGAAACACAATGATTTCCGAACTCATATTCAACCGAAAATTGTCCTACCCCATTCAACCACACATCATGCAAGCCATGCCAATCAAACGATTCTTCCTGTGCGTCTCCATCTTTGCCGTGTTATGGACAGCTGCCGCGGCAGACCATTCGTCGCTGCCGTTTGTCAGCCCCATGTTCGGCGACAACATGGTGCTTCAGCGTGGAAAACCGGATCGGATTTGGGGCTGGGCGAAACCCGGGGACGTCATCACGGTGGAAATGGCGGGCCATACGGCAAAGGCCGTCGCCGGCGCGGATGGCCATTGGCAGGCGCAGATTCAGCCGCCGGAGCCCGGCGGACCTTACACGCTCAAAATCACCGGGTCAGGCCAGACGGTCGATTTTCATGAGGTTTTGGTGGGTGATGTCTGGTTGTGCGGCGGCCAATCCAACATGGAGCTCGGCATCGGACTGGTGAAAAATGCCGCGGAAGAAATCAAGTCAGCGAACCATCCTGAAATCCGGCTGTTTTTGGTGAATCACAAAGTTTCCTATTTGCCCGCACCGGTCCCGGATGGCACCTGGAAGATTTGCTCGCCTCAAACAATTACCGAAGGCGGTTGGCAGGGTTTTTCCGCCGTGGCCTACTTTTTCGGGCGCCGATTGCAGGAGGACATTCACGTGCCAATCGGTTTGATTGAGGATTGCGTGGGCGGCACGCCGGTGGAGAGTTGGATGAGTCCGGCATCCCTGCACCAAGTCGGCGGCTATGATCCGAAATTGGCGGAAATGGAACGCCTCGGCAGCAAAATCGGACCGCAATACGGCAGCTTCCTGATGCACTGGCTCGATGAATACGACGTGGGATCGCAGGGCCAAAACTGGGCCTCGCCGGACTTGAACGATTCCGATTGGCAAACCGTCCATACTCCCGGCGCCTTTGAGGAAATGGGCCTGGCCGACGTGCCCTGCATTTGCTGGTTGCGCAAGGAAATCACCCTTCCCGACCCACTGCCGGCCGGCAAGGCCACGATCTATCTTGGTTCCATCGAAAAAATGGACACCACGTACATCAACGGCCATTGGGTCGGAGCGAGTTCCTGGGTGGAAAATCCGCGGGCCTACGACGTGCCCGGGGAAGTTCTCAAGCCGGGCACCAACCTCGTGGCCATCCGGGTGTTCAAATGGAAATCGCGCGACGGTTTTCTGTCCCCACCGGACACGATGCGGCTGGTGCTGGGGGACAGTACCGCCATTCCGCTCGCGGGCGAATGGAAAGGCAAACTCAGTTGCAACGCCAAACCGCCCCACCCGATGCCGTTGGATTTTGAGAATTATCCGACCATGCCCGCCGTGTTGTATCTGGGCATGATTGAACCGGTGGCGCCGCTGGCGATCAAAGGCGCCATCTGGTATCAAGGTGAGGCCAACTTCACGCAGGCTTACCACTATCGCACTTTGCTCCCGGCCATGATTGGCGACTGGCGACAACTGTTCGGCCAGGGCGGTTTTCCATTTTGCATCGTCAGCCTGCCCGCGTTCTTGCAACGCCGCGACGAACCGGGCACCGATGGCTGGGCCGAACTACGCGAGGCGCAGGCGCTGACCGCGCAAAATGTTCCGCATTGCGGCCTGGCCGTCACGGTGGACACCGGCGACGCGGACAATATCCATCCTAAAAACAAGGTCCCGGTGGGTGATCGTCTGGCCTGCTGCGCGCTGGCCCAAACCTATGGCGAAAAGATTCCTTATCAAGGCCCGACCTATGCTTCGATGAAACGTCTGCCGGGGATGTTGAAACTTAATTTCACGCATCTCGACGGCGGATTGGTGGCGAAAGGCGGCAAGCTGGGCGAGTTCTCCATCGCCGGCAAAGACCAAAAATGGCATTGGGCGAACGCCAGGATTGACGGCGACTCGGTCGTGGTTTCTTCACCAGAGGTTCCTGACCCGGTCGCGGCCCGCTATGCCTGGCAGGCCAATCCGCAGGCGACGCTCTACAATGGAGCCGGCCTGCCGGCGGTGCCGTTTCGCACAGATGACTGGCCTGAAAGCACCCAAAACTAGAAATTTTTCAGTATTTGACGGCAATTAATTGACCGCTGCTCTCAAGCCGCATCACGGACTGCTCACCCGGTAAAAGGCCGGGCTGACGGTGGCCGTTGTGTCCGTGTACGAAAGCGGGCCGCCGGTCGCTCCCCCGACAGGATAACCCGTGACCAGCGCCGGCCAGCTGGCGACAGCTCCCCCCAAAACATTGGTCTTGAATACGGAATAGGTTGCTCCCGCCGTCGAATTCCATGTCAGAACAAAGGCGGGCCCGCCCGGATTGAACGAGGCGCTGGAGATCGTGATGCTGGAAGGCGGCACATAACCCTGTCCCACAAAAGTCATCACACTCATGGCCGGCAAGGCGTAAGTAAAAGACGCATTGGTCACGCCAACCACCGGCTGGCTGGCCAACGAAAGATTGCTGGAAGTAATCCAGGGCGTCACGGAACCGGCGGAAAAATTCGCCAGATTAAAAATTTGAGTCACAACGGTTGAGGTGGGATTGACGGCAACGACGGCAAAATTTCCGGAGTTGGGGTCTTTGTACGCGCTGATTGAGGTGATGGGATTGTTATTGGCCACATCAATGCGGTAATATCCCGGCCGCACGAACCGGCTGTAGTTACCGACGGTAAACAATCGTTTGGTGGGCGCAGCATTTTCGTCCAGCAGACCCGTTTGGCTTCCATAGGGAACAATCCACCAGTAATGCCAGGCATTGGCTTGCGCCACTGTCATGAATAGAAAAATCCGCTGGGCATAATAAACACCATTGGCAATGTCGCTGGTTTCGCCGCTAAGTTGGGAAACCTCCGTCTCCCAAAGCGCCTTGCCATAACTGTTCTTGGCCAGATTAGCCGGCCCGTTGGCGCCGTCGTAATTGTGATCGGCGACAATGCCCACATCCGCCGCGACATTGGGATCGGTCATGGCAGGACCTGCGAGGTTCTGGTAATCCTGCCAGTTTTGGCTTTCGGGAAGGATGATTTTGGTTGAACCCACGCCTTGGGCGACCAGTGCATTGTAAAGGTTGGTGACAAAATCATGAATGAACGTATTGGTCCACTGACACGCCTCGTAGCTGGTCACGTTCGCGTCCGGCTCGTTTTGAATGGAAATGGCGTAGAGGTTGACGCCGTAAGTATTCTTCATTGATGCAACGTAGTTGGCCAATTGGCTGGCGTAGGCCAGATTTGTAGCATTGCCGCCCAGGAAACTGCCGCCATTTATCCCACTGCCAGTGGCTGTGTTGGTATCGTAGATGTCGTTGATGCTTTTGAATCCTGCGGGCGGCGTCCAGGGTGTGCTCCACACCTGGGCGCCGCGGGCCTGAGCCCATTGTATAATTTGCGTTTCGGCCGTGGTGGGTGTTGCACTCGCTAAAGTGGAGCCGGCCGGGATAATATGGTTGCGCAACAGAGAGAGGCCAACGCCATTATTCGTGTATTGGTTACTCAGGTTGTCGGAGTAAACGACGCCCAGGTTGGTGGAGAAAAGAATATCCGCTTGATTGGTCGTCCAGGTGCCATCCCAAGCCGAGGAAGCTCCAAAACCATCTATCCTTTGATGCACATTGTTCCAATCCACAACGCAGTTGGTGGTAATCGGAGAAGCGCCTGCAAACTCGATGTTGTCCACCCAGAGAGTTGAAACCCCGCTCATGGCAGGTCCATAAATGTGAATCAACACGTCGTTGATGCTTTGCAGGTTGGGATCGGCTGTCGCATTAAGGTTGATGCTCACGTGCACCCAGTTGGTGTTGCTGGACGGAACACTGACGCCGCCGAAATAATCCTGACTGTTGCCCACCGCGATGCCGAATTGCAGAAAACCAAAAGTGCCGTTGGTGGTGGCCGAACCTTGTGCAAAACGAACGTCGCACTGGAAATTTGTGTATTGCAAGCCATTGAGTGCAGGCGAAATGCCATTAAAACCATCATACACTTCAAATTGATTCGGAATGGCCCCCGAATTATTAAAGTTAAGGTTTATTTTCATGGAACCCGAGGCAGGATTGTTGCTGGCATCGCTGGTGGAATCCCAAGCCAAAGATTGGAACGCATTGCCGAACCAGTTTGCCCAGACATTGCCAATCTGCCCGCCGACGTAACTATTGCCACCCACACCAGAAGGATTGAATTGATCAACCACATATACATTCTGTGCCCGTACCGATACCCCAAATAGAAAGACAACCAGGAAAACGCGAAGGTTTCCGGAAAAAAACAACCCTTCTGCCTGGCTGTTACGATTCATATATCAAGCGGCTGGAGGACTTGAGCCAAATTAAATCGGACTCGCATTTTTCCTGATAATTTTTCAACAAAAAACGGCGCCGCTGTCCATCCGGCGCCGACGACAACGTCTTCACACCATCAAAACTCCCAAGTCACTTTGGTGACCAAGTACGGCTCGTCAAAAACCTCAATTCCCTTCTGCCGACAAGCCACATTAGCTTATTACAGACAGTAAGTTACTCTATCATAAACCTCTCCTCGTGGAATGGACGATATTATGATTTTTCGCAATTTTCACAGCTTTCATGAGAGAAGGTGAGTCCGCCTGGCATTGATGAGTGGTCGCGACAATCGTAGTTTTCTTTTCGATATCAGGTGGAATTCGAACGGAATTCGACGGGCATCGAGAGAGAAAAACGGCACCAGGAATCCTGGTGCCGTCATTGTTGCCTATGCCTTTTGAGGCGCGATTACTGGGCCGGCGGCGGTTTGGTCACAAGGAAGAACGCATTGGGCGACGCGGGCCCATTGGACAACCCATTTACAGTAGGCAAATAGGAGCTGTTCAGCAAAAACCAAATGTTGTTGGCTTCTTGCGTTGGAGCGCCATTGGTAACGTAATTGGCGTAGTAATATGGCGATTTCCACGGGATGCTGGAATTGCCAATATCCGCCTTGGTTGCCGGCCCGAATCCAAAGGCTGGCGTTGTCCAATATACCCACCAAGGTGAATTGGAAGTGGCAAGCACCAAGCTGGCCGGATTGGCTGAATTGCTCACGTCCCAGATGTTCGTGTTAATGCTGGTATCGGACGTGAAGTCGTCGTTGATGGCAACTCCCGGTGCCGCAACGCCAACAGTGGAGATTTTAGCCACATCCACATATTGTCCTTCGCCGTATCCGGAATCGGGTTGCACGCCAAAGAAGGCTACCAGTGGGTTGCCGAAGTCGGCGGCAATAGTCGCGCCATCCGGAAGGGTAAAGTTCGCGCTGGCCCCGCCTGGAGCGGTCACCGTGCCACTCGTGGCGCTGTTGAACGCCAACGTCCAAGTGCCGACAGCTGTCGAATTGGTCAGAGTAACCAGGTCATTTGGATTGGCGTTGGGAAGGTTGGTTTTGAAGGCCACGTCCGCCCAAACATTGGTCGGATTGGTCGCGTTGACGTTCAGCCACAGGTCGTTGTTGGCCTGATATTCAATATACTCGTTATTGGAAAAACTGTTGCCGCCGGCGTTATTGACCGGCACAAGAAATATATGGAAGCGAAACACAGAGCCTGAAGGGATTGTCGGGAAGCTCTTCAGCGTGTACGAATAAGACACCGGGTAAGTGCCGCCCACCCAGGATTGATTATGGTCAAGCGAAGTAAGCTGTTCGCGATCATACGTATTAATGGATGATCCCGCAAAAATACGCAGCGCCGGGGAAGATTTTTGGATGCTCACATTCGGCGGCGGGAAGGAAACAATACCCTCTTGGAACGCAATGTTGTCTACATAAAAATTGAACGTTCCAGTCTCAGTCGTGCTATAGTGGTTGAATCCCACATTGGGAATGGTGGCCCAATTCGCATTGGGAGTCACCGGAAAACTCTCGTGAACCCAGACGCCAGCGTTGGTGAGTGGAATACTGACTGAGCCAAACGAATTCTGATTGTACGCCGTGCCCCGGGTAAACACCGAGATGGGCGGATAATTAGCACCGTTGGAATTAGTATCGGTGGAACTGGGATCGATCATGATGTCAAACGTGATATTCGTTACGACAAAGTTCGTCGCCGCGGAGCCATTGCCGTTCAGCGGCGTGCCGCCGAGAACATCTTGAACGCCATTGTTTTGGTCGTAAACAGTAAATTGCGGCCCACAACAACCACCAATCAGGGAATCAGGAAAAATGCTCTCGATTTCCATGGAACCGGAGCTGGGATTGTTGTTGGCATCATTTGTACTCCACAGCACATTGTAGTAGGAAGTGCCGTACCAGTTTCCCCAAGCATCGGTGTACGGGGCAAGCGTGCCATTGACCTGGTCGGCGGTGTTAAAGTTATACACCACGATGTTGGTTGTCTGGGCAAGGGAACTCACAGTCGCAAGCGGCACACTTGCGAGCACGAGCATCCCTACCAGAATTGAGGATTGCTTCATTTTCATAGAGGAACTCCTGCTTTCTGCTTTTGGTTGTCTGGTTGTTGGTTGTTCACTTAGTTACATTCATTCGGGTAAAAGTATGGCGGGACTTCAATACCAGCAGATATAAACGCCCTTCCAGCGCCACTTCATCGTATTGGCTTGCTGAGTGGCCGCATGCCCATCGCCAAACAGCAGGTTTTCCTCAGCCACCGGGCCGTTTTGGCTGGCACCTGCGGGAATACCGGTCCCGTTGAACATTACCGTCGTCGATCCGACGGTCCTATCGTTCATAATGGGCACTAGAGAAGCGTTAGGATCGGAGGGTTTTCTAAGCCACTGATACGGTGAATTCGCACTGGGATTCGGATTGGGGCCGGCCGTCACCGATGGCCAGAGAGTGTGACTTGGAACATTTAAGTCATAACGCTGTATCCATACACTGTGATAGATGATGGCATAACCTGGAAAGGCATGGGTGACCGCCTGGTATAGATCAGCCAGCGTAGATTCCGGATGATTCAGATTCGTTATGCACCAACCGTTGTCCCCTTGGAAATCCCATGGACGGCATGGGGAGTACCACATGGGCAACGTCATTCCATACGGCGCCATATTGGAAACCAAGTCGGCTGAAACGTCCCATGCGTCGTTGCCCGCACTGCCTGCCAGCGGCGGCATGGGATAAAATCCACTGCTGCTGTCGCTCGCGCCCATCGTCCATGCGATACCCCATTGATGATAGTTGGAAGTGTCCTGGGTCACCAATGCCCTGAACTTCGCCGCAGCCAACGCCGGCAACAACATCGCCGCTAGGATGGCGATGATGGCAATCACGACGAGTAATTCGATCAACGTAAAGGCACGTTCTGGAGAACCACCACCCTGTTTACACTTTCGACACATTTGGATGTTGTTCATTATGACAAAAAATTTGCGCGGCGGAATGGAGGATACGATGTTTTTCATGAGTTTATTGGAGAACAATCATCTCAGTTGTTTTTTCCAGCGTCTCGAAAACGGGAAATGAAGCTGAGGTTGTCTTTCGCCCGGATTCCGTCCGCCCACCGATCCGCACAGACTGGCCAGGCGTTCCTCGAACCGCTTGCCCGTTTTCGGAAGTGGAAGAAACACAAGTCAGGGCCGTGTCTTTGACCGCCTCCTTCAATTTTTCCGGCATCAACCGATATTCACTGGGTGCAACCCGGTTCACCGATTTAAACGTCCGGGAGAAGTAAAACGGATCATCATATCCCAACGCCGCTGCAACCTCTTTGACATTCAACGAGGTGTTGTCGAACAACCAGCACGCATGGCGCATTCGCAAATGGATGAAATAGTCAATGGGAGGACATCCCATCCACCGTTTAAACAAGGCGGAAAAGTGCGAGGGAGAAAAGTTCACAACGGCGGCCAGGGTGGCCACATGCAACGGCTGGTCCAGATGTTGCAACATGTAAGAAAGGCTCTGCTCGATTTTCCGGACAACATGTGATTCACCATTACCGACATGCGCTTCCCTGCGGTTGAAAAGAATGCGAAACGAACCGTGACTGTGACCGTTCGTTCGCATCCGTTCAAAACCGTTATTGTTCATCGTTCTTAATCGTCCCGCCAGCCTGTCCGGCCGAATTAGTTCGGCTTCCGAACTAATTAGGCACTCGGCAGTCTATTTGTACATCTCTTGCAATTTCATGCTATCGAAGGCGCGTTAAAATGTTTCTGGAGAACCAGGGCAACCGTGCCTCGCAGCCGGGATTGGACCTCGGAACCGGCGGGTACAATCCGGGTGGCCGCATGGGTAAAGGAATGCTGCCTGACCGCCTGGGCCACAATCGGCCCAACCTTGTCCCAAACGCGTGTCACTTCCCCCACCACCATCAACACGTCCGGGGCGAGGCCGGTCACCAGCATCGCAATGCCAGCTCCCAAATGATGCGCCATTTGATTCAGTGCCTTGCAGGCCCTCGAATCCCCCTGCTCCACCAATCGCAGAATGTCGCCGAACGGCACGGTGGCCATGTCACTTTTGGATCCGATGGCACCCTTGGGAACCAGGGCGGATTCGGCATAATAACGCACGGCGGCGGCATTGGAGGCGAGCATTTCCCAACAGCCGCTGTTGCCACACCGACACTTGGGCCCATCCGGCATCTGGGACACGTGGCCAAACTCCCCGGCCACGCCGGTTGAACCACGGACCAACTGGCCGTTCAAGACCATGCCCACGCTGATGTCATCGGAAATCGCCACAGCCACAAGGTTGTTGACCGCATCCATGTGCTGCCCAGACCACAATTCTGCCAGCGCACACGCATTGGCGGCATTCTCCAACTTCACCGGCAAGCCGGTGTCACGCTCAATCGGGGTCTTGAGATCCAACTCATTCCAACCCAAAGTGGGTGCAAATATCAGTCGTTCCGAGCCGACCTCAATCCGTCCCGGCAAACTGATACCAACACCCTCATACGATTTTTTGGGGTGCGCCCGGATTAAATCGGTGATCCGGTGGCTCAGACGGGCAATAAACTCGGACGGATCCTTCGCGGTGGGAATGGTTTCCAGCGCGGAAAACTGGCTATCCATGTTGGATACCGCCAAGGTGGTCCTGGCTGCCTGAACATCAACCCCAATGACTCCGCACCGGTCGGGATTAAGATGAAGGAACGTCGGCCTCCGGCCGCGCGGCAAATTGCCCACCGCACCCTCTTTTAACCACCGGTCGGCAATCAACCGCCCCGCGATGACGGACACTGTGCTGCGCTGCAAGCCCGAATAACGCATCAAATCGGCCCGTGAAACCGGCTGATGCCTTCGGACCAGATTCAACATAATACGACTGTTGATATCGCGAACGGTCTCGTTGGTCGCCACCTGAAATTTGTTCAGATTAATCTTATGCACAAAATGTCGCCAAAACGCGGCCTCGGGGTTGTTTTGTTGTTTCGGACTTTACCCGTTATTAGAAGGCTGTCAAGTATAAAGTTCGACCTTCGAACAAATCGCCCTGCTCAAATCAATCCTGGTGGGGTCCACGCCAAATTCTAATATAATTTAAGGGTATTACAGTCTTATTCAATGCGAATGCGCCTTGGTGGCTAACCAATCAACGGACGGATGGGAGGGATTGTAACCTAATCTTGTCACCTGCCCCACAAGATCAATGGCCAGCCCCATCCGTAGGAGGTGCTTTGGCCTTTGAGCCAAAAGGATTTTCAGGTTATTCCCCCTCGACCATCTGCAGGGCAGCGCGCATATAGCCCATGGCATAAGCCATGCCCGCATGCCAGGGCGCACCACACGCCATTTGCGGCGTGTGATCGGGAATCAGCGGACCGTTGAATTTGTTTTTCTTTAAAATGCGCAACACCCGAACCATGTCCACATCGCCATCGTCCACAAACGTTTCCTTGTAAAAGGGAACCCGGCCGCGAACGTTTCGAAAATGAACGTACGCCAGCCTGCCCTGCGAACTGTAGCGATCCGTCGCTGCATAGACCTCGTCCCGTTCCTGCGGGACCATCTCGGCCAGTGTGCCAAGACAAAACTCCAGGGCGTTGGCCGGGCTGGGGTTCAGGTCAATCAACTTTTGATACAGGTGCGATTGATAAACCAGCCGCGGCTGGCCGCGCATGGTTGGCATCGGCGGATCGTCCGGATGCAGCGCCAGTTTCACGTTCGCTTCCTCGGCCACCGGTAGGACCTCACGCAGGAAATTTTCCAATCGCCCCCAGAGTTCGTCCGCCGTGATGGGTGCGACAAAACCTTTCGGCGCATTGGCATCGTAGATCATGTTCCAGACCATGCCGTTGGGCATCGGCTCGTCCAGCGGGCCCTCCATGCCCACGGACGCCGCTCCGCCGCGCGCGTACGGACCGGTCGTGCGTCCGCAAACCCCGGCGATACTGAAGTTGTAGCCCATGACCGGGATGCCCGCCTTGCCCAGATTGCGAATGATAATTTTTATATTTTCGAACTGCCGGTTCTTCAGGGGGCCGTCGAGCAAGATGTCATGCCAGTGGGCGGGATCAAAATTCTCGATGGCCTCCAGTTTCAACCCCTCGGCTTCGATGGCCCGGCACAGTCCGCTCAATTCTTCAACACTCCATAACCTTTCCGGGTCGCCGGCCAGCCCCCAGCCCCGCTCCGTGCCGGTCGGCTGGTTGTCGTTGGGATTGTGCGCGCCGCCTTTGAAATAATCCACGAGGTGGGCCACGATGTGCGTGGCGCCGGCCTGCCGCGCAAATTGGAAATTTTCGCGCGTGAGCATGTGACGATACAATCCCAGTCCGAGTTGCATGAGCATTCAAGTGTTGTGACGGAAGCGGTCTCCCCTCATCATCAAATGAAAAAAAGATTTTGTTCAGCCATATCGCGCGGTGCCTGCACGTTCAAACCATCTTTGCCATTCTACTTCAAGAAGGAAATATCAAATCAGGGCATTCCCCATAAAATCGTGGTATCCTCCATTCCCTGATACGCTATGCTGCCGGCGTGACCCGGGTGCATGCCACTGGCAATGGACAGGCCGACAGCGTGGCGGCGGACTTTGACTGGCTTGGACACCGGGCGATGAAGGATAAATAGAGGAAGACTCGTGATTTTCCAAAGCCGTATCCATTCCCAGTTTGTCCGGCTCCAGCGCAGGGTTTTCCTGCTGACTGGCATTTACCTGTTCGTTTTGGCCCATCGAAGTCTGGCCCTGGACGGGCCGCCAGACGTGGAGAACGCCTCGAGCCCCGGCGATTTCTGCGTGGCACAGGGAAATATCGCGGCATCCGTTTACGTGGACACCAATGACGGCACCGGGGTGGTCATCGCTGCCAATAATCTATGCGGCGATGTTGATCGGGTCACCGGCCATAGACCGGCAATGGTTCACTCGGAAGAAAACCCGGGAACGAATGTGATCCTGGTCGGCACCATCGGCAAAAGCCGGATCATTGATCAGTTGATTCGTGCCGGCAAAATCGACGTTTCAGCCATCACCGGCAAATGGGAATCGTATTTTACCGGGGTCGTGCCGGATCCCCTGCCCGGTGTCGCCAGTGGTCTGGTCATCGCAGGCAGCGACCAACGCGGCACCATTTACGGCATTTATGATTTGTCCGCGGCGATGGGGGTGTCGCCCTGGTACTGGTGGGCGGACGTGCCGGTGCCGCATCGGGACGCGGTCTTTGTCCGGGCGGGGAAATACGGGCAAGGACCGCCGGCCGTCAAATATCGCGGCATTTTTCTGAACGACGAAGCGCCGGACCTCACCGGCTGGGTGAAGGAAAAATTTGGGGATTACAACCACGCCTTTTACACGAACGTCTTTGAATTGCTGCTCCGGCTGAAGGCCAACTATCTCTGGCCGGCCATGTGGAACAACTGTTTCAACGAGGACGATCCTTTGAATCCCGAACTGGCGGATGAATACGGCGTGGTCATGGGCACCTCCCACGTCGAGCCAATGATGCGGGCGGACAAGGAATGGAACCGGCTGGGCTACACGGCCCGGGAATGGAATTACCTGACCCACTCGAACCAGCTCGACTCATTCTGGCAGGACGGTCTGGAACGGAATAAAAATTACGAGAACGTCATCACCATCGCCATGCGCGGCAAGATTGACACGCCGATGTCCGAGACCGCCAACATCTCGTTGCTGGAGGAAATTGTGGCGGCCCAACGGAAGATCATCGCGGAGGTTTATCGCACCAACGCCGCCGCCGTGCCGCAGGATTGGGCGCTCTACAAGGAAGTGCAGGAGTATTATGAAAAAGGAATGCGCGTGCCGAATGACGTCACCTTGCTGTGGTGTGACGACAACTGGGGCGACCTCCGCCGTTTACCGTCTCTGGAAGACCGGAAACGCAGCGGCGGCGCCGGGATTTATTATCATTTCGACTATGTCGGCGGCCCGCGCAATTACAAATGGCTCAACACGAATCCGACCGCCAAGATCTGGGAGCAGATGAACCTGGCGCATCGTTACGACGCGAACCAGATTTGGATTGTGAACGTGGGACACCTCAAGGGTTACGAACTGCCCATCGAGTTTTTCCTGAGTCTGGCCTGGAACCCGGAACAATGGCCGAAGGAAAAAATTTCCGAATTCACCCGGCGGTGGGCGGAACGCCAGTTTGGCCCCGAATACGCGGCGCCCATCGCCGATATTTTGTCCAAATACACCAAATACAACGGCCGGCGCAAACCGGAGCTGCTGGATCCGGACACGTTCAGTCTGGTAAACTATCAGGAAGCCGACAAGGTGCTCGCCGATTGGAAATCCCTTGCCGCCGCGGCGGAGGAAATTTATCAAAAACTGCCGGAGCGCGAACGCGCCGCCTACTTTGAACTGGTGCTTTACCCGGTCAAAGCCTGCGAACAGGTCAATGACCTGTACATCACGACGGCAAAAAATCGTTTGTATGCCAGCCAGGGGCGCGCGAGCGCGAATAGTTATGCGGCCCAGGCACGCGCGCTGTTCCAGGCTGATGCGGATTTGTCGGCCTGCTACAATCACACTCTGGCCGATGGCCGATGGAACCACATGATGGACCAGACTCACATCGGGTATACGTATTGGCAGCAACCTCCCACAAACATCATGCCCGGGGTCGTGGAAATTGAAGTTCCCACCAATGCAGCCATGGGGGTTGCCATCCAGGGTTCCGCTGCCGCCTGGCCCGACGCGGCCGGCCGGCCGGTGCTCCCGGAGTTTGACGTGTTCAACCAGCCGGCACGTTACGTTGACATTTTCAACAAGGGACAAACGCCGTTTGAATTTTCGGCCACGCCTAGCGCACCATGGATGGAACTGAGCATGACCAATGGCACGGTTGAAAAAGAGCAGCGCCTTTGGGTGGGCGTGGACTGGGCCGCGGCGCCGAAGGGTTCCCGTGACGGTTTTGTGAAAATCACCGGCCCCGGCAAACCCGTGACGGTGAAGGTGAGCATTTTCAATCCACGGAAACCAACGAAAGATTCATTGAACGGTTTCGTGGAAGCCGAAGGTTATGTTTCCATCGAAGCGGCGCATTTCACAAAAAAAACGGACGCGGGGCCGGTCCAATGGGAGGAAATCCCTGATTTGGGACGGACCTTGTCGGCCATGACCGTCTTTCCCGTCACCGCGCCCAGTATAATGCCACCGGGCTTGCCGCGCCAGAGTGAAACGACGGCGGGAAATTCCCCGTGTTTGGAATACCAAATGTATTTGTTCCATCCGGGCCGGGTTGAGGTGGAAGCAACCCTTGACCCGACGTTGAATTTTGTTCAGGGCCGCGGCCTCCGTTATGCGGTATCCTTTGACGATCAACCACCTCAAATCGTCACGGCCGTGCCTGCAAATTACACCGCCCTGGATGGGAATCGGGACTGGGAGACCACCGTGAAGGACGGCGTCCGCAAGGTCACAACCGCTTTCAGGCTGTCGAAGACGGGTTATCATACGCTCAAATTCTGGATGGTGGATCCGGGCGTCGTGCTGCAAAAACTCGTAGTCAACCTCGGCGGCGTGCAACCGAGTTATCTCGGCCCGCCGGAAAGCTATCATCACTAGGCGGCCCTCCTGCCGGGAGAAATCGAAGCAGACGATTGTGGAAAATATATGGATTCGGACAAATCCGCCCTGTTAATTTTGCGCAAATCGTAGCATTGTCCATTGCCCCATGAAATGGCGGCTGAAATACTGTCGAATACATTTGACCTCCACCGACACCATTGACCAGCTTTTGCAAGAGAGTGACATGAAGAAATCACCCGCCGTTCAGCCGCCGACTTACAAAAACCGCGCCCTGCCGGCCGCCAAGCGGGTCAAAGACCTGCTCGCGCGCATGACCCTTGAGGAAAAGGCCGCGCAAATGATGTGTGTCTGGCAGAAAAAATCCGAGACGCTGGTGGATGCCGAAGGGAATTTTGACCTCAAAAAGGCCCGGGCCGCCTTCAAACACGGGCATGGCCTGGGACAGGTGGGCCGGCCCAGCGATGCGGGCAAGGGGAAAAACGCGCGCGAAATGGCGGAACTGACCAACGCCATTCAGAAATTTTTCATCGAAAACAGCCGGCTGGGCATTCCGGTGATATTTCACGAGGAGTGCCTCCACGGCCACGCCGGAACCGATTCCACCAGTTTTCCCCAGCCGATTGGTCTGGGGGCGACCTTCAATCCCGAACTGGTGGAACTGCTTTACGCCATGACCGCCGAGGAAACCCGCGCACGCGGCGCGCACCAGGCGCTGACGCCCGTCCTGGACGTGGCCCGTGACCCGCGCTGGGGCCGGGTCGAGGAATGTTTCGGCGAAGACCCGTATCTGGCGGCGCAGCTCGGCGTCGCCGCCGTGCGTGGATTTCAGGGCGACGGTTCGTTCGGCGACAAGAAGCGTCTTATCGCCACGCTCAAACACTTCGCGGCGCACGGCCAGCCGGAAGCCGGCATCAATTGCGCGCCGGTAAATGTTTCCGCGCGCCTGTTGCGTGAAACCTTTTTGCATCCCTTCAAGGAGGCAATCCAAAAATCCGGGGCCATCAGCGTCATGGCGTCCTACAACGAGATTGATGGGGTGCCGTCACACGCCAGCGAATGGTTGTTGCGCGACGTGCTCCGCAAAGAATGGGGATTCAAAGGCTTTGTCGTCTCGGATTACTACGCGATTTGGGAGTTGGGTCACCGCCCGGACACGCATGGCCACTCCGTTGCCGGTGATAAAAAGGAGGCGTGCGCGCTGGCGGTGCGCGCCGGCGTGAACATTGAATTTCCGGAGCCGGATTGTTATCTGCATCTGGTCGAGTTGGTCCGCAGCGGCGCCTTGAAGGAATCCCAACTCAACGAACTGGTGGCGCCCATGTTGTTTTGGAAATTTAAAATGGGCCTGTTTGAGGATCCGTATGTCAATCCGGACGAAGCCGAACGGATTGTCGGGTCCGAAAACAATCGCAAGCTGGCGCTGCAGGCGGCGCGCGAAACCATCACCTTACTCAAAAACGAGAACAACCTCGTGCCGCTGAACCCCAGCAAAATCAAATCCATTGCGGTCATCGGCCCGAATGCGGACCGCGAATTGCTCGGCGGCTACAGCGGCCGGCCAAAGTTTTACACCTCGCTCCTGGAAGGCATCCGCGCCAAGGTCGGCGACCGGGTGCAGGTGCCGTTTTGCGAAGGCTGCAAAATCACGGTGGGCGGTTCGTGGAACCAGGACCTGGTGACCCCCAGCCGGCCGGAGGATGACCAGCGGCAGATCCACGAAGCGGTCAAGGCCGCCCAGCAAACGGACGTGGTGGTGCTGGCGATTGGGGGCAACGAACAAACGTCGCGCGAAGCCTGGTCGGTCAAACACATGGGCGACCGCACCCGGCTCGATTTGGTCGGGCGGCAGCAGGAACTGGTCACGGCCATGCTTTCGACGGGCAAGCCGGTCATTGTTTTCCTGTTCAACGGCAGCCCGTTGTCCAGTCAATACCTGAACGACAACGTGCCGGCGATTTTTGAATGCTGGTACCTCGGCCAGGAGACCGGCCATGCGGTCGCGGACGTTTTGTTCGGCGATTACAATCCCGGCGGAAAACTGCCCATCACCATCCCCCGCTCGGCGGGTCATCTGCCCGCGTTTTACAATTACAAGCCGTCGGCCCGGCGCGGCTATATCTTCGACAAAGTCACGCCGCTTTATCCCTTTGGCTTTGGTCTGAGCTACACCACCTTTGCGTTTAAAAACATCCGGCTGGAAAAGAAAGCCATCCGTGCCGGCCAATCCACGCGCGTCCTGGTGGACGTGAAAAACACCGGCAAACGCGCCGGCACGGAAGTCGTGCAACTGTATATTCGCGATTGTGTCAGTTCCGTCACCCGCCCCGTCAAGGAATTGAAAGGTTTTCAGAAAATTTTACTGCGGCCCGACGAAAGCCGGACCCTGGCGCTCGACCTCACGCCGGAATCGCTGGCGTTTTACGATATCCACATGAACTATGTCGTCGAGCCCGGCGAATTTGTAATCATGGTCGGCAACTCTTCGCGTGATTCCGATTTGCAGAAGGTGATTTTGACGGTGACGAAATAATTTTTCACCGGCACAACATGGGCGAGCATTTTCACCAAAAACTGTCCTTCCTGGAAAAAGCGGGTTACAGCGCCGCCGATTCGGCCGCGAACTTCGTCTTCATGACGATGATTCTGTTCCAGACGAATTTTTACACGGACGTGTTCGGAATCACGGCCGGGGCCGCGGCGACCATCCTGATTGTGGCGCGACTATGGGACGCCTTCGCCGATCCGATTGTAGGGGTGCTGGCTGACCGCACCAAGACCCGCTGGGGCAAGTTCCGCCCGTGGATATTGTTCACCGCCGTCCCCTGGTGTGTCGTCATGGTCCTTGCCTACACCACGCCCAAAGGCTGGAACATGGGCGCCATGATCGCCTACGCCGCGATCACCAACATCATGCTCATGTCCATTTACTCCATGAACAACATGCCCTACGCCGCGCTGGGCGGCGTGATGACCGGCGATGTGAATGAGCGGGCGAAACTCAATTCGTTTCGCTTTATTGCGGTGAATGCCGCGCAATTCATCGTGGGCGGCTTCACTCTGCCGCTGGTCGCCAAATTTGCCGTGGGCCACGACCGGCAATACGGCTGGCAAATGACCATGACCGTCTGGGCCGTCCTGTGCCTCGTGTTGTTCGTCATCACGTTCGCAAGCACCAAGGAACGCATCCAACCGCCGCCGCAGCAAAAATCGGATGTCCGGCAGGATTTCGCCAACCTGGCCAGAAACAGCCCCTGGTTGGTGATGTTTTTCATGACCCTCTGCCATTTTTGCCTTCTCTCTTTCCGGGGAGGCGCGCTCTACAATTATTACCACCATTATGCCGACAAGGGCGCCATGTTCGAGTGGCTGCAAAAATTCGGACTCACCGCGCCCGTGCTCGCGGCCGGCACTCCGGCGCCCGGTGGCATTTTGGAATGGCTGGGCTATATCGTGCATGGAGACAAATCCAACCTGGCGGACTCGAACGTGGCGGACGTCTTCAACAGCATCATCAACATGATCGGAACCGGGGTGACCATTATCGTCATTCTCCTGTCGCCCGCCCTCTCGATCAAATTCGGCAAGAAGGCCGTCGCCGTGTGTGGTTTCGGGTTGGCCGCCCTGGGCACCCTGGCGTTCTATTGGCTCGGCCCGGCGGATGTCAACGGCATGGTCGCCCTGACCATCCTCATTGCGGTCTGCTATGCCCCCACCATCCCGCTGATCTGGGCCATCTACGCGGACGTGGCCGACTACTCCGAATGGAAGACCGGCCGGCGTTTCACCGGCATTATTTTCGCGACCATCGGTTTTGCCCTGAAGTGCGGCCTGGCCCTCGGTTCTTCCTCGTTCCTTTGGATCATGGCCGGCCTTTTCAACTACAACACCAAACTCCCTGACGCGCCTCAAGCGGTGCAGGGCTATCGTGTGTGCAGCGGCATCGGGGTCGGTTTGATTTTTGCCGTCTGCACGGTCTTGCTGGTCGTTTACAAACTCAACAAGCGCGTCACCCTCCAGATGGCCGACGAACTCGCCGACCGCCGGAGGCAATTTGCGCCCCAAACCGCCTAGTCCGAAGCCTTATGAAAAATCATCCCATTCCACTGTCTTCGGTCATCATCGGCACGGTCATGGCCTCAACCGGCCTTCACGCGCAAACGACCTTGAAGGATGCCTTCAAAGATGACTTCCTGATCGGCGTCGCCATCAATCAAAAACAATTTGATGGTGAAGACCCGCGCGGGGATCCAATCATCAAGGCCCAGTTCAATGCCATCAGCCCGGAAAACATCCTGAAGTGGGAATCACTCCATCCCGAGCCCGGCAGGTACGATTTCACCGGGCCGGACCGTTACGTCGAGTTCGGTGAAAAAAATCACATGCTCATCGTCGGCCACACGCTGGTGTGGCATAATCAAACTCCGAAATGGGTGTTTCAGGACGCCAACGGCAATCCGGTGACCCGCGATGTGTTGCTGGAACGGATGCGCAACCACATCCATACCGTCGTTGGCCGTTACAAAGGCCGGATCAAGATTTGGGACGTGGTCAATGAAGCACTGCAGGACGACGGGACATTGCGCAAATCGCCGTGGGAGAAAATCATTGGCGACGATTATATTGAAAAGGCTTTTCAATACGCGCACGAAGCCGACCCGGACGCCATTTTGCGTTACAACGATTATTCGTTGGAGAACGAACCCAAACGAAGTGGTGCGATTGCCTTGATCAAAAAACTCCAAGCCGAAGGCATTCCCGTCACGGCGATTGGTCTGCAGGACCATGTCCAAATGGACTGGCCGACCCTGGAACAGGAAGACGCAACCATTTCCGCTTTTGCCGCGCTCGGCTTGAAAGTAATGATCACCGAATTGGATGTGAATGTATTGGGCGGCCGGCAGACGGCGGAAATCACGGAAATGGCAAATCAAGGGGGCTCAAATGCCTATAACAACGGCCTGCCGCCAGTCGTCCAACAGGAGCTGGCCAAACGTTACGCCGATCTTTTTAGCGTGTTTGTCAAACATCACGATGACATCTCCCTGGTGACCTTTTGGGGCGTGACGGACGGGGATTCGTGGCTCAACATGCGGGGCCGGACCAATCATCCACTGCTGTTTGACCGCGCCGGCCAGCCCAAACCGGCATTCGACGCGATCATCCGCGTGGCCCAGGAACCGCCGGCGGCAAAATAAATTAAACACCATTCCGAGGCCATGCACCGGATTATTCTTTGCGCGCTGGCAATCTTTGCCGGCAGTCCTTCAATCTTCCCGGCACGGGGCGACGAGGAAATCTGCGTCGCCTGCGATAAAAAAGTCGTCGTCACCGGTCAGTTCAGCCACCAGCGCGCCTGGGGCGTCACGACCATTGAAGGTGCAACCTGGCGTGCCGGCGATGCATTCCGCGAGGAAATCTACGGAACGAATTTCACGCTGTCGGCGGCCGGCCTGCCCCCGGGCCAATACCAGGTCCTGATCGGACTCGCCGAAGTGGATTTCACCAACGCCGGCCAGCGCGTGTTTGACATCGACTGCGGCGGGCAGAAAATCGCCAGTCATCTCGACATTTTTGCTGCCGCCGGCGGGGCCGGAAAGGTTTATTTTGTCAGCAACGTGGTGGACCAGCCTGATAATGCGGCGGGCGGACCGCTGGGGTTCACGTTTACCGGCCGCACGGGCGCAGCCAAATTAAATTCCTTCGAACTCAGGGACGCCGGGGGGCAATCCGTCGTGTTTGTCCGCGCGGCCGACCTGATCAATGCCGAGGACGTCGCGGCCCTGACCCCACCGGTGGTCGAAGAACCTGTCATTTGGACCGACCCGGCGCTGCCCGCCAGCGCCCGGGTCAACGACCTCATCCGCCGGATGTCACTGGCGGAAAAAGTGCAGCAGATGCGTAATAACGCGCCGGCGATTCCGCGCCTGGGTGTTCCGGCCTACGATTATTGGAACGAATGCCTTCACGGGGTTGCGCGCGCCGGCGTCGCCACGGTTTTTCCGCAAGCCATCGGCATGGCGGCCACCTGGGACACACCGCTGGTTCACCAGGAAGCGAACGTCATCGCCACCGAGGCGCGGGTCAAGCACAATGAATATGTCCAGACCCATAACGGCGACAGCGCCCAGTATTATGGACTTACCTTCTGGACGCCCAATATCAACATCTTCCGCGACCCGCGCTGGGGACGCGGCCAGGAAACGTATGGAGAAGACCCGTTCCTGACCGCGCGCGTGGCCGTCGCCTTCATTCGTGGGCTGCAAGGGGACAACTCCAGGTACCTGGAAGCCGTGGCCTGTGCCAAACATTTTGCCGTGCACAGCGGCCCCGATCCGGAACGCCATCGCTTTGACGCCATTCCACCGGAACGCGACCTTTACGAAACCTATCTGCCGCAATTTGAGGCCGCCGTGCGCGAAGGCCATGTCGGCGGCGTGATGGGCGCCTATAACAGTGTGGATGGCAAACCCGCCTGCGCCGACCCGTTCCTGTTGTCGGACCTGCTGCGCGGACAATGGGGGTTTGACGGTTATATCACGTCGGATTGCGGGGCAATTTATGACATTTGGGCCAATCACAAATACGTTGATACGCCGGAAGCGGCCGCGGCCGCGGCGGTCAAGGCCGGCGATGACCTGTGTTGCGGCACCGATTACGACGCCTTGGTGCGGGCGGTCAAGGAAGGGTTGATTTCGGAACCGCAAATTGACAAGGCCCTCGGCCATCTCCTGGAGATACGGTTTCGCCTGGGATTATTCGACCCGCCGGCCATCGTGCCGTACGCGCAAATTCCCATTTCCGAAAACAACAGTCCGGCGCATCAAACGCTGGCGCTGCAGGTCGCGCGCGAATCCATGGTGCTCCTGAAAAACGACGGGCTGCTGCCGCTCGACCGTGCCAGGATCCGGCGCATCGCCGTCATTGGTGCGAACGCAAACTCCATACCGGCGCTGCTCGGCAACTACAACGGCACACCCTCAAATCCGGTGACGATTCTGGACGGCATCCGGAACGTCGCCGGCACGGACATTGACGTGGTGTACGAACCCGGCTGCCCGCTGGCATCCCGCCGGGATGCCTCGAAAAAACCCGATGCCGTGATGTTGTCCAGGGCCCTGGCCGCCGCGCAGTCGGCCAACGTGGTCATCTATGCCGGCGGCATCAGCCCGCAACTCGAAGGCGAGGAAATGACGCGCGCCAATGGCTTCGACGGCTTCAGCGGTGGCGACCGCACGCAAATTGAACTGCCTTCCATCCAAACGGATTTGCTCAGAGCCCTTTATGCCACCGGCAAACCCGTGGTGTTTGTGAATTGCAGCGGCAGCGCCATGGCCATGCCCTGGGCGGCGAAACACCTGCCCGCCATTTTGCAGGCGTGGTATCCCGGCGAGGAAGGCGGACGTGCGGTGGCGGAAGTGCTTTTTGGCGACGTGAATCCCGCTGGCCGGCTGCCGGTCACTTTTTACCGTTCCACGAGCGATCTGCCGCCGTTCGAAGATTATTCGATGTCCAATCGCACCTACCGTTATTTCGATGGCAAACCGCTGTTTGCGTTTGGCCACGGCTTGAGCTACACGCGGTTCGATTACAGCGGCGCCCGGCTCAATGCCGCCAATATTGGTGCGGGCGACACACTGAAACTGGTGTTTGGTTTGAAAAACATCGGCGCCCGCGATGGCGACGAGGTGGCACAGGTTTATTTCCGGCACGTGAACTCCGCCGTGTCACAGGCAAAACTCGCCCTGTGCGGTTTCGTCAGGATTCATGTGCCGCAAGGCCAAACCGCCGGAGTCGCCATGGAAATTCCAGTCGAACGGTTCCGTTACTGGGACATGGCCCATCAAAGCTACATTGTTGAACCGGGCGATTATGAATTGCTCGTGGGTGCGGCCTCGGACGACATCCGGCTGCGGCTGCCATTGAAGGTTTCCCTTCCAGCATCGGCCACCAGCCGGTGACCGGCAACTCACGCGCACCGGTCGCAGGCGATTGGAGTTTCTTATTCCCCGACGAGGTGCTCAGGATCAACCGTGTCATCGCCGACATGGGAGCGCGGGTTGGCCTTGATCGAGAAGCTGAAGGCGACCGTGTAATCCGTCGGGCCGACGCCGTTGTCCTGCGCCCGAAAAGTCAAAGCGCCCGTCCAGCTCCGGAAATCACGATAGACGCTGTAAAATTGCCCCTGCAAGCGGCCG
>JBEKTH010000050.1:0-24900 GCA_049516255.1 Verrucomicrobiota bacterium
CCCTACTGTCAGATTGTCATCGCGCCCAAGCTCCGCAAGTTGGAAAAGGAAAAAGTGATCCAGGCCGCACCACAGACGAACGAGCAGCCTTAAGCTGCGAACGTGGCGATGCCGCGGATGATGTTTGCATCAGATCCGTCCTTTCCGACTGGTCCTGCCCGGAGATTATCAGCGCCCGTTGCCTGCCAGTTCACCGTGCCACGGTTTGCCGGTGCGATAGAGCATCAGCAGCCGCTGGTTCATTGCTGCAAACTGCGCATCGCCGTCAGCCGTAGCCAGGCGCACCGCTGCTTCGGCAGTGGACACCGCCTCCGGAAAGCGCCCCGCCTCCGCATAAGCCGCGGCCAGCGTACCCACCATGCCCGCGCGTTTAAACGCCGTCAACTGACAGGCCCGTTCCGCGCATCGGACCGCCTCAACTCCGTCGCGTATGGTGTCGTCCGGGCAGGTGGCAAGAATCCAGGCCAGGTTGTTCAGTGCCTCGACGTGGTCCGGCTTGAGACCCAGCACCTGACGGAACTGTTCCACGGCCCGGTGCGGGTCGCCACTTGCGTAATATACCGTCGCCAACTCAATGCGGGTTTCAACGTCCGGGCTGAATACAATGGCCATCTGCAGGTGATAGAGCGCTTCGCGGTTTCTCCCTTGAATTTCCAGAGCCCGCGCATAGGCCTTGTGCGTTTGCGGCGCATACGGTTTGATTTTCAAGGCAGCCAAATATTGCGTGTCCGCCTCCGCAAATTTCCCCTGGAAAGCGAGGGCACGACCAAGATTCGCGTGGGTATCCGGACTGTCCGGATTGAATTGCAGCGAAAGTGTAAATTGATCGAGTGCCGCGGGATAATCCCCTCTTTTGACCAGAATGACACCGAGGTCATTACGCGCCGCCCACGCCGCGGGATTTTTTTCAAGCGTGTCCCGCAGGAGGCTTTCTTCCGTCGTGAAAACTTTCACGCGCTCGAAGCTCAAAACTGAAAAAATCAAAAGCAACGCGCCAGCGGCGGACCGGAAAGTTGCCTTGTCCGGCAGGACCGCGAGCCCGGCCGCAACCAGTGCCATTGCAGCAATCAACGGTTTGTATTGGAGGTGATCCGATACCTGCCACATGGTCAGAAATTGTGAGTCGAAGAAGCCAAGCGCCGGAAACAATGTCACCGCAAAGCACCCCAGTCCAAACAGCACATGCCGCCCCCAACTGCGGCGAAACCGCCAGCACAGGACAAAAACGGCGCACGCCAGCAAGTCCGGCAGATAAGCCGTCAGCGTGTTCGCGTCAATTCGCCACCGGTAATAAACCATGCTCAAATTGACGGGCAACAGGGCCTTGCCGAGATAAAACCAGAAGTCATATCCGGACCCGGCCAGCCGTTCCCCCAAACCGGCCGGTTGAAGGGGTGTTCCGGCCAGGGGCAGGGCCTGATGTTTTTGAAACCAGATGGTCATCAAACCGAAGGCCAGTGCCAGGACGAAATAAGGGCTGGTATGCAGCCAGTCCCGCCGCGTGAGCCGCCCACGCTGCCATGCGGCACAGAGCAGCAACACCACGGGCAACATGACGGCCGTGGTTTTACTCAACAACGACAAGACAAAGGCAATCATTGAGACGGTGAACCACAGGGTGGCGCGCCGGTTGTCGCCGGCTCTGCCATTGGCAGGATACAAGGCCAGGGACTCGTATTGCAGATACCCCAAAAAGCTGAGGATGTAAAATGGCAGGGAAAGCGTATTTTTCAACTCGGCCACCCGTGCCACTGAATTCACACATACCGGGTGAACCGCAAACAGCGCCGCAGCCAGCCAGGCGCCGGGGATTTTCAACCGCGCCAGCAGGCACCATATCAAAAGCGCACTGATGGCCTGCAACGCCATGTTCACAGCATGATAACCGGCGGGGTTGTCTCCAAATAAAAGCCCCTCCCCGCGCCAGACGAGAGTCGTCAGCGTGAAATCGGTTTGGAACCAGATGGACAGCGGCGTGAATTGTCCATTGACCAGGGGATTGTCGCTGCCAATCAGGCGCGCGTCATCCACCACAAAACTGCCCGGCAGAATTGGCCGGTAAACCATGATGATCAGCGCAAAAATAATCAGCGTACCCAAAACCAGGCGAAGGCGCCGGTTTTGAATTTCAAATCCCTCAATCAAGGTAGTCAGGCCTTTTCCCAAAGACCTTGGATCGAACCAACCGGGCAAAGTTGTCGAGTCTTTCATTGCCTTTTGACACTGATTACCAAGGAGTTTTGAAGTTGGACACTCGCATAAACGGCCGAGTAAGTAAAATAATTAGTGCCGCAAATGAATCCAAACATCGCGCTCGGCGAGCACACCCCGCCATTACCGACCGGGTGCTTCTTTCCGGAGGCACCGCCAAAAAAAAGGCGACCCGTTGCCGGATCGCCTTTGGAATTCGTTCAGCAGCCTACAATCCTTTGCCCAGCATGTATTTGAGCAAATCACCCACGCGGCAACTGTAACCCCACTCGTTGTCATACCAACTCACCAGCTTGAAGAACTTTTTATTCAGTTCAATGCCCGAGCCCTGGTCGAAAATCGAGGACAGTTGGCAATGGATGAAATCCGAACTGACCACTTCGTCCTCGGTATAGCCGAGGATGCCTTTCAGGTAGGTCTCGCTCGCCTTCTTCATCGCGGCGGAAATTTCCGCGTAGCTGGTTTCCTTCACCGTCTTGACCGTCAGGTCAACAACGGAGACCGTTGGCGTCGGGACGCGAATGGACATGCCAGTCAGCTTGCCCTTTACTTCCGGCAACACCAAGCCGACCGCTTTGGCCGCGCCGGTGGTAGAAGGAATCAGATTGATGGACGCACTGCGACCACCCTTCCAGTCTTTTTTGCTCGGGCCGTCCACGGTCTTTTGCGTGGCGGTAAAACTGTGGATCGTCGTCATCAAACCTTCCTCGACGCCGAACCCTTCCTTGAGCAACACATAGACCACCGGCGCCAGACAGTTTGTGGTGCAGCTGGCATTGGAAATGACATGATGCTGCTTCGGATCGTATTTGCCTTCGTTCACGCCCATGACCACCGTCAGGCAATCACCCTTGGCCGGGGCGGAAATGACGACCTTTTTGGCGCCAGCAACGATATGGCCCTTGGCCTTCTCGACATCCGTGAACAAACCGGTGGATTCAATCACCAGATCCACGCCCAGCGCCTTCCACGGCAGTTCGGCGGGCGATTTGGCGCTCACCACCTTGATTTTCTTGCCATTGACGATGAGCACGTCGTCTTCCGGCTTGTCGGCGGCGGATTTTTCCGAGCCGACCTCGCCCTTGAAGCGACCCTGGATCGAATCATACTTGAGCAGATACGCCAGATTGTCCGCCGGAACAATGTCACCGACGGCGACCACTTCGATGTCCCTGCCCACCATACCCTGTTCGACAAGCGCGCGGAAGACCAAGCGACCGATGCGCCCGAACCCATTGATTGCAACTTTCACTGCCATAGTTTTTTATCCTTCTTCAATAAAATGTTTAGCAAAACCAATGGCACAATCTAGCGGCTGCTGCCTCAGCGTCAATTCAGAATTCTGGAACGAAATTGCCAAACGTGAACCGTTTTTTGCACGGACGTGGAAAACCGAATCGTCAACTCAGGATTCGCCCGCAACGCGCCTTAATCGGATTCGGGTTCAGTGGTTTCCAGTTCCAGCTTGAGTGCGTGCAGGGAGAGGTTGATGTCCCAGATGAAGGCGAGCATCGAACCGAACAGTGAAACCATGGAGCCGATGAAAATGAGGCCCACGAGCACGCCCTGCTGCCATTGCAACAGCGCGGTGACAAACAGCGCGATGATGAGCGCCGACGCCAGCAGCACGCTGAGGGCGGCCAGCAGAATGCACAAACGAATCACCCGTGCCCGGCGGTAAATGATGGCCACCTGCGCCAGGGTCTGTTCGCGTTCATGGCCGGTACGCTTGGGCAATTCGTGCTTCAATTGCCGGGCGCGGTCAATCGCGCGGCCCAACCGGTTGGTCATCGTGAGCAACAGCAGGCCCACACCGGAAATGAGAATCACCGGACCGATGGCGTCCCGGAGTTCGGGAATGATTTGTTCAAGCGAAGTCAACGGCATCTCCCGAGTTTAATCCCAATTCCACCCGTGCGGCAAGCGCGGTCGCAAGCAGGAATGGATCGGCCGATTCAAAATTTTGGCGCCATCGCGGGTTGGGCGCTCAGGTTTCCCGTCCTTCAAACCATGAAACATCAACTCCCGCCTCCTGCAACGTCCGGCAAAACTGCTTGCTCGGCATCTCATAAAACACCCAAAATATCAGGGAGTGGGTACCGTCGTTACATCGAGTAAATTTCAGGCGATCCACCCTGCCGTCATCATATTGAATGTTCAGCACGCCGGTCGGTTTGAAGCCGAAAAAGGTGAACCGTGCCTGGCGCAACTCCTGCAACACCTTCTTACAGAACACGCGATCTGAAATGCTCGTGCAGTAAGCAATTTCAGAGGAGAAAGGCCGGTACACAATCACCTCAATGTTCCTCGGTGAAGTGCCGCCAAACCGTGGGCGCTGAACATAGATGCAAAAAGACAACAAGAGCACGAACAAAACTCCGAATACCAACAAAGTGAAAGAGATATCGCTCATGGCACGGGTTACCTTCAGCTAAACCATTCATTAACCATTCATATTGATTGTCAAGCCCGGATAAGAGGGAAGCAACGATCGCGTTTACACGCCGAATTGCTTCGGTCAAAATTGCCACCGGCTGGCATCCGGAGGATTCACCGATTTTGTCATAAAACAGGAGTTTCTCGCCGGCATGGAATCTGAAAACCTGCTGTTCAAATCGCCCAAATCCAAATGGGACACTGCGCCACAATGACCGAAAGCAGTATACCGTTTTTCCCGCGTCGGACTCGACAGGGGCGAGGCGCCGGGTACAATCCATTCAGAATTCGACTCTTTTACAGTTTATGCCCAGGACAAGCCCTTACGGACCGGTGCTGAAAATTCTCTTCATCGGCGGCACCGGCAAAATCAGCACCTCGGTCAGCCAGCAGGTGCTGGCCCAAGGACACGAGTTGTATCTGCTCAATCGCGGCCGGCAATCGAAAAATCCGCCGGGCAGCCGAAGCCTGACCGCTGATGTCAACGACCTGAAAGCCGCCCGCGACGCCTTGCGGAACCTGGAATTTGACGTGGTGGTGGATTGGATTGGTTTCACTCCGGAACACGTGGAGCGTGACCTCGCCCTGTTCCGAAACCGGACCCGGCAGTTCATTTTCATCAGTTCCGCCTCCGTTTATCAGAAACCACCGGCCCATTACCTGATCACGGAGGCCACCCCGCTGTACAATCCGTTCTCGGATTATTCCAGCAACAAGATCGCCTGCGAGGAACGCTTGATGCGGGCGTACCGGGAGGAAAGTTTTCCGGTGACCATCGTCCGCCCCTCTTACACTTACAACCACTATTTTCCCGTCGCCGTCGGCGGTTTCGGCGGTTACACGCTGGCCGACCGGCTGAAACGGGGCAAACCCATCATCGTCCACGGCGACGGCTCGTCCTTGTGGGTCATGACGCACGCCGAGGATTTTGGGCGGGGATTCACGGGGCTGCTCGGCAACCCGCAGGCCATCGGGCATGCGTTTCACATTACCTCGGACGAGGTGTTGACCTGGAACCAGATTTATCAAACCATTGCCGAAGCGTTGGGCGTGGAGGCGAAAATGGTGCACATTCCGTCGGACTTCATTGCCCGGATGGCGCCGGCTTACGCCGGCAGTTTATTGGGCGATAAAACCTGGAGTGTGGTTTTCGACAACCGCAAAATCAAAACCTTTGTGCCCGGCTTTCAGGCCGTGATTCCGTTTCGCGACGGCATCCGGCGCGCAGCGGCGTGGTTTGATGCCGACAAAAAGCGGCGGGAAGTGGACGCCGCTACCGGCCGGCAAATGGACGAAATTCTCAAGGCCTATACCGGCCGGATTCCGGGTTGAGTCCAGGCCGTCGTTACTGGTTCTGCGCCGCCAGAAATCGTTCCGCGTCGATGGCCGCGGCACAGCCCGCGCCCGCTGCCGTAACGGCCTGCCGATAAATATGGTCCGCGCAATCGCCCGCCACAAACACACCGGGCACATTCGTCATCGTGCCTTGCTTCGGAATGATGTAGCCGTTTTCACCCAGCTCAATCTGGCCTTTGAAAATTTCCGTGTTCGGCACGTGGCCGATGGCGATGAACACACCGGCACAGTTCAGGACCGATTCCGCGCCGGTTTTAAGATTTTTCAATTTCAAGCCGGTGACCTTGTCCTGTTTCACATCGAGCACTTCCGTCACCGCGGAATCCCAAACCGGTTTGATTTTGGGATTGGACAAGGCGCGTTCGGCCATGATTTTGGACGCGCGCAACTGGTCACGGCGGTGAATCAAATAAATGGTCGAGCCAAAGCGCGTCAGATAGATTGCCTCTTCACAGGCGGAATCGCCGCCGCCGACCACTGCGAGCGGTTGGTTGCGGAAAGGCGGCAGCGCGCCGTCGCACGTCGCGCAATAGGTCACACCCTTGGTTTCGAGCAGGTTCTCCCCGGGCACGCCCAGATGCCGATGGCCGGCGCCGGTGGCGATGATGACGGTTTGCGCTTCCACCTTTTCCCCGTCCACGGTCAGCGCGAAGGGCCGTTTGGAAAAATCCGCGGCCTCGACCGACCCGAAACTGGCCCGGGCGCCGAAACATTCCGCCTGTTTTTGCATCCGCGTCATCAACTCGTACCCATCCACGCCTTCGGGGAAGCCGGGATAATTTTCAACGATGCTGGTCGTGGTCAACAAACCGCCGGGTTGTTTGCCGGTGAGCACGAGCGGCTGGAGATTGGCGCGCGCGGTATACAGCGCCGCCGTCCAGCCCGCACAACCCGAACCGATGACAATGACTTTTTCCATAAGCGCGCGAAAGGTAGTGCCTGAACGTGCCGGTTGCAAGTTTACGCGAAATAACAAGCCAGGGCCTCACCCATCCCGCGTGGCGGCTTTCGGAAGAAAGCCGCACTCTCCAATTTCACAAGGTTTGCGGCGCTCTGCCGAGACGCCGCTACGATCTGCCGGAGGTATTTGCAGACGTCTCAAACCGGAATCCGGCGCATTGGCGACCAAAGTTTTCCTGGTTGCTTAACGGGCCAATCGGGTTTTGACTCCCGCTGTTGATGAACTCGAAAACGGAAAACCGGGCATCTTCGGGCTAATTCACTCGCAATCCGTCTAATGAACGCGCCCTGGACTTGTTAGTCAAAGTTGTATTAGTCATGAACCCCAAACTCCCCCTCTGCTTGGCGCTCATTTTGAGCAGCGGTTTGAACTGCGCCGCGGCCATTATCTATCCCAAAGCCCCGGATGGGGGCGACCAGATTATCGGCGAAACGTTTAAGGGGCTGTCGCGCAGCATCTCCCGTTACCTCGGCGGTTTTCAAATCGAGGATTTGACCATCGCCAAGCCCTTCCAGGATTATTCCATCGGGCTGACGAATCTGGCTGCCGGTCAATTGCTCCCGGTGGCCCGGGCCGGCACCTGGCGGTATCTTCTGATGCATGGTACCAACGCCGTGGCCGCGGCCGAATTGATGGCCGACCCGACCAATGGAACGGCGCTGAAATTTGCCGGTCTGGACACAACTGACTTTTCCAAGGAAACGCAGGAAGCGCTGCGGCGAGCGGAACAACTGCCGCAAATAAAAAAACAGGATTATGAACTTCGCCGGTTGGATTGCCCATCCATCCTTTTCGTGGCGGTCTGGCTGCACGGAAAATCAGACGACATCCTCATTCCCCTGCCGCCCACCTGGAACCTTTGGAACGCCTACCAACCTTATTCCGAGAGCCAGATGATCAAGCTGTTGAAATCGCAGGCGGAGCAGCGGCTGAAGGCTCACAGCGCAACCGTTGACTGATACAACCGCCGGCGTCGCGGTATTCCCGCAACGTTGCGGAATTGGCCCCCTGCCCAGGCGCGCCGGTTCCTATCGCGGCAGTTGCGACGGTCCTGAATGTTCACAAATAGTTACAACCGTTCGCGCCCGCCGAAGCCGCTTTCGAGGTCGTGCCAGAATTCCACGTCGTCCTCGTCTTGTTCCCAGCAGAGAAAAACCTCCCTGCCGCCAATGATGGCGGGAAAATCCACCAGCCCGCGTTCCAGGTCCTTGATGAAAATCTGGCGGCGCTGAAATTCAGCCAGAACCTCCTGCACATCCGCCAGCGTGCGGACCTGGTCATTGACCGTCTGGCCGCCGGCGTCGTGGCCCTGCTTCATTAGCGTGCTGAGGCGCTTTTCATAGCGTTCCAACAGGTGGCGAAGCTGATTGAGCCGCTCCAGCCACTTCCGGATTTGCGGCAGCATGGCCCGCGCTTCATCGCGCGTATAATGTTTGTCGAAACGATGTTTCATCGGCAACCGGGCCGCCGCCAGGCGGGAAATGAAAACCGCCCCGGCGATTGCTTCAAGTGCAACCGCCGGGGACGGCTGATTAAAATCGCGACCGGCGATCGCTTACTTCTGCCAGGTGCGCTTCTTGTGACGATGCAGACGCAGCTTCTTGCGGCGTTTGTGCTTGTTAATCTTTGCCTTGCGGCGTTTTTTCAGTGAACCCATATCGCATTTACGATTTTTGATCTACGGTTTACGATTTGACCCGAACAAGTTCGCGTCACGGACCTGCCCGATGAATTTGCAACTGTCGGCCGTAATCCGGCTCTGAGATTAAATCGCAAATCATCAATCGTAAATCTTAAATTAATAAACCACCTTGTTCAAGGGATACTCAATGATGCCTTCCGCGCCGGCAGCCTTGAGTTTGGGGATCAATTCGCGCACGACGTGCTCGTCAATAATCGTCTCCACGGCCACCCAGCCCTTCTGGCTCAGGCCGGAAATCGTCGGGTTGCGCAACGCGGGCAGCGATTTGAGGAGACTCGCCAGGTTCTTTTCGGCGATGTTCATCTTCAAACCAACCTTCGCCTCCGCTTCCAGCGCGCCTTTGAGCAGCAGCGCCAGCGTCTCAATTTTTTTGCGCTTCCACGCATCCTTCCACGCCGTCTGATTGGCAATCAACCGTGGCGTCGAGGCCAGCAGCGTGTCCACGATGCGCAGCTTGTTCGCACGCAACGACGAGCCGGTCTCCGTCAATTCCACAATTGCGTCCACCAGTTCGTGCGCCTTCACCTCGGTCGCGCCCCAGGAAAATTCCACGTCCGCCTTCACGCCATGCGCGCGGAGGTATTTTTTGGTGAGATTGACCACCTCGGTGGCAATGCGTTTGCCCTTCAAATCCTTCACGGATTTGATCTTTGAATTTTCCGGCACGGCCAGCACCCAGCGCGCCGGCTGCCGCGTCGCCTTGCTGAAAAGAAATTCGCCGACCTCGTGCACCTTGGAGCCGTTCTCGACGATCCAATCGCGGCCCGTAATGCCGCAATCCAGATAGCCGTGCTCGACATAGCGGCTGATCTCCTGCGCGCGAATCAGCCGGATTTCCAGTTCGTCGTCGTCCACGTACGGCACGTAGGAACGGCTGTTGATGGAAATGTTATAGCCCGCCTTGGCCATCTTTTGGATGGTGGCCTCCTGCAAACTGCCCTTGGGCAGGCCGAATCGTAATTTCTTGCTCATGCGCTTGACGGAACCAATCTGCCAAGTCCGGTCCGGGAACGCCACTTTCTTCTTTACCCTCAAAATCCTCCTCGATGTCGTTCTCGTCCTTGTAATCGGAAAGCTAAAATTCGAGGGCGAGGAGGAGAACGAGGACGATTACGATGTCCAAACCACCCGCCGCCCCTGAACCGAAACCTCCCCGCGTGCAATCGCCGCCACGCATTTCGGGTAAAGCTCGTGCTCCGCCGTGTGAATCCGCTGAATCAAACTCTCGGGCGTGTCGCGGTCCAGCACCGGCACGGTTTGCTGGCCGATGATCGGCCCGGCATCCACACCCGCATCCACAAAATGCACCGTGCAACCGGTCACCTTCACGCCATGATCCAGTGCCTGTTGCCACGCTGCCAAACCCGGAAACGACGGCAGGAGCGATGGATGAATGTTCACGATGCGCCCTTCAAACGCGCGAAGGAACTCCCCTTTCAGCACCCGCATAAAACCCGCGAGCACGATCAGATCCACCTTCGCTTCCTGCAGCGCGCCGACAAAGACCCGTTCCGCGTCCTCGTCCAGTTTGGTGCGGAACTTTCCCGGCGGGATGAACCGGGCCGGAAGATTTCGTTCCCGCGCGTGAGCTAAAATCCCCGCGGTTTCGGCATCGCTCAAAACCAGCGCGACCTGGGCCGGAATTTTCCCTGACGCGCAGGCGTCAGCGATGGCAACAAAGTTGGAACCTTTGCCGGAGCCGAGGACACCGAGTCGAAATGGATTGCTCACTGCGATTTGAATAACAGAGCAAACATTCAAAACAAGTGAAAAGGCGGATGGCGCTTGCGATGATCTCGATCTATTTTCAAACCCCGCCGAACCGGCGGTGCCGGCGGGCGTATTCTTCCAGCGCCTCAAAAAACTGCGGCTTGCGAAAATCTGGCCAGAGCGTGGGCGTGATGACGAGTTCGGAGTAGGAAATCTGCCAGAGCAGGAAATTGCTCACGCGCATTTCGCCGCTCGTGCGAATGAGCAGGTCCGGGTCGGGAAAATTCCGCGTCCAGAGATGCTGCGAAATGACCTCCTCGTTGATATCCGCGGGTTCGAGTTTCCCTTTCTTGGTCTCTTCGGCAATGCACCGGACGGCGTCCACAATTTCAATGCGGCTGCCGTAGCTTAAGGCCATGATGAGCGTCAGCCCGTTGTTTTTGGAAAGGGTCTGGATGGATTTCTTGAGATGTTCCTGCACATTTTCCGGCAGACGCCAGATCTGACCGATGACTTCCAGCCGCACGTTGTTCTTGTTCAACTCCGGTGTTTCGGTTTTGAGATAATGGATGAGATATTTCATCAGCGCATCCACCTCGTCCTTGGGACGGTTCCAGTTTTCGGCGGAAAAGGCGTAAAGCGTGAGATATTTGATGCCCAGTTCGCCGGAGGTGCGGATGATGATGCGGGCGGATTCGGCGCCCTGCCGGTGGCCTTCGATGCGGGGCAGCCCGCGCTGTTTCGCCCAGCGCCCGTTGCCGTCCATGATGATGGCCACGTGTTTGGGCAATGAAGCCCTGGCTTCGGCGGTCAAATGTGGAGCGGCGCTCATTTTGTTTATCCGCAGATTACGCAGATTACACTGATTCCAAAACTGAAAAATAAAAATTCCGGCAAACGTTAATGCCTGTATGCGGTGAATGAAAACCGCCGACACAACAGCACCAGCTATATCTGAACACGTTGCAGACTACCGGGACACGAATCAGGATGGCCGGGTTTCTCGATTTGACGATCTTTAGAATCTGTGAATACAGATTTGGGAAGCGGGTTCTTCGCAAAAAAATTATGATAAACGATTAGATATAGCCCACTTTTGGAATCGTAATCATGTAGCGTGGCTACCGCACTGATGTTGTTTTGATGACCAGACCGCAATGTGCGCTTGCCTCCACGTATGTCACCCAAAGATTCGGTTCGCCCATCTGGGTGGAGCCGCACCTGCGCGACTTGGTGGCCATACATGCCAACTTCGACGTGACCCGGATATAAAGGATTCATAACATCCACCGGGAATAGCCCTGGAGGATTCGGACGGGAACCATTCACAACTATATCGTCATAGAGAACAACCAAACAGGGCACTTGTTGACTTTCATAACGCCTAAGCTGACGCTCTGCATCCTCGATATGCGTCCTTACCCTCCGCCCGATTTCGTCTCCAAAAACTTGGATGCGTCCTTCCTGAATTGCCCCGGTCATATTCCTGTCCGCTGGATTAGCTCGAAACTCTTTGATCTCTGCTACAATACGGTTTGTGCCAATGACCAGTTCGTAGTCGGGAAACCGTCCTCCATCGGTTGGTGCAGATAGACGATTCGCAACGTATCCACGAAGGTTACAATATTCCAGAAAAAGGATTTCAGATTTGGTCAACACAGTGACAATTTAATTCGGAATTTGAGTGTTTTTCCGTTTTATCCCACGCTCCACTTTCTTTTCGAAACGTTTCAGTCTGCCGGAAAACCCGTTGACTGTTCCGTCATTAAGATGGCGAGAAGCACATATTTTACAATGTTGGATTGCTCGTTCCAATTCACCTTCCTTTTCCAAGAAAAGACATATCATTTTGTGTATCCTGGCATCAGTTTGGAAATGCTCATTCACTGCGCCGAAAATCTTATCCATTTCAACCAGCTTGCTTTGGCGATTAAGAAAAGAAGATGCCCAATAATTCTTTGCAAAATCGAATAGCACCCACGACCAGGGAAAATGTTCCAAAATAAATCGAATACCGTCGTCTGTTTGTGGAAAATTACAGAGTGTCTTGACGGCTTCACGCATTAGACCTCCCTGAGACACCAAATATCGTTTGATTTTAGGATTCTGTTTTCTCAATTCCATTCTCAAGGACAGGAATCTGACAGCCTCTGGATAATTTTTGTTGGTTAGACATTCAGCTAACTTTGCACTCAAATAATTATCTTCGTTTTGAAAGACGATTTCTTCAACTTCAAGTTCTTGTCTTTGTTCGTCTCTTAATTCTTGAATCTCCATTTCTCTCGCTTCCAAAAGCTGCCATTCTTCCGTGGTTCGATAAATCAGCCATAGAGTATTAAAAATTCCAAAACATTGACAGCAACCATCCTTGAAATCGATTGCCTTGCTGAATACTTCGAACGAAATGCTTACACTCTTTGTGCTATCCACACCATCATTGCGTCGCGTAAAAGATGCAAAATCGGGATCAGTCATTAAGTGCTGATAGAAATCATGGACATCTTCATCGGAAAGGTTGGTTTTCCAGATGATGGGAATCCCCGCAAGTTGGACATTTTCACGCAACTTTAGTCCGTGGAGCAGCTTCATTTGAATTCTCTACGGTCAAACAAAAATCGTCTGTTCACGGGCCGGGCCGACGGAGGCGATGAACAATTTCGCGCCACTCAATTCGGCGATCGCCTTCAAATAAGCACGCGCTTTCGGCGGCAATTGTTTCCAGGTACGCGCCCGGTGGGTCGGCGTGCGCCAGCCTTCGAATTCAACGTAAACCGGCCGGCAGTCCGCCAGCGTTTGCGCGTCGTTCGGCACAAAATCACAGCGGGTTTTGCCGTGACGATAGGCCACACAGACCTTGATCGTTTCCACCGAATCGAGTCCGTCCAGATTGGTGACGGCCAGGTCATCGATGCCGTTGACCATCGTGGCGTGCCGCGTGGCCACGGAATCAAACCAGCCGCAACGGCGTGGCCGGCCGGTGGTGGCGCCGAATTCGCGTCCCATGCCGTGCAGCAAATCGGAAATCTCCTGGCTCTCCGTCGGCAACGGACCTTCCCCGACCCGCGTCGTGTAGGCCTTCATCACACCGACGACGCGGTCCATGCGGTGCGGCGGCACGCCGGAGCCGGTGCACGCCCCGCCCGCCGTGGTATTGGAAGAGGTGACAAACGGATACGTGCCGTGGTCAATGTCGAGAAAGGTCCCCTGCGCGCCTTCGAATAAAAGGTGGTCGCCCCGCCGCATCGCCCCGTGCAACAGCGGGACCGTGTTGGCGACAAACGGTTTCAGATAGTTCCCGGCGCGGCGGTATTCGGCGAGGACCTTTTTGAACGAGAGCGGTTTCGCGCCCAGGGCGCGGAGGACTCCGTTGTTTTCAATGATGCGCAGGCGGAGTTTCCCTTCAAACCGTTCGGGATGCACGAGGTCAATCATCCGCAACCCGACCCGCGCGGCCTTGTCGCCGTAGGCCGGGCCGATGCCGCGCTTGGTGGTGCCGATTTTGTTTTTGCCCTTGAGCACCTCGCGTTGCGCATCCAGTTCGCGGTGATAAGGCAGAACAACGTGTGCCGTTTCACTCAAAACAAAATTGGCCGGACCGACCTTGACGCCCAGTTTTTTCAGGCCTTCAATTTCCTCCACGAGGCCGAGCGGGTCCACGACCACGCCGTTGCCGATGACGCACAATTTATTTTTGCGCAAAATTCCCGACGGCACCAGATGCAGAACGTATTTTCTTTTCCCGATGAAGACGGTGTGACCGGCGTTGTTGCCACCGGCGTAACGGACGACGACGTCCGCCTTTTCCGTCAGCACGTCAATGATTTTGCCTTTGCCTTCGTCGCCCCACTGGGCGCCCACCAGAATTGTATTTGCCATACTTTTTTTTGGGAGGGACGGCGTGTCGCCGTCCCAAAACCATTTTTCAACAATAAAAATCCCCGAACGAGCATTCGGGGCAAAGCGGGATGTCTTTGCCGGTTGAAGTTAGAAAAGCCTCCTGCCGCTGTCAATCCCGCAGAAAAAAAACTGTGCTGCGAACCCGGCGGCAACCTGTTATTGCTGGGCCGGGTCAAATGATCGCGATGAAAAATCTGAAATTCTGGTTTTGCGCAGCGGTGTTGTTGCTGGCTGTCTTTCAGTTTTCCGAAAACACGGTGGACCTGGATCTGTGGGGGCATCTCGTCTATGGGCAGCAAATGCTGCACAGCGGCGCCATTCCTAAAACCGACATTTATTCCTGGACGGCGCAGGGTCAGCCCTGGATCAACCATGAATGGATCGCGGAAATCATTCTGGCGATCTTTTACACGGCGTGGGGCGGACCGGGAATTTTACTGTTGAAAATAGTGGTCGGGCTGGCGGCCTTCGCCATGTGCCTCCGGCTGGGCGCACAAAGCCTGTCGTGGCCGGCGCGTTTTGTGGCGTGGACCTTTGCCGCACTGGCCGTCGTGGAAATCTCGTATGGCTTTGCCGCCCGGCCGCAAATCTTCACGGCCCTGTTCCTGGCCATGGAGTTGCAATTGTTGCAACAGATTCATTCCGGACGACGACTTTGGATGCTGGCCCTGCCGGGCTTGTTCCTGGCCTGGATCAACACGCACGGCGGCGTGCTGGCGGGCTTCGGCTTGCTGGGCCTGGCGGCCGGGACCACGACGGTGCAATGGGTGTGGAATCCAATCCGGGGCCGGACGGCCGCGGATGGAACCGCGGTCGAACGGGTGTGGCGGACCATTCCGGTTTTATGGCTGGCGGTGATTGTCTCCGGCGTGGCCATGCTCTGCAATCCCTGGGGTGCGGGGCTGATTCGCTGGCTGATCGGCAGCGTGCTGTGGCCCAGACCGGGAATCGCCGAATGGAATCCGCCGCCGTTGAATGGAGAGCACGCCGCATTTTTCGTCGCGCTGGCGCTGGCCGCCTTCAGTTGGGTGTTCACCAGGCAGAAACGCGCCTGGTGGGAACTGGCCGTTTGCGCGGCCTTTGCCTTTCTGGGCCTTCGGGCAGTGAGAAACACTCCCTTGTTTTGCCTGGTCGCACTGGCACTGGTGCCGCCGCACCTGGCCAGCGCCCTCGCCCGGTTCCGGCAGCATTTTGAGCACCTGGAAGATCTCGGCCGCCGCGCTGACTTCCAAAAATCCGCCACCGTGCTGTTTGCGGTAATCACCGTCGGAATCGGCGTTGCCACGTTCACATTGCACAAGGAACATCCGCTGACAATGGAGGTGCCGCGCTCCGAATATCCCATCGGCGCCGTTGATTTTTTGCGGGCACACCAATTGCACGGGCGGATGCTGACCTTCTTTGATTGGGGGGAGATGGTGATTTTCGACCTGCCCGGATGCGCGCCCTCGATGGACGGCCGGCTCGACACCTGTTATTCGCGCGAGTTAATCGATGCCCATTGGAAATTTTACAATGGCGAACCGTTTGACGGGAAAGTGCTCGACGTTGATCAGGCCGATTTCGCCCTGCTGCCGGCGAATCTGGCCGGCACCGCGGCCCTGGCCCAGCGTCCCGGCTGGACCGTCATCTACGATGATGACCTGGCGGTGATTCTGGCGCGCGAGGCGAATCGTTTTTCGGAATTAAGTTCGTTGTCCCTCCCGGTGACCGGACCCAAGTCCACCGTTTTGGGCCGCGCGCCCTTCCCCAACCTGAGCCCGCGTTGGAAAGCAGAGCGGTTCGGGCACTGAAACTCAGGAGTTGGGGAAAAAGTGCTATTTGATGATGCAACGCAGTGCGCTGACGCCGTCCTGCCACCCGATTTTTTCCCTTCGGCACAAGTCCGGTCATAATACGAGATCGCCACCTCGTAAATCCTCACCTTCAGCCGGCTGACCTTCGCCACAATCTCCGGCTCAAATCCGAAAAGGCTCTCCTGAATCCTAATTTTCTGGATGACCTCGGAATTCCTTCAAGGTCATTCCAAATCCGTTGGCCGACCCGGGTGGTCGCAGGGTTCAAACCCGGCGGTACCATCGGATTGCAAACTGCCGGAACCGGATTACCCCGGCGCGGCCCCGGCTGTTCTTTTATTTTCTGACTGTTCAAAACGAACCAGCCGCGCGCAGTCGATGGCGCCTTGGAAAAAATCGATTTGCCGATGAAGCCTCCGGGCTTCACGGAAACAAAGAGGCCGTCAATGTTTGGGTTTGAAACCTGATGCGAGCCCGGACCAGGCCCCGGAGGTTGCCGGATAAAACCGTCCGGAAGGTGGTGGCATGTCGGGTGCTAATGCTGATGATGATGATTATCGACGTCACATATTCTGATTCGCAAGAATTCGACGATAGTCATTTTTTTCAGAGGCTTACCCTTATTGACATCTGCTGCGGACCACCCGCGATTCATTGACTTCTTTGTGTCTGGGCTTGGAACGACCCCCGTTTTGAGCCCGGACGTTACTTCACATTGGTCACAAATTGCAGTCAGGGGGGTTTGGTCGTTTCCGGTTGGTAAATAATTTGAAGTCAATCCGCGCATTGGCCCGGCGAAGGCAGTGCGGGGGAAAACCGAAAGGTTTGGTAAAGCCGTTCAAGGAATGCACGCATTTGAACAAAGGCCGTTGCTCTGGCAGGCGTTGACCTGGGAGGAAGCCGGTTCCCTGCGGAAGTCGGGAGTAAATTTATGCCTGTTGCCCATCGGTGCCACGGAACAGCATGGGCCGCACCTGGGTGTGGGCATGGACTCGCGCAACGCGACGCTGCTCTGTGAGGCCGTTTCGCGCGAAACCGGGGCGCCGGTTTTACCCACGCTGAGTTATGGCTGTTCGCTCGGCCATTCCCGGCGCTGGCCCGGCACCCTCTCGTTGTCACCCCAGACCCTCATCGACATGGTCGTCGAAATCTTCGACTGGCTTTACGGTGCCGGTTTCAAGCGGATCCTGCTGGTTAACGGCCACGTCGGCAACGCCGCCCCACTCCGCTGCGCGGTCGAAATCATCCGCAGCCGCTGGGACGATGCGCTCGCCTGCGTCTGCAACGTGGCGGAAATCAGCCCGCGCGTCCGAGCCGAATTTTTCGCCGACGCGGAAGACTGGCACGCCAACGCCGCCGAAACGTCCCTGATGCTGGCGCTGGCCCCGGAACTGGTGCGCCCGCAGAAAATAGCCGGGGCCGATGACGAAGACCGGACGACCGGACTGGTCTTTCCCCATCCGGTCAATCGCACCAGTCGGAACGGTGTCACCGGCTTTCCCAACCGCGCCACTCGGGAGCAGGGCGAAAAACTCTTCCGTTTCATGGTCGAAGACCTCGCCGCGCTGGTCCGGCGGGCGTTCACCGAACAACCGCCGCTCCCCCACAGTTACTTTGCCCCGGTCCCATGAAGGCCACGCTTAAATCAAAGAACGGGAAAGTGAGCTTATTGCCCGACTCCCGTCGGATTTCCGGAATCAACCGCCTGCCGGCCGGCGCCTTTTCCGGCGACGGCGCGAACTCCGACGCCAAGCTTCAGGCGCTCAAACAAAAGCTCGTCAAACAGGGTGTGAAATATTGCGTCGGCGCCTACGTGGACATTCACGGCGTGCCAAAGGGCAAGTTCGTGCCCATCGAACACTTCGAACATTTCGCCCACGGATCCGAGCTCTACACCGGCTACGCCTTGGACGGCCTGGGCCAGGAACCCAACGACGACGAAATCTCCTCCGTGCCGGACCTCGGTCACATCATCCAGCTTCCCTGGCGGAAGGAGGTGGCATGGATGCCGGCGGACAACCATTTTCATGGCCAACCCTACCCGCTCAACTCGCGTGTCCTGCTGAAGCACGTCCTCGGGCAGGCGGCCCAACTGGGTTTCGCCTTCAATCTGGGCATCGAGTGCGAAATCTACGTACTCCACCAGGACGAACACGGCCGGCTCGTCGTGCCCAACCGCGACGACAGCCTGGAAAAGAGCTGTTACGACGTGAAACGGTTCCTGGACGCCTTCCCCTGGCTGGACGAGATGGCCACGACCATGAACGGGCTGGGTTGGGACGTTTATTCCTTTGACCACGAGGACGGCAACTCGCAATTCGAGTTCGATTTCAAATACGCCGATGCGCTCACGATGGGCGATCGTTACATCTTCTTCCGGCACATGGCCAAGGCGCTGGCCGAAAAGCACGGCCTGCTTGCCACGTTCATGCCCAAACCATTTGCGGACAAGACCGGCAACGGCGCGCACTTCAACATGTCGCTGGCCAACGCGCGCACCGGTAAAAATCTTTTTGCCGTGCCGCCGGAAAAAGACCCGCGTGGCCTGGGGTTGTCGCCGCTCGCCTACTCGTTCGTCGCCGGCATTCTCCGGCATGGCCGCGCGTTGTGCGCGGCGCTCGCGCCGACCGTGAACAGTTACAAGCGGCTCATCCGGCGCGGCGCAATGAGCTATTATTCGTGGGCGCCGGTCTTCAACTCTTTTGGCACGAACAACCGCACCAATTCCATCCGCATTCCGATGGGCGGCGGGCGTTGCGAAAGCCGTAACGCGGATTCCTCCTGCAATCCCTATCTCGCGGCCGCGCTGGTGCTGGCCGCCGGCCTGGAAGGCGTACGCGAGGAGCTGGACCCCGGCGATCCCCATCACGAAAACCTTTACGAACTGTCACCCGCGGAGCTGGAAACAATTGGCGTGCAGGAACTGCCGCGCACGCTGGGCGAGGCCGTGGAGGCGTTCGCGGCCGACCCGTTTGTGGAACAGGTCCTGGGGCCCGGGTTGCGCAATGAATTCATCAAATACAAACGCGCTGAATGGGAGGAGTATCATCAGAACATCAGCCCGTGGGAGATCAACCGTTACGCGCGATTATTTTAAAATCACACTTTGCGGAGGTCCGCAAAACAAATGCATCAACCAAAACCTAACCAAGGAGAACAAATGAAACTGAAAATACTGCTTGTGACTACACTGATGGGCCTGGCTGGCCTGGCCGGCGTCAAGGCCGACACCATCAAAATCGGATACAGCGACTGGCCGGGTTACACCGTCATGGAGGTCGCCAAACAAAAAGGCTGGTTCAAGGATGCCGGCCTGGACGTGGACATGATCTGGTTCGATTACAACGCCTCGATTGACGCCCTGTCCGCCGGCAAAATCGATGCCGACATGATCGTGGCCTCGGACGCCATGGTCGCCGGCTCGAGCGGCGCCAAAACCAAGATTGTCTGCCTGGTGGATTACAGCGAAGGCAGCGACATGATCATCGGCGCACCCGGGGTTGATTCCATCAAGGACCTGAAAGGCAAAAAAGTCGGGGTTGAACTCACCCTGGTGGAACACATGCTCCTGTTGCAGGCGCTCAAGGTCAACGGCATGAGCCAGTCCGACATCACGCTCGTCGGCACGGCGACCGAGAAAACACCGCAAACGCTCGCATCGGGCCAAGTCTCGGCGATCGGTGCGTGGTATCCGATTTCCAGCCAGGCGCTCACGCAGGTGCCGAACTCCAAAAAACTGTTTACCAGTGCCGACGCCAAAGGGCTTATCTTTGACGTGATCGCGGTAAATCCATCAAGTTATGCGGAACACAAGGAGGATTGGGCAAAGATCACGGCCATTTACTACAAGTGCGTGAGTTACTTGATGGACCCCGCCACGCGTGATGACGCCATCAAAATCATGGCCGCTAAAGTCGGAGCCGATCCGGTGCAATACGCGAAAAACGTCCCCGGCACGCATTTCCTGACACTGCCCGAGGCAAAAGCCTGTCTGAAAAAGAGCGACGACATGCTGTCCATTTACGGTTCGATGAAAATCAGCGACAAATTCAACCTCGACAATGGGGTGTACAAGGAATCGCAGAAACCCAAGGACTACCTGGTGCCCAGCGTCATCATGGGGCTGAACTAGACCAACTATGGCGCATCACGACTGGCTGGGATTGAAACGGGAGTTGCCGCGGCGGCGGCGGCTCCTGCTGACCGCACTTTCCTTTGTCATTCCGCTGGTGATTTGGTCGGTTGTGAGCTATGTCCCGTGGATCTGGCACCCGCTGATTCACATCACCGATCCCGGTAATGTGGATTATTTTAGCGAAGGACTGGACATACCGCGCGCCGATTTTTACCAGGAAGTCGCCAAGGCCAAGGCGGCCGGAGACCCATTGCCGCAAGGCTACCGGGTCAATCCGGTTTACCTGCCTGCGCCCCACGAGGTGGCCCGGGCTTTTTACACCGCGTTCAAGACGCCGCCGCGTCTGCAGGACGAACCGTGGCTGTACCAGAGCCTGGGACACAGCATCCGCACGATTTTCCTGGGCTTTCTGTTTTCATCCCTCCTGGGCTTGCCGCTGGGCATTCTCGCCGGCTCCTACCGTTTCTTTGCCAAACTAATCGAACCGTTCATCGAATTCTTCCGTTACTTGCCGGCGCCGGCGTTCGGCGCCCTGTGTGTGGCCGTACTCGGCATCGAGGATGCGCCCAAAATCGCCATCATTTTCATCGGCACCTTTTTCCAGCAGGTGCTGGTGATCGCCAATAGCGTGCGCAAGGTGGACCCTGCGCTCCTCGAAGCCGCGCAGACGCTGGGCGCGTCGAAATGGAAACTGGTCAGCCGCGTCGTCATTCCGGCGTCCATCACGGATGTTTACACGGACATGCGCATCCTGCTCGGGTGGGCGTGGACGTATCTGATTATTGCCGAAGTCGTCGGGACGATGTCAGGCATCACCCTGTTTATCAATCAACAGGCGCGCTATCGGAATTTCGATAACGTTTATGCCGCCATCGGCATGATCGGCATCATCGGCCTGTCCACCGACATGTTCCTCTCGTGGCTGGCGGGTATCCTGTTCCCCTGGAAGGTCCGCTCCAGCTCCGGTTCGAGGGCACTCCGACGGTCCTGGTTCCCGTTGTTAGAGTCCAGAAAACCGAAGCCGGTCTTGTGGCCGTCGTTCAACCCCAAACCGGAACTGCCACCCAACCCGGAAAGGCAATTCAATGTCGCTCAGTGAACTGAAACTCCCCGATTACCGCGAACAGGCACCCCCGGTCGCCGCCCGCTTTCAGCGCATCCGCCAACGGCCGGTCATTTTGAGCGTGCAGAACCTTCGCAAGGCGTTTGGCGCCAATGGCAGCACCCAGGTCGTGTTTGACCACGTCTCGCTCGAAATCCATCGGCGCGAATTCATCTGCGTCGTCGGCCCCTCGGGCTGTGGAAAATCCACGTTGATCCGCATCGTGGCCGGTCTGGATGAAGCCAGTGGCGGCGAAATTCTGCTGGATGGCAAGGCAGTGGCCGGGCCCGGACCGGACCGGGGTATGGTCTTCCAGGGGTACACGCTGTTCCCGTGGTTGACCGTGAAACGCAACGTGATGTTCGGCATGAAAATGCAGGGCAAAGCGGACAGCATGGCCGAGGCCGAAGCGCGGGAATGGCTGGAAATGGTCGACCTGGCCAAGTTCGAGAATCTTTATCCCCACGAACTTTCGGGCGGCATGAAACAACGCGTCGCCATCGCCCGCGCCCTCGCCAACAACCCGCGCATCCTCATCATGGACGAACCCTTCGCCGCGCTGGACGCCCAAACCCGCTGCCAGATGCAGGCGTACCTGCTGCAAATCTGGAAAAAGGTGGATGCCACGATTTTGTTCATCACCCACGACCTGGACGAGGCGGCGTATCTGGCCGACCGCATCGTGGTTATGGGCTCGAACCCCGGCCGCGTCGTCGAGTTCATCGAAAATCCGGTGCCGCGCCCCCGCACCTCCGACCAGTTCATTTCACCGGAATTTCTCGCCTTGAAGAAACGGCTGGAAGAACACATTCATCCGCGCATCGAAGCCGCGGAAAAACTGCCCATGATCAAGCTGACCGAGGCCGGCGATGAAGTCGAATAAACATGAAAAGCCCGCCGCCCGCTTCCTCCCGCCGCCGCGATTTATCTGGCCTGACGGACAACGTTGCGCCGCCATGCTCTGTTTCGACGTGGATGGCGAGACCACGGCCCTGTCCGAAAACCCCGCGCTCGCCCGCCGCCGCACGCTGATGTCGCAATGCGAATACGGCCCGCGCATCGGTGTGCCGCGTTTGCTCGGGTTGCTGAAGCATCTGGAAGTGCCCGCCACATTCTTTATTCCCGCCTACATCGCGGAACAGCATCCGCGCATGGTCGGGACCATCGCCGCAGCCGGCCACGAAATCGGACTGCACGGTTACCTGCACGAAAAACTTGCGCACCTGAGCGAGGCAGAGGAGGAAGCCATTCTGGTGCGGAGCATTGACATCCTGACGCGCATCGTCGGCAGACGACCGGTGGGATTCCGCGCGCCGTGGTTCGAGATCAACCCCTGGACACCGGCCTTGCTGACGCAACACGATATCGCCTATTGCGCCAGTGAGATGGGCGATGACGTGCCGTATTTCCACCACAACGGGCTCGTGGAAATCCCCGGCCAGTGGCTGCTCGAAGACTGGGAACAGTTCGCCTTCAATGCCGACCCGGCCTGGGGTTTTGTCCCGGAAAATTGCGAAAAGGTTTTCGACCTGTGGTGGCGCGAGTTCGAAGCGATGCACGACTTCGGCTGTTGTTTCGTGCTCACGCTGCACCCGTGGCTCAGTGGCCGGCCCTCGCGCGTGCGCCTGCTCGAAGAGCTCGTCACCACCATGCGCGACAAGGGCGGTGTGTGGTTTGCGCGTGGACATGAAATTGCCCGTTACGTCCGCGCCCACCCGGAAGCGCGCCGGGAAATTGATTTCGATGCCGCTGGGAAACTGGAACCGGTCCAATCATGAGCTCAACCACCTTTGAATGGAAACCGACGTTTGAGCCGCTCGCCTTTGCGCGGCGACTCAGCACGCGCACTGCGCAACCGCCGCTGTCGCTCGCCGAAATCCAGCGGGGCGTCACGGAAACCGCGGCGCGCCCGCTCAATCGCGCCACCACCCTGCCCGCCCAGGCCTATACCAGCGAGGAATTCTTTGACTGGGAACTGAATCACGTGCTGCGGCCCGGCTGGCAGTGCGTAGCGCACGTTTCCCAGATCCCAAATCCCGGCGATTTTCTGAACCTGGACCTGCTCGGCGAACCGCTCATTCTCGTGCATGGCAAGGACGACGCCATCCGCGTCCTGTCACGCGTGTGTCCCCATCGTTCCATGGACATCATGCCGGAGGGTTTTGGCTATGACGGTCATTCACCGGCCGAGGCGCGCGACGGCAAACCGGACTGCGGCAAAACGCGACTCTTTATCTGCCCTTATCATGCCTGGACCTTCGAACTCGACGGCCAGCTCAAGGCGTGCCCGGAAATGCACGCAGCGGAGGGTTTTTGCCGCGATGACTTCTTCCTGAAAACGTTCCGCAGCGAAATCTGGCAGGGATTTGTCTTTGTGAACCTCGCTGGCCACGCGCCGCCGTTGGCCGAGGGTCTCGCCGGCATGGCCGCGGACCTGACCGCGTTCCGTTTGAATGAACTGAAGCTCGTCATTGCGCGGGAGTGGGATTGTCCGTTCAACTGGAAGGTGCTCGTGGAAAATTTCATGGAGAGTTACCACCACCTCGGCATCCATCACAAGACGCTCCAGCCGATGATGCCCGCCCGCGATACGTGGACCGAGCAGGAACGGCGGCATTACGTCCGCGCACACCTGCCCTACAAGGATTCCGTCCGCGAGGAATACCTGGCCTTCGAGGCCCGCGGCGATTTTTCAGCCGCGTTGCCGCCGCTGTCGGGATTGAACGCCGCGCAGAAATCCGAATGGGGATTGTTCCTTTTTTATCCGACGTTCCTGCTGGCGACGGCCCCGGACCGGGTCATCTGGTATCGCCTGCAGCCACTCGGACCGGACCGGCTCAAATTACTGACCACCACTCTGATGGCACCCGAGGCTGCGGCCCGCGACAATTTTGAATCACTTCGCCGGAACGCCGCGAAGCAACTCGTGGATTTTCACCTCGAGGACATGGAAGTCTGTACAGCGGTGCAGCGCGGATTTTACGCGAGCGGCTGGCAGCCGGGCCGGCTGAGCCATCTCGAAATGACCGTGTGGCTGTTTCACCGCTATCTCGCCGCGCGCATTCGCGACGCCTGGCCGACCGATGATTATGAGCCCGCCCCCAGCCAACGCCCTTGAACCCGACCCACCCCATCACGTTTTCGCTGGCCGGAAAGTCAGCGATTGTCACCGGCGGTTGTTCCGGCATCGGGCTGGCCATCGCCCGCCGGTTTCGCGAACACGATGTGCATGTACTGATCGCCGACCGGCGGCCTGACGGCGCGGCGGTGGCAGAGAAAATCGGCGCCGAATTTCAACTCACGGATGTCTCGGTCGAAGCTGAATTGGAAGCGGCGTTTGCCGCGGCCGGGCGGCTGTTTGGCCAGGCGCATATCCTGGTAAACAACGCCGGCATCCAGCCGTTGGGCGTCGCCTTTGAAGAGGTGACCGGGCCGTTGCTGGAGAGAACGTTTGCCGTCAATGTCAACGGCGTGGCGTTCGGTCTGAAATATGCCGGACGGCATCTGGCGGACGGCGGACGAGTCATCAATCTCGCGTCGTTTGTCGGCCTCATCGGCGTTCCGCGCGGAACCGCCTACGCGGCGTCCAAGGCG
>JBEKTH010000051.1:0-24516 GCA_049516255.1 Verrucomicrobiota bacterium
AGGTGGACAACGACGCGTTTTTGCTCCAGGCCGCAACCAACCGGGCCGGTGACGCCGCAAATTGACGGCAACAAATCAGCGATTACTTCGGCCCCGGCGGCACAAACATTAAACTCCTTTGCACGGAGAATAATGCCGATTCCGGTCCGCAAGGCCGGCAATCCACCAGTCTGGTCAATGGACTCTATCTCGCGGACAGCATGAGTCAAATCATGAAAACCGAGTTCAATTCCTATCTGTGGTGGATCTTTGAAAATGGCCAGGATACCACCGGCGATTTTGATTCGTCGTTGTACGGCTGGCGAACCTACGGCGATTTCGGTCTCGTGCTCAATGCCAGCACGCGTTATCCGACCTTTTATGCCATGAAGCTTATGCAATATTTCGTCCAGCCGGGTGATTCGATCCTTAACCCGTCGAGCGATGATCAATTACTGGCTGCTTACGCGGCAAACAAGACCAACGGCGCCGCTCACCCTGCTGGTCATCAACAAGGACCCCACCAACACGCTCACGCGCCAGATCACCCTAAACGGGTTTTGTGCCCAGTCCGATTGCCACGGTCCGTTCCTATGGCATGCCCCAGGATAACGCAGCGCAGGAAAACGCACCCCTGGCGGCACAAGACATTGCGACCGGCACTTTCACCGGCGCGGCTCCCACGTTTTCGCATGCCTTTCCGCCTTATTCACTCACCCTGTTCACCTTCACGCCTGAACCTCCATCGCTGGGAATTGTTCTCACTACAACCAATACGGCCGTTGTTTTCTGGCCGACCAACGCCGCTTATACCCTGCAAACCAACGCTAATCTCTCAACCGCGAATTGGGGCGATTACGGAGGCACCATCAACACCGTCAAAGGCACGAACCGCGTGACCATCACGCCACCAACCGGGAATCTATTCTTCAGGTTGAGCAATCCGTAAGTCGTTCTGTGATTGAATTGCCGGGCGGTTGCGGGTAGAATCATCATATTGTGAAAATATGGCGTGCCGTTGTTTTGCTTGGTGGAGTTCTGGCGTTTTTCTCAGTTGAACCGCTTTTCGCACAAGGCACGGCATTTACTTACCAGGGGCGGTTGAATGCCGGGGGTACACCCGCCAGTGGCAACTACGACCTGACCTTTTCACTGTTCAACACCAATGCCACCGGCACTCCGCTGGTGGGACCGGTGACCAATTCCGCCGTGTCGATCAGCAATGGGCTGTTCACGGTGATGATTGATTTTGGCTCCAGCGTCTGGAATGGCCAGAGCAACTGGCTGGAAATCGGCGTCCGCACCAACGGCGCGTCCGGTTTCACCACGCTGGCCCCCCGCCAGCAAGTGACGCCGACGCCTTACGCCATCACCGCGGGTTCCGTGTCGGGCGTCATCCCCAGCGCCAACCTCTCCGGCACGTATGGCAGTCAGGTGGTGTTCACCAATGCCAACAATAATTTCAGCGGCATCGGCTCGAACTTGACGCTGTTAAACGCCAGTCAACTGGCATCGGGCACCGTTGCTGATATACGGCTTTCCACCAACGTGGCTTTGCTGAACGGCAACCAGACTTTCAGCGGCGCGAATGTCTTTACCAATTTTGGCAACAGTTTCCGGGGCAGCTTTTTTGGAAACGGACTGGTCGGCTGGATTCCCACCAACGGCACGGCGATTCAGGCGGTAACCGACACCGGCTATCTTTTGACCAATTCGCAACTGGTGACAGTGACGTTGCCGGCCTCGCCCAACGCGGGCGACATTGTTCGCATCTCGGGAGCGGGCGCGAGCGGCTGGCGCGTCTCCCAGAACGCCGGCCAGTCCGTCATTGGCAATTTTTCGAGCTTTGCCAAGTCGCCCTGGACACCCAGCAGCGCATCCCCGCTGGACTGGCGTGCCATTGCTTCATCGGCGGATGGCAGCCGGTTGGTGGCGGTCGCGAGCAGCACGGGTGGTGGTATTTTTACGTCAATTGATTCAGGGCTTACCTGGTCGGGTCCTTTCGGCGGACTCAGCAGTGCCAACTGGTACGCAGCGGCCTCGTCCGCCGACGGCAGCAAATTGCCCGCGGCGGTCAACGGCGGGTACATTTATACAAACTCGGGCCCGACCTGGACGGCGGCATTTGGACCTGCAAATTGGATTGCCCTCGCTACCTCGGCGGATGGCACCAAGCTGATTGCGGCGGCCAGCAGTTCGGGGGTTTACGTTTCCAGCAATTCAGGCGCGAGTTGGACGCAAGCGGTCGGTAGCGCGAATTGGATTTCGGTTGGCTCGTCGGCGGACGGCACCAGGATGATCGCAGCAATTTCGGGAGGAGTGATTTATGGTAATTCAAGCGGAAGCTGGGCGCAGCAATCCGGCAGCACGCCGGCCAGTGGAACCTGGTCCGCCGTGGCCTCATCCGCCGACGGCACCAAATTGGTGGCAGTGGCCAATGGCGGCGGGATTTACACTTCGATCAATGCCGGCGGTTCATGGCTGCCACAGACGGGCGGTTTGCCTGCCAGTGCAGCGTGGTCTTCCGTGGCTTCCTCGGCCGACGGCAGCAAGCTGGCAGCGGTAATCAACGGCGGGGGCATTTACACCTCAGGTAATTTTGGCGTCACTTGGGCGCAACAAACCAATGCGCCGGTTGAAAGCTGGAACGCCATTGACTCTTCGGCGGATGGCACCAAGCTGGCCGCGGCGATCAACAATACGCCGAGCGGCGGGATATTCGTTTCCGTGGCCTCCCCGTTAAGTGCCACGACGGCGGGAACGACCGGTTACCTCATTGGCGGCCAGGGCTCAGCCGTGGAATTGCAATACATCGGCAACAACCAGTTCATGCCGGTCAGCTTCGCGGGAAGCATTTGGGGATACTGAAAATCCCGGATGGCGGAGGGAATGGCCGGCCGGTCCTACCGGATTTTGAATTTCGGACATTGGCTCAGGAATTGTTGCGGGTTATAATAAACGATCTTGTCAATCACCGCGGCGTGATGACCGCGCTTTTTCATTTCCAGCGCGGTTTTCGGCACGGCCAGCGGGTCGCTCACGCCCCAGTCGCACGCGCTGTTCAGCCAGATCTGTTCCTGACCGTAGGTTTCAAACATGTCGATCGCGCGCGCCGGCGAACACTTGGTTTCCGGATACAGGGTCATGCCCGCCCAAAATCCCGCATCCAGGACCAGCCCGACCGTATGTTCCTCGACGTGGTCAATGATGACCCGCTCCGGCCGGATGCGCCGATCGCTTTTCAGCACGTCCAGAATCAGCCGTGTGCCTTTCCACTTGTCCTCCAGATGCGGGGTATGAACCAGAATAAGTTGATCGTGCTGCGCTGCGAGCTCCACGTGCATTTCGAGCACCTTCAATTCGTTCCGTGAATTCTTGTTCAGGCCGATTTCGCCGATGCCGAGCACGTTGGGACGGTCAAGAAATTCGGGAATCAGCCCGATGACTTCCCGGGCCAGCTTCACGTCCTCGGCTTCCTTGGGATTGATACACAGCCAGCTGAAATGTTTGAGGCCGAACTTCGCCGCGCGCTTCGGCTCGTGTTCGGTGAGCTGGCAAAAATAATCGTAAAAACCGTCGACGGAACTGCGGTCAAAACCCGCCCAAAACGCCGGCTCACAGACCGCTTCGCAACCGGCGACGGCCATGCGCTCGTAATCGTCCGTGACGCGGCTGACCATGTGGGCATGAGGCTCGATGTAGCGCATGGAATGGGGTTGACGTTGGGGGAGTCGAGTTTCAGCCTTTTTTTCCGGCCCAGGCTCCGGCTGCGCTTTTGCCTTCCGCTTTGGCCATGGGTCTGGTCGTCGGGTCGCTGAAGGCGAGCAGGACCTGTTTCACCTTTTCGCTTTGCCTGCCGTTCAGCCTGCCGACCGCGGCGCGAAAGGCTTTCAGGCGGAAATCCTCCTTGCCGCCGGCACGTTCGACGCGGTCAAGGAAGGCGGCGATTTCAACCAACCGGTGCCGGGCATCGAGAAAATAGAGGTCGAGAACTTGTTGTTGAGTCATTTGTTTTTTGTTTACGATTGATGATTTTTCGAGGCGTGGCAAATCGTAAATCATCAATCATGGGTCGTAAATGAGTTGATCCACGCCAGAATCTGCCGGGATGCCTCCTGCGGCGCGGTGCTGAGGACATTATGATCGGCCTTCAGAATGACCCGATAATCGCGCAGGGCCGGGCAATGGTTTCTGAGCCAGCGCCGTACCCGCGGCCACGGCACGATGGGGTCGAACCCTCCGCTCAATCCGAACACCGGCAGCGTGGCCCGGCGGGCGACGGGACGCGGATCGTTTCCGGCTATCAAATGCAGGCGATGCTGCGCCGCGCGCCGGTCCAGTTCCGTGCGACGGGAGACAAATCCATCGATCGCCGCCACGGTTTGCGGTGAATGACGATAACGAAAACGCGCCACCCTGGCGTAACCGAAGAGCATCCCGACGAGCAACCGCGTTGAAATCCGGCCGGTGATTTTTTCGGCCAGCCACACCACCCGGTGCAGGGGATATTTCACAAAGCCACCCGCCAAAATCACACCCTGCGCGTGGAATTTTCCGCGCGCCACCATGGTCCAAACCACCTGCGACGAGAACGATTCGCCGAGGAGCCAGCCGTCCGTGATGCCATTTTTTGCCAGAACGCCCTCGACCGCCGCCGCGTAATCGTCCAGCGACCAGGTGAGCGTGCGGGGGTACGTCAATTCAACAAAGCGCGCCCGGCTGCCGAGGGCGTGTCGAAAACCGCCGATCAGCGTCCAGTCACCGTGCAAACCCGGCAGGTAAATCAGGGTTGGCAGTGCCACATCACCGTGGATGCGGAGTTGCGGTTCCTCGTCCATCGTTCCGGCAATTGTCCATCAATGTAGGACAAGCTTCCAGCCTGTCTGCATTTCGAATGTAACAGTCAGAGACAGGCAGGATGCCCGTCCTATAACAATTTCGGGAAAAATTCGTGCGCCGTCTTGCAGGTCGCCGCGCTCAATTCATCGAGAGAACAGCCTTTGACCCGGGCGACGGCCTCGGAAATTTCCTTCACGTAGGCGGGTTCGCAGCGTTTGCCGCGATACGGCACGGGCGCCAGATACGGACAATCGGTTTCCAGCATGAACCGGTCCAACGGCGTGGCTGCCACGGTGTCGCGAACGTTCTGCCCGTTCTTGAACGTGACAATGCCGGTGAAGCTGACCAGCGAGCCGATTTCCAGCACCCGGCGCATCCGGTCGGCGTTTTCACCAAAACAATGGAAGACGCCCCGGACTTTTCCGGCAAAGGGTTTGAGCTGCGCCAGTGTGTCGTCAAAAGCATCGCGCTGGTGGATGATGCAGTTAAGGCCGCCTTCAATGGCCACCTCAATTTGCTGCAAAAAAATGTCCGCCTGGCGTTGCTTGTAGCGTGCGTCGTCCTCCGCCTTGCCGCCTTGCGAACCGGGCAGACGGTGATAATCCAAACCGATCTCGCCGATGGCCAACACCTTGGGATGTTTGGCGAATTCGCGCAGGGCGGGGCGGAGGTCGGACGGGGCTTTCATCACCTCGGTCGGGTGCCAGCCGACGGCGGCATGGACTGCGGGAAATTGTTCGGCCAGCCGGATCGCGCGTTCACTGCTGCTGAGGCTGGTCCCGATGGAAATGATTTTGGTAATACCGGCAGCCTCGGCACGGGCGATGACTTCGGGCAGGTCCTTTGCGTAATCGGGATAATCGAGGTGCGCGTGGGTGTCGTAAAACGTCGCCATGCTCTTTGCGATCATTGGATCAGTGCTTCGTATCTGGCGGCGTCGTCCGGTTTGTTGAGCCTTCGCGCCAGCGGCAAAAGTTTTTGGTAAATGGAAGTTCTGCCGGGATAACCCGACGCTTCCTGAAGCAGTTTCTGATAATTGTCATAGGCTTCCTGGTCCCGGTCCTGTTGTTCCAATTTTTCGCCGAGCGTCAGTCGGATGTGAATGCGCTGTTCCGTTGACGGCCCGAGCTTCAGGGCCTGTTCGTACATGTCGATGGCCGAGGAAGGCTTGCCTTCTTCTTCATACAGGTCGGCGAGTTTTTCCGTAAGCACGGCGCTATTGGTCGTGGTAGTTATGTTTTCAAGATAATTTGCCGCTGCCGTGACGGGTGCGCCATGAACGAGAGCCAGGTTGACAACGCGCAACTGCGACCATTCGACCAGCGGACTGTGGCGACCCACCAGTTCCATGTGAATGAGCTGCAGCGGTTTACCAAACGGCCGGTAAAGCGGATCGCCGATCACCGTGGTTTGCCACGATAAAACCGGTTGGGCGTCCCAGGCCGCCTCGCCAAAGGTAAAGCCATCCGCCAGCCACCGCGCCAGGAAGGCGGCAACATTGGGTGTGCCGGTGAGGTAGGGTTCATAGACGCAGCCCATGGTGCACGTCGCGCCCCGGGCCAGCAGCGGACCGCACCAATGTTGAGTCTCACTCCGGAGCGTGGCCGCGCTGAATGAATGCAGATGATAGGCAAAAGCTCCGGGCATGAATTCAACCTTGGGCAGCGTGAACGGACCGGAAGCATTCACATCGTACCAACCGCAGTAAATGGCAATCTGGCTCATCGGAAAATCCATCGAAAATGTTTCCGGCTTGTCGTCCACGGTGGTTTCGAACCCCAGTTCGCGGCAGATTTCGGCGCCCTCCGCAATCCACTCGTCGCCCAGATAGTAACTGTCCGTTTTGCCCAGCCCGCGCATATCAAAATAAGTGCGGCCCCACAAACCGTCACGCTCGGCCGCGAGCGCCTTGTCCACCAGGCCCTTCGCAATTTTGGCGTTCGGTCCATCCAGCCGGGCGACCAGCAAAATACCGTTGGTCGGGTTCAACAGCGCGGTGTTGGTGGCGCCGTAAGCCCAGTTTGGCAATGGACCGGCAAGCGGAAAGCCCTGATCAACCAGCGGCAGCCACGCGAGTTCGGAATCCACCGCGGCTTCATTTCGATCCAATTCCGTCCTCGCATTTTTGGGGAAAGGTTCATTTAAGTCCGGATCCGGCGCGATCTTCAGCGGAACGCCATAACACAGGACCAGATAGCGAATTTTGGACGCCACCACGCGTCGTTCAACGCGCGGTGGCTCCCCGTTGGTCCCAGCGTTGGTCACGGAACCAAACTGCCAGAGGCCGTCGGATTCCAGGCGGCGGGCCAGTGACAATTGAAGGGCGTCGCGAAATTCATCCCGCGACATGGTTTCGTCCGTCGTCAGGGAGAATCCATAAATCTGTCTTTGAGGCACCTGCCGCATTTTCGCGTAATACTCGGCAACCGACGCCGACCCGGGCATGCGTTTGTTATAAACGATGACAACTTCGTTGCCGACGGCCCGGGTCAACAGCGGGGCCAGAATCAGGCATAAGCTGACGAATCGCATTCCCCAAAAGCTCATATGCTTGCCATTTGACATGGGATGGGCCAAAACATTCCAAAATTCAGGAATCAATCGCGATTTTAAGGCCATCATGGGCGAGCGCGACGCCGTCCGGCAGTTCCGCCTGCGTCTTGTCGTGATCGTAATCGTGGGTCAAATGTGTTAGAAACGTCCTGGCCGCGCCGATGCGCCGCGCCGCCGTAAGCGCCTCGTCAAGGCACATGTGCGTCGGATGCGGTTTGGGCCGGAGCGCGTCGAGTACGGCAACTTCGACGTCGCGGACTTTTTCCACCACCGCCGGTGGCACCTCTTTGCAATCGCTCAAGTAGGCGAGCCGTTTCCGGCCGCTCTGCACAAACAAATAACCATACGTGGTCATGGAACCATGGGGCAGGGGCAGGGGAGTGATTTCCAAATCACCGACCGTGAATGGACCTTCAATGACGTGCGGCTCCGGATGAAAATATCCCTTGGGGATGGGCCTTCCGTCAAAGGCGTAGACAAAAATGCGCTTGAGGGCGGTCATCGTTTCCTCGTTGGCATAGACCGGCAGCGGTCCACCACGCAGGTCGCAGAAACGCCGGCAATCATCCAGTCCCATGACGTGATCGGCATGCGGGTGGGTAAAGATGACCGCGTCGAGCCAGAGGATGTTCTCCCTCAGCATTTGCATCCGAAACTCCGGAGTGGTGTCCACGACCAGCCTTGCCCGGTCGGTCGCGACGTAAACGGAGGGCCGCATGCGGTGGTTTTTGGGGTTCGCCAAAAATTCCGGCGGATATTCCTTGCCGATAACCGGCACCCCTTGCGAAGTGCCGCTGCCCAGGAAAACTAGTAAAAAAGCCATGCCAATATCGTGGGCCCAAGTTAGCGAGAGCCATCGCCCGGCGCATTAAAAACTTTTCTTTTTTTGTCCGCCGTTTTCTGGTCTTATAGCGACGCCGGATATTCCGAACTGTCTACAAATCATGGACTCATTGCCTACTGTCTTACTAAAGCCAGGCGAGGCCGACCGTATTGTGGCCGGCCACCCGTGGATTTACCACGGCGAAATCCTCCGGTTGACCACCCCCGCCGCCGATGGCGAACTCGTTCAGGTCAAAGACCATCGCCAGCGGCTGCTCGGCGTCGGCTTTTTCAACTCGAAATCCAAAATCAATGTCCGCCTGCTCGCCCCGGAGCGCATCGAAGTAAACGAGGCGTTTTTCGAGGAACGCATCCGGACCGCACTGGTCATCCGTCAAAAACATCTACCCCTTGCCACGTCGTTTCGCGTCGTCAACGCCGAAAGTGATTTTCTCAGTGGCCTCATCGTCGACAAATACGAGGAAGTGCTGGTCGTGCAGATTTCGTCGCTCGGCATGGACCGGCGGAAAACGCAAATCGTCGCCGCACTGCAAAAGGTTTTCTCGCCGCGCGCCATCCTCGAACGCGGTGACATCGCGTCGCGGAAGTTTGAAGGATTGGAAGAATCGAGCGGCGTTTCGTCCGGTGAATTTTCAGGCTTGGTTCCGGTAAATTTGAACGGGTTGAAATTTGAAACTGATTTGGCCGGCGGGCATAAAACCGGATTGTATCTCGACCAGCAGGTGAATTATCAGGCCGTGGCTTCGTTCGCGAAGGATGCGCAGGTGCTGGATTGTTTCAGCTTTCTCGGCGGGTTTGGCCTACACGCGGCGCGCGCAGGTGCGGCGCACGTTCATCTGCTCGACCAGAGCGCGGAGGCGGTCGCCGCCTCGCAACGGAACGCGGTGGCCAACGGGCTGGCGGACAAGTGTTCCTTTGACACCGTCAATGTTTTTGACTGGCTCAAGGCGCAAACCGCCGTTAAACCGCACGAAAAAGTCATTCCGCGGTTTGATCTGATTGTGCTCGACCCGCCGTCCTTCACGCGCAATCGCGCCTCGGTGCCGGACGCCCTGCGCGGCTACAAGGAGATTCATTTGCGCGCGTTGAAATTGCTCAGGCCCGGCGGCACGCTGGCCACGTTTTGTTGTTCCCATCACGTGGATGCGACCACCTTTCATGACGTGATCCTTTCCGCTGCCTACGACACGCGCCGGATTTTACGCCGCGTGGCGGTCTATTCCCAAAGTCCCGACCATCCCATCATTCCGATGATTCCGGAGACAGAATACTTGAAGGGCTTTGCGTTTGAAATCGTCAGGTAATTTTGTAGCAGCCGACGTGAGGAGGCTCCATCTAAAAATCGGAAGCAAACGGGGCCTCATTACCTCGGTTCCTATTATCCAAAATAGAAAATCAACCACAGAAAACGCAGAGGACACAAAGAACCTAAAGCGATCTGTGTTATGGACGATCAAATTCTCCCTGTGCTCTTTGCGGTTAATCCTGAAGCAATTTCCGCTGCCAGCTCATCAATTCCGGCGCGTGTTGGTCCCAGTCGCGCGCCAGTTCACTGAGCGTGGCGCGGCTGGCGATGAGGGTGGGATCGATGCCCAGCTCATGGGCGCGACCATCGCGGAGTTTTTCCAGGTCGCGATAGCGGTGCATTTCGGCCTCGGTCGGGCGATGAAATTTATGCCGTAAAATGTCAGGATGACGCTCGGCGGGAAGTAACAGTGCGGTCCTGATGGTCTGGTTCAAGCCAGCCAGGCGGCGCGGCGACAGTCGCGCTGGCAACAGGTGTTCGACCGGCTTGCGGGCAGCCGCCATGGCGGCAAGGCCCACGAGCCTTTCATGGTTCAGAATAAAAAACGGCGGGCGATTGGCGGCGACGGCCTCCTCTTCGCGCCAGTGCCAAAGCTCGCGCAAGACCGCGAGCGCGTAGCGGTTGAGCTTGTGGCTGCCCTTGATGCGCCACACGGAATCCGTGTCCGTTGACGATGGCTTGGAACTTTCGGCAATCAATCGCGCGCAGGATTCCTGATGCCAGGCCAGCCGGCCTTTCAGTTGGAGTTCAAGCTTCAGTTTGTCGGCGATTGGTTTGAGATAATGCGTATCGGCGCGGGCATATTTTTCCATCCGCTCGGTCAGCGGTCGCCGTGCCCAATCGGCTTTTTGCGAGCCTTTATCCAGTTTCACCTCCAGAAATTTCCCGGCGAGCGAACTCAAACCAAACTGGCGCTCTCCCAGCAGCCGCGCGGCCAGCATGGTGTCAAAAATGACCGTCGGCACGAAATCATGATGCTTCCGCAGCAGCCGCAAATCATAATCCGCTCCGTGCATGATGAGTTCATGCGCGTTGAGCGAAATGAGCAGCGGATCCAGGTTGATTTTGGCGAGCGGGTCCACCAGCACGTCCCCGGCGGCGGTGCTGATTTGCAGGAGACAAATTTTTTCGGGATAGGCGTGAAGACTGTCGGCCTCGGTGTCGAGCGCCAGCCAGGCAGCAGATTGGATGGTCGGCAGCAGGGCGGCAAGTTTTACGTCGGAATCAATCACGCGACCCAGAATAAGGCGGGCTGCAACAGGTGGCGAGCGCAAGATTGCCCGCTTGCAAAGCATGGCCCGTTGTTTCTAACCTTTACCCATGAACCTGGCCACCGCCTTTGCCCGTTGTGCGGAGAAGCACGCGACCAAGATAGCGATCTTTTGGGGCGAAACGGAAATTTCCTATGCCGCTCTCCTCGCGCAGTCAAAAACGGTGGCTGCCCGCCTGCAGACCCCATTCGGCGTGAAACTCGGCGATCGTGTGGCGCTATGGGTGAAAAATTGCCCTGAATTTGTGCCGGCCGTGTTCGGCATTCTGTCGGCCGGCGGTGTGGTCGTGCCCATCAACAACTTTCTGAAGCCCGCCGAGGTGAGTTACATCCTGAACGACGCCGGCGCGAACGTGCTGATTACCGACCCGGAACTGGTAGCACACTTTGAAATTTTAAAGGCCGCGCAGCCGCCGCTCGAAATGTTGCGGGTTGACCAATTCGCCGCGATGGCCGCGGCTGACCCGCAATCTGCCGTTGACGATGTGCGCGTGGAATCTGATATCGCGGCGCTGCTCTACACCTCCGGCACAACCGGCCATCCGAAAGGGGCGATGCTCACACACGGTAATTTCCTTCACAACGTCGCGAGTTGCCTGGCGGCGCTCGAGGTGCAGGAGGACGAGCGCGTGGTGGTGGCGCTGCCGCAGTTTCATAGCTTCATGTTCACGGTGGGCACATTGCTGCCGATGCTGTGCGGCTGCGGGATTTTGCTGCTGAAAACACTGCACCCGTTCAAGTCGGTGCTGGAGGAGATTGCGCGGAGCCGCGGGACCATTCTGCCTGCGGTGCCGTCATTTTACCGCGCGCTGCTGGCCGTGCCCGAGTTCGGCCGGCTGCCGTTGCGGCTGTGTGTCAGTGGCGGCGCGCCGTTGCCGGTGGAGGTGTTCAACGAGTTCACGCGGAAGTTTCCGTTTCCGCTGCGCGAAGGTTATGGCCCCACCGAGAGCAGTCCGGTCGCCACCGTCAATCCCATCCACGGCGTCAACAAACCCGGCTCGATCGGCAAACCCATCCCCAATGTGGAGTTAAGCATCCGCGACGAGGCCGGCCAGGAACTGCCCGTCGGTGAAATCGGCGAAATCTGCATCCGCGGCGGCAATGTCATGCTCGGCTATTGGAATCAGCCGGAGGAGACGGCGAAAGTCTTGCGCAACGGCTGGCTTTACACCGGCGACGTGGGCCATTGCGACACCGACGGCTATTTTTTCATCACCGATCGCAAAAAAGACATGCTGCTGGTCAACGGCATCAACGTTTATCCGCGCGAGATTGAGGAAGTCATTTATCAGTTTCCCGGCGTGAAGGAAGCAGCGGTGGTCGGTTTGCAGGACCCGCGCAAAGGCGAGCAGCCGGTGGCGTTCGTCGTGGCGGTGGAAGGTCAGACGCTGGACGAAAAGCTGCTGTTGCAGTTCCTTCGCGATAAACTGGCTGATTATAAAGTGCCTAAGCGCGTAGTTTTTATGCCTGCATTACCCCGAAACGCGACCGGCAAAATTCTTAAAACCACCTTGCGCAAGCACCCGCCCGGCTGAGGGAGTAGCAGACCCAACTCGTTGGGATTCAATTAGTTTTAACCCAGCCTTTTCCAGGTTGACGTCAGTGGATTATCAACAGTAAGCTTATGTGACCGTCCGGCGCATGGTGCGCAGGGCGGTAACAATCTTATGGCTGAAGGATATTGCGTTAAATGCAAGGCCAAGAAGGAAATCGCCAATGGCGTTGAAGAAGTCATGAAAAATGGGCGCAAGGCCATCAAAGGCAAATGTCCGACCTGCGGCACCGTTATGTTTAAAATTTTGGGGGGTAAAGCGGCTCCTGCCAGCGCGTCAACAGCCAATCCGCCGGCCACGAGCTAACTATGTCGCACCAGCTAGCCTATGTCATCGTCACCCCTTATTCGCTCTACAAATCGCGCACGGGTGGAATTTTAAGCCGGCTGATCTCCCGCACCGAACTGGATCTGGCAGCAGTTCGAATGTTTGCGCCCGGCCCTGAACTGATAAAACACTACGCCGAAACCATTGTGTCGGCGCAGGACCCCCAGGACCGGAAAATCCAGGAGTTGCTCCGGGAATATGTGCTCACGAATCTTTCGCCCGATCCCAAAACGGGCCGGCACCGGCGCATACTGATGATGGTTTTTCAGGGAGATGACGCGGTGCGCAAAGTCCGTTCCGTGGTTGGTAATTTAAGCCCCGACCGGCGGGGCGGCGAAACCATCCGGGACACCTACAGCGACTTGATCATGGATGACGACGGGCAGGTTCGCTATTTCGAACCGGCCGTGCTGGCAGCGCCGAATGCGGAAGAAGCGGAAGCCAAGTTGAAGCTATGGGCACGTTTCTCGGACAAGGACGGTGGCGTCCTGGAAAACGTGGTCGCTTATGCGCCAGGGCAAATCGGTGAACGCACACTGGTGCTCATCAAGCCGGACAACTTCAAATTCTCCACCGGGCGGCCCGGCAACGTGATTGACTTTTTCTCGCGCACGGGGCTTTACATCGTCGGCGCCAAGGTGCTGCACATGAGTCTGGCGCAGGCGATTGAATTTTACGGCCCGGTCCGCGAAATATTGCGCACGAAACTGAAGGACGCCATCGCCGAGCGCGCCAAAAACGCGCTCGAAAAGGAACTTGGCTTCAAGATTCCACCGGAATCGCAACAGAAGCTCGGCGACATTCTTGGTCCGCTGCACGGCGACAACCAGTTTGAAAACATCATGCGGTTTATGACCGGGTTCACGCCCTCCGAACGCAAGACCGAGGCGGAGCGCCAGTTGCCCGGCACGCAAAAGTGCATTGCGCTGATGTACGAAGGCGTAAACGCCATCCGGAAAATCCGCGATGTGCTTGGTCCCACCGATCCGTCCAAGGCGCCCCCCGGTTCGATCCGCCGCGAATTCGGCTCAAATATCACGGTCAACGCCGCGCACGCGAGCGACTCCGTGGAAAATGCCCAGCGTGAATTCGCCATCGTCAACGTGGGCGAAAACAACTTCCGGCAAATTATTGAAGCTGCTTACGGGAAACTGTAAACACTTAGCCGGTTGAGCAGGCGCGCGTCAGCAGCGGGAAAGTCATAATCGGCCAGTTCCGGTATGCCAACCCATTTCACCGCCGCACAGCCGACCGGCCGCGGTTCACCGACGGACAATTCACAAAGATAAAATTTCAAATGGATCGTTTTGTCCCCATAAACGTGTGTGATTTCCTCGAACAATCCGCCGGTTTTCACCTCGACCCCCAGTTCCTCGCGCAATTCACGGACGAGGCATTGTTTGAAGGTTTCGCCTGGTTCACGCTTGCCACCGGGGAATTCCCAAAGTCCGCCCAAATGTGAATCGGCGTTGCGTTGGGCAATAAGAATCTTGCCGTCCCGGAAAAGTAACGCGGCGGCCACGTCTATGGGAATGTTATCGTCCGACACTTTTGTAAACCCAGCCCAGTCGCTCCATCTCGACCCGATCGAAAAGGTTCCGGCCGTCGAACATGATGGGGTGCGTCAGCGACTTGCGGGCGCGATCCAGATCCAGTTTTTTGAACTCATCCCACTCCGTCGCCACCACCAACGCGTCGCATCCGTCAGCCACGGCGTCCATGTCGTCCACCCAGGTCACGTCTTTCAGCATCGCTTTGGCCTTGTCCATGGCTTTGGGATCGTGGACGCGCAATCCGGCGCCTTCCTTTTGCAACCGCTCGCAAAGCTCAATCGCCGGCGACATGCGCACATCGTCGGTGTTCTGTTTGAAAGCCAGGCCGAGCACGCCAATTTTTTTCCCTTTGAGCACCCAGAGGGTGTCGGTGATTTTTTTGAGAAAGCGATCCATCTGCTCGGCATTGATGCGCTGCACCTCCTTGAGGAGGCGAAAATCGTATCCCATTTGCTCGGCGATTTTGATGAACGCACTGAGATCCTTCGGGAAGCAACTGCCGCCGAAACCGAGGCCGGCGTTGAGGAACCGGCGGCCAATCCGTTCATCCATGCCCATGCCCGCGGCGACTTCCTCCACATTGGCGCCGGTGGTCTCACATATGGCTGCAACGGCGTTGATGTAGGAAATCTTCAGGGCCAGAAAGGAATTCGAGGCATGTTTGATCAGTTCGGCGGAATTAATGTCCGTCACGACTATCGGCACGTTGAACGGCGCGTAAATTTCCTTCATCATCGCAACCGGCCGCGGCGAACGTGTTCCGATGACGATGCGATCGGGTTTCATCAAATCGCCGACGGCGAAACCTTCGCGGAGAAATTCCGGGTTGCTCACCACGTCGAAATCCACCTTGGCGGCACAATAGCGTTTGATGGTCTCAGCCACTTTTTCGCCGGTTTTGACGGGCACGGTGCTTTTGTCGACGATGATTTTGTACTCGCTCATGGCCGTGGCCGTGTCGCGCGCGACCCGTTCGATGAAGCTCAAATCCACCGAACCATCCGGCAGCGGCGGCGTGGGAACGGCGATGAAAATAACCTCGGATTTTTGGACGCCCTCGGCGGTGCTCGCGGTGAAAGACAGGCGCCCGGCCGCCGTGTTCTTTTTCACAATATCCTCCAACCCCGGTTCGAAGATGGGAATGCCACCCGCCTTGAGTAATTTTATTTTAGCCTCGTCATTGTCCACGCAGGTGACGTGATGACCGACTTCGGCGAAACAGGCGCCGGTTACCAGACCAACATAGCCGGTGCCAATAAGCGTCAATTTCATGGTTTGGTGCTCAAGCTGAACGGGGCTGGAGACGTGCCGGGAGATTGGACCGATTGCAACTTTGATCTTAACTGATATGCGCGGAATGCCGCCTCGGAACCGAGGGGGGTATTGGGATTGTTGCGGGCGACGTCCTGATAGAAATTTTCAGCTTCGGCCAGTTTGTCGTGCTGCTCGTCTATTTTTGCCAGCGCGAATTTCGCCATGTCAACGGCGTTCGGCTCGGAAAAACCATTGATCACCCGCTGATAAGCGCTCGCCGCCAGATCAGTCTTCCCCTCGGCTTCGAGACTGGCGGCCACCCCCAGCGCGGCCGACGCGGAAAAGGCGCTGCCGGGATAGGTGTCGAGGTATTTTTGAAACTGCTCCTGCGCCTGGGTGTATTGGCCGCCCTCAAACAACGTTGTGGCGCCCAGTAGCAGTGCTCGTCCTCCGCTTTGGGCGCCGGGATAATCCGCGGCAATTTTAAAATAAGCGTCGGCCAGCTGGTTCACATCGGAATTGGGGGGCGTCGACATGAGCAATTGTGTGAGCGCTTGGCCGGCATTGATTTCCATCTGATTTTGCCGCCAGAAATAATACGCAACCAGGGCGACGGCGATGACCGCGACGCCCAGGCCAACAACAACCTGTTTTATATTGGTCTCAACCCACGACCAGAGTTTGAAAAAATAAGCCGTTGCGGTGTCTTGCGCTTGCATAATGGACCAGCAATCTTTCGGGTTGACCGCGAAAACGCAAGCTTGAAATCAGGGCGGACATGGCCGGAATTTACTTGAGTACCCGGCATGGGCGGGTTTCATTAACTGCAGTGGAGAGATGGCCGAGTGCTGAAGGCGGCGTTTTGCTAATCCATTACAGACATTTCAAGACACTTCACGAAACTGCACGACAACCGCATGACTACAACACAAACATATCATTATCGTGAAGCCTCCGTGTTGCATATTGTTGCATCCTCGGCGGTCTAAATTATACTCGGCCACTCCCCCCTCGCGACCGCGTTGCAAGCCCTGAATTTTGGAAACGGTAAACTGGACAACTGGTGGAGAAGGATAGATAAAAACGATTAACGCCATTTCGGTAAATAGATAACCCGTTTTAACGAGTTTTCAACGGGAACCCTCTTGAATTCCGGCATGGCCTGGCCGGGAATCGGGCGTTGCGGAAATCAGATGACTCGATGGCGGTTTCTTCGGAGAGCGGCTAAAGAAAATGTCGTCAAGGCCAGCAAGGATAGAGAGGTCGGTTCGGGTACAGCCGTGATCGACATTTCGGCGGAGCCGGTTAATGTGCTTGTTAATGGCGCACTGTCGGCGGCGGAGGCCGGGTTAAGAGATGCGCCAAAGGAGAGCGTGTAGAGATCGCCAGCCGTCAGGTTTATGGACTCGCTGAGGGAGAGCGGAACGTCCGGTGTTGGGTTTTCATCTTCGATATTCTCTGTCAGTGAAAACCCGCTGGGGTCGGTGTTGTCATTCACGGTATATGTGACAAAGAGCGCGCCGAATTGGGCCGAAGCGCGACCTCCGAAGTTCACCAAGCCGGTCAAATTATATTGACCCGTCGTCGCGACCATAAAATCCGTGGTGATTCCTCCTGAGGGGACGGTTACGACGTCGTCATTGGCGCTGTCATTTCCCACTTCCGCGTCGGCTGTGCCGTTCAATCCTACGGTGGCTGAGACGCCCGTCGGATCAAAGTTGTAGGTCAGGTCTGAACTTCCGGCCCCTGAATAGAGTCCCTGGCCGTTACTGTACTGGCCCGAAAACATTCCTGCTGCCGTGAGCGTTCCATCAGTCGCGGTGCCGGTCATCACGGGGGTTGCGGTGAACGTGGTGCCACCAGCAAACGTACCGATGGTCAGGCCTGCACCGGTTGTTGGGCCTGAATAGGTAAATTGCGCATTAGCGCTAGAAGTGAATCCAGCAAATACGGCCAAGGCTGCGCCGCAGATGGCCAGACACTTGAGATTACGATTTGTACCGAGTGACAAACGAACAATAGTTTTCAAGTTTTTCTTTATTTGGTTTAGAGATCCATTCCAATTCCGACCCAGTACCAATCGAATACCAGATCCCCAATAAAATGTCAAACAATCATCTGACATTTCCCATTTGCTTTCTGGCCCACGACCGGCGTGGGCCTTTTTCGTCATTTTCTTCCTCCTTTGTAGTAAACCGGAATTTCCCATTTGATTTGTTGTTCATGGCGTAGATGAACTGTTCACTCTGCTTGCGCGCCATGCTTGAGGCTTCCGTGAGGGCGACCCCTTCATCCGAATAGGAGATGAATTTCCGCTTGCCCGATGACCAGTCGGCAACCATGTGGTTAACCACGCGCCGGAAAGTTTCTCTGTGCCTCCACCACTATGCTTTTTTAAGCTCCTTCAGAGTGAGTGATTTCTTTTTTACGGGATACATTTTGATCAAGCTCGGCGATGCTCAGCAAAGGTTTTTTTGCAAAGAAAACTTTTTGCGCCATCGCGACGGAATGTTGCTCGCGCAAGTGGCCATAGACGCGCATGGCCAATGCGCCGCCGTCACGATGTCCAAGCCAACGGGAAACCGTGGGAATGTCCACACCACTTTCGATGCAGCGCGTGGCGAACAAATGCCGCAGGTGATGGTGAGTAATGGGGGGTATGCCCACAGCTTTTGCTGCGCGCCTCATGGCTAAAATACACTCTTTAACGAGCAGAACGGGGAGGGCAGGGGATTCATTCATTCGTTTGGCCCGCAGTCGCTCCAATAATTCTCGCATTTCGGGAATCATCGGCACGCGGCGGACGCTCCAATTCTTTGTGCCGGTTTCGGCGTCACCGCGCACAGTGATTTCGCCTTTGGCAAAATCACAATCACCCCAAGTGACGTTGCGGGCTTCCGACACACGAAAACCGCCGTAGGCCAGAAAACTAACCATCTCGGCGCACTTTTTTGAGTCCCGCCCGTTGGCGCTTCCGATTTCTTTGACGAAGCGTTCAAATTGCTCCGTGTCAGGCAGGGCAAGGTGAGGCGGGCGCACTCGCGCCCGTTTGATAACCGCCGCCGGATTGCGGTAAAGTGCCCCGGCCTGAATTGCGATCTCGAAAATTGCGCGCAGGACGCCAATCGCGCCGTTGTAGCGCGTGGCGGAATACTGATTGCTGAATTTTGCCGCCCAAGAGTTGCAATCGGCGGGGCTGAATTGGCGGACATCGCGCAACTTCATGCCGGGCCAAGATTTCAGGATGCTGCCTAAAATTTCCATGCGATAGTGCTTCGTGGAGGGCTTCAAAAGGTTGCTGTCTTCGGTCTGCTCCTTGAAAATCTTTACGCAATCGCCAAAGGTCATTCGTCCGTTGCTGGTGGAAGCGCCGGACTCTGCGGCCTCGCGTTCGCTCTTTTCCAAATCCGTCAGCCGGAGCTTGGCGAAGGCAAGCCGGTTGGTTTTCAAGCTCTTTACTATGAGCTTGCCAGCAACGCGCAACCGTGCGAAATATTTGCCCGATGGTTTGTAGCGGATCAAATTTGAATACTGTGTGCGCTGCCACTTTGAAGACGTGGCGTCTTTTGTCTCTGTTTGCCTCGATTTCATGCAAACAGTATCAAATAGCAGTATCAAATTGTCAAGAGACGCTGCAAACATCACTGCAAGTTGTTGATTATTAAATGTGGAGAGATGGCCGAGTGGCTGAAGGCGACGGTTTGCTAAACCGTTATACGGTCAAAAGCCGTATCGGGGGTTCGAATCCCCCTCTCTCCGCCACTCTCAATAATGTGTAACAAATACGCGGCTAAAATGAGGATTTGCGCGGGAATGAAATAACAAACTGTATGTAAAAGGTAAGTTACCGGGTTAAATCGTTCACCGCTGTTCAAGATGATAAAACCCTTTGTTAAAGCCTCTAGGACGCGCCGGGACGTGTCCAGACAAGAGCCGGGCGATCAAAGCCCGGCGTGGCTAACGTGGCGAAGCGGGCGGCTGGTCGAATGAACTGGTGTGATTCGGTTCGTCTGGCTGCTGCGTGTCTTTGTGATTATGAAGATCGAATTGCGGGTGGACATGCTTGACCCTGAATTGTTGCATCCGGTTAGTAAAAAGCCGGAAGGCGTTTCTGTAGGCCCGTTGCAAAGTGAGATTTTTAATGGCCCGCCACCGGACCATCAGGCTTTGTATGTCATCATCACGATTGTTGGGAGTGTTCCAGCCCAAGTTCTTGCGAATTGGATTTATGACCATTTCAAGCAATACAAACCCAAGCGCATACGAATTAATCGCAAGGAGATAAAACTGGAAAAAGGAGAGATTGTAAGTGTTGTCACCGAAAAGTATGAAGAAACTCAGGGAGGCGACATTAAGCCCACAAACAATTTGAAGCGGAAATAGAACTATTAGTCCGAGTATCAGAATCAAAACGTCAAAGCAGCATCCTAGCACCGCGCTGGAGTAAGTCCCGGTTGTTCGTTGTTCAATCATATCGTCCCCCATTCAGGATTTCGGGCAATGGCACTTGCTGTGGTGACGGCCAGCTTAATGACAGCCGGTAGGACGAAACGCACGTCACGGCCATTCCCAGGATGATGCAACCGCGCCGCCGAAGCTCTGCGCTCACCGTCAGCAATTCCGTGCCGTGAACTTCAACCTGGCTCGGATGTTCGTCCAGCGTGTTCATTGGTTCACCACGGCGAGAAAATCCGCCATGCTCCGCACGATGCGGTAAGCGTGCCCGTTCCGTTCCAAGAGCATTTGCCAGCCGATTTGCTCCGGCGTCTGTTTGCCGGTGCGCGTCTTGCACTCCACGGCGAACACGCGCCCGGCATCGGCGAAGATCACGAAGTCGGGCGCGCCTTTTGCCGTGGTGGTTTTGGCGTCCATGCGGGAATGAATGACGGGCCAAAGCCGCGCCCGGCACTCGGAGATGATTTCATCATGCAATGCGCCTTCGCTGTCCACGGCGTCCGCCGACACTGGCCCGGACAGGTGACGGCCAGCCGCGCACCGCGCTTGCATCTGTTCAAATTGGAAATTGGAAATCACGTTCAGATCAAAAGGCCGTTGCCTCAATCATAAGGCAACGGCCACAACCCACAGGTTGCCACTACTCACCGCGCCGTGGCGGGCGCAAAATCGTTTAATCAGCCGGGCAGCTATACGCGCGATGGCCTCACGCTGCTTTTTGGTTTTTTGCTTTGGCCTCACAGATCGTCACATGCTTTCAATCGCGCCGCGCGTTTCCTCGACGAAGCTGAAGGCGGTTGCCCGGTGGTTGTCCGCGTCCTGCCAGTTTTCCTCGGATATGGCCGTCCACAGCTTTTCAGTTGCGCGAATCGTTTCGCCGATGGCCTGCAAAAATTCTTTCGGCTTGCCGTAGTCGGGCAGTGACGTTTTTAACTCCTGGGACGTTTCGGTTTTTGACGGGTCCGGCACGGGCAACGGCGTCGGCTTCAATTCCTCGCGGCGCGGATATTTTTTCTCCGCTGGCTTGTCATCGCCCGGCACAGATGCGGTTGCGTCCATGAATCTGTCCATGACAGCCCATTGCCGGACTTCCTCGGCGAATTTGTCGGCCATGTTGTAAAGCACGGCGTGCGATAGGCCGCTGGCATCGCGGTCGCTTCGCAACGCTTGGACAATGGCTAGTGTGACTGAATTGTTTTTGCTCATAAATTTTGTGAGGTTTCGTCGGTGGTGTAAAAAAGACTCGCGCAAACTTCCCGTAAAAAGTCCTGGCGGTTGCGGACTTTCAACCGGCCGAGCGCGAAAAGAATGTCATAGAAAAACCGTTCATCGTCGGTGGGCTGTGGCACGGCGTTTTCCCGTTCGGCGGTTGCAACCGGCACGCCGCCAAAGTCGAGTTTGGGCGCGTCGAAAATTTCATCCACCAGCCCGTAAGCCTGCGCTTGCTCGGCGCTGAAATACACGTCCGCGCCGTTCAACCATCCGGCCACAACGGTTTCGCTTAATTCCGTCCGCTCCATGATGATTTTTTTCAAGTAAGCGGTGGTTTGGGCCAGATGCCGTGATGACAGCGCCATTTGCCGGGCGTTGGCGTAAATCCAACTGTGCGGCGCGTGGCAAAGGATTCTGGCCCGGCGTTCCATCCTGATTTTCTTCCCGGCCAGCGCCAGCGTGAGCGCGGCGGAATAACAGCGCCCGGTGATCGTGGTTTCGCTCACAAGGCCGGTCATTTGGTGAAAAAGATTTATGCCCGAGATTGAATCGCCGCCGATGCTGTCCACATAAAACTTGATGTCCTTGGCATCCGCAACCTGGGGAAACAATTCTTTCCATGAGCGCGTGCAACCCACTTCGCCGAAAAAGCTGACATGGGCAACGCCGTCAACCATGCGCGTGCTCCACCATTCTCCAAAGATGCCCGCAACGGACTCTCGTACCGCCTCGGTTGGAGGTTGCTCCGGTTCAACCGGCGTTACATGGCTCGTAAGTTTTCGCATAGGCCGGCAAAGGCAACTGTGCCGCACTGGGTTTTTCGCAATTTCAAAATCAGTTCCACTTTTTGAATGTCATTCAGGACGCCGGCGGCGCGGTCGGCGGCGGCGCGCCCAAGCCAAAACTGCCGCTCGGATTCGGGCGCGAGTGTTGCGCGCGTCTCGGCGTAGTCGGCGCTGGCGCGGAAAAAGTTCGCCATGACTGTTTGACGGAGATGGATCATGCCTTGTCGCCCGCGTCGGTGGGCTGTGTTTTGGCCGCGAGTTTCGCCTGCAACTCAACCTTGTGCGCCGCGGCGGATTGCTCCTTGGCAAGGTCGGCAAGTTCTTTTTCCTCGGCATCGGCGGCGAGTTTCGCTTTGAAATCTGCCACAAGTTTATTTTTCTCGGCCAGTGCCTCGGCGTGCGCCTTGGATGCCGCTGCCTGTGCTTCGGCGGCGCGTTGCTGTGCCAGGTCAAGCGCGGCTTGGCCGTTGGGGGCGGGCGCTTGTGATTGCGCGATGGGCGTCGGCGTGGCTTTAATCCACAGGTCAATCAACGGCGCGGACGGGTCCGGTGCTCTCAGGTGGCCGCAAATTTCAAAATTCCGAATGGGCGCGGCGGCAGTTACCAAAGCCAGATAGCACAAGCCTTGCAAATACTGTGACGGCACAAACTGCGGGCCTTCGCCGTGCAGTTCCAAAAATTCGGCGCGTTCCTGCGCGTCACGTTCTACCACAAACTCACGCGAGATTTTGCCAAAGCGTTCAACGGCAGTTTTCAAAATGGCGTGATTGCTGGCGGAAATTTCGCGGAAAATTCCGTGAATCGCGCCGCGCTCTGCGGAAATTGATTCGGTGATTTGCTGCTTGGTGGGGATCACAACTGACTGACCGGCCTTTATCGCGGCCTGCGCTTCCTCGTTTTTCTTCTGCCAGATGGCGGTCGAAGCATAAAAACCAAGCGCGCCCATGCGTTCGTCCAGCGCCTTTTCTTGCGCGAAATTTTTTGCAAGTTGCGCCTTGTCCTCTGGCGGTAGAATCGAGCCGATGCGCTTGGCCACGGCCTGAATCATTTTCGGGCTGATGGGCGCGGAAAGCTGGCCGTAAAAACGGCCGCCCCAAAATTCGCCGGGCAGATAAGGCGGCTTGCCGTACTTGGCCTGAAATTCTGTCAACGTCTGCGGTGGCCCGGAGGCGCTGTAACCGCCAGTTGCGCCGGTTGGCGAGGTGGTCGAGGTGGTTGAAGTGGCCGCGCCGGGTGCGGCTGGCGCTTGGTTGAAAAATCTTCCGATGGTTCCGACAAATGGCAATTTCATAAATTCATGTTCCTATAGGGGTGGCGGCTGTCAGACGTTTTCCGAAAATCCGGGCACGGATTCGCTCAACATTCTTTGCCAGTGTTTGCTTTGTGACGCCTTGATCGTCGGCCTCGGCCTGCAAGGTTCGTCCCCAAGCGCCCGCCAGGGCGAGCCGGATTTCCCGGCCTTTCTTCCCCTTCAAATTCTGAAAGAGCCGGTGAAGCGTTTCGGCGGCGCGGGCATCCCCGTTAAGGTCGAAATGGCGTTCCACCACGGCAACGGCGGCGGGCATGTCGGGAAAAACCGCGCCCGCGTCGAGCAATTCCAAAAGCAATGCCAGCTCCGGCGGATCTGTCGGCGTCGGCGTCACCGGCACGCGCTCGCCATTCTCAAAACCAAAACCGGACTCGGCCTTGAATGGCGGCTTGCGCTGAATGTCCGGGCCTTCGGTCACAGCGTCACGTTGAATCCCTTTTTAGCCAGTTCACGCATGGCCGCTGCCCGGTGAAATCGAATGGGCTTTTTGCTGGTGGCGTCCCGGCACTGGTCCAGGCCGAAATCCGCCAGCCGGCGGCGCAGGGTGTCGGGGCTGATTTCCAGCGCGGCGGCGATTTCCTTGAGCGTCACAAATTTCAGGAAGTTCATGGCTTGGCCGATTGGTTTTCCAGCCGGGCGATAATTCGATCAACCGCACAGCCGGCCAGGACATCGCCGAAAACATCCATCCGCTTTTTGAAGTCGGCTTCGTCCGGCACAAGGCCGGTTTCCGCTCCGGTTCGCAGCGCCTCAACTGCCCAGTCCGGCAATTCCAGGTGAGCACAATTTCCCGCTGCCGCGTTGAGCAATGCTTCCTGAAAGCCCAAGCGGAGCACCTCGGAAATTTCAGCGTGGTGGTTTTCATCAATTTTGTGGGCTACCACGGCCAATGATTGCTTGATGGCGAGCGCGAGTGCCCAAACGGTGAAATGAAGCGCCCGCGCCTGCTTTTCAATCGGGCACAGTTCGCCGCGTTCAATCGCTGCCTGATTCGTGATCCGGTTGGCCTGTGCCTCGGCCAAAAGCGCCTTGCTTTCCTCCAAGTTCCGGCGTGGTTTGAAATCCTGCCCTTTGCCGAGCAACCAGCGCACAAATTCCGGCAGGTCCAGATTGCCATTGGCGCGAAATCCAGCGGCACCGGCCTTTTTTGCCCCACGGAGCACCGAAACGGGCACGCCTAATGCGCCCGCCGCTGATGCGATTGAATGGAAGTTAGTTTGAATTTTTTCGTGTGTGTTTTTCATAAGTTCCCTTCACATGTTTTTTGTATGCAACGTA
>JBEKTH010000052.1:0-24500 GCA_049516255.1 Verrucomicrobiota bacterium
GTCTTTCCGACAAGTCATATTGACAGTTGCGTCTTGTTTCAAAATTTCGGAGACTAAAAACGTGCAGTTGAGCAAAACGGCATCTTTAACATTTATGAATAAATTCCGAAAAAGCAGGAATTTTTTGGGGACAATTGGGGACAAAAAATTTGCGGAAGGATGTGGAAACCTGCGTTTCGGAGTGGTTTGACCCATGATGCAAAAGAAGCAGAATCGCGTTTATTTATGCGGGTTTTCCGCACCTGCCCAAAAATAAGCGCAATCTGTTTCGAGGTTTCGACCCCCTCCGTCGGCACCATCAAAACAAGGGATCGTGCCTTCGATGTTGGATGTTCGGCGTTAAATGTTCGATGTTCTGGAGCCTATTTCGAGACCGAGGCAAACACGGCGGCATGCGGCCCAAAAGGTGGGATTCCTTGCATTGCGCCATTTTGGAGAAGACCCTGAAACCCCATTTAAATAGGTGGGACATTGTCGAAAGAAGTCTTAAGTAAAGAGGCTATGAAAACCGAGACCGCCGTAAACAACACGGGCCAGGCCGCCGCCGCGTTGGACGCCTTGCTACCCGCCGTCCTTCAGTCTTCGCCCGGCTTCGACCCGACAGGCGACCGTGCCTTCAAAGGAGAATAATGAACGGAGACATTGAAGCGAAACTTCACCAGGAGATGTTCGCTATTTATCAAAATGTTAGGCGACGCACGTGGCATTTTCCACGACCCATCGTAAAGTTCTTTCTGCCACTTCTGCTGGCGATTGTTCCCTGTCCATCCGGACTTTCGGCTCCCGCATCAATGATCGGCAATCACCCCGCTGTTTATGGAGAGCGCGGTACGCTGCAACCTTGGACGTCGTGGGGCGACGCGATCGACCGGGAGGTGAACTGGTATTACAGGTGCCCCGTCGAGCACGGCTATCCGCGATTTATTTATCTGACATTCATGGACGGCAATTATCAAGCGATTGCCAACCGCCGCTCGCTCATCCCGGCCACGCAGAACGGCATGGGCATAATCTCCTACCTGAAATATTACGATTACAAAGGGAAGCAAGACCCCCGGCCGCTCCAAATGGCGCGCTACATGGGTGATTATCTCGTCAAAGAAGCCATCACGCCGGACACCGGCAAGTATCCGCGCTTCAGCCGTTCTACTGGTTGGCAGGAGAAATTTCCGCAACCATCCGACTGCGGTTCCCAGGGCGACAAACCTTACGAAATTGAGCCGGACAAAGGCGGCATTGCCGGCTACGCACTCCTCTTGCTGTTCGAGAAGACGCGGGACGAAAAGTATCTCCAACAAGCATTGCAAAATGCGCGCGTGCTGGCAGCCAACATGCGCGAAGGGACCGCCACGAATTCGCCCTGGCCATTCCGCGCGGATTACCGGACGGGCGAACCTCGGGGCGAGGTCTCAGGCGACATGTCTTTCATTCTCCGACTCTTCGACAAGCTGATTGAGGATGGTCATCCGGAATTCAAGCCTGCCCGCGACAAACTGTGGGCGTGGATCAAACATTACCAGATACCAAACCTGACGCAGGACGGACTGCTCTGGGTGCAGTTCTTTGAAGATCACCAAGAACTGGACAACCGCACCGCCTGGTCCCCACTTAACCTGGCCCACTACCTGATTGAGAAACAAGACGCGCTGGATCCGGACTGGAAGCAAGACTCCCGGGAACTGATCGAATTTGTCAACCGCCGGTTCATAACCGTTCGCGATGGGGTTGCGGTTTGTGGGGAGCAAACCAACGACCTGGAACCTTGGGGAGGCATCCTTTCCACCTACGGCGCGGTGCTGGCGATGTATAGCAAAGCCACCGGGTCGGATGAGTACAAGGACGTGGCCCGGCAGGCCTTGAATTACTGTCTATATGCGGTCAACGCCGACGGCTGTCCGAGTGACCAGGCGACAAGGAACGGTCGCGGCGGCTGGCAGGAAGACGCCCACACCGACAAGCTGCATAACATCCTCGACGCGATGACCACCTTTCCGGAATGGGCCAAATGAATCCTGGTTTGACGACGGAGCCACTTTGGAACAATTCTCCACCATCACCGATGGTTTTCAAGAAATGAAGCTGCTCCCCGCTATCCTTCAGTCTTCGCTCGGCTTCGACCCGACAGGCGACCGCGCGTGGACTCACTCGTCTCTCACTCGCTCGGGCTGCGCCTTTTGCTCTGCAAAATTCGTCTCGTGTGTTCCCAACACACTCGGCTCAAAGGCGAATGATAATCTATTGTCAGGCATCACGATTTGTGATAGCTCTGATTATATGACCACCAAGAAATTGTTGCTCCTTGCACTGGGTTCACTCGTCTGGGGTGGACTGACCGTTCGCGCGGGTGAATTTCCCGACAGTTGGACCTGGGACGACAAGCCTGAGTATCGCGCCGCCCACGCCGCCCTGGAAGGCAAACCCATGCCTGCCTTTCACGTCAGCGATTGGATCAATGGCGGCATTACTGCCAGGGGCATCAAGGGCAAGGTCGTGGTTGTGGATTTTTACGCCACCTGGTGTGGCCCCTGCATGAGGGCCATTCCCCACAACAACGAACTCCTGAAAAAATACAAGGATCAGGGACTGGTTGTCCTCGGCGTCTGCACGTCCAGTAATGGTCAGGAATACTTTGAGGCCAACGCCCAGGAACATGGCATCCAATATCCGGCCGCCCGCGATCCCGAACTGAAATCCGAGAAAGCATGGGCCGTGTGTTACTATCCCACTTACGCCATCATTGACCGCAAAGGAATCGTCCGCATCGTTGGCCTTTACCCTGGTCACGTCGAAGAGGTCGTCAAAAAATTGCTGGCGGAACCTGCGCCGTAACAGAGTGGTCGAACCACACTATTTGCCGTTGCATCAGAGGGAGCGGGGCCATGCTGAAATGGAACGCGGGAGCAGACGAGGAAAGGCTACACAAGCCACCAAAGAGATTTCCAAATACTGGCGGCAGCAGCGTGAACGTCATTAGAACGGCATCGGCACCATCAAGTCGGCAGAATCCAAGTCAAAGGCAGGGTGCTCTTTTGAAAAGTTTATGGCGTGAGCGGACGAATTGCTTCGACGCGGTAAAACCGTGCGACCAGATTGGTATCGGTGAAGCTGGCCGCGGTGGTCGAACCGGCGGAGGGGGAAATGAGTCCCAAGCCGCTATCCGTCCAAACAGGTGATCCCAGACTCGGCGTTTTCAAAATATAATAGTAGCGCGTCGGCACACTGTTCCAGGTAAGTGCGGCGCTAGTTCCGCCGGACGAAAAGCTCCCGGCGGTGATGCGCAAAATGCTGTTGACATTGTTTGGATCAGTGCCCGCGAGGTAGTCCTGCGCGATGGTCATACCTTTGCCGGTTGGGTCGGCATTGGCGTTAACATTGGTGGTGCCGAAGTAGGTCAGCAACCAAGCGATGGGCAGGCCATCAGGCGCGAGTGCACCGGGTGAGATGGTGTCGGTCTGCACATACGCCACCGCGTTGCTCAGGGAAATCCAGCCGCAGTTGGCGCTCCAGACGTAGCCGCTCATCTGACCTGTAATCATATTGATTTTCGGTGCGCCGGTGTTCGTGAAGTTAATCCAGCCGATATTCGCGCCCCAGGCATAACCGCTCAAATTTCCCAGACCATCCTGATTGACCCCGAAATCGGCTGCTGAATCGTTTTGGTATTGAATGCCGTTGGCGGGCGAGCCGCTGCCGAGATTGATCCAACCGACGTTGGCGGAATAAATGTAGCCGGAACAGACATAAGCGCCGATGACCGCACCATTGGCGGTGTTGCCAGACCCGCCGGACCAATCCATCCAGCCGAAATTTGCACCGTAGGCATATTTGTTTATGGGGTCAATCGTCGTGGCTGCGCGGACTGGCGACGCGGCCCAGCCGAATAATAGTATCATTGCCAAAATAATGGCTTTCATTTGGATACCTATTAGAAATTTGCCCACGGACTGGTGGCTGTACTGGGCGTCTGGACGGGCGCATAGTCGCTGTTGCCGGAAGTGCCAAAATAACCGCCGTCAGGGTTGCCTGGCGCTGAATTACGGGTGATACTGTTGCCTGCATTCGCACCGGATACGTCATAGATGCCGAACGTGGCGTTGTTACCGATGATGTTGTTATCAATGCGATTCTGGGCGCCATAAATCTCGATGCCAGAGTTATTGCCGCTGCAAGTATTCCCGGCGATCTGGGAACCGCTCCCGCCGACATAAATGCCAGGCCCGCCGGTGTTGCCGCTTGCGGTGCAACCCTTGACGGTACAGTAGTTCCCGACATAAATGCCATATTCGCTGTTGTTATTTACAGTGCAGCCGGACACGGTTCCCGAAGTCATCACATAAATTCCAAAACTATTGTTGGTCAGCGCAAGGCAGTCCACCACAGTGCCTGAACCCACGTAAATGCCAGTCGCGGCGTTGTTCAACGCTTCGCAGCCGGATACCTGGCCGGCATTTACCTGAATGCCGATAAAGGTGTTGTTCTGACAGTTGCAATCGCGCACCACGCCGGAACTGCCGAGATAGATGCCGAAATGACAAGCGGACACATTCAGGTTTTCCAGAATGACGTTGTTTGCGTAACATTCAACGCCAGAGTAGTTGGTAGAGCCAGAAGTCCAGCCGCTGATGTTGCCATTGCGTACAGTGACGTTGGTGTAGCCAGCATGAATATAAATCCCAGACCAAGCGCCGGAAATGCCCTGGACAGAAAAGCCGTTCAAATCAAGCGTGACGTTGTTTGCGGAAATGTTGATCCCGTTTTCGCCGCTGACGCCAACAATGTTCGTGGTCAAGTAATATGAACCAGGCTGAGTGATGAGGAATTCCGAACTGCCGCCGCTTCCCGTATGCGTGGCATCCACCGGTGTGCGCGGCTCGATTTGCGAGAGCGTCAACATCGTCGGCGCGGGCACACCCGGAGGCGGCGTGAGGCTGCCTTGGGCAAAACAGGTTGAGATTTGGGAGTTGAGGGTTAAGAGGGCGAGCAAGGCCAGCGTGATGACAATAGGAACTTTGGCTTTCATAACAGAATTGGGGTTACTTACTAACTTTTAAAACAATAGAGGCTAATGTTAGCTATACGCCTCGCCACGTAAAAATGCAACCTGAAAGTCTCATTATCGCAAGCGAGCAAGCGTCATGGCAGGTCCTGGCAATAGAAACAACGACAGCGGGAAATGGTTGCTGCGGCATTGGCATCGTCTCGCACAAGTTAACAAGCCGCGACGGCGGCCACGAACAAAATATTTCCGTTCGTTCATGAGTTTCGAGTCCGCACCGTCAGGCGCGACACCATGGCGACCAATCCCCAAAGCACCAGAAATGCCGCCGCCAGTGCCAGGAGCCGCCCCGGCCAACTGACCGCCTTCGTGCTGGCCGCCTGCATTTGAATGGTCATCGGCTCGTCGGGTTCCGTCTGCAAAACCTGGGTGAAAGCGTAATGTACTCCGCGCACGGGCAAGTTCACGTGTAGGGGTCGCGCCTGCGCGACCATGATTTCCTGCGCCTGCTGCAGTTTCGCCCATTGTTGTTGGGCGGCGGCAGCGTCGTATTGCAAGCCCGGGCCACCGGTCGGAGCGGGTGTATCCATCCCGCCTGCAACCTGCCCATTGTTGCGCGAGCTGAATTCACTCTGTGCGTTGATCAAGTTGCTGGCCTGGGCGTTTTGCAAATCCTTTTCCAACTGCTTCACATCGTCCTCCGTCCCTGCTCCTTTGGCTGACTTCACCTTGGCCCGGTAAAAACTGGCGCTGGCCTCGCGTACGTTACCATTGGCCAGTTCCTGGCGGGCATCGTTAACGTCCTGTTGGGCCTCAACCTCGCCCTGCTTTTTGTTAACTTGTTCCATCAGCGAATAGTCGAGGATGGAAAAACTCCTGGAGGACACTTCCGGCACGGCAGCGGTTTCGCGCGTCATGGTGCCGCCAAAATCCTGATAGTCGTAATCCGGCGGCAGATAAACTTCCCAGCGCGCATTCTTCAACGGCACGTCAAATTTCGGCGAGACAAACCCCACGGCGCCGCGGTTGTGTGGGAAGGTGTTGGTGCCCACGTACGTCAGGTCAACCGTTATTGCCCCGTCCTCCGCGCCGGATTGCTGGATGGGCAGCAGGATTTTGCCGTCCCGCAAACTTGGCCGCACCGGTTGCCCGGCTACGAAGGCCGACCAGACCGTGGCACCCGCCGGCAGTCCCACTTCGAGGAACTGCCGGCCGTTGTTTCGCACGGACAGTGACATCTCGGTCATCATCTGACCGTCGTCGGCCATAACGCTGGTGAATTGGGCACTGTCCACCAGCGCCTGCAACACCTCCGCCTCGTCAAACCGCCGCACATCGAGCGTCAGTTGGTAACCCGGACGCACGTAATGATACGCCAATGCAGTCGAAACGTCAGGTTCGCCGGCCCAATCTGGAAAATCGCCGGAGTCGACGCGCTGCAAGTCCGTTGCACTCGATTCGCTCACCTGCAACGGGGCCTTCGCGGAAATGGTCAGCAGGCCAGTTTCGCGTTCCACGCCTTCCGCCGACACCCCGACAATTCCCATCACGCCTGCCTTTGCCGGGCGCGGCTGGTCCCACGTGACCGTGAGTGTGTAGAAGCCCTGCACCGGGCTTTGCAATTCCACGCGCCAGAGATTTCCATCCTGTTCGCGGCTGCGGATGTTGGGACCGTTGATTTCGAGATTCGTGAAGGCGTCCGGCACGCGGATGCTCAACTCCTTCACCGGTGCGTTGGCAATATCATAACGCACCAATGCACGTCCGGTGACAAGCGTTTCGGAGAAGGTGAAGGTGTCGACCACCTCGGCGCGCACCCAGGCGGCGACCGCCTCGGTTGCGACGCGCAATTGCCATTCCGGCACGGATTTCGGTTCCGCCGAAATGAATTTGTAGGCCAGCACATTGCCCGACCCGGCAACCGCCGCGTAATCCGGCAGGGACACGGCCGGAATCTCCGTCAGACCGTCGAATGTTTCTGTTTTTACCGCCACGCCCGGCTCGGCGGAAACCGCGATAAAGCCGGTAAGCTTGGCGGTGTCGAGCGGATGCACGCCGGCAATGGGCAATGATTGGGGCAACTCCTTGAAGCTCCGCGTCAATTCGATGCCCAGGGCATAGCTGCCGCTCGTGCGATCCTTCAAGGTCACCTCCAGCAAGCGTGCACCACCGTCATTGCGTTCGACCTGTTGCAGGATATTGTCGCCGGTAACGCCTTCCACACGGTACCCGTCGGGCAAAGCGACGCGCAACGCGAACAACCCGGTCCGCTTGATTGTGTAGTCAATCGTCGACGAAAGTGTCACCTGCTCGGTGCTCACGCGGAAATAATTCCGCACCACGGATTCAATCTCCGGCTGGACCGTCTCAGCCCGCACGCGCAGGGCGAAGTCCGGGGTGACAAACTGGAACACACTGTACAGCCGACTGGCTTTGTCGGGGCTTGTCTGCGCGAATTCCTCCGCGTCCACCCGCTCCAGATCGGACATGGACTCGACTGACAGCCCCAGCTCCTCGGTCCCTCGTAAAGCCACCAATCCGGTTTCGCGCTTTACGTCGAGCGCATGCGGCACGGCTACCGTTTCGCTGACCGGCAGCGCCGTCAGGGTCTTTTCGGTTTCGACCGTCAGTTTCCATGATGACGGGACACCCTTGAGCAAATCCACGACCAGCACCTGCACGCCATTCTCATTTCTGGTTTCCCAGGTTCGGATTTCCTTCCCTTCGACACGCAGGAGGCGCTGGCCGGCGGGCAGTTCGACCCGCGCCAGGCGTAATTCTCCCTGTGTGATCTGATAATTGAGCGTCGCGCGCACATTCACCACACCACCACCAAACGTCACCAACGCGGCATCTTCACAAAACACCGTGGCCGCCACTTCCGCCGCTCGCTTTACCCGCGGCGTCCAGAGCAGTTCAATGTGGTCGCCGGAGCCAATTACGGCTTCGACGCGGGTCTGGTCCCGTTCCAAAATGCGCTTGAACGCTATCGCCGTGGGAAAATCCACGTCCGCCCCGGGTTCATCAAGCGCGAGTACGACCTGGCTGGAGAGGGCGGGCGGAATACCGAATGCCAGCCGCCGTTTGGTCACGTCCCCGGCGACTTTGACCAGCAGCTTGATCTGCAGTGTCACGGTGCCGCGGCTCTCGAGCTGCGCCGCAACGCCATCCCCATCGCGGATAAGTTCGGCGCTGCCGCCTTTGACTGTGAATTGCTGCACCGCCACGTCGCCGCCAAAGAGCGGGACGGTCTGGCCGGCGGTGGCCGAGGTGAATTGCAGCGTGGCATCCAGCAGCGCCACCCGGTCGTTTATCGTTCCGGAGTAACTGGCAGAGACAATTGAGACACCACCGATGGCCGGGTATTGATCGCCGATCTCTGAATTTGCGGCGTGCACGCCGGCCAGACTGAATCCGAACAGCAGGACGATGGCGGCGAGGACGGGCGGTGAACTGCTGTCCGGCACGGGCGGCATGGCGGGCGGCGCAGTCGGTTCCAATTTGTGGCTGCGCGGCCAGTAGCGCCAGATGAGCCAGGCCATGACAGCCAAAGTCACCACCGGGAAGCCGACGATGAGCGCGTCATGCAGGGCGCGCCATTGGACCAGCAGGCTGCACACAGAGCCGATGATTAGCACCAGTGCAATGGTAACGACGAAACTGTTTTGCTCCACCCGGCGCCATTGCCACCACCACACGCCGAGCCCCAGCAGAAACGCCACTGTCTGCCACGCCATTTGAATGGCTTGGAAAGTGTGCATCGACATGATGCGCGCCCGGATGGAAAGCGGTTCGTCACGAATATTGAGCACCTTTGTGAACAGGAACGGCTGGCCGGTTTGCGGCAGTTCAATGCGAAGCGAATGAATACCGGCAATGGTCGCGACCGGTGATGGAGCGGCGACCGGGACTCCGTCTTGAAGTTCTTCGACTGTCGCCTGTGCGCCGCCACCACCTCCTCCCATGGAATTGATGGGAGCTGCAGAACCACTGAGTACCTCTCCCGCAACCGGAACGGCCGGTGGCTGGTTGGCGAATTGGCCGCGGGCGATTGCCCGTTGTTGTTCCGCGGCGACTTCCTGCGGCGTGGCCACCTGCACCAGGCCACGTTGAGCCAATTCCGCAAATCCTTCGGCGGTCATCTGTTCGACACCGCCGTCGGCAAAAAGCACCTCACAGTGACCATCGACAATCGGGCTGTAAGCGAGTACGGAATCGGGTTTGAGGCTGTCCAGCGACATGCCGGCGCCGAGGTATGTGTAACGCTGGCCGGTCTCGGTGTCGTAAGTTATCTGGTCCGTGCCTAGTTCGTTGGTCATTTCGTCAAATGATTTCGGCAGGCGGTCACCGTTGTTGTCGGAAAAAACGCGCGTAGCGATCCCGATTTGTCTGAGGTTGCTGACCGAACTGATGGTTTGTGCCTTGCGTTTCGCGGCGGACAACGCGGGCAGCAACATGGACCCGAGAATCGCCAGAATAAGCATCACCGCCAACAGGGTCAAAACGCCGTTCCAACCGCGCCGGACCGCGGAAATCACCAGCGCAATGACCAGAGCCGCCAGAAAGCCGATGAAGAGTATCGCCCCACCAGCCGCGCGCAAAACCTCGCCATAGAACCCGAGGAATTTCTCCCATGCGTCGAGCAATCCGTAGGTCGTCCCTTGTGCGATGTTCATACTGCCACCAAAATTGGAAAGTCGGAACGACTGCGGCACAAGCAGCTGCCATTCGGCATAGGTGTTCGGCACATCGGTGCGCGGCGCGTCAAGTGCGAGGATTTTCGACCAGTGCGAAGCAAGCGCGCCGTTTGTCTGCGCGTATACAATGTCCACGGCAAAAGCCTGGTCGCGGTCCATGTCGCGCGGCAATGGGACAAGGACCCAATCACCATCACGCTCCGGTTTGGCCGGCTGGCCATTGACAAAGCAACTCCACAACGTTGCGTCCTTCGGCAATTGAAAGCGTTGGAATTGCTTCTCGTTGTTTTTAACCATGAATGAAGCCTGGGTGAGCATCTCGCCGCTGTCGGTGAGTACCGAGGTGATTTGCGTACGGTCGGCCACAGCCTCAAGTACCGGTTCCGTCGCATAGCGTTGCACATCCAACGCCAGGTCATATTGGTCGCCGGTATATTGCCAGGCCAGCACAACGGCACGGGTGATGAACGAACGGTCGGCGGCGGGCAACTCGGTCTCATCCACGCGCCGCAACGTGTCGCTTACGGCCTTCGGGCCAAGCTGCAAACTGGCAGCGGTGGTGACGGCAATGGAACCGGTCTCCCGTTCCACGTCCACTGTGTGGATGCCGCCAACGGGCAGGCGGGTGTCGCCATGTGCTGAATCAAACGGATAATCGTATGTAACCACCAGCGTGTAACCGCCCCAGACCTTGTCCTGCAATCCTATCGTCCAGACCATGTCATTCGTGTCGGACCCTTGGTTTAATTCTTTGCGGCGGATGTTGGGGCCGGTGAACTCAACGTTCTTGAACTGCGCCGGGACCTGGATTTTGAATTCCTGCACGCCCTGGTTCACGAGGCTGTAACGGATTGTCGCGCTGCCGCCCACCACACCGTCGCCGATGGTGACAAGGTTGAACACGTCGGCCACGACACGGGCGGCGAGTTTTTCGGTGGCAATGGTCAGTTGCCAGTCCGGCTGCTCGGCGGTGTAGGCAAGAATTTCATCCCCGCGGTCCGGCAGGCGGTTCGCCGGGATTTCACCCAGGCCGTTCAATTCGGCCGTTCGCAACCGGATGCCCGGTGCGGATGCTGCTCCAATTTGTGCGGTTTCATTCGCCGCACCGGTCACTAGCATCGGCAGGATGCTGATTTGCCCGGGAAAGGTTTTAAGCGCCTGCTCCAGTTGCACGTCGAGCCGGCGCTGGCCAAGCACGCGACTGGAAAAACTCACCTGCAACCGGCCGTCGCTCACTTTCCAATCTTCGACGCCCTCGCCGCGCACGTCAGCCACGTCAAACTTGGGCGGCGGCGTCAGTTCGAGCGTATAGATGCCGGCCCTTTCGACGTTGAGCATGAGGGTGTGCGCCACCAGCAACCGCGTTTCCTCGAGCCGCGTGTCGACGCGGTCGGCCACATTGATGACCGGTTCGACCGGTTTGAGCCGGAGGGCCAGCGTGAAGGGACGGGCGTTGAAACGGTAAGCTGCGACGGCGTTGTCCGGCGCATTGACCTGACGCAGGCCGGTGAGCAACTCAATTTCCACCAGCATGTCCTCGGCGGAAACCGTCAGTGACCCGGATTCGCGGTCCACATTCAGCGGCTGCGGCGGGTTCAAAGACACAGCCGCGGAGGCATCGCCGGCGCCGACGGCCTGTTCGGAGTAAAGCGTGAGGTCACAGGTGTTCTCCACGGGCCTTATGAATTCGATGGTCAACATTTGGTGATCGCCGGCAACAACCGTGTGCCAGTCGCGGATCTGGTCGCCTTCGAGGCGCGTGAGCGCCTGCGCGGCCGGCAGCGTGAGCGTGAGTTGCGCGGCGTTGCCCTGGACGACGTCGTAATGAAACCGGCTGGTGTATTTGATGACGGTGGGGTTTATTTGCACGCCAATGCTGGAATCCACGGTCAACAGCGCGTTGCGCGCAACCTCAGCAATTTTGCCCTGCCAGCGCAAAGCAACGGTCTGGTCCGCACCCAAAAAACCAGTCACGCGCGAAATGCCATTGGTCCGTACGGCGTCCACCAGCGTACCGGCGAGCAATTGCACTTCCGTGTCCGTACCGCCGGCCTGGGCGGTCACGGAGGCAATGGTCGCCGCCGGTCCCTCAAAGGAAATCTGGTTCCACGGCTCGTCGCGCTGGATTTTAACGACCACATCGATTTTGAATTTGAAATGTCCCCGGCGCGACGCGACCAGCAGGTAAGAGTTGCCGTCGCGAACGATTTTCAACGCATCCGGCAATTGGGCCGGCAGCACCGCCACGTCGCCTTCGAGTAACGGAGCCGAGCTTTCACCTGTGGTTTCGGCGTCAATGCCCACCGTGAACCGTGCCTCGTCATCGGCCAGCCGACCGTCGTAGAGGATTTCACGGAAAATAAAACTGCCGGACGGCTGGGTTTTCCTGGAGCCGACCAACTTGCCCGCCGAGCCGGCTTGGGACATGAACTGGGCAAATGTGGTGGAAGTCAGCAGACAAACCAGAAGGGTGAGGATTGATTTTTTCATGGCGATCTCCTTGGTTGCAGTTGAAAACCGGTGGATGAGCTTCGCTTCATAAAAATGCGCCTAGCATCAGCCAAGCCATGCGGCAATCCCGTTGAAAATCCACGCTTTGGCCTCGAACCACCGCTGGCGGGTTCGCGAATTCCGCGTGAAACAAACACTGGTTGCGGCATTTTCGCGCGCTCAAAAAAACGGTTCATGCTGAGTCAGACGGAACCTCGCGTAAAATGCTCCCGTGGAAATCCTGTTCAAACGGGCGGGTTTGAAATAGAGTCAAAACCGCATGGATTCGGAAGCGGCACTGCTGGCGCGTTGCCGTCGCGGAGAAGCGGACGCGTGGGACGAATTGTTTGATCTCCATTACGCGGCGGCAGGGCGTTTCATTTTCCAGCTTGGACCCGATTTTACCCGTGAAGACGCCGAGGAAATCTGTCAGGAAGTCTTTCTGTCCGTCATCAAAAGCCTTGGGTCCTTCCATGGCGAAAGCCAGTTCCAGACCTGGCTCTTCCGCATCGCCGCCAATCAGGCGCGCGATTACCGCGAGAAGCGGAACGCCGCCAAACGTGGCGGCGGCCAGACAACCGTCTCGCTGCAGGCCGAGGACCCCGAAACCGGCCTCGCGCTGGATCCGCCGGCCGATGCGCCCGGACCGGCCGAATGGGCGATGAACGCAGAACAGATGACCGGTGTCCGCGCCGCCCTCGACCACGTTGGTAAACCGTGCCGCGAAATCATCGAGCTGCGGTACTTCGGCGATTTGAGTTATGAAGAGTTAAGCACCACATTGAAATTGAATCCGAAGACCGTCAGTTCGCGCCTGAGCAAGTGTCTGGACCGGCTGGAGGAGATCGCGCGCGTAATTTTTGCTCGGGAAAACCCGGGGGTTTTCCCGTCCAACTAAAAGAACGCATGGAACCGGAACGCAAAATTGAAAAACTGCTGCGGGCTTACGCACGGAAACGCCGGGCCGACGCCGGCGATCCGCTAAAGCTGCATCCCGCAATGCGGAGGCGGTTGCAGGATGAGGTGTCGCGCCACGCGCTGAAACCGGAGGAAACGGAAGAGGCGTCGCTTTCGCTCTGGCAATTATTCCGCCAGCAGTGGGCCTTTTTGCTGGGATTCGCGCTCATGGCGTTTCTCGGGGCAATGCTTCTCTTACCGGCGCTGAGCGGCGCGAAACACAAGGCGCAAAGCATCAGCACCATGAACAATCTCAAGCAAATCGGTGTGGCCGCGCAAATGGCCGCCGAAAACAACAACGGCCGGTTGCCGGAATCACTCGACGATTTGTCCAGCACCCTGGGCACAAAATCCGTGCTCACCGATTCGGTCAGCGGAAAACCGTTCGTCTATATCGCCAGCGGAAAGGACTTGAAGACCCTGTCTGGAAACGCGGTACTGGCGTATTCACTGTCCGACAAAAACGGCCGTGCGGTGCTCTTTGCAGACGGACGGGTCGAGCTCGTGGCCAATGGCAATTTCGCCGCGCTGACGAACCAGGAATCTTCCGAACTGGCGCTGACGGAGAATGTCACCCGCGAGGAACCCGCCAAAACAGCCATTAATGAACCAACTGTCGCGGCCGCGCCTTTGTCGGGGGGCACGATTTCGCAAACATTTGCCCAGACTGCTGCTGCTACCGAATCGCAAAATCTGTACAAGAACATGTCTGCCTCCGCCCAAGCCGCGCCCGTGTTGCAATCATTCCAAGTATTGCAAAACGGGGACGCCGTGTCCGTCGTGGACCGGGATGGCTCGGTTTACCAAGGCTCTGTGCAGGCAGCTACCGAGGCGGAACGCAAGGAGCCGGCGCCAAATTTGCCTCCGGGCGGAACACCCGTGCCACCGCAAGGTGAGACAACCGCGGGTCAATTGATCGAGACCAAACAATTGGCGGCACAAAACTATCACTATCTCTTCCGTGTAGTGGGAATGAACCAGACGTTAAAACGGAATGTGGTGTTCACTGGCAGCATGGAAACGATCCCAGGTGCGGGTTCCAACATGCAATCAACCCTTGGCGGTGGCGGTGGCGGCGGTGCTGTCCGGACTGTGCAAGATAACCAGCAAGCTGCCACCAACCAACAGCAGTGGCAGTTATCAAACTCCCGTATCGTGGGAACAGCGGTGATTGACCGCACCAACCAAATCGAGATCAATGCTGTGCCGGTGGCACCGTAACAGATCGGTGAAAGGCCCTTTTGCCAAAAATTTCCAAGAGGACGAATCCATCGCGCAAATTCCAGTCGCCAGCAACGAGCTACCCCCCCGCCGCCTCTGGTCAGTCGATTTTGTTGTTACAGTGTTGTTACACTTTCTGCACGTTTTGGTGCGTTTTTGTGCATGAATCGCTGTCTGCCGGTCGCTCGGCAAAGGTGAATAATCGCGTGTGTTTATGCGGTCTTGATGCATGTTTTCGCACCATCACGTGAACCCGTTTTTTTGGCTTCGACCCCCCTCCATCGGCACCATTCGTTTGAACGTTGAGCGTTGAATGTTGAATGTTGAATGTTAAATGTTCGATGTTCGGTGTTCTGACTGTGCCGGTTTTACTTCCGCCTTCCGCCTTCAGAATTTGGCCTTTTCCCTCACCCGCCGGTCCTCAAGTGTCTTTTTATCCAACGAATCAGCAGCAGACCCGCGATTGACCCGATCATCATAAACAAGAGTGCCCAAAGGGCGATATGACAGAGATAGGTCGCGGTCACGCTGCTGGCGGAACCTTGTGAAATGTCAAACACGGCCTTTTGTTGAAGCAGGCCAACGTCATTTACCGATTTTATACTCTGAATCTCTGCGTCGCGCGCATCGGTACTGCTGAAAAAGGCCACCCTGGATGTGAGCAAAACGAAAACAATCAGAGCGGCTCCGCTCACCAGCAGCATCAACCCCCAAACCGCCGCCAGCAGATTCAGTGAAAGGGATATCATGAATGCGCCCGATGACGCCGGGCGATCGGCATCTGAACCCGGTTGATCCGTCTCTGCCTGGCTACGACTGGACAAGCGGGCGAGTGGCACGAAACTGGGCAAACGGTTCAGGCTCATACTGACCAATGGCAGCGGGTTCCGTGCCGTTTGTGGGCCTTGGACTTTAGACTTTGGAAATTGCTATGAACCGCAGATAAACGCAGATGAACGCGGATTTAACAGCCGCAAAAAGGCACACAATCTGTCCTCCCAAATCGTAAATCGTAAATGTGAATCGCCTTCCCTGTCCACCATAGCCTCGGCGACGGTGGAAGCCTTTAGCCTTTTTCATCACCTTTAGCATTTAGCCTTCGTAAGATCGCCTTTAGAATTTAGCCTTTAAATTCCCCCGCCCCCTGTCCTCCGGCCTGGCTGTCGTAGTCCCGCACTGCGGGACGAAGGAAGATCAACCGCGTGGCGACCTGTCCTCCATAGCCTCGGCGAAGTTGGAAGCTTTACGCGGTTTTCCAATTGCCTAAATTCCGCTACGGATTACGACGCCAAGGGACTCTCTTATGGCGACAGGAGAAACTCAGGAACGATCTGCAAACCCGGAGGAGGTGGAATGGGTGGGAAAAGCCAGAGTTGTCCAGCAGCCATGCGCCGAATTCAGCAGGATTTATTCAAATGTTCAACGCGGAGTATGCAACAACGGGCTTATTGCGCTCTTCGTGTTCTCGGTGGTTAACCGGCGGTTGGCCGCACGGGGCAAGTTAATTTCAGAACGTGCACTGCGCGTAGAGCATGACTTGCTCCCCGTATTGGCTTTCGACGCCAGCATGACTTGATGCGAAATTGCACCTGCCGGCGCCGGCCATCAGGTTGACACTCTCGTTGGCGTAAACATACGAGAGCGTTGCGCCAACATTGGGGATGGACCACCGGTCCACCTGCCAGTCGGGATAATTCACAGCCAGTGCGGTGATCAACGCTTTTCGGCTGTGACTGTAGTCAAGATACAGGGGATCTCGCAGGGTGACCGACGGGTGCCTCGGTGTCACATCAATTTCAGCCTTGTCGCTGAAAGTGACGAATCCCCTGGGATTGTCGCTCAAGACATCTCGTAATCCGACGTGGATGCCGTCTTTTTTGGCATAGGCGGTTCCGGGATTCCCCGCGTCCACCGGGGAAAACGGAGAGACTATTCGCTTGTCGAAAGAATCATCCAGAAGCGTTTCCCGAAGAATTTCCACGATGCCGCCGGGATGGTAATTGTCCTTCACGTAATCTCCAAGGGAATCCCTCGCCGTATCTCTAAAGACCAAGGCGACGTGATGGTCGATCAACTCGACGGGGTTTCTCCCGGCCGAGGTGTCGCGATTCAGGGATGATATCAAATCCCCGGTAAGCGCCCGGGCCGATACCAGGGTTGATTCGACCCGTTCGGTTCCCACTTTATCAAGAATAGAGGAAAGGTTCTTCTGATCTTTCTGCTCAATGACCAGTTTTAGTTCCGGGGTTGTCCCCTCCTTCGGCGGGCGGGTCCACGTCAATACCGCAACCACTGAATTGGTGGCACTATGCCACGCCGAACCCGGCCTGACTGGCATGTTGGTATCGGCTGTAAATTCAAGCAGTGCCGCATAGGATTGTGCCTGGGATTGCAGGGTGAAGACTCCCAGGAATGTGCTTAAAGTCAAAAGCCCCACAGAACCCGCGACCCATCGGACGCGGTTTAGTCGGCCCGGAACGTCAAAATCAGCCTCCGTTGCCCCGCCCGAAGGGACCAGGCGGGTTAAGCGACAATACGCAGCGCCCCGATTTGCCTTGTTAAATACTGCTTTCATGAGTTGATGTGTGGTGTTACGACGAACGACTGAGGAAGGGGGTGCGACTGGGTGCGTCTTGAAAAGGGTGCGTCTTTAAAAATTTCCCGGCGGTAAACTCCGGGGTGTTAAGAACAGGTGTTGGTGGTGGATATTAAGAAACTTCGTTCAACTCTGACTGTGCCCGGTTTCGCAGCGCGGGAGGGCTGATGGCATCAGCGCAACCTGACCGGGTGCCGGGGTGTTGGCCGACGCTGGCTGGGCCTTGCTTTCCGCTTCGCTGCTGACCTCCCGTTGGCCGGGGGATGACGGGGAGGGCTGTGAAAACGGGCTGTTACGCAACGCCAGTTCAAAGTATGCCACGGTGCCAGCCGCCAGAATCAGCGCTGCGATAAGTATGATCCACAACATTGCGTCCATCGTGCCGGGTAAGAGCTAATCCCTTGCCAACACGGTTTTGTGGGATCTTTGACGCTACCGATTTCAAACAATTCGCAGGCTGTCCCAATCCGGTACGACCGTCTGGCATTTGTACTGCGGCGGCAGTCACACGATGCAGGCGCCGGACGATCCCGCGCGGCGGGCATTCCGGATTGGCGGCACGATAATTCGGCAGCCGCTTGCGCAGATAAACGCAGATAAACACAAATTTAATGGCCGCAAAAAGACACGAAAGTGGGGGTCTTCTTACAGGGGCAAACGGAGGAAATGAAGATCTGCCGCGAAACCACAAAAGACACGGAAACTATTTTTCCGATCGTAAATGGAACGGCCTTTAGAATTCGGTCTTTGCCGCTTGGGTCCCCTGTCTTCCTGTCCTCCATGACGGAATTTGAACGGCAAAACAGTTTTACCCATTGCATCCGTCAAACGTCTCAGGCCGAAACCTTGGGCCGAAAATATTTTTTGATGAAAAGGATATAGGCCAGGAAAGGCACCATGAAAAACATCGTCAGCCAGTTCATGCGGTGTCCCGTCAGCATGCCGGTCTTTTGAATTTGTTCAATTTGCACCTCGGGATAGCCCATCAGGCGATACACTTCAACCAGGTCATGATGTGCGTAGGTCATCAGGGTTGACACGATGACCACCAGAAACGCGATCAGAATGAGCCACCAGCCACGGACATCCAGTTTATAAAGCAGCCAGGCGGCATAAGCCCAAAGGGCGGCCATGGCCAGACAGAGGAGTGAACCGGGCAGGCCGGTGAGGAACATCCCAAAGAACGGCATCACGCCGTGGCCCGCAATCGGCATGAGCAGCAGCATCGGCACACCAAACAACAGCCACAAGCAGAAGGCCAGCACCGGCAACGGACAGGCATCCGTCCAGCGCGTCACGGGATCGCGCACCTCACACGTGGCTTTCACATGCAGACTCTTATAAAAAAAGATCCACACCACCGGCAAAAGGATGAAAAAGACGCCCAAAAACAGAAACATAAAGGTCATTACCGCGCCCATTGCCGCCGCCGGCATGGCCGGATGATCGGGAGTTCCGCCGGCAGCGGATTGTTGTGCCAGCACCTTGGGCATCACATAGGCCATGGATGCCATGGCAATCATTCCCCCGACGAGCCAGCTCCAGGAAAAGATGAGCAATAACGCCCTCGCCCAACGCCGGGCCTGGATGGAGCCGATTCCCAGCCACACCAACGCCACGGCCAACCCGCCATAAAGAATAATGGCAGGGATCATCGCAAAATTGGCCTGCGGCGGATTCAGCCGGGCGGCAGCCATCTGGCCAACCAACATCAACAGGATAAGCAGTCCGCACAGGCCGCCCAGTAACAACGTCATGATGCCGAAGATGGTCAGGCCAGTGGAACGATCCTGGTATGAAGGCGACGAAGTGAATTCAGCAGGTGCGGCTTCGGGATTGGATTCATTCATAAGTTGAAACCGGTTGGATTTTCGGGATTGATTGGCTGAATACGCTCATCGCAGGATTGTGTCCAGAAGATTCTAACAATCTAATGGTGGTATCGACGGGACAGGACGTTGGGGGTTGAGGGTTATTTGAGGCTCATTTTTAGCAAATGCTTTGGTTCTGCCTGCTTGCGTCATTCCTGCAAACAAAGCCGGCCCCGGGAAAAATTGCGAAAACCCAACAGCGACCCTGCCCCCGCCATCCTTGGCTCTGCTCTCCATCGATTGACCGGAAAAATTTCCACTTGACTCCTGTCTCAAGACCAGCTACCTTTATACAAAAAGGTAGCTTGCTGGACGTTTAATCATGAGTGTGAATGAAAAATTTTCCGCGATCCGGAAGGGCCTGCTCGAGTTCCTCGTGCTGCAGATCATCGCGGCGGAAAAGGTCTATGTGGCGGACATCTTGAAACAACTGAGCGCGACCCAGTTCGCGACCCAGGAGGGCACGCTGTATCCGTTGTTGAGCAAGATGCGCCGCGAAGGACTGCTGGATTACGAATGGAAGGAATCCGAGGCCGGGCCGCCCCGCAAATATTATGAGCTGACCCAGAAAGGGCGGGAGCAATTGCGTGAAACCCTGGAATACTGGGGCGAGATCAACGGGACGGTGAAAAAACTGGGACAAAAATAGAACGGAGACAACCCTATCATGAACAAGGTCATCACCATCAATCTGGGCGGCAACGCGTATCCACTCGAAGAAGGCGGCTATGATGCCCTGCGCGCGTACTTGGAAACCGCGGCCGCACAACTGCACGGCAACCCGGACCGGGATGAAATCCTCTCTGACATCGAGGGCGCAATCGGGGAGAAGTTCCGCGCGCTGCTGGCCAGCCACAAGACGGTTGTGGAGACCAAGGAAGTCGCCGCCGTCCTGGCGGAGATGGGACCGATCGAGGCGACTCCAGGTGAAACCACAGCCACGGGTGCCGACGGCGCCGGTGCCCCAGGCAAAACGAAGGGACCCGGTGCGGCGGGAACAGAACCGGCAGCGGGACACGGCGGACCGCCCCGGCGGCTCTATCGGATTCACGAGGGCGCGATGATCGCCGGCGTCTGCAACGGGATTGCCGCCCACATGAACATTGATCCGACCATTGTGCGGCTGGCCTTTGTTCTGTTGACAATATTTTGGGGCACCGGATTGCTCGTTTATGTCGTGATGGCGATTGTGGTGCCCGAGGCGCGTTCGCCGGAGGAAAAGGCGGCAGCGTCCGGAGACCCATCCACGGCACAGGAATTCATCCGGCGCGCGAAAGCAGGATATTACGAGGCGATGAAAGGTTTCCCGGACCGCAAGGCGCGGCGTGAATGGAAGCGCCGGTTCAAGCGGGAAATGCGCGCAAACGCAGACCAGTGGCGGTGTAACTGGCACAGCTATTGGACGGAGCATGCTCCCCTTCATCCCGGAATGGGCTTCACGTTGCCGGTGCTTTCGATATTGCACGGCGCGGCCACGGTCCTGTGGATCTGCGCCTTGATCTCGCTGTTGGCGACCGGCACCGTGCTCGGGCTGGCCCTGCCGGCCAACGTACCGACGTGGGTCGCCGCGCTGCTGCTGTTCATCGCCTACGGCGTTATCGCGGGACCGCTGAAAGTGGCGCGACGCGCGTGCTACTGGGGTTCGGGCCGGCCGGGATGGACCTGGCCCATCGTGTTCCTCCTGGATGCATTGGTGTGGCTCGCGGTGGCCGCCGCCCTCCTGTGGCTGGGCGTCCACTTTTTCCCGGAATTGCGCGACGCGGTCCATGGCATCCCTGCCCTCGCCCATCAGGCCGCGAACGACATCCAAACGTGGTGGAATGGGAAGAAGTGAGGCACGACGCCCGGCGGGAAGGGAATGAGGTTGAGGTCCGAAGTGACCGTACCGTTCGACTGGCCGGAAGGTTCCCACGTCCTGCCTGCGGCTCAAGGCGCGGACAGCTCGAAGGCTACGCAATAGTTGGGCTGCGCCTTTCCCGTGACGGCGCCAACGAACGGGTCGGAATCCCGCAACAGACCCCAACGAAAGGTCCCTTCGAACGGAGCGGCCATCCGGGACTTTTCTCCGATCATGGCGTAACCCACGCGCGCACCCGGGCCGGGATCTGACGCACAGGTGATGACAACCGCATCCCCGGAAATAGCCGCGGAAGCGATGGCCACCCTGTCTCCCACCACCGTGCTTACCTCAAAACCCTTGCCGTTTTTCCATTCCTCAACGGACGGGTGCGGCGGCTCAAAGGTGGTGTCCCACACGAGAGGTGCGACCGGCACATGAAAGTGAACCGTGATGACCGCACCCTGGCGTTCCACCGTGGTCGGCTGCAACGGTTGCCAGTCCCGGCCGAGAATCACCCGCTCGTAATAGATCTGCCCGTATTTTTCACCGAGTTCCCGGTAGCCGTCCGCCGTCAGGTGAATGCCCTCCGCGGACGGGTATTGATACTTCGGACCCGAACAGACGATGTCTGCGGGATGATCGACCCCGATTTTCCATTGCGCCAGCGTGGAAGGGGAACGGTCAGCGCACGAATTCTGCTGCGACACAATCATCTGGATCTTTTGCTTCTGTCCGGTAATAGCCGGAAGGTCGGCATTGTAGTCGGTCCACAACTGGTACAGCTCGTTCTCGTAATCTTTATTGCCCGCGTCGCTTTCGCCGTGGGTGAGGGTGATCGCGCCGACGCTATAGGTTTTGCCGGCCGCTTTCGCCAGGCGGGTGATGGCTTTGGTTTCAATGATGGCCGCCTCGTAGGAACGGCCGTTGACGCCCACGTGCCGGGCGTTCTTTTTCAGGTAAATCATGCCCTGCCCGTTTTCACCCACTTCGGTATGAACCCCGACGAAGTCGCGGCCCGAGGCAGTCCGGACCAGGGCGGTGATTTCGTTGGCCATGGCCGAATGCGGGGTTTCGCCCGCAATGTTGTCCGGCCACGAGCTCGGGTAATTTGTGGAATGCCGGCCGATGGGTTCGACCAGCGGCACCAGGGTCAGGTTGGCGTCGTTCGGATCAATCGGCCAGGGCAGATGCCCGGTCGAGAGTTTGAGATTGTGGTACGGCTGACTCGTGGAGGCAACCGGCCAGCCCTTCTCGCCGACGGCCAGGCTTTGTCCGGTGCCGATGACCCCCGACCAGTCCCACAGGACATTCACGGCGGTCCCCGGGTCGGGCGTGGCGGCCTGCACGGAAAACGCCGTCCACACGGCGCAAACGGCGGCGGCCTTCGCCATGCGGATAAAATGTTCTCTCGTCGGTCGCATATCGGGTGCCTTTCCATTTCAATAAAACCCACGCGCCGGCGGAATCGACCGTGTGTTATTGTCGCAATCAATTATTCGCACTTTTTGTGGAAATCCAGGCACCCTTCTTGTTGGTAACGCCCCAAAAGTAAAGAAGAAAATCGTTCGCCACAAAAAAAAAGGCACGTCCTGAAACATAGCCCGGATTCAGGACGTGCTCGAGATTGGCCCGGAGTATGGACGGGCCAAATTTTTAGTAACCCATCTGCGTTGGCGCGGACGAAGCAACGGAACTCTTCTGGTCTCCTCCCGGCGCAATGCGGTTCACAATGTTCACGCCGTTCACTTCGTCGTAGCTGATCGCCAGGCTTTCGCCCGGCCGCAGATCCGTCAATTTCCCGTCCGGCTTGCCATTGATTACGATCGCGCAGTCATCGCCCACTTCGAACTTCTTCGTGCTGAACGTCGCCTTGGCCTTGAGCGTCTTTTGGTCCAGGTCGATCGCCGTCAGATCCCCCGTGAACGTCGCGCTGGTCTGCGCAATCCCCCGCGCCGTCGCCTTCCCTTCCGGCACTTCATACGTCACCGTCACATGATCCCCGGCTTGAATGTCCGCCACTGTGCCCGACTTGTCGCCGCGCAACGTCACCGCACATTCCGCGGGTATCTGGAACGTCTTGTCCATGATCCCCACGTGCAACGTCAGTGTCTGTGCCTTCGGGTCAATCGCCTTGACCATCCCCTCGTACTGCATCGGTTGCTGCGTCACCCGGTCGGCCACCGGCACGCCGTTGGCTTCCTGATAACCCACCGCCACCCGTTGTCCGGGCCGCAGGTCGCTAACCGCACCGTTGTCCTGGCCCACGATGGTGTAGGTGCACGTGTCGCCCAGGTTGAATTGCTTGTGGCTGAACGGTAATAATCCCCGCACCTCCAACACGCTTTCCTTCGGGTCAACGGTAACGACCGTCCCTGTGTACGTCTTGTCCAGTTTCGCCGCCGGGCCGTTTGCCGCCGCGTCATCGGCCCACACGCGGTAGCCCGCGGTCGCCGTCAATGCCAATAAACAAATGGCCGCCCATGTACGTAATATTTTAGTTTTCATATTGTACCTTTCGTTTCTTGTTTGCTGTGTTCCTCAGAACCAATAAACACACACTGTCGCCGTCGGCGGTTTCAACGTGAACCGCACGGCAAAATCAACGGCGGGCGGTGAAAGGGGGGCAAACCGGTCGTTTTTATTGGTCGTGTTCGAGGAAACGACCGGTTTGCCGTTTAAATGCGCGGGACACATTAAAGGTTGCGCCCGCAGGCATTCATTTATGGTTTGCAGCCGCGTCCTCACGTCGTTGATCTCGTTGAATTTCAATTGACCCTCCAGATTTTTTGAGGGGCGCCGGTCGACGGCGGGATGTGGTGAAACGCGGCAGGCTGCCCCATGAAACGCGCCAGGCGTTCTTCCGCCGGTTCCTGCAATAGGTTGTGAATCGTGTGGAAAAGCCGGGTGAAATTGAGCGGCTTTTCCAGCAAGGCACCGATGCCCGAGGCCACGGCGTGGAAAAACTGGTTGGGATGATCGGTAATCAGGACAACCGGTAACAGCGGATTTTGCGCCGAAAGTTGCCCGAAGGTTTCCCACCCCTCTTCGGCCTGCGCCTTCAAATCCAGCAGCACGAGGTCAAATCGTGTGATATTGACGAGTTCGAGTGCTTTGGCGCCGTCCGACGCGGTCAGCACGAGAAAATCCTCCTCGGTGAGCAGCCGGCGCAGGACCTGGCGCATGGCGGGATCGTCGTCCGCCAGCAGGATTTTGCGCTTGGCCGGCTTCGTGGTCCTCCATTTCATCATCGGTTCGGGTGCTTCAAAAGTTGCATTCATAACGCGTTTTCCTTGTTTTTTGGTTGTTCTTGTTTTCTCGCGCAACCCCGCCGCTTTAGCTAATCCGTTTTGTAAGGCACACTTTAGCGCAAGGCGTGCCAACGCATTAAAACGCGGTCGGAGGGGGTTTTGGGCGGGATTTGTTCGATTCAAATGCGCGTCACTGCGGGCAAGTGGTAAATCCCGTTCCACTGCTGGCAGTCGGCTGGCCACTTGAAAAGAAAAAAGGCTGAAGTCCAAAATTAACCATCAAGAGCGCAAAGCTTCTTCACAGAAGCTAACGAAGGAAACAAAGCCCTGCTGTCCCTGGGCTTTACCCTGGGCTTTTCGTTTTTGAATGCGATCATCCGGAAGTTCTGAGTTTTCCCCGGGTTGCGGCCATCGTTGCAGGAAAACCGGGGATTGTCAATCTGAATCACTACACGCCCGCACGCAGCGACTTGACTCAAATTAAATGTTACCGGAGCTGGGCAGTGGACGAGGGGTCTGCTGATACGTTGACTCATATTCATGGTTACCGAAGCCCTGACTATGAGTTTGTCCTCCAAACGTGA